>CAYYZO010000027.1:18111-40706 GCA_964476185.1 uncultured Myxococcales bacterium
GCGTCGAAGCGGCTGAGGTGCAGCAATCGACGGTACAGCCGCGAGGGCACGTCGAGGAAACGAAGGCTCAGGCTGAGTTCGACGGCGATTCGCAGTTTCTCGCAGACGGATTCCACGAGACGGATCGCGGCGACCGGGCGTTTCTCCAAGAGCGCCAGCAATTCGCCGCGCGGGATGAACACCACCTCGCATTCGGTCACGGCGGTCGCGGTTCCAGCCCTGGCCCGCTGGTCGAACACCGCCACCTCGCCGAAACAGTCGCCCGACCAGAACAAGCTGAGAAGAAACTCCCCATCGGCGTTCGGCGCGGGAACGGTTCCTTTGATGCGTCCGCGGCCGACCACTGCGAGGCAGTCGCCGGGCTCTCCGTACTGCATGATCAACTCCCCTCGGCGAAAGCGCTGGTGGGTGCAGTGCGACGAGAGCTTCTCGAGGTCCCCGGAGGGAACGGGCTGGAACACCCGGCTTCTCGCCAGGATCTCCAGGACCGTGCTGTTCGGTGAATCCGACATGTCGGCGCTCCCCCTTGAAGCCACAGCCGGTGTAACAAAACCCCGGACTGCTCGTCCGACGCGCGCCGGCGACGGACTGAGAACTTACCGCAATGTATATCCTCTTCAGCAGGGCGGAAGACCGCAATCGGCCCGCGCGAGCGCTTTTGCGGTGCGAAGCGTGAGCAAAGTCACCTATGCCGCGATGGGCAGGAGGCCTCGCCACGGGCCGTGCCGGACGAGGGATGATCGTGGTCCCTCGACCAGCCCGGTTCCCGGCCCGTGCAGGGTTTCGCGACGGAAAGCGACGGGTTTCAAAAGAAAAGGGGCGCAGCCGGTAGCGGCTGCGCCCCTGGAGAGCGGCGAACAGAACGCGGAATCAGCCGGCTTTGGCGTGGCGGACCCGCTTGCGCTCGCGCTTGGCGTTGATGCTGTGGCGCCTTCCGTTCACGCGACGGAACGGGAAGCGGTAGACCTGTCCCTTCATCCCTTCGCGCTGGGCGCGAGAGCGCCAGTCCGCGAGTCCGGTCCGCAGGTAGGCCGGCTCCATGTCGAGCGCCTGGCAAATGCTCGCGAACGAGAACGGCCAGCTCATGTCGTCGGATTCGAGCCACGCCTCGACATCGAAGTCCTCGGAGTCCTCGAGGAGGGCGCGCGGCTGGATGAACGCGCGCTGGAAGGACGCGATGGCGTCCTCGAGGACCGCCAGCATGAGCCGCTTCTCCGGGACCAGAGAGGCCTCGGCGAAGACGCGGTCGTAATACTGAAGCGGAGTCATCGTGTCGGGCTCGACCATCTTCGTGGCCGGGTCCTCGACGCAAACCGTTTTGGATTTCCGCGGTTCCGGCGATGCGCCGGGGGCGGTTGCTGCAGCTGCCTGGCTCATGTTCCCCTCTTTCTGCGGCGCGGCCCGATCCCTCCGGGACCACGCGTTGCGAACCGAAACCAACCCACCGGCCTTCAGCCGGCCGCCTTCGCCTTCTTCCCCTCTTCCTTTTCCTGGCGCAGCTCCTGGATCAGCCGGAGCAGCACCTTGCGCCGGAGCAGCACGATGAAGCGCTCCACCAGCTTGACGCCGGCCAGCGCCATCGTGGCGACCTGGCCGTCCTCGACCTTTCCGGTCACGGCGCGCGAGAACATCTTCAGTTCCTCGCGCGCGAGCTTCTCGACGGCGTCGACGTAGATGGGCAGCGAAACCTGCTGCGGGATCACGTCCTGGCGGAGCCCGGCCTGCTCGAGCTCCGCCATCGTCTCGAGCATCAGCAGGTCGTCGCCCTCGAGGTAGCGCATGCCGCCGCGCTCGATCGGCTCCAGCGCACCCAGCCGCACGGCGAACTCGATCTCCTCGGACGGGATATGGAAGCGCTCGACGGCCTGCTCGACCGTCATCGGCAACTGCCCCGGTGTGAAGTGGATCGCCTCGTAGAAGGTCCCTTCGAGACCGAGGAGCGTGTCGACCTCGCGCGGACTGATGATCGAGTCGTTCTGGTCCAGGATCGCCTTGATCACGTCGAGCGGCAGGAAGCGCTTCTGCTGCAGCTCCTTGATGAACCGGATCCGGGTGACGAACGACCGGTCGTAGTAGGCCATGTTGCGGCCCGTCTTCACGGTCGGCGCAGGGAGAAGTTTTTCGCGGATGTAAAATTTGATCGTGGCGGTCGAGACACCCGTCTCGCGGGAAAGGTCCGAGATGCGGAGCAACCCATTGGAGGCAGGTTTACGACGAAGCGGAGACGCCATGCGAGTCTGGCCGGCCGGTGGCCGGCAGGCCCCGCTTCTTACTGAAACGTGTTCCCGCCTGTCAACGAAAATCTACGTGTTTTCAATATGATGCGAGGCGTCATGCAGTTTTGCAAGATGCCGGTCCGGAGGATCTCGCGCGTCGGCAACGTCGCGGCGGGGCGGCCGGCAATCTTGTTGACTCCCCACAGGCTCGGAAGTACGCGGCAGCGTGCCTCCCGCGACCTTCGATCTTTTCCTGCGGCGAAAGAACCTCGAACGCGCCGCCGGCGACGTGGCCGACGTCCTGGTCGTCGGCGGCGGCATCACGGGCGCCGGCGTGGCTCGCGAGACCTCGCTGCGGGGCCTCGCGACGGTCCTCGTCGAGAAGGGGGATTTCGCGTCCGGGACCAGCAGTCGCTCCTCGAAGCTGATCCACGGCGGACTTCGGTACCTGGCCCAGGGCGATGTCGGCCTGGTCCGCGAGGCCGCCCGCGAACGCGCCGTCCTGCGGCGTCTCGCGCCCCATCTGGCCGAGCCGCTCTGGATGATGATGCCGACGGCCTCGCTCGCCGGGCGGTTGAAGATGCAGGCCGGCGTCTGGACGTTCGAGAAACTGGCCGGCGACGAAGCCGGGGACCGCTATCAGGTCTACGACCGCGAGCAGACCCTCGAGCGCGAGCCGGGGCTGCGGCCGTCGCCGCTGGCCGGGTCCGTCGTCTTCCAGGAGTACCTGACCGACGACGCCCGGCTCGTGCTCGAGACGGTCCAGGGAGCGGCTTCGCGCGGCGCGCTCGTGGCGAACTACTCGGAGGTGACCGGCGTCGAGGCCGATCCCGCGGGGCTTCGCGTGACCGTCCGCGACGTCCTCGGCGGCGGTTCGCTGGTCGTGCGCACGCGCAGCCTCGTCAACGCGGGCGGCCCCTGGTTCGAGCGCGTGCAGGGCATGGCGACGGCGTCGGCCGGCACGGCGGCCGGGACCCGGCTCCAGCTGACGCGCGGCATCCACCTCGTCGTACCTCATACCCGGTTGCCGGTGCGGCACAGCGTCGTGCTCAAGTCGCCCGACGGCCGTTCGACCTTCGTGGTTCCGCGCGGGCGCTGCGTCTACATCGGCACCACCGACACCCACTACGAAGGGGTGGCCGAAGAGCCCGGCGTGTCGGCCGGGGACGCCCGTTACCTTCTCGATTCCGTGGCCGGCACGTTCGCCGACCGGCTCGAAGCCTCGGACGTCATCGGGACCTGGTCTGGCGTCCGCCCGCTGCTCGCCCAGGACGGCAAGGCGCCATCGGAGATATCGCGCCGCGACGAGATCGTGGTCGGCCCCGGCCCGGTCGTCGCGATCGCCGGCGGCAAGCTCACGACCTACCGGCGCATGTCCGAGCGCGTCTGCGCCGAGGTCGTCAAGCTGCTCGGCCGGGCGGTCGACGCGACCGTCGACTCGGCCGAGGTGCCGCTGGCCGGAGGATCGCGCGAGGAACAGGAGTCCGCCCGTGCAGCCACGACGCCGCTCGGCGACGAGCCGCTCGAGAAGCGGCTCTGGTCCACCTACGGCGTCGCCGCCCACGCGATCCTCGAGATGATCCGGGAGCGCCCCGCCCTCGCCGACCGCGTGGCCGGCCTCGACGAGCTCACGTACGCCGAGGTCGAGTACGCCGTGCATCACGAGATGGTTGCGGGTGTCGACGACGTGCTGCGGCGGCGCTGCCGCGTGGCGATGTTCGACACGCAGGCGGCGATCGACGCCGCGCCGGAAGTCGCGCGCACGCTGGGCGGCCTGCTCGGCTGGGACGAGGCTCGTGTGCGCGAGGAAGCCGAACGGCCGGTCGCGCAGTGGCGAGCGGAACTGGCTACGGTGCGCTCGGCCTGACCGGGCCGCGACGGCTGGAGAACGAACGGAACGCACGACGGCAGCCGGGAAACGCCGCGGCGGCCGCCCGGGATCGAACAGGAGGACACACGATGAGTTCCACGAACGCCGGCGACCTGGCCGGCTCGCTCGCACGAGAGGTCCACGGCCTCGAGATCCTGACCGACCACGCGTCGATCGAGGCGAAGAGCCGCGACTACTGGATGCGGTCGCTGCTCCAGTCGCGCGTCTCGGGTCCCCCGCGGGCCGCCGTGCTCGTGCGTCCGTCGTCGGCGCAAGAGGTCGCGGCGGTTCTCGCGTTCGCGAGCCGCACGCGAACCCCCGTCGTGCCCTACGGCCTCGGTTCCGGCGTCTGCGGCGCGGTGCTGGCGCAAGGGCCGGAGATCGTGCTCGACCTCGGCCGGATGGATCGTCTGCTGGAGGTCAACGAAACCTCGCTGACGGCGCGTGTCCAGCCCGGCATGCGGGGCTCGGACTTCGAGGAGGCGCTTGCCGCGCGCGGCTACACGATGGGCCACTGGCCGCAATCGATCGCGATCTCCAGCGTTGGGGGCTGGTGCGCGACGCGCGCGTCCGGCCAGCTCTCGACGCTGTACGGCAACATCGAGCAGATGCTGCTCGGCTGTGAGGTCGCGCTGCCGTCGGGCGAACTCATGACGCTTCCGCCGGTGCCGCGCTCGGCGACGGGTCCGGACCTCAAGCACCTGTTCCTCGGCAGCGAAGGCACGCTCGGCGTGTTCACCGAACTCACGTTCCGCATCCATCCCGCGGCGCCGAAGACGATCGGGCGCGCCTACAGCCTTCCGAGCCTGCGCTCGGGACTCGAGGCGCTCCGCCTGATTCTGCGCGCGGGCTGGACCCCGGCGGTCACGCGCCTGTACGACGCGACCGAGGCCGGTCGCAACTTCACGATCGAAGGGGCCGGCAGCCCCGTCCTCCTGCTGATGAGCGAGGGGCACCCCGAGCGCATCGAGGCGGAGTCCGCCGCCACGCACGCGATCGCGATGGCGCAGGGCGCCGTGGATCGCGGCGAAGCGCCGGTCCAGAGCTGGCTCGAGCACCGCAACCACGTGCCGTCGTTCGAGAAGCTGCTCGCCCAGGGGCTCGTCGCCGACACGATCGAAGTCGCGATCGGCTGGGACCGCATCGGCGACCTGTTCGACACCGTGAACGAACGCGGTGCGAAGGTCGACGGCGTGTTCGCGATGTCCGGGCACGTCTCGCACTGCTACACGCAGGGCGCGAACATCTACTTCACGTTCGTCGCGGCCGAGGCCGACCCGGCCAGGGCGATCGCGATCTACGATGCGGCCTGGCGCACGACGATCGAAACCACGATCGAACTCGGCGGCACGATCGCGCACCACCACGGCATCGGCCGCGTCCGCAAGGAATGGCTGCGGCGCGAGCTCGGCGAGGGCGTCGAGCTGCTGCGCGCGCTCAAGCGTTCGTTCGACCCGCACGGGATCATGAACCCCGGCGCGCTCGTCGACCTCTGACGGCGGGAGAGGGAGATGGCGCGCTTCGTGATGGGAATCGACGCCGGCACGACCGGCGTGCGGGCGGCCCTGTTCGACGAACACGGCGCGGAGGTCGCTTCCGCGTATCGCGAGATCGTGAGCCGATACCCGCGGCCGCAGTGGATGGAACAGGACCCCGCCGAGGTCTGGCGGGCGACACGCGAGGTGTTCGAGGCCTCGCTCGCCGCCGCGGGCGTGAAAGCCGCTGAAGTCGCCGCGATCGGCCTGACCAACCAGCGCTCCTCCATCGTCGCGTGGGACGGCCCGAGCGGACGCCCGCTGTCGCCGATGATCATCTGGCAGGACACGCGCACGGCCGCGCGCTGCCTCGAGCTGCAGGCCGCGGGCCTCTACATCACGCCGATGATGGCGGCCTCCAAGGCCGAGTGGATCGTGAAGAACGTTCCGGAAGCCGTGGAGGCGCGCGCCGCGGGACGGCTGCGCCTCGGCACGCCGAACGCATTCCTGGCCGCCTGCCTCTGCGGCGACGTGAACGTCAGCGACCACGGCAACGCGAGCCCGACCGGCTTGTACTCGTACTTCCAGAACGACTGGGACGAGGGCCCGCTCGCCGCCATGGAGCTGTCGAGCGACATCCTCCCACGGCTGGTGGATTCGAGCGGCGAGATCGCGCGCACCAGGAGCGACGCCGTCGGCGCGGAGATCCCGTTGGCCGGCATGGCCGGCGACCAGCAGGCCTCGCTGTTCGGCCTCGGCTGCGTCGAGTTGTCCCAGGCGAAGTGCTCGTACGGCACCTCCGCGATGATCACGGTGAACTCGGGGGAATCCGTCGCGTTCGGCGGCACCGGGACGTACCCGATCGTCGCCTGGCGCTACGGCGGCCGCACGGTGCTGAGCCTCGAGGGGCAGGTCGTCACGGCGGGCGCCGCGATCCAGTGGCTGCGCGACGGTCTCGGCATCGTCGAGGACGCGAGCCAGACGGCGGAACTCGCCGCCAGCGTCGACGACAGCGGAGGCGTCTGGGCGGTGCCGGCGTTCCAGGGGCTGGGGACGCCGATGATGCTGGCCCAGGCCAAGGCGACGATCGGCGGCCTCTCGCGAGGCACGACTCGCGCGCACGTCGTGCGCGCGATGCTCGAAGGCGTCGCGCAGCGCGTGGCGGACGTGGCCGACAGCATCGCCGAAGGCGTGACCGCGCCGCGGACCCTGAGGGCGGACGGCGGCGCCAGCCGCAACGACTTCCTGATGCAGGCGCAAGCGGACCTGCTCGGCATCCCGGTGGAGCGCTCGCGTTACACCGACGGCGCCGCGCTCGGCGCCGCGCGCCTAGCCGCGCTCGGCGTCGGTCTGTGGCCGCAGGAAGCCGCCGCGCAGTTCGACGCGGATCGCGTCTTCGAGCCGGCCGTGTCGGCCGACGAGCGCGCGGCGCGGCGCGCGGCCTGGAAGAAACGCCTCGACCTCGTGGTTGCGGACGCAGCGGTCGCATGACGATCCGGCTCGTCGTTTTCGACTGCGACGGAGTGCTGTTCGACTCCGAGCCCGCGAACCTCGCCTTCTATCGCGAGGTGCTTCGCCAGGCCGGAGCGCCGCCGGTGCCGGAATCCGCGGAGGCCGCGTATCATTCGCTCGCGTCGTCCCAGCTGTTCGAGAAGCTGTTCGGCGGGCAGCCGGAGATGCTCGCGCGCGTGAAGGAGATCGGCCGCTCGACCAGTTACGCGCCGTTCTTCCCGCTGATGCAGCCGAAACCGCTCCTGCGCGAGACGCTCGCGACCCTGCGGACGCGGTACGCGACGGCGATGGCGACCAACCGCGGCCAGACGACGCAGGGCGTGGTCGACTTCTTCGGGCTGCGCGCGCTGTTCGATCTCGCCGTCGGCGTGCTCGACGTCGCGCGGCCGAAGCCGCACCCGGACATGCTGCTGCACTGCATCGACCACTTCGGAGTCGCGGCGCGCGACGCCGTCTACGTCGGCGACCAGGCGACGGATCACGAGGCCGCGGTCGCCGCGGGCCTGCATTTCATCGGGATGGGGCCGATGTGTGGGGTGACGCCGCTGTCGGCGCAGCGGTTCGAACAGATCCCGGAGATCGTCGGCGGGCTCGGCTGAGACGCGGGGGCCGGACGGAAGCCGGACCAGCATTCGCGCCTAAGCGGCCGGGCGCGCCGCGGTTCGCGGTCACTCGTCGCGGAAGTCGCGGTCCATGACGGTCTTCCGGCCGTCGGCTCGCGCGCGCTCGATCGCGCGGTCGGCGTGCCCGCGCACGAGGTGCGAGAGCTCTTCCATCACGGCCTCCGACGTGTTCATGCCGGCGCGCGCACGGACGTAGGCCTTCAGTTTCGACGCGACGACGAGGATGTCCTCGGGAACGCCCGCGTCCGGCTTCCTCGGCGCGGCCGACGCGGCCACGACGATGCGGCGAGGGGCGGGCGGCGCCGCGCCCGCTCCGGAAGCGGCGGCCTGGCCTGCTTCCCATTGCGCGTGCGACGGCGATCGCTTCTGTTCGGCCCAGGCGTCGCGGTGACGCAGGACGGGCACGTGCTGCTCCCAGCACGAGACGGAGCAGAACACGGGATGGTTGCGGCCGCCGTTGCAGGTCGAGACGCTGCACTCGTAGTACTCGGCCTCGAAGCCGAGTTCGTGCTTGCAGACGCCGCAGCGCTTCCACGTGGTCGAGCCCTGGGATTCGGACATCGTTCGGTTCTCCCCGGTCGCAGCGGGCGACCTTCACCTCAGGCGATACTCGATCGGCGCGACGAATTCGAAGGAGTCGCCGGCGTATTCGGAAGGAACGGCTGGAAACGGGTTCGCGCGGCGAACCATCTCGAGGGCGGCCTGGTCGAGCATCGTCTCACCGGTGCTGTGCGACACGGAGCGCTCGAGCACGCGACCGTCACGGCCGATCCGGACCCGCACCGCGCCGCGGCCCTCGAGGCCCCGGCGCTGGGCGAGCAGCGGGTACTGCTTGTGGCGTTCCATCCACGCGAAGAGCAGCTCCTCGTACCGCACGCGCGCCGTCGGCGCCCAGGCCGGCGCCGTCGCGCGCGTGTCGTTCCCGCTGCCGCCCGCTGAAGCCGCCGAGCCGGCTCCCGTCGCCGTCGCCGCGCCGGCCGCCGCCGTGGAGGCGGCGGCCGGCGGCGAAGCCTTCGGTTTCGCCGCGATTTTCGAGGATCTCGGGACGGGCGGCTTGTTCGCGACCGGCGGCGCCGGGGCCGGCGTCGGGATCACCGGCGGCGCCGTGATCTCGGGCTCGGCGACTTCGGGTACCGGTGCGGGGCCGGGGGCCGACAGCATGGCGGCGCCCGCGGCGGAGCGCAGTTCGGGCGCCCGTTCCCCGGGGCCCGCGGTCACGGCCGCCGGCTGGACGAACGACACGAGGATCGGCGCGGGCGCGATCTCGAGCTCGACGATCGCGCGGCCGGCCAACGCGGCCAGCAGCGTCGCGTGCGCGAGAAGGGAAACCCCGACTGCCGTGGACGTGCGCACGGCGTCCGCCGGCGCGACGCTCATGCCGGCTCCTCGTCGGACTCGGCGACGGCGGCCTCGACGGCTCCGAACAGCATCAGCAGGTAGCCGAGCAGTTCGGAGCATTCCTCGACGAGGGTTTTCACCGGCCGGTAGACGCTCTCGTCGAGCATCGCCATCCACAGCACTTTCTGGCCGAGGATCTGCGAGTAGACCGTCACGACGAGGAATCCGGCGAGCAGTAGCGAGAACGCCGAGCTGCGCGAGAACGAGGCCAGCTGGTCGAGCAACCGGCCGCGCGCGCGCAGCAGGATCGAGAGCGCCCATGCGAGCGGCACGGCGGCCATCCACTTGTAGGCGTCGCGGGAGCCGAGCTCGAGGGTGAAGTTGTCGAGCTCGCGCGCGCACGCGATCAGCGACAGCGCTGCGAGGAACCGAAGCAGGTCGGCGGCGCGGGGCCGCTCCCGGGAAAGCAGCCAGAACAGCACGGCGGTCGACAGGGCCACCAGCAGCTGGGTGATCTCGACCGGGCCGTCGTCGCGCACCAGCCAGCTCGCGCCGTTGCGCCGCACCGCGACGACGATCCACTCGTACGTCCCGGCGATCAGGGCGGCGTAGACCAGGAAGCGCAGGAGCAGGCTCTTGGTGGCGGAATGGCTCATCGCGGCGGACCCGCCTCGCGCGACGCGCGAGGCGGCGGGATGCTAGCCATGGCGTGTTCGCGATGCATCCGGCAGGACGGGCCGCTCGGGCAGGTCGGCCGGCCGCTGCGGGGGCTTTCGACTTGGTGCAGACCGCGAGTACGTCCACAATGACGCGCGATACCCCCATGAGCCAGACCCGTGAACCCGCGTCCGTGCACGCCGCGCTGATGGAGCGCCTCGAGTCCGCCCACCTGGGCCACGCCGACCCGCGCGCCAAGCGGCTCCTCGAAGCGCTCGTCGAGGATGCGATCGGGCTGGTCGCCGACGGAACCGACGTGGCCGACCTCAAGCTCGTCGCGGCGGCCTTCGCCGAGATGCGGCGCGCGCTCGACATCTTCCGGCCGTGGGCCGCGGGGCCGCGCAAGGTCACCGCGTTCGGATCCGCGCGAACGGGCCCGGACGAGCCGGTCTACCGGCTTGCGGTCGAGTTCGGCCGGCGCATCGCCGAGGCCGGCTTCATGGTCATCACCGGCGGCGGCCCCGGCATCATGGGGGCGGTGGTGGAGGGCGCGGGCACCGGGCGCAGCTTCGGGGTCGGCATCCGCCTGCCGTTCGAGCAGCAGCCGTTCGAGCCGCTGCGTGGCGACCCGAAGCTCCTCGAGTTCAAATACTTCTTCACGCGCAAGCTGTTCTTCCTGAAGGAGGCCTCGGCGGTCGTGCTGTTTCCCGGCGGTTTCGGCACGCACGACGAAGGCTTCGAGACGCTGACGCTGGTGCAGACGGGCAAGGCGCGCCTGGTGCCGATCGTCTGCGTCGACGTGCCGGGAAGCGGGTACTGGGAGTCCTGGGAACGCCTCGTGAAGGAAGACCTGCTCGGGCGCGGGCTGATCAGCCCGCAGGACCACTCGCTGTACCGCATCACGCACGACATCGACGAGGCGATCGACGAGATCACGCGTTTCTACCGCGTGTTCCACTCGATGCGGACGATCCGCGGCACGACGGTGGTGCGGCTCAGCCACGAAGTCGGCGACGACGTCGTCGCGATCCTCGGCGACGAGTTCGCGGACATCCTCGGCGGTCGCCGCATCCGCCGCATCGGCGCGATGAAGGAAGAGGCGGACGAGCCCGAGACGCTCGACCTCCCGCGCCTCGCGCTCGCGTTCGACCAGCACGGGGTCGGCCGGTTGCGCCAACTCGTGAACCGGCTGAACGACCTCGCGACGGCCCCTCAGAACACCGCGTCCAGCGCCATCAGGATGCCGACCACGTAGGTCCCGAGGGCGCCGGCGAAGCGCAGCGGGTGGCCCTGCTCGAGCGTCGGCGAGAGCAGCATGCCGGCGGCGTGCAGCGCGCGCACCGCGACGGCGGACAGGAACAGCAGGTTCGTGAACCAGCCGTAGCCCTCGATCGCGAGCGCGAGGATCAGGATCGCGAGGATCGGCGTGTACTCGCAGGCGTTGCCGTGCGCGCGGATCGCCTTGTAGAGCGGATCGGCCGGGTCGTCGTTGCAGCCGATCGCGCGTCCGCTGCTGCCGCGCAGCATCGAGACGCGCAGTCCCAGCCCGAGGCAGATCAGGGCGAGAAGGCCGATGCAGGTGATGGCGAGTTCCATGGGTGCCTCCCTTGGTTCCTGGGTTCGTGTTGCGGCCATGATGCGCGAACGCGTCGCGCGTGCCATCCCGCCGGAACGCCGGGCCCTCGAGAGGCCGGCGGATCACGGAAGCAGTCCCCCGTCAGGCGGGGTCGGCGGACCGCCGGTAGGCCTCGGCGAGCAGCTGCACCGGGTGCCGGACCTGGGCGCGAACCCCGGCCAGTTCGAGCGCCTGCGCGATCTGCAGCAGGCAGCCGACGTTGCCGACGGCGACGACGCCCGCCTCGCGGTCGCGCGCGAGCGAAGCCTTGCGTGCGCCGAGCTCGGCGGAGATCGCGGGGTGCTCGAGGTTGTAGCTGCCGGCGCTGCCGCAGCAGATCGCGTTCTCGCCGAGATCGACCGGCTCGCGTCCCGTCGCGGCGGCGCAGATCCGCCGGGGCGCCGACGAGATCCCGCGCGCGTGCAGCAGGTGGCAGGCGTCGTGGTAGGCGACGACACCGACGTCGAGCGGTCGCGACGGCTCGTCGAACCCCAGTTCGACGAGAAGCTCCGAGACGTCGCGGCTGGCGCCGGCGAGCTCGAGCGCGGCCTGTTCTTCCTCGCTGCCGTGCAGCACGTGCGCATAGTCGCGAAGCATCGCGCCGCAACCGGCCGCGGTCGTGACGACGAAATCGACGTCGGCGACGGAGAACGCCTTCGCGTTCGCGCGCGCCAGGTCCTCCGCTTCGGCGGACAGGCCGGCGTGCAACGCGAGCGCGCCGCAGCAACCCTGGCCGGCGACCTCGACGACCTCGAGGCCGTTGCGTTGCAGCACTTCGACGGTGTCGCGGTTGATGGCGGGCGCGAGCCGGTCGCCGACGCATCCGGTCAGCACCGCGACGCGCGCCCGCGGGCGAAGCGGCTGCGCGACGCGACTGCGGCGAAGCGGCGTCACGTTGGCGTCGGCGTCGCCGAGCGAGGCTCCCGCGACGCCGGGCAGCAGCCCGAGTCCCGGAAGCTTTCGCCGAAGGCCGCCGAGTCCGGCGCGGTCGAGCAGCGACGCGGCGCGAAGCCCGGCGTCGACGGCGGCGTCGTTCGTGTACACGCGGCGCGCCGCCTCTTTCCAGCCCGGCGCGGGGTCGCCGCGCTCGGCCAGGCGCGGCCGGAACTCCTCGAGCCGGCGCCCGTAGGACACTCCCGACGGACACGCGCTCTCGCACGCGAGGCAGCCGAGGCAGCGCGAGAGGTGCAGCGCCGCCTGGTCGTCGAGTTCCAGCTCGCCGCGCGCGACGCCCTCCATGATCCAGATGCGGCCGCGCGGCGAGTCGGCCTCGGTGCCGAGCACGCGGTAGGTCGGGCAGGTGTCGAGGCACAACCCGCAGTGCACGCACGGCAGGCCGGGCGCGTGCGCGACGTTCGGCGACCGCTCGCTCATCGCCTCACAGCCCTCCCACGAAGCGGCCGGGTGCGAGCACGTCGTCGGGATCGAAGCGTCGCTTGATCTGCCGCATCAACGGAAGCGACGCCGGCGGCGCCCCCCAGACCTCGTGCGCGGCCTTGATCGCCGCGGGAGCGCGCTCGATCACGCGCGTGCGGATCGCCTGCCCGGGCGCGGTGGCCGCGAGCAGCGGCGCGACGGCGGCGAGCGGCGAACCGGGGTCGTCGTCGCCGCCGACGTGGAAGCGGGCGACGCCGGCGCCGAGATGGCCGGCCACGCGCAACGCCGCCGGCGCCAGGCGACCGGCCGTCTCGCGCAGCTTCGCGACCGCGCCCCGGACGGCGCCGACGAGCTGCGACGGCTGCGCGGCGATCCGCACCGTCACGCCGCCCTCGCCGTCCACGTGCGCGGGACTCTCCCAGTCCTCGACCGCGTCGGCCGGCTCGCGACCGACGATCGCGCAGACGCGGTCGCCCTGGTCGGAGACTTCCTCGCCGGTCCCTTCGATGCGCGCGACGAGGATCCACAGCGTCGTCGGACCCGTGGTGTCGACGGCGAAGTCGAGCGCCGCGATCGGCAGCGGTTCGGCCAGCAGCCGCGTCCGGGCGGCGTCGAGCTCGTCCGGCGACACGAACTCGAAGACCAGCGTCGCCGAGGCCGCGGGAAGCGGGTGCGTGCGCAGCGTCAGCTCGGTGATCACGGCGAGGCTGCCCCACGACCCGCACAGCAGTCGCACGAGGTCGTAGCCGGCGACGTTCTTCACGACGCGCCCGCCGGCCCGGATCGTGCGCGCGCAGCCGTCGATCGCGGTCAGCCCGAGCACGAGGTCGCGCGGCAGGCCGAACGCGTGGCGCAGCCCGCCCGTCGTGTTGGTCGCGACGAGCCCGCCGATCGAGGCGCGGTCCTCGCGCGCGGCGTCGATCGCGAGGCGCTGGCCGGCCTTCGCGAGGCTGCGCTGCAGGCGCGACAGCGAAACGCCGGCTTCGCAGGTCACGGTCATGTCCTCGGGGTTCTGCTCGAGGATGCGCCCGATCGCCGTCATCGACAGCCGGATGTCGTACTCGCGCGGCAGCGCGCCGACGTGCAGCAGGGTCCCGCCGCCGCTCGTGACGATGCCGAGCTTCTTCGCGCGGGCCTCGGTGATCGCGTCGACGACGTGCGCGCTCTCGCGCGCCGTGATCACGGCCTGCGGCAGCACGTCGTCGATCGCGTCGGGGTCCCGTCCCGGACGCAGCTGCCCCGGGCCGAGCGACGGGAACGAGGCCGGGTCGAGCCGGGGGCGCACCGTGCGCGCAGCGGCCGCGTTCATCCGCCGCCCCTCGGGCGCGGCCGCGTGACCTCGACGCACGAGCGCGACGACGGCAGCGCCTTGTCCGGATTGCAGAGTCCCCGCGGATCGAAGGCCGCGCGCACCTCGGCCATCGCGGCCAGCGTTTCCGCGGAGAACGCCTCGGCCATCAGGCCGAGCTTCTCGACCCCGACGCCGTGCTCGCCGGTGATCGAGCCGCCGAGCTCGAGGCAGGCGCGCAGGATCTCGTCGCCGGCCGCGAGCACGCGTTCGACTTCGCCCGGCACGCTCTCGTCGTACAGCACGAGCGGGTGGATGTTGCCGTCGCCGGCGTGCATCAGGTTCGCGATGCGCAGGTCGTGGCGGCGGGAGACCTCGGCGATGCGCTCGACGATCTCGGGGAGGCGGCTGCGCGGCACGACGCCGTCCTGCGTGCAGTAGTTGGGCGTGAGGCGGCCCATCGCGCCGAACGCGCGCTTGCGGGACTTCCAGAGCAACGCGCGCTCGTCCTCGGTGGCGGCGCGCTGGACCTTCGTGGCCCCCTCGGCCTCGCAGCATTCCTCGACCCGCGCCGCGAGCGCGTCGAGTCCGGCGGAGAGCCCGTCGAGCTCGATCAGCAGCACCGCGCCGGCGTCCTCCGGGAAGCCGAAGTGGTAGGCGGCCTCGACCGCCTCGATCACGAGCGCGTCCATCATCTCGAGCGCCGCCGGGACGATGCCGGCGGCGATGATCGCCGAGACCGCGCGGCTGGCCTCGAGGACGCCCGGGAACGTCGCGAGCAGCGTCGCCACGGCCTCCGGCTTGCGGAGCAGCCGGACGCGCGCGGCGGTCACGAGTCCGAGCGTGCCTTCGCTGCCGGTCACGACGCCGACGAGGTCGTAGCCGGGCGTGTCGGCCTCGCGCTCGAGCCAGGCCACCTGGCCGTCGGGCAGCACCATCTCGAGGGCGAGCAGGTGGTTCACCGTGACGCCGTACTTCAGCGTGTGCGGACCCCCGGAGTTCTCGGCGACGTTGCCGCCGATCGTGCAGGCCGACTGGCTCGACGGGTCGGGCGCGTAGTAGAGGCCGCGGCCTTCCACCTGGCGCGTCACCTCGAGGTTCACGACGCCGGCCTCGACTTCCGCGACCTGGTTGTCCCAGTCGATGCTGCGGATGCGACGCAGGCGCGAGGTGCCGACGACGACGGCTTCGCCGACGGGAAGGCAACCGCCCGAGACGCCGGTGCCGGCGCCGCGGGGGACGAACGGCACGCCCGCCTCGGCGAGCAGCGTGACGACGCGCGCCGCCTGCTCCGTCGTCTCGGGCAGCACGACGAGGCCGGGCGCGGCGCGCTCGAGCGTGTAGCCGTCGCATTCGTAGACCTTCAGCGAGGTGCGGCCGGTGACGAGGCCGCGGTCGCCGACGACGACCTTCAGCGACGCGACGAGCTCGGCCGACACGCGGGCACGCGCCGGTGCGACGCCGTCGCGCGGTTTCGTGCGGGCGGTTACGGCCTGGACTGGTTCGTTCACGTGGCGACGAGGCTCCGAACGACGGTTATACAGGGCGGCGGAGCGCGGGGGGAACCTCGCCGCCACGACGATGTGCGGCGGATGCGCTCTCTCGTCGTGCGTTCGCAGCCCGCTCGGGCCGCGCGAGCGCCGGCGCCCGGGTGTCGCCGGAGCCGCGTTCGTGGAGCGGCCGACGATCGCGCACGCGGCGACGACCGCGCCCCGGTCGCGGTGCGCGCACCGGGGCGCGACGACGGGAGTTCCGATTGGCCTCGCGTCCGCTCCCGCGCTATCGGGCCACATGAGCACCGTCCAGCCGCCTTCCCGCCTGCTTCTCGGCCCCGGTCCTTCGATGGTGAACTCGCGGGTCTACGCCGCGATGTCGAAACCGCTGGTCGGTCACCTCGATCCGTATTTCCTCGAGCTGCTGGAGAAGGTCCAGGCCGACCTGCGAACCGTCTTCGGCACCAGCAACGCCGTCACGCTTCCGATCTCGGGCACCGGTTCGGCCGGCATGGAAACCTGCTTCGCGAACCTCGTCGAGGACGGCGACGAGGTCGTCGTCGTCGTCGCCGGCGTCTTCGGGACGCGCATGGCCGAGGTCGCCACCCGGCTCGGCGCTCGCGTCGAGAAGGTCGAGGTCGAGTGGGGCCGGGTCGTCGATCCGGCCGACGTGGAGGCTGCGATCGGTCGCTGCGCGAAGCCGAAGATCGTGGCGGTCGTTCACGCCGAGACGTCGACCGGGGCGTGGCAGCCGCTGCGCGAGATCAGCCGCGTCGCGCACGAGGCCGGCGCGCTGCTGCTCGTCGACTGCGTCACGTCGCTCGGGGGCTGCCCCGTCGGAGTCGACGAACTCGCGATCGACGCGGCGTACAGTGGAACGCAGAAGTGCCTGAGCTGCCCGCCGGGCCTTTCGCCGGTGACGATGAGCGAGCGCGCGATGGAGGCGGTCCGCGCGCGCAAGTCGAAGCCGAAGAGCTGGTACCTCGACCTCGCGCTGCTCGGCGCGTACTTCGGCAACCAGCGGCTGTACCACCACACGGCGCCGATCTCGATGGTCTACGCGCTGGCCGAGGCGCTCGCGATCGTGCTCGAGGAAGGGCTCGAGGACCGATACCTCCGTCACGAGCGCAACCATCACGCGCTGCTCGCGGGCCTGGCGGCGCTGGGACTGCAAGCCGCCGCGCAGGAAGGCCATCGGCTCTGGATGCTGAACAGCGTGCGCGTGCCCGACGGCATCGACGAGGCCGCGCTGCGCCGCCGCCTGCTGCTCGACCACGGCATCGAGATCGGCGCCGGGCTCGGGCCGATGGCCGGCAAGGTCTGGCGCATCGGGTTGATGGGCGAGTCGAGCCGGCCCGCGAACGTGCGTCGCGTGCTGCTCGCGCTCGAGTCCGAACTGCGCCGGGAAGGGCGCACGCCGCCGGCCGGCGAGGCGATCGCGGCCGCCGACCGTCACTACGCCGGGCGGGACGGAGCCGCTTGAGCGTCGGAGGGAGGCAGGCGGACAGCGGTGCGCGCGCGCCTGCCGACCACCGCGGGTTCGTCGCGGCGCTGATCCTTGCCGTGCTCGCCGCCGGCGGCTGCTCGCCGCTGCGCGGGATCTCGATTCCGGCGGATCGCGTGATCGGCGCCGCCGTCGACGACCTCGATCCGGCCTCGCTCGCGCTGGCGGCCGAGCGCACCGCGGCGGCCCTGGACCCTTCGAGGAAGACCCACGTCACGATCGCGGGCCGCCGGGTCCCGACCGCGGACCTCGAGCGCAGCGCCCGCGACGTCGCGGGGATCGCGCGTTCGGCGACCGACCCGGCCGACCTCACGCGGCGCCTCGCGCGGGCCTGTCGCGCCGTGCCCGTCGCCGAGCCCGCCAAGGTGACCGGCTACTTCGAACCGAAGCTCGCGGCCGGTCGGCACAGGGACGAGCGCTTCCGCTATCCGCTCTACCGGCTTCCTGCGGACGGCGAGATGGAAACGCTGCGGAAACGGCTCGGGCGCGTGCCGACGCGCGCGGACATCGACACGGGCGGCGTGCTCGACGGCCTCGGCCTCGAGCTGGCCTGGGTCGACGATCCCGTCGCGCGCTTCTTCCTGCACGTGCAGGGCTCCGGTCGGCTCGAGTTCGGCGATGGAACGACGATGCGCGTCGGTTTCGCGGGGACGAACGGCCTCGCCTACCGCAGCGTCGGCGCCGTGATGCTGGACGAAGGCCTGCTCGCGAAGGGCGACGCGACCGCGACGGCGATGCGGCGCTGGCTCGCCGCTCATCCCGAGCGCCGCGAGGAGCTGTTCGCGAACAACCCGCGGTACGTGTTCTTTCGCGACAATGGCCCGCGCGGCGCGACCGGCGCGCTCGGCGCGGAGCTCGTGGCGGGCCGCTCGATCGCGACCGACGACGCGCACGTCCCGCGCGGCGTGCTCGTGTGGCTGCGCACGACGCGACCGCTGCTCGGCGACGATGGACGGCTTGCGGGCAAGGAGCCGCTCACGCGCTTCGTGTTCGCGCAGGATGTCGGCGCGGCGATCCGGGGAGCCGCGCGCGTCGACCTGTTCGCGGGAACGGGGGACGAGGCCGGCGTCGAGGCCGGCGCGATGAACGAGGCCGGGGAGTTGACCATGCTCGTTTGCCGCGGCCAGCGCTGAAGCGCGCCGCCGCGGACCGGAAGGAGATCGCGATGGGTGCATTGCAGGAGAAGGGCCAGCCGCGCGAGGCGATCCTGGCGGAACTCGCCCGGTTTGCCGAGAACGACGCCGACTGGCGCACCGGCAAGCTGCTGACGGGGCTGTACGACGCCGGCGAGGGCGCGCACGACCTCGCGGTCGAGGCGTACACACGGTTCCTCGCGCAGAACGCCCTGTACATCAACATGTACCCGAGCCTCGGTCGTCTCGAGCGCGACATCGTGGCGTCGATCGCCGAACTGCTGCGCGCGGACGCCGACGTCGTCGGCAGCATCACGAGCGGCGGGACCGAGAGCATCCTGATGGCCGTCAAGACCGCTCGCGACTGGTCGCGCGAGCACCGGCCGCACATCACCCGGCCGGAGATCGTGCTGCCGGTCACCGCGCACCCGGCGTTCCTGAAGGCCGCCCACTACCTCGACGTGCGGGTGGTGCAGACGCCCGTCGACACGACCGGCTTTCGGGCGGACGTCGGCGCGTTCCGTGACGCGTTCGGGCCCGACGTAATCCTCGGCGTCGGCTCGGCGCCGAACTTCTCGCACGGCACGATCGACCCCGTCCCCGAGCTCGCGGCGATCGCGAAGGGGCGCGGCGCGCTGTTCCACGTGGACGGCTGCGTCGGCGGCATCTACCTGTCGGTGATGCGGCGCATGGGCCTCGCCGTGCGCGACTTCGACTTCTCCGTGCCGGGCGTGACGAGCATCTCGGCGGACCTCCACAAGTACGGCTACGCGCCGAAGAACGCGTCGGTGGTGCTCTACCGCGACCGCGAGTTGCGCAAGCACGCGTGGTTCGTCTGCTCGTCGACGACCGAGTACGCGGTTATCAACCCGACGGCCCAGAGCAGCCGCACCGGCGGGCCGGTCGCGGCGGCGTGGGCGATCCTGCGCCACCTCGGCGAGGAGGGGTTCCGCCGCATCGTGCGCGAATCGGAGGACGCCACGCGGCGCATGCTCGACGGCATCGCGGCGATTCCGGCGATCCGGGTGCTCGGCGATCCGGAGATGTGCATGTTCACGATCGCGTCCGACGAGGTCTCGATCTTCGAGGTCGACGACGGGATGCGCGCGCGCGGCTGGCGCCTGCTGCCTCAGTTCGCGTGCGGCGGCGGCCCCGCCAACCTCCACGTCAGCGTGAGCTGGGCGAACGTGCCGCACGTCGACGTGTTCCTCTCGGACCTGCGCGAGGTCGTCGAGGAGCTGAGGCGGCGCGGCCCGTCCGTGGACCGCGCCCGTTTCGCGGAGATCGCCGCCTCGGTGGCTGGCAAGCCGCTCGAGGAGGTGCTGATGGCCGTCGCGCCCGAGGTCGGCATCACGGGCGCCGAGGTTCCCGAGAAGATGGCGCCGCTCAACACGATGCTCGACCTGCTGCCGGCCGCGACGCGCGACGAACTGCTGAGGGCGTTCGTGAACCTGACGGGCTGAGGAGCCCCGCGTCCGTTCTCCATCCACGTTCCGTCTTGACTGCCGGGGCCTCGCCAGCGTAAGTGCGCGCCCTCCATGCCGGCTCACGACGAAGCTTCGAGCGTAGTCCTCGACCTCGCTGCCGAGCGACTCCTCCTCGACGACCGTGGCGTCGACCTCAGGCCGAAGACCTGGGAAGTGCTGCGGATGCTGGTCGGGCGCGCCGGCAAGCTCGTGACCAAGGACGAGCTGCTCGACGGCGTCTGGGCGGACACGGCCGTCACCGAGGGGACGCTGAGCAAGTCGATCGGCGAATTGCGCGTCGCCCTCGACGACGACGCGGCAACGCCGCGCTGGATCGAAACGGTACCGCGCCGGGGTTTCCGCTGGATCGGCAGCGCCCGGGTCCTCGAGCGCGGGAGCGGCCGGTCGGCCTCGTCGGGAACAGCTGCCGAGCCGGCCTCGCCCGTCCACCCGGCCGGCGCGGCGATGATCGCGCGGGGCGCAGAGTTGGAGCGGCTGGACGCGGCGCTCGCCCGCGCCCGCACCGGTTCGCGGCAGGTCGTCTTCGTCGTGGGCGAAGCGGGCGCGGGCAAGACGCTGCTCACGGACTCGTTTCTCGAGCGCATCGCGGACTCGGACGCCGCCGGCTCCCTCGTGGTCGCGCATGGGCAGTGCCTCGAGACGTCGGGCACGCCCGAGCCGTACCTGCCGTTCCTCGACGCCCTCGAGCGGCTCGCGCGGGATCGCCGTTTCGGTCCTGCGGTCGCGGAGGTCCTTCGGCGCTCCGCGCCTTCGTGGGCGTCGCGCCTGCCGGCCGTCGGGTCGTCGGACGCCGCCGTCGGTTCGGCGTCTCCCGGCGCCACGCTGCGAGAGCTCCTCGGCGCGCTCGACGGCATTGCCGGGGAGCGCACGCTCGTGCTCGTCCTGGAAGACCTGCACTGGGCCGACATCGCGTCGGTCGACGCGCTCGCGGCCATCGCGAAGCGACGGGACGAAGCCCGCCTCCTCGTCGTCGTCACGATGCGCGATGCCGAAGCCGTCGTGGCGTCCCATCCGGTGGTCGACTTGAAGCGGGAACTCGGCGTGCGCGAAGGGACGCACGAGATCGTTCTCGAACCTTTCCCCGTCGTCACGATCCGCGAGTACCTTTCGTCGCGTTGTCCCGGCCTCGGGGCGAGCGAGGGCATCGCCGAATGGCTGCTGCGCCAGACCGCCGGCAATCCGCTGTTCGTGCGCCTGGTGCTGGACGACTGGATCGCCCGCGGTGTCGTCGCGAGGACGCCGGAGGGCCGCTGGGAGCCGACCATCGATCCGGCGGCGATGCGTGACACGGTCCCCGACAGCTTCCGGGCGTTGCTCGAGGGCCAGATCGCGGCGCTCTCGCCCGAGGAGCGCGCCGTCGCGCAGGCGGCGAGCGTGCGGATCGGCGAGTTCCTGCCCGCGTCGATCGCGGCGTCGGCGGCCTTGTCCGTCGAGGAAGTGGACGCCGCCTGCGATCGCATCGCGCGGCGAGGCCGGATCCTGCGCCATTGCGGCACGGTCGTGGCCGCCGACGGCACGGCCGGCGAGCAGTACGCGTTCCTGCACGCGACCGTCCAGGGCGTGGTCTGTCAGGGACTCGCGCGCTCCGTGCGACGGCGGCTCCACCTGGCGGCGGCCGAACAAATCGAGCGAGAGTCGGCGGGGCGACTCTCGCAGGTCTCCTCGCTGCTGGCGGTCCACTACGACGAGGGCGGCGACGCCGCTCGCGCGATCCGGTGGCTGCGCGAAGCCGCGCGCGAGGCCATGCACCAGGACGCGCCTCGCGATGCGGTCGCCAGGCTGGAGCGGGCCCTCGAACTCGTCGACGCGAGCCCGCAGCTGGAGGACCCGAACGCCCAGCGCGTGCTGATCCTCTCGGACCTCACGCACGCGCGCCAGCTCGCGTTCGGCTTCTCCGACCCGCAGGTGGCGCAGCTCTGGTCGCGGGCAACCGAGCTGGCCGAGACGGTCGAGGACCTCCGCGACCGCGTGATCGCGAACTCGGGGGCGATCGTGGCCGCGTGCGTGACCGGACGCTACGCCGACGCGCACGAGATGATGCGCGCCATCGTCCCGGCCGCCGAGCAGCTCGCCGATCCCGGCGCGAAGAAGCTGCTCGCGTTCGCAGTCGGCAACGTGCTGTACCGCACGGGCGCGACCGAGCGGACCGTCGAGGTGTTCGAGTCGGCGATCGCGACGGCGCACGATACCGATCCGGTGCCGGGCGCGGACCTCGACGCGCTGCTGCTGTCGCAGTTCGGGCCGGCGCTGGCCGTGCGCGGCCGGCCGGACGACGTGCGGGCGCTGACCGGCCGCGCGCTCGAGCGCGCCAGGGACCACAGCCACTACGCCGAATGCGTGACGGGATCGCTCTCGGCGTGGAGCCTCGGGCTCTCCTACGACTTCGCGGCGGGGGCCCCGATCGCCGAACGCACGATCGAGCTCGCGAACGAACACGGGTTCATCGACTGGACGACCCGCCCGCTGTTCGTCGTCGGCATGGCGCTGTTCCGCCAGGGCAAGGTCGACGAGGCGCTCGCCAGGGTGCGGGAGAGCCTCGACGGCCGCCGCACGGTCGGGCACTGGGTCGACCAGAGCGCGATGTGCTGCCTGTACGCCGAGGCGTTGATGGAGGCGGGACGGGACGGCGCCGAGGAACTGCTGGCGGAGGCGTCGAGCTTCGCGGCCAGCCACGGCGAGCTGTTCTTCGAGTCGGAGATCCTGCGCCTTCAGGCAAGGCGGCACGCGGCGGCCGGCGACGGCGCGTCGGCGGAAGCGCTCGCCCGGCGCTCGCTCGAGCTCGCCAACCTCCGGGGGAACTTCTGGCACGCGCTGCTCGCGGCGAGCGACCTTGCTTCGCTGCTGCTGGAACGTGGCGCCGGCGATCAGGCGCGCGCCGTTCTCGGGCCCGCGCGCGCCGCCGTCGCCGGCGGGGAGCACCTGCCGGTGGTCCGACGCGCGGCCGACCTGCTGTTGAAGGCGAACGGCTGACCCGGGCGACCGCTCCCTCGTCGCGACGACCACGGGT
>CAYYZO010000027.1:40806-42976 GCA_964476185.1 uncultured Myxococcales bacterium
CCCGTCAGGAATCGGAACCACGCCGGATGCGGATGCTCCCGTTCGAGGCGCTCGTGCTCGCGGCTTCCGGCGGGGATCGGGACGGCGAGATAGGCGGCCGTCACGTCGCGGTTGATGACCTCGAGCTCGGGGTTGGCCAGTACGCGGTTGTACCACGAGCGCGGCCAGTGGTTCGCGGACACGTAGAGCTTGCCGTCGCTGGTCATCGGCGAGACGACGCGCGGCTCGGTCGAGCCGTCCGCTCCCCTCGTCACGAGGACGATGGTCGCGTCCCATCCCTCGGCCTGGTCGTTGTGGAACCTGGGCTGCGCGATCCCGAGATACGTCTCGAACGCGGCGACGAGAGCGGCGTAGGCGACGACGACGATCGCAACCGATCTGATGAGCTTCACGAAACCTCCGCGCGGGGCGGGACGGGCCGCTTCGGCGGCGGGCGTCCCCCGCCGACCCGGCCCGGCGCGCGGCCGAGCATGGTCGCGTGCAGCCGGTCTGGCAAGGGAGCGGGGACGGCCGCGGCGGCCGGGAGACGGACGGGTCCGTTCGCGTCAGTCGTCGCCTTGTCCCGCGGCGACGCGCTCGCGGGTCGCCGCGAAGACGACGTCCGGCCACTGCTTCTGCGCGTAGCGCAGCTCCCAGTTGTTGCGCGCGAGGAAGATCGGCGCGCCGTCGCGGTCCTCGGCCATCGCCGAATGGTTCGCGTCCTCGAAGCGCTTGAGCTCGGCCGGGTCGGCGGCCGCGACCCAGCGCGCGGTCTCGTACGGCGCGTTCTCGAAGCCGACCTTCATGCCGTACTCGTTCTGGATCCGCGACGCGAGAACCTCGAGCTGCAGGCGCCCGACGACGCCGACGATCCAGTTGGCGCCGAGCTTCGGCTTGAAGACCTGTGTCAGGCCCTCCTCGGCGAAGCTTTCGAGCGCGCGGCGCAGCTGCTTCGACTTCATCGGGTCGTCCAGCCGCACGCGCTGCAGGATCTCGGGCGCGAAGTTCGGGATGCCGGTGAACCGCAGGTCCTCGCCTTCGGTCAGCGTGTCGCCGACGCGGATCGTGCCGTGGTTCGGGATCCCGATGATGTCGCCGGGCCAAGCCTCGTCGACGAGCTCGCGGTTCTGAGCGAAGAACAGGATCGGGTTGTGCACGCCGATGGTCTTGCCGGTGCTCGACAGGCGCAGTCGCATGCCGCGCTGGAAGCGCCCCGAGCACAGCCGCATGAACGAGACGCGATCGCGGTGGTTCGCGTCCATGTTGGCCTGCACCTTGAACACGAACCCCGAGACCTTGGGCTCGGTCGGCTCGACCACGCGGGTCGCCGCCGGCTGCGGGCGCGGCGGCGGCGCGTGGCGAACGACCGCCTCGAGCAGTTCGCGCACGCCGAGCGCGCGCAGCGCGCTGCCGAAGTAGACGGGCGTCAGGTGCCCCTCGAGGTACTGCTCGAGGTCGAACTCGGGATAGCCGGCGCGGGCGAGGTCGATTTCCCCGTGGACGACGTCGAACTCCTCGCCGTCGAAGTGCCCGCGCGCCTCGTCGCCGGTCGCCGCGACCGCGTCGAGCACGGTGCCGCCGCGCACGAACGGAACGAACGTGTCCGCCACGAGGTCGAACACGCCGCGCAGCAGGCCGCCGGAGCCGGCGGGCCACATCCTCGGCGACACGTCGAGCGCGAGCTTCTCCGCGATCTGGTCGAGCAGCTCGAACGGGGAGAGCGCCTCGCGGTCGATCTTGTTGATGAACGTCAGGATCGGGATGTTGCGCAGCCGGCAGACCTCGAAGAGCTTGAGGGTCTGCGGCTCGATGCCCTTGGCCGCGTCGAGCACCATGATCGCGCTGTCGGCGGCGGTCAGGGTCCGGTACGTGTCCTCGCTGAAATCCTCGTGGCCGGGCGTGTCGAGCAGGTTGCAGGTGATGCCGCCGAACTCGAAGGTCATGACCGCCGACGACACCGAGATGCCGCGGTCCTGCTCGATCTTCATCCAGTCGGAGCGCGCGCGGCGGTTCTCGCCGCGCGCCTTGACCTGGCCGGCGAGCCGGATCGCGCCGCCCATCAGCAGCATGTTCTCGGTCAGCGTGGTCTTGCCGGCGTCCGGATGCGCGATGATCGCGAACGTGCGGCGGCTGCGGACCTCCGCCCCGGCCACGCCGGACATCGTCGCTGCTGCTGCCTGTGTGGTGCTCA
>CAYYZO010000028.1:0-14595 GCA_964476185.1 uncultured Myxococcales bacterium
ATCGCGCAGGACCTGTTCACCGTGGTCTCGGGTGGCGGAACGGGCTCCACGATCGGACTCAAGAACTCCTACACCTGGGGCGGCCGTCTCGGCTTCTTCCCGCAGCCCTATGGCGGCGTCGAGTTCTCGTACACGCGCGCCGGATCGGACGTCGAGGTCGGCAACAGCTTCCCCGGCTACAATCCCGGATCCAGCGAACTCGGCCGGATCAACTACGACCAGTACGACCTCAACTTCGTGGGCCGTCAGCATAACTTCGCCAATCCGAAGATCACGGGCTTCGGCACCATCGGCTTCGGCTGGACGGTGACGCATCCGGAGTTGACTGGCCAGACCTCGGGTCAGGAACTCGACTCCGAGTCCCTGTTCGGCGTCAACTTCGGCCTGGGCATGAATGCCGACATCAACGAGAAGGTCGCACTGCGCCTCGAGGGCCGCTGGAAGGTGACGGGCACCCGGATCACGACGGGGACCTACACCTACTGTGACATCTGGGGATACTGCTACGGCTACTCCTCGACCACGTACAACTCGGGTGAGCTGACCGCCGGCCTGACGTTCAAGCTCGGGCAGTGATTCCCGGTCGATCGACCGGAACCTCTCGGGGGGCGGCGGCCCCGCCCCCCGCCGGGGGCTACGGTGGGCGGGGGCCACCCCCCCGGTACCGCGCCCGTTCACGTTTCACCGCCTGCGCTGGCGGACCTTCCGTCGCGGTCCCCTGCGCTGGCCGTATGCGATTCGCGCGCGCCGCCGCGCGACCGCTCAGATTCCCGCCAGCAGCCGAAGCTTCTCCTCGATCTCCCGAACGATCGCCGCCGGCACGGGCCGCAGCGCCTTCACGAACCGCGCGTTGTCGATCGCACGAGACTGGTCGATCATCACCTCGCAGTCCTCGACGTTGCCGGCGATCCCGCGCGGCAACACCACGCGCAACAGGTTGTCGCCGACCAGCCGCGTCGTGCACGGCAGCACCCACGCCGAAGGATGACCGGCGTCGTTCAGCAGGTCGTTCTGCACGACGACCACCGGCCGGGTCTTGCCGGACCCGGTGCCACGACGCGGGCTGAGGTCCGCGAGGTACAGCGTGCCGCGACGGATCTTCACGACTCGTCGAGTCCGTCGACCACGAGTTGGTCGAGCTCGGCCAGTTCGACCGGAAGGTCACCGCGCGTCGCCGCCGACGCTGTCCGGTACGCCTTGCGCAGCGCATCGCGGTCGGCCGCCTCCTTCAGAAGGCGAAGGCCGCGGCGCACGACCTCGACCTTGGTTTTCGCGCCGAGGCGCGCCTGCAGTTCCTCGACCAGCGCGAGCTCGGCCGGCGGCAGCGTGATGCTCGACTTGGTATTGGATCTCATACCTTGGGCATACCCCCGATCCGGCCGTCGGGCAATGCGCCGGGGCCGACGGCCCGCGCGCCTTGCACGGGCCGGACTTCGCTGGGAAAAGCGCGGGCGAGGGCCTGCCTCGGGACGCGCCGGCGCACGCCCACCGTCCAGGACACCATGACCACCGTAAGCTCGAAGACCAGAACCGCCCGCCGCGGGGCCCTCTCGCCGGATGCCGCCCGCGTCGAGGGCACGACCCGCGTCGTCGGCATCCTCGGCGATCCCGTCGACCACTCGCTGTCGCCGCGCATGCACAACGCGGCGTTCGCGGCGCTCGGCCTCGACTACGTCTACGTGCCGATGCGCGCGACGCGCGCGACGATCCGCGACGCCGTCAAGGCGATGCGCGCGCTCGGCCTGGTCGGCTTCAACGTGACCGTCCCCTTCAAGCAGGACGTGCTGCGCCTCGTCGACCGGCTGACGCCGGCGGCCGAGGCGATCCGCGCCGTCAACACGATCTTCCGGGACGGCGACGAGATCGTCGGCGACAACACCGACGCCTGCGGGTTCTCCGAGGCGCTGCGCTCGCACGGCACGAAGGTCCGCGGCGCGCGCGTGCTCGTGATCGGCGCCGGCGGCAGCGCACGCGCGGTGCTGCACGCGCTCGGCGAAGGCGGCGCCGACGACGTCGTGCTCGCGAACCGCACCGTCGCGACCGCCCGCAAGCTCGCTCGCGAGCTCGGCGGCACGGCGACCGACCTTTCCGTGCTGCAGCACGGGGAGCTGCTCGCGAGCCGCACGCTCGTGGTCAACTGCACCCCGGTCGGCCTGAAAGGCGGGGCGTTCCTGGCCTACGCGGCCGGCCGGACGCCGAAGACCTGCGTCCACTTCGACCTCGCCTACTCGCGCACGGGCCTCACCCCGTTCCTCGCGCTCGCCGCGAAGGCCGGGCGCCCCGTCGTCGACGGACGCCACATGCTCGTGCACCAGGGCGCCGCCGCGTTCCGGCGGTTCACCGGCAGGAAGGCGCCGGTCGACGTGATGCTGCAGGCGGTCGGCGTCGCGGCCTCGCGAAAGGAGAAGCGACCATGAACGATCCGTGGCGCATCGAAACCGAAGAGCAGATCGAGGAAGTCCTCGGCCAGACCTCCGAGATGGTCCGGCAGAAGGTCTTCGACCGCGTCGACGAGTACGCGGCCGCGTTCGTCGCACGCTCGCCGCTGATGCTGCTCGCGACGAGCGACCGCGAAGGCCGGCTCGACGTCTCGCCGAAGGGCGACGCTCCGGGCTTCGTGCTGCTCAAGGACGAGAGCACGCTCGTCGTCCCCGACCGCCCCGGCAACAAGCTCGCGTTCGGCTTCCGCAACATCCTGCAGAACCCGCGCGTCGGGATGATCTTCCTCGTACCCGGCACGACCGAGACGCTGCGCGTGAACGGCAAGGCCTCGCTGACGCGCGACCCGGCGCTGCTCGAACGGTTGTCCGCGAAGGGCAAGCCGGCCCTGCTCGCGACGCGCGTCGCCGTCGAGGAATGCTTCTTCCACTGCGGCAAGGCGTTCCTGCGCTCCACGCTGTGGAAGCCCGAGACGTGGCCCGCCGATTACAAGGTGAATCTCGGCCGCCAACTCGCGAAGAAGTTCGGCGCCGGCGACGAGGTGGCCGAGCAGATCGAGGCCGGCCTCGAGCAGAGCTACAAGACGACGCTCTACTGACGGTCGCCGTTCCGCGACCCGGCCCTGCGGCCAATCGCCGCTTCCACCGGGCAAACCGTCTTGCAGCAACCACCGCCACGGGGATAGGGTCGCAGCCTGCCGCCGCCGCCATCGCGGGGCTGCGCCGGCAGGCGGCCACGGGGGCCGGGAGGAGCCAGCATGAACCTTACGTGGAGCTTTCGGCGCCCGACGGCGTCGGCCGCCTTTCCGGCGGCCATCGCCTGGGTGATCGGTCTCGCGCTCGTCGCCGGCGACGCCGGCGCGACCCAGCGGATCGTCAACGGCGTGAACACGCAGGACTTCCCGACCACCGGCGCCCTGCTCCACAGCGGCGGCGCGGCGATCAACGGCAACAACGCCGGCACCCAGTGCAGCGGAACCCTCGTCGGCTGCGGCACGTTCCTGACCGCGGCGCACTGCGTGGAGGGCGACCTCGTCGCGTCGCACTACTGGGTCTACCTGCAGCACGGCGGGATCCACGCGGTCTCCTCGATCGCCGTCCATCCCGGCTACAACGGCCTGTCCGGCAACGACATCGCGATCCTTCACCTCGCGGCCGACGTGACCGGCATCGACCCGACCACGCTCAACACCACCCACGACCTCAATGCGATGGGCGTCGGCCTGGCCGGCGAGATCGCGGGATTCGGCCAGACCTCCGGCAGCGGCAACGACTACGGCGTAAAGCGCCGCGGCGACGTCGTCACCGCCAACTGCGACACGGGCGAGACCACCGGCGAGGGCAACGACAAGCTGGTGTGCTGGAACTACGAGTCACCCGTCGGCGCGCCGGGAACGGACTCCAACACCTGCAACGGCGATTCCGGCGGCCCGCTCTTCATGGATTTCGGCGGAGTCACCGAGATCGTCGGCGTGACCTCGGCCGGAAGCTCGCTCGATTGCCTGCCCACCGACCACAGCTGGGATGCCAGCGTCTACTACAACCGCGCGTGGATCACGGGCCAGCTCGGCGGCGACTCGACCGCGACCTGCGGCGGCCTGCCCCCGGTAGGCCACGTCGACGTCACGGTCCACCAGAACAGCGGCAGCCTCGGCGGCGGGAATCCCGACGATGCCTTCGAGGTGAACCTCACCGGCGCGCCCCAGCTCGTTCGCTTCACGCTGAACGGGACCGACAACGGCACGTTCAACCCGAACTTCTTCGTGAAGCAGGGCAGCGGCGCGAGCGCCGCGAGCTTCGACTGCAAGGCCGACGGCGCGTCGATGTACGGCGCTTGCGAGTTCGCGACCCCCACCGCCGGCACCTGGTCCGTGTTCGTGCAGCGCGCGGGCGGCAGCGGCGAGTACCAGGTCACGACGACGGTGTTCGGCGGAGACCCGCCGGTGTGCGGCAACGACGTGGTCGAGTACGGGGAAGACTGCGACGGGACCGACGACGCGGCCTGCCCCGGCCAGTGCAACGGTTCGTGCGAATGCCCGCCGCCCGTGTGCGGCAACGACGTGGCCGAGAGCGGCGAGGCCTGCGACGGCACGGACGACGCGGCCTGCCCGGGCCAGTGCCAGGGCGACTGCACGTGCCCGGCGCCCGCGTGCAGCTCGGGCGACCTCTACGGCCTGCGCTTCCGCAGCGACGCCCGGCGGTTCTCGTACAAGGGGCTGCTGTTCGACGACGTCGCCGCGTACCGGGACCTCGACCCGCGCGACACCGACTTCGCTCTCCACGTCGTGGACGTCGGCGGCAGCGTGGACCTGGCGATCCCCGCCTCCGACGCCGGCTGGACCAAGGCCGATCCGGTGAGGCGCAAGTACGCGTGGCGCGGCGACGGCACGCTGGACGGCCTGCGTCGCGTGACGCTCAAGTACCGCGTCACGCCGCTGCAGTCGTACTGGATCCTGAACTTCCGCGGACGCGACGTCCCGGGAGGCGGGGACATCGACCCCGGCAACGTGCTCGACTTCGAGCTCGGCTTCGACGGGACCTGCCACCGGGAGAGCTGGTAGGCCCCGGCATCGCGGCGCTCAGCCGGCCGGCTGCCGAAGCGTGAACCGGAACGTCGAGCCCTCCCCGGGCGCGCTTTCGGCCCAGACGCGGCCGCCGTGCCGCTCGATGATCCGCTGCACGGTCGCGAGCCCGATCCCCGTCCCTTCGAAGTCCCCGTCCGCGTGCAGGCGCTGGAACGGGCGGAACAGCTTGCCCGCGAAGTTCATGTCGAAACCGACGCCGTCGTCGCGAACGTAGTAGACGCGTGCCGCGCCGTTCGCTTCCTCGCCGAACTCGATGCGGGCAGCCGGGTTTCGACTCGTGTACTTCCACGCATTGCCGATGAGGTTCTCCATCGCGACGCGCAGGAGCGTCCCGTCGCCGTCCACGACGAGTCCGTCGGCGATCGCGATCGTGGCCTCGCGGCCGGGCTGGTGGTGCCGCAGATCCTCCACGACGCTTCGCGCGATCGCGCTCAGGTCCACGCGCTCGCGCGTCATGGAAACGCGCGACATCCGCGAGAATCCCAGCAGGTCGCGAATGAGGTGGTCCATGCGCGTGCTCGTGGCGTGGATCCTCCCGAGCCACAACGAGGCCTGTTCGTCGAGCGTCGCGCCGTACTCTTCGATCAGCATGCGCGCGAACCCCTCGATGACCCGAAGGGGCGCGCGCAGGTCGTGGGACACCGAATAGCTGAACGCCTCCAGCTCGCGATTGGCGACGACGAGGTCCGCCGTCCGGTCGCGCACGCGCTGCTCGAGCTCCTCGTTGAGCCTCTCGATCTCCTGCCTGGCCCGCGTCCGCTCGGACACGTCGTGGATGATGACCTGGATCGACGGCTGGCCGTGGAAGACGATCGGGCCGGCGAGGACCTCCACGTCGATCTCGGTGCCGTCCAGCCGCAGCAACACCTGCTCGACGCGCCCGACGGCGCGCCCTTCGCTCAACATCCTGCGGATGCGCTCCATCGCGACGGGCTTGCTGGAGTCGTGGACGAGCTCGAGCGGCGAACGCCCGAGGAGCTCGGAGGCGTCCCTGGCCCCCGCGAGTCGCAGTGCCGCGCTGTTGGCGAAGACGATGCGCCCGTCGCGGTGCACGACGATCGAGTCCGGCGACATCTCGACGAGTTCCCGGTACCGCGCTTCGCTTTCGTAGAGCGCTTCCAGCGTGCGCTTGCGCGCCGTGATCTCGCTGAACACGCCGGTCGCCCCCACGATCCGCTCCTTCTCCGTCGTCGGCCCGATGGACGTGTGGACCCAGCGGACCTCCCCGTGCTTGTCGCGGATGCGGAACTCGAGCTGCGCGGAATCTCCCCGAAGAACGCGGTCGAGGGTGGCCGAGACCGCGGGAAGATCCTCGGGGTCGAGGAAGTCCGCGAACGAACGTCCGACCAGCTCGTAAGGCTTGTACCCGGAGATCGGCTCGAGCGCAGGGCTGCAGTAGATGAAGTGCCCGTGACGGTCCAGGGCATAGACGACGTCGTTCAGGGTCTCGACGAAATTGCGGAAGCGGTCCTCGGCAGCGCGCAGCTCGTTCTCGCCCTGGCGCTTCTCGGTGATGTCGACCATCACACCGCGCAGCAAGACCCCCTCGTCCGGCTGCTCCACGACCTTCACGATGTCGCGCAGCCAGACGACGCGGCCATCGGCCGCGATCATCCTGTACTCGAAGTCGTGGTTCTTCCGCTCGCGCGTCGAGCGGCGGCAGAACTCGTCGACCCACGCCCGGTCGTCCGCGTGGACGTGCTCGAGCCAGAAGTCCGGCTGCGAGAGCCAGAGCGATGGCGGGTAGCCGAGCAGCCGCTCGGACTGGGCGCTGACGAAACGGAAGCGGAGCGGCTCGGCCTCGGCCTCCCAGACGATCCCGTCGATCGACTCGACGAGGTGCTCGTACTGTTCGCGCGTACGGCGCAGTTCGGTCTCGGCCCGCGCGGAATCGACGCCCTCCGGCCGCGGCGGCGTCCTCGGCGGCCGGGCAGCGGCGCGATCGGTGGCAGTGCGGCGGGCGGTCACGCGGTTTCGACCTCGGCGCGGAGTCTGCTCACCGGCGCACGCCGACACCAACGGCATCGGACACGGCAAGTGACAAAGGACACCGGAGCTCCCGGGACGAACATGACATCCCCGTCGTTGATCGGGGGCCGACGACCACCGTAGCGTGCCCGGCATGACGGAATGGACCGCGCAGGCAGAGCCGCCTCGAAGCGGCGAGAACGGTTCCCCGGCCGTGCGTCGCCTCAGCGCCCTCCTCGCGACCGCCGCAGAAGAGGGGGCGTCCGACCTCCACCTGGAGCCGGAGCGCGGCGGCCTGCGCGTGAGGATGAGGGTGGACGGCCACTTGCGCGACCTGGAGCCACCGCCGGCGGCGCTCGTCCCTGCGATGCTCACGCGCATCCGCCTGCTCTCGCGCGTCGACCTCGCCGAGCGGCGCCTGCCGCAGGACGGCCGCTTCACGTGGACGCTCGACGACGGCGAGACCGTCGACGTCCGTTCCTCATTCCTGCCGGCTGCGCGCGGCGAGAAGATCGCGCTGCGCCTGCTGCGCGGCCGTCGCGCGGCGCCTTCGCTGGCCGACCTCGGGCTCGGCGATCGCGGGCTCGAACGGGTGGTCGCGGCGCTCGCCAGGCCGAACGGGCTGATCGTCGTCGCCGGACCGACCGGAAGCGGCAAATCGACGACCCTCCACTCGGCGCTGGTCCACCTTCGCGACGCGACGCGCGCACTGGCGAGCGTGGAGGACCCCGTGGAGTTCGACATCGCCGGCGTCTGCCAGGTGGCCGTCGACGAAGAAGTCGGCCGCACGTTCGCCGTCGTCCTGCGCGCGCTGCTGCGGCAGGACCCCGACGTGCTGATGATCGGGGAGATCCGCGACGACGAGAGCGCGCGCATCGCCTGCCGGGCCGCGCTGACCGGTCATCTCGTGTTGACGAGCCTGCACGCGGCGCACGCCCGCGAAGCCTTGCTGCGCCTGCCGGAGATCGGCGTCGCCGAGTACCTGGTCCGCGCGACCGTCACGCTCGTCGTCGCGCAGCGGCTGGTACGGCGGCTCTGCGACGCGTGCTCGGCGCGCGGCCCCGTGCGGGCGCGTTCGGCCGAATGGTTCGTGCGCGCGAAGCTTCCCCCTCCGGAGACCCTGCCGTTCGCGCGCGGCTGCGACCGGTGCCGGGGCCGCGGCTATGCGGGCCGCCTCGCGCTGTTCGAGCTCGCCGACGGAATCGACGAGGCGCCGGCGCCGTTCGCGCCAGGCAGCCTCGGCGCCGCCGGCCTCGCCCGCGTGCTCGCGTTCGAAACGACGCTCGAGGAAGTGCTCACGCAGTGCCCGCAGCCGCACGACGGCCACGAGCCGGGCACGGCCGGAGGAACCCCGTGAGCGCGTTCATCCTGCCCGGGTCGTATCGGCGGTCGCCGGTCTCCACGCGAGGCCGGTTCGCACGGCGCGGCATCCCGCGCCGCGAGGCGTGCGCGGCGATCGCGCGCCTGGCCGCGCTGACGGGAGCGGGCATCGCGACCGGCGACGCGATCGCCTCGGCCGCGCGCGGAGGCGATCGGGTGCTCGCCTGCCTGCACGCGGCCGTTCGCCGCGGCGCGACGCTGTCGACGGCGATGGGAGACCGCCGTCTTCCGTTCGACGAGGCGGAGATCGCGGTCGTCCGCGCGGGCGAACGCGGCGGATCGACTCCGCGCGCGCTCGCGCTGCTCGCCGAGCGCATGGAACGCGAGCGCGGCGGAAGACGACGGCTCGCGTCGGCGCTCGCGTATCCCGCCCTGCTCGCCTCCGGCGGCGTGGCTGCGCTCTGCTTCCTTGCGATCGCGGTGCTGCCGTCGTTCACCGCGATGTACGCCGGGCACGGCGCCGAGCTCCCGTGGGCGACCCGGTCCCTGCTGCGGTTCGGCGAGCTCGCGACGTCGAGCGGCCCCGGCGCGGCGGCCGCTGCCGTCGCCTGCGGCCTCCTCTTCGCGGCAGCGCGGCGCCGCAGCCCTGCGTTCGCGCACGCCTGCGACCGCTTCGCCGTCGAGGCGCCCGCCGTCTCGGCCGTGGTCGCGCCCCGCGAGATCCACGCGAGCTGCGCGCTCGTCGCGATGCTGCTGGAGGCCGGCTGCGAGGCCGAGGAAGCGCTCTCGCTCGCCGCGCGCGCCGCATCCAACCGCGTCGTGGCGCAGCGGCTCGCCGAGGCGCTGCGCTCGCTGAGGCGCGGCGTGGCGCTGAGCCGTGCCTGGCGCGCGGCTTCGCTCGATCGCAGCGGGGACGCCGCTGCGCTGCTCGAGATCGCGGAAGCGACCGGCGGCTACGCGCGGGCGTTCTCGCGCGTGGCGGCGCTCGAAGGCGCCGCCGCCGAACACGCGCTTTCGCGCACCTGCCGGCTCGCCGAGCCGGCAGCCGTCGTGGTCATGGCCGTCGCCGTCGGCGGCGGCGTGCTCGCGCTCTATCAACCGATGCTGGGATCGGCATCGCTGCTTCTCGGAGGAACGCCGTCATGAACGACCGTCGTCGCATCCACGCCCGCTGCTTCCTTTCCGCTCCATCCCCGCGCAGGACCCTGGCCGCGCACGCCCGTCGCGGGCCGGCCTGCGCCGACACGCGCGGCGCCGCACCGGCCGCAATCGGCGGCGCTGCGCGCGCGAGCGGCTTCAGCCTGCTCGAGTTGCTCGTCGTGGTGGCGATCCTCGGCATCCTGGTGGCGGCCGCGCTGCCCCGTTTCGCGGAGTTCCGCGCCGCGGCCTACGACTCCCGCTCCCAGCAGGACCTGCGCAACCTCGCGGCGGCCGAGGAACTCTACCGCGCGACCTCGCCGACCTACGCCGACGACACCGCGCTGCTGACCGGGTTCGCCGCGTCCGAAGGGGTCGAGGTCGCGCTGGAGTCCGCCGACGAAACCGGCTTCGTCGCGACCGCCACGCATCCGGCCGGTTCTCGGGACTTCCGCTGGGACAGCAGCGCCGACCCGCCGCTGTCGTCGGCCTCGCGCTGAGGCTAGCATCCGGCTCCGGTGCCCCGATGACGCTCCTGTTCGCCGTCCTGCTCGGCCTCGTCGTCGGCAGTTTCCTCAACGTCTGCATCGTGCGGCTGCCCGAGGACGAGTCGATCGTCTCGCCGTCCTCGCGCTGCCGCAGCTGCGGGGAGCCGATCGCCTGGCACGACAACGTCCCGGTCGCGAGCTTCGTGATCCTCGGCGGACGCTGCCGCCGATGCCGCGCGCCGTTCTCGATGCGCTACCCGTTCGTCGAGATCCTGACGGGGGCGATGTTCGGACTCGTCGCGATGCAGGGATCGCCGCCGGCCCTGACCGCGCTGCAGATGGCCATCGTCGCCGTGATGATCGTCATCACGTTCATCGACATCGACCACTTCCTGATCCTCGACGTGATCACGTTCCCGTCGATCGCGCTCGGCCCCGTGCTGGCCTGGCTCGTCGGGCACGTCAGCGTGACCGACAGCGTGCTCGGCATCGTCGGCGGCGGCGGCCTGCTCTGGGCGTTCGCGTGGACGTACGAGAAGCTGCGCGACCGCGAGGGCATGGGACTCGGAGACGTGAAGCTGCTCGCGATGATCGGCGGGCTGCTCGGGTGGCAGGCGACGCTGTTCAGCCTGTTCACCGGCTCGCTCGTCGGCTCGGTCGTCGGGCTCGCCGCCGTCGTGCTTCGCCGCCGCCAGTTCGACCTCGAGATCCCGTTCGGGCCGTTCCTCGCGTTCGGGGCCGTGCTCTACATGTTCTCGGGGCCGGAACTGATCGACTGGTGGCTCGGGAACTGAGCCGGCGCGCCTCGGCGGCGGCGTGCGACGCCCGGCCGGCGAGCGATCGTCACGACGCCGCAGCGGTTTGCCCCGGTGCACGTCGGCCGCTACTCAGCGGGACCGTTTTCCGAAGGAGACCGCCGTGACGCAGAAGAAGTACGAGTTCATCCAGGTCGAGGCGAAGGACCGCGTCCTCGTCGTGACGATCAACCGTCCCGAGTCGTTCAACTCCCTGCATCCCGCCGCCAACCGCGAGATGGGCGACGCGTTCGACGATTTCGCCGCGAACGACGACCAGTGGGTCGCGATCGTGACGGGCGCCGGCCCGAAGGCGTTCTCGGCCGGCAACGACCTCAAGTGGACGGCGGAGAACCAGGGCAAGCTCGAGATCCCGCCGCGCGGGTTCGGCGGACTGACGAACCGCTACGACCTCGACAAGCCGGTCATCGCGGCCGTCAACGGCGTCGCGCTCGGCGGCGGGTTCGAGATCGCGCTCGCCTGCGACATCATCGTCGCGTCGAGCAACGCGCGCTTCGGCCTGCCCGAACCGCGCGTCGGCCTGGCGGCGCTGGCCGGCGGCATGCACCGGCTCCCGCGCCAGATCGGCCTGAAGAACGCGATGGGCATGATGCTGACGGGTCGCCACGTCGACGCGGCCGAGGCCTACCGCCTCGGCATCGCGCAGGAGGTCTGCGAACCCGACCAGCTGATGGAGCGCGCGATGGCCTGGGCGAACGAGATCGCCGCGTGCGCACCGCTGTCGGTGCGCGCGACCAAGCAGGTCGCGATGCAGAGCCTCGGCCGTCCGCTCGAGGAAGCCGCGAAGGCGAAGTACCCGGCCGTCGACGCGCTGTTCCGCTCCGAGGATTTCGTCGAAGGCCCCCTCGCCTTCGCCCAGAAGCGCAAGCCCGACTGGAAAGGCCGCTAGAGAAGGTTCACGTAGGCGGCGCGCACGGCGTCGCGACCGTACTTGCGTTCGAGGCGGCGGACGATGAAGTGGCCGCGGGCCATGTCCTGGAAGTGGTCGATGAACAGCGTGTTCAGGACCGCGCCGCCGGCCGCGCCGACGACCGGCAACGCCTGCGCGACGATCTTCTCGGAAACCGGGACGCCGAAGCGCACGGCGACCTGCGAGACGAAGCGCACCATCGACGGCACCGCGGTGCCCGTGGCGCCGCGGCCGCCCAGGTGGCGCGCCGCTTCCGACAATGCCCGCGCGAGCGCGATGCGCACCGCGAAGTACGCCGACTCGCTCGCGTCGTCGCTCGCGAGCCGGCCGCCGAGCGCGAACACCTCGATGCAGCTGAGGCGCGATTCCATGCTGCGGATCGGCTCGCCCTCGCTGCGCGCGATGTCGGCGATCGACCGCAGCATGATCGTGGTCGTCAGCGGAAGCTCCACGACGGTCGCCGGCAGCCCGAACATCCCGCCGGCGGCGCCCGTCATCGCGACGGCCACCTTGTGGCGCAGGTCGCGCGAGGCGCGCTGCTGCCCGTCGTCGAGCGACGAGATCGCGAAGTCGAGCGCCGTCTCGAGCGACCTGCGCGCCGCCACCGCGATCATCTCGCCCGCGCCGGCGGGAAGGGACCCCAGGCCGAGCTCGATCGGGCGACCGAGCGCGCCCGCGACGCGCGCGGCGAGGCTCGGATACTCGAGCAGGTCCCTGGCGCGGCGAAGGTCCTCTTCGTCCTCACGGGCGAGTTTCGTCCACGCGTGCGACCAGGTTTCGCTTTCGTCCGTCCGGTTCACCCTGCGCCTCCGTCAACGAACTCCCGTCGACATCGCTCGAGGAACGCGCTCCAGACTTCGTTGAGCGGCCAGAGCCGGCGCGCGTGCGCGTCGGCCTGCTCGCGCGACCAGCCGAGCCGCATCTCGCCGTACACCGCGAGGAAACTCGACACGCGGTAGTTGGCCGCGCAGTGGACGAACACGCGCTCGCCCGAGCACGCATCCATCGCCGCGACGAACGCGCGGAAGTCGTCCACCTGCGGCGAGTCGAACAGGACAGGCACGTGGAAGTAGCGAAGCCCGAGCGACCGCACCACGCCGGCTTCGTCCGCAAGGCAGTAGCGCGGGTCGAGAAGGCCGAGGTTCACCACCACCCGGTATCCGTCGTCGGCCAGTTCGCGCAGCTCGACTTCCGTCGGCTGGCCCGCAGTTCCGATCGCTTCGTTGATCTCGAGCCAGTTCCTGATCGTCGCGACCGCCATCGCTCCTCCTCGCCAGCGGGCCGGCGAGATGTCGTGGCCCGGGTACCCCCGCAAAAGAGGCTGGCGAACCCTCAGGCGCTTCCGTGGCCTACCGCTGGAGCCGGCCCCGGGCAATGGTCCCGCCTTCACGCCCGGCGTGAGCGGCCAGACGGCGAAGAGCCAGACCGGGAGGCGGCGCCGCATTCTCTGGATAACGGCTGCTTCGCTACGGCTCCCGCAGTATCGGATTTGTGAATGTCCGCCTCCCGGTTTTCGCAACGGCCGGAAACGCGATTGTGTGCATCCCGCGAAAAGTCAATGATTCCGCCGCCACGATAGGGGCACGCTTCTTGCGGAAGGGGCAGGCGAGAAGCGCTGGAGGGCGCTCGGGTGTCCAGTTCGGACAAGGGGCGGGTGCAGGGCAGGAGCCGGTTCCGGGTTTGCACTCCCTCCCGCCAAAAGGAGCAGATCATGGCACGAATCCTGAGAAATCTTTTCGGCAACGGACGGTCGATCGTCGCGGTGTCCCTTCTGCTCATGCCACTTCTGCTCCCCGCGGGAGAGGCCGGAGCCATGTACCTGGTCGACGGAACGAAAGAGACCAGCCCCGGCATCTACGACAACCCGAATGACGGGTTCTGCGTCGTCGGCATCAAGCCGAACGGCGACATGCTCGTCGACAAGAACATCACGAACGCCCGGGACTGCGCCGCGTACACGACCGGCCTGACCGGGCTGACGACCCAGGCAAACTGCGCGCCGGCCGCAGTGGGCTCGACGCAACCGGTGTCGCCGCTGACCGGCTGGCGGCACGCCTGGAGCACGAGCGTCTGCACGACGACCGGAGCGGGAGGCGGCACCGGTGTCTCGAGGGTGGACCTCGACAACACCGCCGCCATGTGCACGTCGAAGGGAGGGACCGTGGGTCCCGCGTGCGTCGCGTTCGGCTGGTTCTACCGGGGTGTGAAACCGGACGGGACGGTCATCCCGATCACGGGTGGTCCCGCCCTCGCCCCGTTCGACACGGCGAACTACGCCGTGTGGCAGGGCGCGACGTCGGCCGACGGCCTCGGCTTCTGTCACCGCGACATGAACTTCACCGATGCCCCGTCGGACGGTCCGTACGTCCGGCCCTCGGAGTACCCTTGGGACGGCACCCCGGCGAACGAGTGCCCGATGTTCGATCCGCTCAACCCGTCGGGCAGGCAGCGAACCTCGACCTCGGGCTGGAGCGATTACCTCTGGAACTGGAACTTCACGCCGGGAACCGTGAGCGTTCCTCCGCCGACCCCGCTGCCGGTCACCGGAACGATATGCCGTTACGCGTATGGCGTCAGGGGCAAGTTCTCGTCGGCCATCAGTTCGTCGGTTGCCGGCAACGCCTACAACACGACCACCAAGTATGACCTGACCACGATCACCACGCAGGGCCTCTGCACCGCCAACGGCCTGAGCTGGGAAAACTGGGTCCCGACGTCGGGATACGTCGATGCGGCGACCCGCGGGGTCATGTCGGCGACGCCGTGCACCGGCGCTTCCACGGACTGCTATGCGGCGATGGACCTGACCACGGAGGGCAAGGACGGCGGCGCGAAGTTCGTCTCGCGCCAGTGCCAGCGCTGCCACACCGATCAGTCGCGCAGCGCTGCCGAGCGCGACAAGCCGGGCTACGTCCACACCGGCCACAAGCTGGC
>CAYYZO010000028.1:14695-42381 GCA_964476185.1 uncultured Myxococcales bacterium
GTCAGCGCCAACACGACCCCCGGTTCCGTGATCCCGGTTGCCGCAGGCGACCTGAAGCAGAACGCGCAGAACCTGGCGCCGATCGTCAACCAGTTCTTGAACAGCCCGCACGCCGAATACACTGGCGACAACTCCGGCGAGCAGCTGCAGGACGCGGCGAACTACGGCAGCACGTTCAAGGGCAAGATCTGCCGGTCCGGCGGCTTCGCGTCGGGAACGATCCTCACGACCGTGTTCCGCGCGGGCGAGGAAGGATTCATCCACTTCCCCGACACCGCGACCAACGAAGCCTGCACGAACCCCGGCGACGGATCGTCCGCGAGCGGCGCGGCCGGCTTCTGGGTCGACGAGGGCGATTCCGCCTCGCACTCGCAGGGCAACTGCATGACGTGCCACGACGTCCACTGGTCGCTCGAGTCCATCGATCCGGAGTCCGATGCTTACGACCCGCACGCCGAGCCGCTGCGAAGGCACTGCACGACCTGCCACGTGAACGACGGCGTGTCGGCATCGGGCGCGAGCCAGATCGACCTGTCGACGATCAACCACCTCGCGACGGCGGGTACGCCTCTGGAGAACTGGGCGACGAATCCGGACGAGTCCTGCGAGTCGTGCCACATGCCGCTGTCGGGCAGCGTCGACTCCTCGCTGATGCACCTGTGGCGGATCAACACGGACGCGAGCTACACGACGATGGGCGCGACCCAGGTCAACCTGGACGTCGACGGCAAGGCCTGGATCGACGTCGACCTCGCCTGCGGCCAGTGCCACGGCGGCGGCGCCGCCGAGGGCCCGGGCCACGAGGCGACTCCTCCGGCGCTGTACCGCACGAAGGCCCAGCTCGCGCTGGTCGCCGACGGCATGCACGACGCGGCCGCGGTCAGCTACCCGGTGACGTTCTCCGCCAAGGTGACCGGCCTCGACGTGCTCGTCGACGCCAGCGTCCAGTGCGGCGGCGCCTGCCCGGTCTTCACGTACGACTGGAACTGGGGTGACGGGAGCGCGATCGGCTCCGGCGACCCGGCCACGCACACCTACGCGACCGGCGGCAAGAAGACCGTCTCGCTGACCGTGCGCCTGGACGGCAAGAGCGTCGGCTCGGTCTCGCGGAGCTTCTGGACGAACACCGTCGACCTGCCGCCGGTGGCTTCCGCCACCTGCAACTGGGATGCGAACAGCTGGACGCTGGACGTGACCGACACGTCCACGGACGCCGACGGCATCCTGACCGTGAAGGTCGACTGGGATGACGACAGCGGCTACGGAGTGGGCAACGCAGGCGACACGCTCGAGCACCAGTACCGCTACGCGGGGACCTACACCCCGACCTTCACGGCGATCGACACCGCCCTGAAGTCGAGCGAGATCACGCTGAGCTGCGCGCCCGTCACGCCGGCCCCGTTCACCATCGGCGGCACCGTGTACGAGTCGGACAGCACGACGCCGGTGGTCGGAGCCAACGTGATCGTCAAGCTGGGCCGCACGCGCATGGCGAAGGTCCAGACGGCCGGTGACGGCACGTTCTCGGCCGGCAACCTGAAGCCGGGGAACTACAAGCTGAAGATCCGCAAGCGCGGTTTCAGCTTCGCGACCCCGGCGGCGACGATGACGATCGGGCCGGACAGCACCGGCAACAACATCGACGCGCTGACGCCGTGACCAGGGAGGAGGGAGATACCATGCGAACCGACAAGTCGAAGAAGACGATGGAGAGAGTCATGAACACTCGCGCGTATGGAATCCTCACCGCCGGCCTGGTCTTGGCGTTCGCGACGACGGGATACGCTTTCTCCCCGGAGGGAGCGTACCAGCCCGGGCTCGGGATCAACGGAACGGTTCATGACCTGGCGACCTCGCACAACGGCATGAACTACGTGAACCCGAACGACTCGCTGAACCGGATCTGCATCTTCTGCCACGCCCCGCACAACACCTATCGCCTCAGCACGGCGACGGGCGGGGCGGGACCGCAGGCGGCGCCGGAGTTCGACTACCTGCCGCTGTGGAACCACACGCTGCAGTCCAACACCTCGTACACGATGTACGACAACGGACCGGGCGCGCCGCAGCAGGGGCCGAAGGCCTCGCAGGCCATCGAGCAGGGCAACACGACCCCGGGCGGGTCCTCGCTGCTGTGCCTGAGCTGCCACGACGGAAGCGTCGCGGTGAACTCGTACGGCAACCCGGACCAGCTCACGAAGTCGCAGGCCAACGGCACCGCGTTCATCTCCACGATCTACACGATCGGTCAGGACAAGTACCTCGGGAACCACCACCCGATCGGCTTCAACTATGACGACGTGCAGGCCGTGGACACGGAGATCCGCCAGGCGGCCACGGCGAAGCTGACCTCGACGAGCTTCGTCGAGGACCACCTGTCGGAGACCGGCACGATGGAGTGCTCGACCTGCCACTCGGTTCACAACAAGGGCAACACCGGCGAGACGCTGCTCTGGAGGAGCGACCAGAACAGCGAGCTGTGCCTGACCTGCCACGACAAGGGCCAGTACACGGACATTCCGGCTCCGTAGTTCGAAGCCCTCGCGAAGCGGGGAAACCAAGCGGGGGACGGCGAAGGCCGTCCCCCGCTTTTTTGTGTCAGGCCATCGCGTAGTCGCGCTGGCGGGCAGCCGCCGGCGAGCGCCCGAACCAGCGCTTGAACGCACGGGAGAACGACGAGACGTCGGAGAACCCGAGCAGGAAACTGATCTCGGTGACCGGGATCGCGGGGTCCCGCACGTATTCGCGCGCGAGTTCGCGCCGCACCTCGGCGAGCAGTTCCTTGAAGCTCGTGCTTTCCTCGGCCAGCCGGCGCTGCAGCGAGCGCCCGCTCATCGCGAGATCGTGCGCGATCGACTCCTCCGACGGGGTGCCCGAAGGCAGTTCCTCGATCATCGCCTGCTTCACGCGCGCCACGAGCGTGTCGGGAGCGAGGCTCTTCAGCGCCCGGTCGAGGATCTGGTCGTTCGCTCGCGCGAGTTCCCGGTTCGCGGCGACGAACGGGCGGTTCGCGTCGGCGAGCCGCCACGAGATCCGCCACCGGGGCGCGCCGAACACGCACCGGCAGCGCAGGACCCGCTCGTACATCGCCGTGTCCTTCGGAGCCGGATACGTGAACTCCACCTGCAGGGGATCGAGGACACCGCTGGCGCTCACGCGAGAGATCTCGGCGAGGACGGCCGCGCGGCTGTCCTCCATCACGCGACGCTGCGCCGGGGCGAGGTCGTCGGCCCCGAACACGGCATCGATGCTGTCCTCGTCCGTCTCGATCTTCATCGACAGCGCCGTGTTGACCACGACGAAGTAGCGGGCCAGCCGTTCGAGCGCCTTGCGGAGCGTCGGACTCGCCAGGTAGACCACCGCCAGGCCGTGGAAGTCGGTCGGCCGATAGAACTTGCTGACCTCGAGCCCGAGGTGAGGAACGCGCAGCAACTCGGCCGAGTGGTTCCACGCGGCGACGGCGCGACGGAACGGAACGCGCGCGCGCAGGTCGTCGCACAGCCTGTAGTCGAGGCCCACGTCGCGACAGACACGAACGGGGTCGAGCCCGTGCGACTCCAGGAGCCTGCCGAGAATTCGTACGTCCGAGGCCAGAAACGTTCCGATCATCGCGCCGTTTCTCCTTCCCGTCCGGGCGACTAGCGCAAATTGGCGGCTGAGGTCAACCGCTGGCGGGGCCGGTCAAGCGGCCCTCGCCGCAGGTCCGTATCGTCCCGTCCACCAAACAGCGCTGTCGCGCGGCCACCGCCGGATCGCCCCCCCCGGACCGGCCGGCGCAACGCGAACAGGAGGACGAGACGATGGGATTCTCCGCTGCAATGAAGACGGATGTCACGGTCGAACCGCTCGAAGCGCCCACCAGGAGCCCCGAGGAGCGCCTGATGATGGCGGTGCTCGAGGAAGCCCTCGCGACCTTCGAGCGGGGGCTCGGCTCGCGCGTGCCGATGCAACGGCAGGCGCACCACGACGTGGACCGCTGGGTCCGCTGCCGGAGCAGGGAAGACCTGTTCTCGTTCGAGAACGTGTGCTCGATCCTCGGCATCGACGCCGACTACCTGCGCTCGGGTCTGGCCAGGCTGAAGGCGCGGTCGCTCGCCAGTGACCGCGTGAACGCGGTGCGCCGGCTGCGCCGCGCGCACATCACCGACCGTCGGCTGTGGAAGGGGCACATCGGGGCCTGAGCCGGGCCCGGCTTCGCGCCCCGGCTGGTGGCGACCCCCACTCCTTCCGATTCGGCTCGACGCAGGGTAAGGAGCGCCGGAGTCGTGGCGACAGGGCGGACAAAGGGCGGCGGGGCGGGCGCGGAGCGCGGCCGCCCCGCGCGCCGGCCCCTCGGTACTTCCGGTGCCGCCGCTGTCGTGCCCGCGCGACGAAGAGTGCGATGAGAGCCAGCCGCCCGCACGCGACCGTCATCCTCCTGCGGACGGCGAGCGCGACCCTGCGCATCACCATCACCACGCTCGCCGACGTCTATCGCGGCCGGTATCGCCGCGAGGTCGGCGACGAGCGGCTGCGCTGGTGGTCGCGCCGCCTGCTCGAGCTCGTGCGGCATCGCTGGACCGTGGTCGGCGATCCGTCCGTCGCGATCGGCAACGGCCGGCCCGTCATCGTGATGAGCAACCACGCGAGCCTCTACGACATCCCGCTGCTGTTCGTCGCGCTGCCCGGCAGCATGCGGATGCTCACGAAGAAGGAACTGTTCCGCGTGCCGGTCTGGGGCCGCGGCATGGCCGCCGGCGAGTTCGTCTCGATCGACCGCAAGGACCACGCGCAGGCGCTGCGCGACCTCGACGCCGCGCGCGAGAAGATGGCCAGCGGGATCTCGCTGTGGATCGCCCCCGAGGGCACGCGCTCGCGCGACGGCCGCCTCGGCGAGTTCAAGAAGGGCGGCTTCGTGCTCGCCATCCAGACCGGAGCCCGCATCGTGCCGGTCGGCATCCGCGGGTCGCACACGACGCTTCCGCCGACCGAGTTCCTCGGGGTGCACCTCGACCAGCGGTCCGAGATCCACGTCGGCGAGCCGGTCGACGCGAGCCTCTACACGATGGAGCAGCGCGACCGGCTCGTGGCCGACGTGCGCGAGCGCATCCTGCGGCTGTCGGGGGCCTGACGACGGGCCCGGGGCTCAGCGACGGTCGAGCGCTTCGATCGCGGCGAAGACGTCCTCGGGCCGGGCGCGCTGCCGATAGGTGTCCGACGCGTAGATCCAGCGCACCACGCCGCCCTCGTCGACGAGGATCGACGTCGGGTACGCGATGTCCCCGCGTCCCGGGGCGTCGCGCTCGACGATGCCGAGCTCGTCGAGCAGCGTTCCCTCCGTGTCGGCCAGGAACGTCATGCGCACGCCCAGCCGGTCCCGCAGTCGTCGGCTCGCCTCCGGCGGGTCGACGCTGACCGCATAGACCTCGACGCCCTCTTGCGTGATGCGATCGTAGTAGCGTTCGAGCTCGACCAGCTCGGTGCGGCAGAAGGGTCACCAATGGCCGCGGTAGAACAGGTACAGCGCCCGCCCGGGATGGGGCGCTGCGATCGTTTCGCCGAGCCCCTCCGCGACGAAGCGCCGGACGACGCCGTCCTGGTCGGGCAGCGTCCACGACGGGAACGGCTCGCCGACGGCGATCCGCGGCGCGGGCGCCGTCCCGAAACTCTGCGTCGTGAAGTAGAACGTCAGCAGGCCCGCCGCGACGAGTTCGAGCGCGACGACGGGAAACTTGGCCCAGCGCCGCGCGCGCGAGGTCACGCCGAGCACGACGCCGGCGCCGAGGACCGCGAGCATCGCGACCGGGATGCGCTCGTGGATCAGCCAGTCGACCGGCAGCGGCAGCTTCGTCGGGTCGTCGGCCGTCGCGGCGGCGACGAGCAGGCCGAACAGGCCGAAGACGAGGATGGCCGAAAGCGCGAGACGCACGGTCGCAGTGTGCCTGCCGGTGCGATCCGACGCGACCCGAGGAACCCGCAAGTCGGCCGAAGCGAACCCGGGCGACAAGGGCCGTGCCCCGGTTCCGCGAACGAGCACGGTCGGCGGGCGATTCCGAGACGAAGCGCGCTCAGGCCCCCTTGTCGACCCGCGTGCGCACGCCCGGCGGCTTCCGGCCCGCCTGCTCGCGGTCGTAATACTGCGGCTTGTGGCACGCCGGCGCGCAGCCGCCGCCGGTCTCCGTCTTCACGAACTTGAGGCTGAAGCTCCACTTCCCGAACGGCACCTTCTCCTGCAGGAGCCGAGGCTGGTCGCTCCCGTGCCAGGCGTGGCAGAACCGGCAGCTGCGGCCCTTCTCCTCGTCGAAGACGTGCGCGGCGTGCAGGTTCCTGCGCTCGTCGCGGAAGCCCGTCGCCGACGTGGTCTCGACGTCCGTGACGAGCGTGCGGTCGTGGCAGGAGAAACAGAGCGGGTACGCGTCGTTCGTCCACGGCACGTACTGCGCGGCCGGGAACGTCCCGACGAGCAGCACCTCGAGGTCGCCGCCGTGCGGCGCGTGGCAGTCCGAGCAGTCCCCGCTGTTCTCCTTGCCGTGCAGGACCTTCGCGTCGGTCGGCACGTCGGTGTCGTGGCATTCGAGGCAGACCGCGCGGACCGAGTCCTTCGTCAGCGCGGACCAGTCGCTCGCGTGCGGCGAGTGGCACTCGATGCAGCCTTCGCCGGCATCGAGCGCGCCGTGGGCGACGGCGGCGGCCTCGATCTCCTCCGCGACCGACGTGTGGCACTCCGTGCACAGTTCAGAGCCGGTCTTCAGCAGCAGCGAATCCGTGTCGGTCTCGTGCGGGTTGTGGCAGGCGGTACAGTCGCCGTCGGCGACCGGGCCGTGCACGAACTTGCCCTCGGCGGTCTCGTGGCACTCGCCGCAGACCTCGCCCATCGGGGCTTTCAGCAGCGCCGCCTCGTCCGTCGAGTGCGGGTTGTGGCACTCCATGCACTCGCCGTCGCCGGCCGGCGAGTGCACGGTCTTGCCCTTGCCGTACTCGTCGTGGCACGCGTAGCAGAGGTCCGGCACGTCGTTCAGCAGCTCGAACGTCTTCTCTCCCTTGACCGGATGGGCTTCGGAGGTCGCGCTGTGGCAGTCGGTGCAACCCTCGGCGGCGTCGTGCACGAGCTTGCCGGACAGGATCGACGCGTGGCACTTCGACGACACGCACGGATTGTCGGACTCGGCGGCCGCGCTTCCTTCCGGAGCGACGGCCGCGGCATCGGCCGAGGCGGGCTCGCCGCCGTTGCCGGTTCGCATGCCGGCCTGGCAGGCGCCGAACGCGGCGCCTGCCGCCATGGCCAGGATCGCGACGAGGATGCGGCGACGGTCACGGTTCATCGGTGGTCCTCCCTCGAAAGCCTGCCCCGGCGAACTCGTGCGTCGCCGGCCCGTCCGGCGCTGCGGTCGTCTTTGTCGTGGCCCATGGCGTCCTCGTCGTCGTTCTGGCTGGCATGCTCGCGATCCTCCGGCGCTCTCCCGCGTCCGCTCACGGATACGACGCGTTGTCGTGGTCGAACCCGTGGCAGACGAGGCTGCAACTGCCCGAGAACGTCCCGGTGTCGAGGAAGACCGGGATCGTCGCGCCGTCGCGCGGGGCGACCACCGTCCGGTCGAAGTTGATGAGGTGCGTGTGCGATCCCGTCGGCCCGGTGCCGGTGGGCCCGAACGCCCCGGGCTCGTAGACGCCGTGCGGGTCGTGGCAGACCGAGCACGGCGCGCCGTCCTCCAGGTGCCCGCGATGGCCGCCGCCCGACACCGTGGTCTTCCCGAACGACTTCTCGCGGAAACTGCGGTCGCTCAGGATGCTCGTGCGGTCGTGGCAGCGGTAGCACAGCGCGTAGCTCTCGAAGCTCTCGCGCGTGCCGTCGGCCGTCTCGTAGCGCTCGCCGAGGATCGGCGGCCACGACGAACCGTGCGGCCCGTTGCTCGTGCCCTCGTCGTCGGCGTGGCAGCTCGTGCAGGCGATCATCGACGACGGCGTCATCGAAGGCTCGAGCGGCGACGGGATGCTGGGGACGCCGGTCGGCCGGCCCATCGCGAGGACGGGATGGAACGACGGGTTGCTCGGGTCGAAGGCGAGGCGCTTGTTCGTGTCGGGCACGATCCGCTGCACGTAGTCGATGTCCGACGAGTCGTCGCCGTGGCACTTCAGGCAGACTTCGTACTCGTAGCGCACCACCGCGACCTCGGCGCCGTTGCGATCGACGCCCGACACGCCGGCGAGCGCGGCGCCGGCATACGGCGGCTCCGGATCGTCCCCGTCGCGACGAACGACGTGCGGGTTGTGGCAGTCCACGCACGTGACGCCGAGGCTCGGGCCGCGGAAGCGGCCGCGGCGGCCGCGCGACCGCATCGCGTCGGGCGCCTCGTGGTGCGCCGACCGCTTTCGCACCTGCGTCTGGATGTCCGCCCCGGCGCGGCCCGCGCGCAGCGTGAAGCCGTCACCGGACGCAAGGTGCGGCGGCTCCGACGGGGGCGGCGTCGGGCTCGAGTCGTGGCAGCCCGCGCTCGTGCAGGAGAACTGGTTGGGCGGCTGGTTCGTGAAATTCAGGAGCTTCTCGGGCGTCGGCGCGAAGTGCGGCGTATGGCAGGTCTCGCAGCCCCACTCGTTCAGCTGCGTCCACGTCGGCCACGTCTTCGGCGGCCGCGGGAGCACGCCGGCGACCGAGGCCGCCGACGTCGCGTGCGCCGAGCCTTCCCACCCCTGGATGTCGTGGCACGACGTGCACAGCGCCGAGAAGCGGTTGTCCTTGGCGAGGAACTTGCCCCAGCGGTCCTTGTGCGGATCGTGACAGGTCGTGCAGTGCACTTCGTCGACCGCGCCGTAGACGAGGTCGCTCGGCGGGCTCGGCGCGAGTTCGTTGTTCGGCAGCGCGTTCTGGTACGAGAACGACACCGGGTGGTGGCCGCGCAGGTCCACGCCGAAATTCGAGAGGCTGTTCAGGGGGATCGTGTCCTGGCCCATCGCGATGCCGCCGGCCGGGTTCAGCACGTCGCCCATCGCAATCGTGCCGTCGTGGCAGCTCAGGCACAGCTTGGTCGCGCCGCTCGGCTGCGGGATCGGCCCGGCGCCGAGCGTCGGGCTCGTGTAGACCTCGTAGAATACGGCCTTCAGGTCCTTGTTCCAGAGCGGCGTCTGCGGCTCCGCGTTGTGCGGGGTGTGGCAGAACACGCAGATCCGCGTCTCGGTCAGCGCGCGGAAGTCGCCGGTGCCGGTCACCGACAGGTTGTGCTTCGTATAGAAGATGTCGGCCGTCGACTGCGCGCGGACCGGCGAAGCCGTCGCCGCGACGAGCGTCGTCGCGACGGTCGCGGCGACGAGCCGCGTCCGGGTGAAGCGTTTACGAGCGTCCGGTTCCATATCCGCTCTCGATCCCGAAGACCTGCACCCTGCGATTGTACGTGTCGCAGACGTAAAGCCTTCCGTCGCCCGCCAGGTGCGCACCCGAGGGCAGCCAGAACTCTCCGAAACCCGTGCCCCTCGACCCGAGCGTCAGCAGGAAGTCACCGCGCCGGTCGAAGAGCTGCACGTTGTCGAACAGCGCGTCGACGACGTAGACCACGCCGTCGCGATCCACCGCGATTCCCTTCGGCATCGCGAAGTCGCCGGAGCCGTCGCCGTGCCGGCCGAACGATCCCGCGGCGCGTCCTTCCGCGTCGAAGACCGCGATGCGGAAGTTCATCGTGTCGGTGACGAACAGCTCGCCGGAGGCCGACCGCGCGATGTAGGTCGGGAAGTTGAGCTCTCCCTCGCCGGCGCCGCGACGGCCGAACGACGCGACGGCGCGGCCTTCCCCGTCGAACGTTCGCACCGCGTGCGCCGTCGTGTCGACGACGTGGAGCACGCGCCGGTCGGGATCCCAGGCGATGCCGGTCGGACGGCCGAGCGCGGCCGTGCCCGCTTCGCGCACGACGAAGCGCACCGCGCCCTGCTCGTCGAACGACCACAGCGCGCCGGCCGAATCGGTCACGTAGAGCCGGCTCGCGTCGTCGAAGGCGAGGCCGACCGGGGACACGAGGCGCTCGTCGCCGCGGCCGGTGAGCCGGACGGCCTTCGCGGCGTCGGGAAGATACAGGTGCACGCACGCGCAGCCGCGGTCGGCCACCGCGAGCCGCCCGTCGGGAGCGGTCGCGACCGCGACCGGAAGCGCGAACTCCCCTTGCGAACGATCCCGGCCGAGGATCACCGAACCGAGCACCGTCGACACGTCCCGGTCCCGCGCGATGCCCGTCAGCGACCACCCGTAGCGCACCTTCGCGGGCGCCGGTGCGTACGGCCACTGCAGCGGCGAGGCCGGCGCGTCGGTCGTCGGCGTCCACGTCGCCTGGCAGCCTGCGGCGAGCGCGAGCGTCGCGACGAGGACCGCGAGCCTCGCCGCACGTCGCGTCGTCAGTCCTCTCCCGCGCCCGCTCACAGGATCTGCCTCCGCAGGTTGAGGAAGATCATCTCGTGGTCGCGCTCGAAATCGGGCGCGCTGGTCGTCTCGCTCGTCGATCCGTACGCCGCGAACCCGAACGTCACGTCGAGCTTCCCGATCCGCCACACCAGCGACGAGTTCGCCGACCAGGCGTTGCCGTCGGTGATCCCGGACAGGTTCGACCAGGAACCGCCGACCGAAAGCGTGAGGTTCGGCTGCCAGAACTGCCGGCTGAGCGTGGCCGAGAGCGTCTGCGTCTCCTCGGTGCGCTCGACGGTGTTGTACGGCGCCTCGCCGCCGAGGTAGTGCCGGTGGATGTACGTCGCGTTCGCGTAGCTCGTGATCGCGAACGGCAGGTTGCCCACGTACTGGATCTCCGCGCGCCACAACTGGTACGGGTTGGCCGGCCAGTCCAGGTACAGGAACTCGCCGCGCCCGCGCCACGGCCCGTACTCGAGCCGCACTCCCGCGTTGTAGCTGTCCGAATCGATCGGGATGCCGGGATAGACGCCCGACAGCACGTCGGAGCGCTGCGCGAGATAGCGGAAGAACGGCGAGACGAGGTGGTTGAACAGGTCGAGCTCGAAGCTCGCGGAGCCGGTGTCGATGCCGAGGTCGTAGTCGCCGCCCAGGAGCGAGTACGTGAGGAAGATGTCGTAGCTGCCCGGCACCACGAACTGGGGCGGCAGGTTCACGACCTGGATCTCGAACGGCTCGACCGCCGTGTTGACCTGGTAGTGGACGCCCTCGACCAGCGTGACGACCTCGAACGGCGGGATCGGCGACTTCAGCTGCACGAGGATCGTGTCCTCCTGCGCGTTCTGCTGCCGGAGCGTGATCGTGCCCGGGATGGCCGTGGCCGTGTACGGGTCGTCGATCACGCTCGCGAAACCGCGGTTCTGCAGTTCGGAGTAGCCGTATGCGCCTCCCGTCAGCAGCTGCCCCCACGGGATCCTCTTCGTGTAGTCCACCGACAGCGAGTGGGTCCACGAGTCGGAACTCGCCTGGTCGGAATCGCGCTGGTCCCACGCGAAGCGGTAGCGGGTGTCGACGCTCTCGTACAGGCGGTGGATCTCCTCCACCTCGAGCGTGTGGCCGTCGTTCGAGTAGCGGCGATCGTCGGTGACGTCGTCGCGGTCGTACCAGCTGTCGTTCTCGTACAGCCGCCACGTCACGTCCGTGCGGAAGTTCCACGGCATGAAGATCGAAAGCTGCTCCCACCACCCGAACTGGTCGGTGTCATAGCGGTCGAACCCGCCGCGGTCCTGTTCGAACCGGTTGTCCGAGACGCTCGAGTCCAGGCGCACGTGGTTCAGGTTCACGAAGTTCGAGAACGCGTACTCGATGGCGGTCCCGTCGAGCCCGAGCGAGTCGTCGTACCACGACGGCCGGGCCGTGCCGCTGACCGAGAACTCGTAGCCCTCGTCGAACCGCTTGAAGTACTCGGCGTCGACGTTCAGCCGCTTGATGTTCGATTCGTTGCCGATCTGGTGCAGCGTGCTGTCCAGATAGTTGGAGTCGAAGAACCACGGCTTCAGGCGGTACCGCAGGTCCGCGCCGTACTCGTCCACGTAGCTGCTGTTCTGCGTCAGCGACTGGCGCGGATAGACGGGCTGGTAGCGCGTCGCGAAGACCTGGCCGTTGTAGTGGTGCTCCGGCAGGAAGTTCAGGCGCGCGTCGTACTCGATCGTCTCTTCCGTGGTCCAGCCTCCCGAGGTGCTGGCGGACGAGATCCGGTAGTCTTCCTGGCGGAACGCGCCGGCGATCGACAGCTTGTACTGCAGGAAGCGCGGGTCGTAGGAATAACCGAGCGACGAGAAGCCGATCCGCTCGCGCAGGAAGACATCCTGCCACTCGAGGTCCCGCCGGCTGCTGCGCGAATAATCGCGTTCATACGACGAGTAGGTATCCAACCAGACGTGGTTCGCGTACGGCGTCGGCAGGAACGCCGTCCACTGCGCCCGGGCGGGCGTGGCGGCTGCCGCCGCGAGCGCGACGACGACGAGCGCGAGCCCGATCCTCCCCGCGCCGCGCCTCATCGCAGCAGGTCCTCCTTGTCGGACTGGTGCGGGTCGTGGCAGTCGACGCAGGCCTTCGCGTCATCGGCGTGATTCGCGTCCTCGGGCAGCGTGGCGGTCTCGTGGCAATCCGCGCAAACCTGGTTCGGCGCGGCGAGCAGGAGGTAGCGGTAAGCCGAGCTGTGCGGATCGTGGCAGCCGAGGCAGTCGTCGAGCGGGTCGTGCTGGAACCGCTTCGGCTCGAACGTGTGGCACTGCGCGCACAGCTGGTCGCGCGGCACCACGTAGGAGTTGCTGGCCGTGGACTCGTGGCAGGTGTCGCAGAGCCTCGCGCCGTACGGGCCGTGCTCGCGGAAGAAGCGCTCGGCCGGCGCGGCGACCGACGCCACCGCCTCTCCCTGTGCCGGCGTTTCCTCGAGCGGCGGCACGCCGTCGAAGAAGAACGTCAGCGCGGCGTGCCGTTCGGCGGGACGACAGGAACCCGCGGCGACCAGCAGCACGACGGCTGCGCATGCGACAAGGAGACGGCTCGACATCGGAGGTCCGGCGCGACATCCGTCGAACGTCAGGGAGCGGGAGCGCCGGCCGGCGCGGCCTTCTGCGCCGCCTGGCGCAGCAGTTCTTCCTCCGTCGGATACTGCGTTCCCTCCTGCCGTCCGTACGCGAACACGTTGACCCCTGGCTTGCCGAACTGGCTCGTGACGAGAACGAGGTACTCGGGCGTGAAGCCCGGCTCCACGAACTCGCGAAACGAATCGATGCTCCCGTAGTCGACCGCCACCTTGGCCGGCAGCATCAACTGGCCCGGGCCCTCGCCGGGGCCGCCGAAATACGTCGCGAGACGGCCGCTCGGGAAGAACACCTGCACGTTGCTGAACGCGGCGTCGACGGCGTAGACGAGGCCGTCGCGGTCGAGCGCGACCCCCTTCGGCCGCGCGAAGCGGCCCGGGCCGTCGCCGACGGCCCCGAAGGTCTGCAGCGGCTTGCCGGCGCGATCGAACTTGACGACCTGGAAGCGCGAGACGTCGGTGACGTAGAGATTCCCCTGCGTGTCGAACGCGAGGTTGCTCGGCCGTCCGAGGAAATCCTTCGGGTCGCCCTGCGTTCCGATCGTGCGCAGTTCCGCGCCGCTGGCCGCGTCGAGCACGACGACGCGGCTGTTCTGCATGTCCGCCACGAACAGTTCGCCCCCGAACTCGACGGCGTCCACGGGCTTCCATCGTCCGGGCGTGCCGAAGGCCGTGCGGTACTGCTCGTCCGGTCCGAACGCGACGACCTGGCCGCGCACGGGATCCGACACGTACTTGGTCCCGTCGGCGGTGATGCTGATGTTGACGGGCTGGCGAAGAAGCCCCTGGCCCCTCGCGCCTTCGAGCGGGCCATAGGTCTTCGCGCGAAGATCGAAGACCATGACGGTGCCGTTCGTGTCGCACACGTACACGCGGCCTTCGCGCATCGCGACGCCGTAGGGCTTGTCGAGCCGGACATCCGGCTGTTCGCCGACGACGAAGCGATTGAACGCCGACTGCTCCTGCACGTCGCGAAGCCCGCGCAGCGTCGTGAGATACTGCAGGCGCGGCGCCGAGGGAGCCGGCGGAAAGAACACGGCCGGCCCGCGCTCGCGCACGGTCGGACCGCAGCCGGCGGACAACGCCAGCGAACACCCGAATACTGCCGCCGAAGCGGCAAGCCTCCACCGCTGCCCCGAGCGTGTCACCAGACGGGTACCTCCTTGGGTCGGGCCCCGGCCACGTTTCCGCGCCCCGGCGGCCCTCCCGGGCCCTGCGAACCGGCGACGACGAGCACGCCGCCCTCCCCCGCCTTGTGTAGAACGGGGACCCCCAATTGGCGAGCGAAACCGCCGATTTGGACGCATTTCCCCACACGCCGGAGGCCGTCGGCCCGGCTGTGCTGGGCAGCCCGATCGTGCAAGACTGACGCCGTCTGCAAAGCGCCGGCACTCTCGCCACGCGGGAACGAAGAGGAGCTCGAGTCGCCCTGGCACCGGAACGAACACCATCCATCGAAGCCGACCGCGATCACAGGCGGGCCGGCCTCGTCGTCCTCGCGAACCGGCTTCCGTTCGCGCGTAGCACGCAGAACGGCAGGACGGTCTGGACTCCGAGTCCGGGGGGACTGGTTTCGGCGCTGACCCCGATCCTGCGCACGGCCGGCGGGAGCTGGATCGGTTGGGACGGCAACGTCGGGCGCCCGCCCGAGCCGTTCGAGCAGGACGGGATCCGCTGTGTCCCGATCGCGCTGAGCCAGCGCGACGTCGATGGCTTCTACACCGGGTTCGCGAACCGCACGCTCTGGCCGCTGTACCACGACGCGGTCGCGAGGCCCCGGTTCGACAAGCGCTGGTGGCAACCGTACGTCGAAGTGAACCAGCGGTTCGCCGAGATCGGCGCGCGCGAGGCGGCGCCGGGCACCAAGGTCCTCGTCCAGGATTACCACCTGCAACTCGCGCCGGCGATGCTGCGCCGGATGCGCGAGGACGTGCGGATCGGCTTTTTCCTGCACATCCCGTTCCCGCCGCAGGAGCTGTTCGCCCAGCTTCCCTGGCGCAAGCCGCTGCTCGAGGGGCTGCTCGGCTCCGACTTCTTCGCGTGCCACACCGAGATCGGCGCCGCGAACTTCGCCCAACTCGCGATCCGCTACGCCGGAGCGCAGCCGGTGCCCGGACAGAACGCGGTCCGGTTCGAGGGGCGCACCGTGCGCTACGGCGCCCTCCCGATCTCGATCGACGTGAACCGTTTCGAGACGCTGGCGCGTTCGGACGCCGCGCGCCGACGGGCCGACCAGATCCGCAAGGAACTCGGCAATCGCCGCATCCTGCTCGGCGTCGATCGTCTCGACTACACCAAGGGCATCGACATCCGCCTGCAGGCGTTCAGCCGCCTGCTCGACCGCGGCGTGCTCTCGCCCGAGAACTGCGTGCTCGTGCAGACGGCCGTCCCGAGCCGCGGCGACGTCCTCGAGTACGAGCGCGTGCGCAACAAGGTCGAGCAGCTCGTGGGATCGATCAACGGTCGACACGGCAGCATCGGCCGTGTCGCCGTGCACTACCTGCACCAGAACCTCGCCTTCGAGGACCTGGTGCCGCTGTACATGGCCGCGGACGTCATGCTCGTGACACCGCTTCGCGACGGCATGAACCTCGTCTGCAAGGAGTACGTGGCCTCGCGGGTCGACGAAGGCGGCGTGCTCGTGCTCAGCGAGTTCACGGGCGCCGCGCACGAGCTGCGCGAGGCCTTGCTCGTGAACCCGTACGACGACGAGGCGGTCTCGGACGCGATCGTGCAGGCGCTCGAGATGCGGCCCGAAGAGGTGTCCCGGCGCATGAAGACCCTGCGGGAACGGGTGGAGGCGCGCGACGTGTACCGCTGGGCCGACGACTTCCTGAACTCGATCGGCGACTGACCGGCTGAGTAGGCTGAGAGCTGGCGATCAGCGAACGCCGATCGGCGTCGTTGGCCCCGAAAGCCCGTCGATCGTGGCGCCTGGATCTCGTCGCTCGCCAGCTCGCGACTCGGCCGCCGCTTTCTTCGTCCGCCCGCGTCCGTACTCTGGGGCGCGTGATCGATACGGACTTCGACTGGCAGTCCGCGCACGCGGGCACCCGCACCACGCTCGCGGAAGCGATCGCGCGGATCCCGCGCGGCAAGCACATCTTCGTCGGCTCCGGCGCGGCCGAACCCGCCGGACTCGTCGAGGAGCTCGTCGCGCAGGCCGACCGCTTCGCCGACAACGCGATCGTGCACCTGCTCACCCTCGGCCCCGCGCCGTACGTGCAGCTCGAGCACGCGACGCGCTTCCGGCACAATGCGTTCTTCATCGGCCCGAACGTGCGCGAGGCCGTGCACGAGGGGCGCGCCGACTACACGCCGGTCTTCCTGTCGCGCATCCCCGACCTGATCCGTTCACGTCGCGCGCCGGTGGACGTCGCGCTGATCCAGTGCACGCCCCCGGACCGCTTCGGCTACGTGAACCTCGGCGTCTCGGTGGACATCGTGCTCGCGGCCGTGGAATCCGCGCGCCTCGTGCTCGCCGAGATCAACCCGCGCATGCCGGTGGTGCACGGTTCCGGATTCCTGCCGATGAGCCGCATCCACGCCTGGGCGCTGCACGACGTGCCGCTGCACGAGGTCGAGCGCGAGCCGCTCGACGACGTCGCGCGCGAGATCGGCGAGCACGTGGCCGCCCTCGTCGAGGACGGCTCCACGCTGCAGGTCGGCATCGGGCAGATCCCGGACGCCGTGCTGCAGGCCCTCTCGAACCACAAGGACCTCGGCATCTGGACCGAGATGTTCTCCGACGGCGCGCTCGACCTGATTCGCGGCGGCAACGTCACCGGCCGCTACAAGACGATCCACCCGAACAAGATCTCCGCGTCGTTCTGCTTCGGCACGAAGGACCTGTACGACTTCGTCGACCGCAACCCGATCTTCACGTTCCACCCGTCGGACTACGTCAACGACCCGATGCGCATCGCGAGGCAGCACCGGATGGTCGCGATCAACAGCGCGCTGCAGGTGGACCTGACCGGGCAGGTCTGCGCGGACTCGATCGGGACGCGCTTCTACTCGGGCATCGGCGGGCAGGTCGACTTCATTCGCGGAGCGTCGATGTCGCCGGGCGGCCTGCCGATCATCGCCCTTCGCTCGACGGCCTGCGACGGCCGGGTCAGCCGCATCGTCGGCAGCCTCGACCCCGGCGCCGGCGTCGTGACCTCGCGCGGGGACGTCCGCTACGTCGTCACCGAATACGGGGTGGCCGACCTGCTGGGGAAGTCGGTCCGCGAGCGCGCCACGGCGCTGATGTCGATCGCGCACCCCGACTTCCGGCCGGAGCTGCTCGCCGAGGCCAAGGCGCGCCGCTACGTCTTCATCGACCAGATCACCGCGCCCGCCACCTATCCGCGCGAGCTCGAGCAGGAGTGGACCACGCGCGGCGACCGCGAGGTGTTCCTGCGCCCGCTGCGGCTGACCGACGAGTCCGAGTTGCTGCGCTTCTTCTACAGCCTGTCCGACGAGACCGTCTACAAACGCTTCCTGCACCGCATCAAGCAGATGCCGCACAAGGACCTGATCCACTACCTCGACGTCGACTACGACCTGCGGATGGCGTTCGTGGCGGAGACGACCGAGACCGGCCGAGAGCCGGAGATCGTCGCGCTCGGCCACTACATGGGCGACATCCGCAGCAGTTTCGCCGACGTCGCGTTCCTCGTGCGTGACGACTGGCAGGGAGAAGGCCTCGGCACGAAGCTGCTGGCGATGCTGATCGACTTCGCCCGCACCCGCGGGCTGGTCGGGTTCACGGCCGACGTGCTCGCGACGAACCGCTCGATGATGGAAGTCTTCCTGGAATCCGGCCTGAAGGTGGAGACCCGGCTCGAAGGCGGGGTCTACGAACTCCGGATGACGTTCCCGCCGGTCGCCAGCGCCGCGCGCGCGCCGGCCGTCTGAGCGGCGCGGCGCGGGACGGCTCGAGACGCCGGGCCGAGTCCTCGACCGCGCGCTTCGACTACCGGCGCGCGCCGTGTAGGTTCCGGCGCCGGCCCGTCGCGGCGGCGGCTTCCCGCGAGTGGCCGCCCCGCGCACGACGCAGCGGCGAACCTCCGGCACACGACCGGGCGACCCAGGAGAGAAGGCGTTGATCCAGTGGAGTGAGCAGCACGAGATGATGCGCGCGGCGGTGCGCCGCTTCATCGAGACCGAGATCGTCCCGAACATCGAGGAGTTCGAGCACGGCGACACGCCGCCCTACGACGTGTTGCGACGCATGTTCGGCGCGTTCGGCATCGACGCCGTCGCCGCCGAACGCTTCCGCAAGCAGATCGAGCGCGAGAAGCGCGTCGCGGCCGGCGAAGCCGTGGCCGACGGCCCGCGCAAGCCGGCGGCCGGGCCGGAAGCCGCGGACCAGGTCGCGATGCAGCTGATCCCGATCATCGAGCTTTGCCGCTACTGCCCCGGCATGGTCACCGCGATGGGCGTCAGCGTGGGCCTGACGGCCGGCGCGATCCTGTCCAAGGGGACGACCGCGCAGAAGGAGCGCTGGGCGCTCGACCTGATGACGCTGGACAAGGTCGGATCGTGGGCGATCACCGAGCCCGGGTCCGGCTCCGACGCGTTCGGCGGCATGAAATCCACGGCGCGGCGCGACGGCGACGGCTATGTCCTGAACGGCAGCAAGACGTTCATCACCAACGGCCCCTACGCCGACACGATCGTGTTCATCTGCCGGCTCGACGAAGGCAACCCGCCTGCCGAACGCAAGGTGCTCACGTTCGTGCTCGACCGCGGCACGCCCGGCCTCGAGCAGTCGCGGCCGGTCCGCAAGATGGGCATGCACTCGTCGCCGACCGGCGACCTGTTCCTCTCGGACGTGCGCGTCGGCAAGGACCAGCTCCTCGGCGAGACCGAGGGCGAAGGCGCCGCCTCGCGCTCCGGCGCGAAGGACACGTTCGGCACCGAGCGCACCGGCGTCGCCGCGATGGCGCTCGGCATCGTCGAGGAGTGCCTGAAGCTCAGCCTCGAGTACGCGAAGACGCGGGTCGCGTTCGGGCGTCCGATCGGCGAATTCCAGCTGATCCAGCTCAAGCTCGCGAAGATGGAAGTCGCGCGCATGAACCTGCAGAACCTCGTGTTCCGCAACATCGAGCTCGCGGGCGCGGGCCTGCGGCCTTCCTTCGCCGAGGCCTCGGCGATGAAGCTCTACTCGGCGCAGGCCGCGATGGAGGTCTGCCTGGAGGCCGTGCAGCTCCACGGCGGGAACGGCTACATGGCCGAGTTCCGCGTCGAGCAGCTGTGCCGCGACGCGAAGGTGCTGCAGATCTACGCAGGCACCGACGAGATCCAGGTCTCGCAGATCGCACGCAGCCTGCTCGCGGGCTGAGGCGCCGTGAGCAGCCGGGCGAACGAGATCTGGAAGGCCGCGAGCGACGCCCTGCTCGGGCGTCCCGAGTTGCGCGGCCGCGAGGTGCCGACTCTCGCCGGAGTGCCTCTCGAGACCGGCCGGCGATTCTGGCAGGCGCTCGGCTTCCCGGCCGTGCCCGGCAGCGAGATCGCGTTCACGCGGCGCGACGTCGCCGCGCTCGCGTTCCTCGCGAGCCAGTTCCACGAGGACCGCGAGTCGGACGGCGAGCTGCTGCTGCAGATGGCGCGCACGACCGGCCAGTCGATGTCGCGCGTCGCGCACATGCACGTGCTCGGGATCGCGGCCGAGATCGAGGCCGCGGTGCGCTCGACGGAGCTCTCCGACAGCCAGGCCGCCGACCGCGTCGCCGAGCTCGCCGAGTCCATCGTGCGCGAGCGCGAACCGTTCCTGAGCTACATCTGGAGGCGCCACCTGCTCGTCGCGATCTCGCAGGTGGTCGCGAACGCCGGCGGCCAGACCGGCGCCGAGGAGGGCGTGACCGTCGGATTCGCGGACCTCGTCGAGTTCACCGCCGTGAGCCGCCAGCTGACCGAGCGCGAGCTCGCCGAGGTCGTCGAACACTTCGAGCGGATCATCTACCAGGAGGTCCCCGACCGCGGCGGCCGCGTCGTCAAGACGCTCGGCGACGAGGTCATGTTCTCGAATCCGAATCCCCGCTCGGCGGCGGCGACCGCGCTCGCGCTCGCGGCCGCGTGCGAAGCCGACGAGCGGTTGCCGCACGTGCGTGTCGGCATGGCGCTCGGGCGAACGCTGTCGTGGGAAGGCGACCTGTACGGGCCGACCGTGAACCTCGCGCACCGCCTCGTCAGCGTCGCACGGCCCGGCACGGTGATCGTCTCGCACGACTTCGCGATGCGGCTCGAGGGCGACGACGAGTACGTCCTCGTCGAGATCCGCGACGTGAAACTGAAGGGAATCGGACGCACCAAACCCTGGGTGCTGCGGCGGCGGGCCGCCTGAGGCCGACGCGGATCGGCACGACGGCTCCTTCCGCGTCAGTGGAGTTCGTCCCGGAGCACGGCGATGACGACGCGCCCGCTCGGGGTCGCGGGCATGGATCGGCCGTCGACCTCGACGTGCACTGGAAAGCGTAACAGGGGCGCCCGCCAATCCTCGGGCGCCCCTGTCTGCATGCGGATCGCCGTGTCACGGGCCTCGCGCGGGCACCCCACCCGCACGCGACCCTCCCCATGCGAACGGCGGGTTCCGCCGGCAACGTCGAGCGCGTCGGGCGCGCCAGAGGACAGCCTCCCGGGTCCAGGGAGACGCGGACCCGGGAGGCCTGGGGACCGGGCGGGCCCGGTCGCCTGGGTGAGCGAATCGGGTCTGGCGCGCTCGAGGCGCCACTGGAGCCCTTGCGCACCGGCCGGTCCCAAGCAAAGCGGTGGCGGGTTGCCGTCGGAAGGGGCCACGCCGCCCTTCGGCGGCGTGGCCCTCGTTCTCCAACCCGTGACGGAGGGACGGCCCCGTCAGTGGAGTTCGTCGACTCCGACGATGCTCAACGTTCCGCGCGTGAGCATTCGCGTGTCGCCGCCCGTCATGCACTGCATCGAGACCAGCACGGAGGCCTCCGAGCCTCCGGCCGGCTGCACGACGCCGCTGAGGGCGATGACTCCCTTGACGGTCGTGGAGGTACTGCCGAGCCAGAGCGCTTCCGAGCTGTCGAGCGTGGACGGCGTGCCGTTCTCGACCGCGATCAGGCTGCAGGTGACCTGCTTCGCGTTGTTGGCGAACGGCGCCCCGACTTTCGCGGTCACCATGTAGCCGGCGGCCCCGGTGACGGTGCGGGAGAACACGGTCGTGGGCACCCCGCTGATCGACGCGGTCTGGAATGTCTGCACCCAGCCGTGGCTCCGGCCGGCCGGACCACGGGGACCCGGAGGGCCCTGCTGTCCCGGCGGGCCCTGCGCTCCCGGAGGACCGGCCACGCCGTCGTGACCCGGGTTGCCCTGCAATCCCGGAGGACCTTGCGCTCCCGGAGGACCGGCCACGCCGTCGTGACCCGGGTTGCCCTGCAGCCCCGGAGGACCTTGTTCGCCCCGCGGCCCCGGAGGGCCCGTCGTTCCATCCTTTCCGTCGAGTCCCGGCGCGCCGCGCAGCCCCGGAGGACCGATCGGTCCCGGAGGGCCTTCCGGACCCTCGGGCCCCTGGATGCCCTGCGGCCCCGGGGGGCCTTGCGGTCCAGCGGGTCCAACTGCGCCGGCGACGCCCTGCGGTCCCGCGGGTCCTGCCGCGCCGGCGATGCCCTGAGGTCCAGCGGGCCCTGCCGGCCCCTGGCAATCGAGGGCGTCGCAATACCCATCGGAGTCAATGTCTTCCTCGGCGTCGCAGACCTGGTTCCCGTTCGTGTCCCAGCAGAGCACGCCGGAGAGCGACGGGCAGGTCACGGCCACGTCCTGGCCGACCGCGAACCGCAGCAGCAGCAGCGCATCGCTGGCCACGACTTTCTCGTTGCCGTCGAGATCGCCGCAGATGTCCGTCGTTTGCGCGACGCACGGCGAAGCCAGGGTCAAAACCCCCGCTGCCGCCAGTGCGATTCCGTTTCTCACCATCATGGAATCCTCCATCCCCCGAGGAACGCCTTGTTCTCCATTTGGGCTGGGGATTGTCGCGCCAGAGGCCCCCTTCGCCAATCGGGACACGGGGGGATTCTGTTCCATCTTTGGCGGAAGCAGCATACTCCCTGAGGTGGGCGCCATAGCCCACCGCGAGTCCATTGCCGAAGCGGTGGCTGGTGTCATAACGGGTCCTTTCCGACCCGCCGAGGCAGAGACGATGACCCAGCAGAACCCCCCGCAGATCGAACACCACATCGCGCGCTGCCGACTCATCCTCTCGGTGGTCGCGATGGGGGCGGTGTTCCTCGACCCGACCCAGCCGTTCGTGTCGGGCTGGCTGCCCATGTCGACCGGGAGATTCACGATCGACCCGTACGTCTTCTCGGTGATGGTGCTGCACCTTCTCTACAGCCTCGCCGTCTATTTCGCTGTGGCTCGCCGCTGGATCGCCATCGGGACGATCGCGACAGGAACCCTGTACTCGGACGTGCTTCTCGGGGCCGCCATCGCGTTCCTGACCGAGGGCGCGACGAGTCCGTTCTACGCGTTCTTCGCGTTCGCGGTGGTCGCCGCCGGCTTCCGCAGCGGGATGCGGCAGGCCATGAACGTGACGGCGGCGAGCGTGCTGCTGTACCTCGGGCTGATCGTGATCTCGTCCCCGGGGAACCTGAACCTCTACATCATGCGGCCCGCTTACCTCGCGATCGTCGGCTACCTCGTCGGCTACCTGGGCCAGCAGCGAATCGAGCTGCAGCAGGAAGTGCGCCTGCTCGAGGCGACCGAACAACGGCACCGCATCGCGCGCGACCTGCACGACGGGTTCGCGCAGGCGATGGCCGGCATCAACCTGAAGATCGAGAGCTGCCTGCGTCTGCTCCGGCGCGGCGCCGGGGGCGACGCCCAGGAAGAGCTGTCCGACCTGCAGGCGAGCGTGCGGCGGGAGTACGACGAGCTCCGGGACTACATGCAGTCGCTGGCCGGAGTGCGCCCGTCGCCGGCCGCGGCCGGGCTGGCGAACCACGCCGATGTCTCGCTGAACATCGAGGTTCGCGGGTCCCTCGACCTCGTCGACCACGTGCTGCAGATCGCGCGAGAGGGGCTGAACAACGTCCGCCGGCACTCGAAGGCCCAATCCGCCCACGTCCGGATCCTGCAGGAGGACGGCTTCGTGAGGATCGCGATCGACGACGACGGCATCGGCCAGATCCACCGGAACGCCCCGTGGTCGATCGCCTCGCGCGTGCGGGAGCTCGGCGGCCGCGTCCAGGTTTCCACCGATGCCGGCTGCGGCCTGCATCTCCAGATTCTCCTGCCGCAGGGGTGAGCACGATGCCGACTCCGATCCGCCTGATCCTCGCCGACGACCACGCGCTGTTCCGCGAAGGGCTGAAGTCGCTGCTCAAGCACGAGAGCGAGGTCACGATCGTCGCCGAGACCGACCGCATCGAGAAACTCGACGATGTCCTGAAGACCCACACGGCGGACGTACTCCTGCTCGACCTGCAGATGGAGCGCAGCTCGATGCCGGAGATCGCACGGCTCGCGACACGCATCGCCGTGATCGTCGTGACCGCGAGCGAGCTGATGGGCGACTCCCTCGGGGCCATCCGCGCGGGAGCGCGCGCCGTGGTGCTGAAGCGCTTCGCCGTCGAAACGCTGATGGAGGCCGTGCGCAGCGTCGCCGCGGGCAACGTCTGGCTGCCGCCCGGCGTCCAGGGCGAGCTCGCCGCGCGCCTCCGGCAGCCGACCTCGACCCCGCTCTCGCAGCGCGAGGAAGAGGTCGTGCGACTCGTCGCGCTGGGCCTTCGCAACGCCGAGGTCGCCAAGAAGCTCTTCATCAGCGAGCAGACCGTGAAGAGCCACCTGAACAACGTGTTCCAGAAGCTCGAGTGCCAGGACCGGGTCGAGCTGACGATCTTCGCGATCCGCAACGGGATCATCGGGGTGCACGAGTGGCCGTGACCCGGCCCTCGGCCGGCCGACGCGCCTGAAGCAACGTCCCCCGGCCGACCTCGACCACACGACGCGCCCGCGTGGTCGTCCTGTCGCCAACGCGGGCGCGAGACCTGCGCGCGAATCCCGCGGATCGAACCGGCGATCTTCCGTGGCCCTCCCGCGTGGCCCTGCCGCGCAGCCCTCCCGGCCCTGCTCAGAGGAATCGACCGCGAAGCTCGGGCGGCAGCAGCGGGCAGGCGTCCTTCGGCCGTGCGAACAGCCGGGTCCGGATGCGGGCCACGAAGTCGTAGCCGCGGTCGAGAAGCCCGGCAGGGACCGCGCGGCCGACCGTGGCGAGCACGCGCCAGAGCCCGCCGAGCCGATCGGCGCACGCGAGCACCGCGCGCGAGCGCACCAGCACCGTGCCGTCGGCGAGCTGCAGCACGATGCTGTCGGGCAGGTCGCGGCGCACGCTCTCCGGCACCGCCGCGGCGAACGCCTCGCCCTGCAGCGGCGAGAAGCGCAGGGCGTCGCCGCCGCGGTCCTCGGCCAGCACGAACCGCACGGTGCGATGGCACAGGCCGCACGCCCCGTCGTAGAACAGCAGCGCGGGTCCGGCGTCGCGCACCGGCGCGATCCATCCCGGATCGAACGTGAACAGGTGCAGCAGGACCATGCCCATGCCGAGGTCCGCGAAATCGACCAGCGTCACCAGCGAGACCTGCATCGCGAGCAGCGCCAGCCACAGCCACGGCCTCGCGCGACGGACGAGCGCGAGCGGCGCGAAAGCGAGCTCGAGCCCGAGCGCGCCCCAGGTCCAGAGCCGGATCGCGCCGTCCGGAAGCGCGAGCAGCACCTCGCGCAGCAGCAGCGGACGCGCGAGCGGATCGTCGAGCACGCGCGCGATCGCGGTGCCGTCGATCCACGACGGGCTGACGAGCTTCGTGAAGCCGCTGTACGAGTAGCCGACCGACATCACGATCCACGCGGCCGCGAAGATCACTGTCGGCATCGTCCATCCGCCGCGAGGATCCGTGCGGTCGCGTGCGTCGAAGGAACCGAACGGCGCCACCGGCAGGCACGCGTGCGCGAGCAGGAGCCAGCCGACGAACGGGAGGCTCGGGTTCGCGATCAGCGGGTTGCGCGTGAACAGGCAGGCCCAGACGTACAACAGGGCGACGGCCGCCCAGCGGTCGCGAAACCCCGCCGCGAACGCGAGCGCCAGCACGACCCCCGCGCCGATCAGCGACGCGACGACGGTGGGCGTGTCGTTGACGAACAGGAGGTTCGGGAACAGCGGCCACCACGGACTCGCCGCCGCGTCCGGCAGCATGCCGAGGCCCGAGAACAACTCGGTCCCCCGCGGCAGCAGCCGCGCGAAGTGCCAGGCGAGGTACGTCCCGAACAGCGCGCGGAAGACGCTGTACTGGCCGCCGGTCCAGCCGTTCGTCATCGCGTCCCTCCCGCCGGCGCCGCCGCGCGGCCCGGAGTGAAGACGCGGGGCAGGTCGCCGAGGTCGGCGCCCCCGAGCGGCTCGAGGCCCTGCACCGCCGGGAATACCTTGGGCATCGGCGATGCCGTCGTCGCCGCGGCGAGGATGACGAGGGCGATCGTCATGGTCGATTCAGGCGGCGGTCAGCAACGCCGCGCGTTCGCGGAGCGCGGTCGGGGAGCCGAGCATCTGGCGGTCGTATCCGGCCCGTTTGAACCACAACTGCATGTCGCACTCCCACGTGAAGCCCATGCCGCCGTAGACCTGCACGCACGTCGTCGTGGCCTCGGTCGCGACCTCGGTCGCGTGCGACTTCAGCAGCGCGGCCATCGCGGCCGCGTCGTCGCGGCGCTCGTCCCACGCGAAGGCCGCGTACCACAGCAGCGAGCGCACCGGCTCGACCTCCGCGAAGACCTCCGCGCACATGTGCTTGACCGCCTGGAACGAGCCGATCACGCGGCCGAACTGCTCGCGCGTGAGCGCGTACTTCACGGCTTCCTCGAGCGAGCGCTCGGCGGCGCCGAGCGCGTCGGCCGCGAGCGCGACGCGCGCCGCGTCGATCGCGCGCTCCAGCACGGCCGCGCCGTCCGCGACCGGCAGCAGCGTCGCGTCGCCGACAGCGACGTCCTCGAAGAAGAGCTCGCCGACGCGGCGGGTGTCGTCCACCGTGGCGAGCGGCTCCACGCGCAGGCCGCCGGCCGTGCGGGGAACCAAGTGGAACTCCGGCGCATCGGCGGCGTCGCACTGGACGACGAACGCCTCGGCCGAGAGCGCGTCCGCCACGAACATCGCGCTTCCGTTCAGGCGCCCGCCCTTCGGCGCAAGCGCCCCGAGCACGACGGAGACGACGACGCTTCCCTCGGCGATGCGCGGCAGCCACTCGTTGCGCGCGACGTCGCTCGACGACGCGGCGATCAGCAGCGGGGCGAGCACGCCGGCGGTGTGGAACGAGATCGGCGTCGCGGCGCGTCCGAGCTCCTCGGCCGCGAGCGCCGCGTCGAGCAGCCCGAGCCCCGTGCCGCCGAACTCCGCCGGCACGAGGATGCCCGTCACGCCCTGCTCGCCGAGCTCGCGGACGAGCGCCTGGTCGTGGCCGGTGGCGCTCTCCATGATGCTGCGCACGCGCGAGCTCGGAACGCGGTCCGACAGGAAGCCGCGCAGCGACTGCTGGAAAAGGGATTGGTCGTCCGAAAGTCCGAAATCCATGGTTCGTGGTTCCTCGTCGCGGTCGCGCGCTCGGTATCCGCGGCGGCCTACTTCGCGACCTTCGCGGCCTTCGGCTCGCGCGGCATCCCGAGCCCGATCTCGCTGATGATGTTCTTCTGGATCTGCGCGGTGCCGCCGCCGATGATGAGCCCGAGCTGGAACATGTAGCCGATCTGCCACATCCCGCCGTCGCGCACATGGCGCGATCCGCGCTTCAGCGTCCCGGTCTCTTCCATCGCGTCGATCGCGAGCTTGGCGATGTCGTGGTTCAGCTGGCAGCCGTTGAGCTTCATGATGAGGGACGCCGCGCTCGGCGGCCGCTTCTTCAGCTTGTCGGTCAGCAGCCGCATCGAGTGGAACTTCATCGCGTAGGTGCGCGCCGCGAGCTTCATGAGCCGGTCGCGGTAGACGGGCTGGTCCGCCTGCCCGAACTCGCGAAGGATCTTCGCGCAGCCGAGGTACGCGGACTCGGTCTGGTCGGCCGCGCCGAGCATGTTGCGCTCGTGGATAAGCGTGGCCTTGCCGACTTCCCACCCCTGGCCGCGGCGGCCGACGAGGTTCTCGCGCGGCACGCGCACGTTGTCGAAGAACACTTCGTTGAAGCCGGCCTGGCCCGTCATCATCACGAGCGGGCGCACGGTGATGCCGGGCGTCTTCATGTCGATCAGCAGGTAGCTGATGCCCTCGTGCTTCGGCGCGTCGGGCTCGGTGCGCACCAGCGCGAACATCATCTGTGCCTCGCGCGCGGTGCTCGTCCAGATCTTCTGGCCGTTGACGACGAACTCGTCGCCGTCGAGCACGGCCGACGTCTTCAGGCTCGCGAGGTCCGAGCCGCTGCCGGGCTCCGAATAGCCCTGGCACCAGATCGTCTCGCCGCGGATCGTCGGGCCGATGTAGCGAGTCTTCTGTTCCTCGGTGCCGTACTGGAGCAGCGTCGGCACGAACATGCTGATGCCCTGGTTCGCCATGCCGCGCGGCACGCCGGCGCGCCGGAACTCCTCGTCGATGATGATGTTCTCGAGCAGGTCCGGCTTCGCGCCGAAGCCGCCGTACTCCTTCGGCACGGTGCGCGACGCATAGCCGTGCTCGACGAGGATCTTCTGCCAGTCGCGCAGGCCGGCCGATCCTTCGCCGAGGCCGCCGCTGTCGCGCGG
>CAYYZO010000029.1:0-28658 GCA_964476185.1 uncultured Myxococcales bacterium
CGAACAGCACCCACGGCAGGAAGACGCCGAGGTCGAGCCCCTTCACCTCGGTCCAAAGGTCCTCGACCGTCATCGGCACGCGCTGCACGCCCTGCTTCTCGATCCAGACCGTTTCGGCCGTCAGGCCCGCCAGCGGCACGGTCTCGTCGACGTCGGCCGATGCCAGGACGCGGTCGATCCGGCCGTCGTGGCAGTGGTGCGAGGCGCGCATCTTCACGATCTCGCCGCCGGTCGTGCGCACGAAGACGGTCTTGCTCTCGAGGGCGTGCTCGCAGACGTCGGCCGCCGCGAGCGGGACGTGGGGCTCGGGCAGGGCCGCGCCGGAGAACCTGGCCTTCATGCGGCCGACGAAGCCGGGCATCGCCGGGTTCGGCTGGTAGAAGATGGACCCGCTCTCGAGTCCCTCGCGCGAGACCGGCACGGTGCCGGCGCCGAACTCCCAGAACAGCGACACGAAAATGCCAATGGTCAGGAGCGTCTTGAGGACGGTGATGATCGCCTTCTTCATGGGGGAGGGTCCTGCCGGTGCGAACTGGAGAGGGGGCGTCGACGCTCCGGCGGCGCGTCGACCCTTCCTAATCGTATGGAACGCGGATCTCCGCAAGTTTGCCGGCGGGGAAAAAGGCCTGCCGCCCTATTCCCCGGCGGCGCCGGCGCGATCGACTTCGGGCAGCGTCACGCGGTCCCCCGTCTTCACGCCGTGACGGTCGCTCCAGCCGCCGGGGACCTCGAGCACGTAGCGCACGGGCACGCGCGACGGGATCTGGCGCTCGGAGTACGGAGTGGTCCGGGCGGCGATCGTCGCGATCGTCGCGTCGCTGCGGATGAACAGGATGTCGAGCGGGATCGGCGTGTTGCTCATCCAGAACCGGCGGGGTTCCTCGCGGTCGAACACGAACAGCATGCCGGCGTCCTCGGCCAGCTCGGTGCGATACATGAGGCCGCGGGCCTGCTCCTCGCGCGTCAGGGCCAGTTCGACGGACACGACCGAGTCGCCCGAGGCCGTGTGCACGGTGACGACGGGGCCGGAGGCCGCCGGAGAGCACGATGCCAGAAAGGCCAGCGCGAATGTCGCGAGACGCGAAGGTCGGGGTTTCCCGAACAGGCCCGGGCGGCTTCGGTCGCGGCCGGCAGCGCACCGGGCAGCGAGCCGCGGTTTCGTCGCTCGAGCGACGACGGGCGAGGGCGTCGTCTGCAAACTGGTCGATTGCAAGGAGGTCTGGTCCCCGGTTAAATCGCGCGCCGCGTCGCACGGGGAGGATCCCCGGCGAAAGCGGGCTCTGGAGGTCGCATGCTCAGCACCGTCATATGGACCGTCGCTTTCCTCGGGCTGGTCGGATTCTTCACGTTCCAGGCCGCACAGCGCTTCGCGATCCTCGGCTACATGCGCCCGGCCGATCGCTGGGACAATCCCCAGGAACGCATCAACCGCACCCTGAAGTACGCCATCGGCCAGTTCAAGTTCTTCAAGGGGCCGAAGCACGACCGCAAGGCGGGCATCCTGCACGCGCTCGTGTTCTGGGGCTTCCTGATCCTCGGCTACCAGGTCGTGCACATGTTCGCGCGCGGCTGGTTCCCGCACTTCTCGCTGCCGCTGCTCGGCGCGGCCGAGTTCGGCGGCCCGATCGTCTTCGTGAAGGACACCTTCGAGGTGCTCGTCGCGTGCTCGGCGCTGATCCTCATCACCCGCTGGGTCATCACGCACCCGCGCCGCCTGATGGGCTTCCTGCCGGCCGAGAAGGGCGTGGCCGCGCACCCGCACTGGGAAGCGGTCCTGATCCTCTGCTTCATCACGACGATCACGACGAGCGGCCTCGTCTACGACGCCGGCCGGATGGTGTTCCTGGCCGGCGATCCGGAGATCGAGGCCGAGAAGGCCTGGGGCTGGGCCTCGTACATGATTTCGGGCTGGATGGGCGGCGACGCGTCGTTCGCCCAGGCGGCGAGCGATGCCGCGTGGTGGATCCACAACCTCGTGATCCTCACGTTCATCAACCTGCTGCCGAGCTCGAAGCACTTCCACGTGATCACGTCGATCCCGAACGTGTTCTTCAGCAAGCTGAAGCCGTTCGGCGAGCTCTCGAAGCAGGACCTCGAGAGCGAGAACGCGATCTACGGCACCTCGCAGATGCGCCACTTCGACTGGAAGCAGGTGCTCGACATGTACTCGTGCACCGAGTGCGGCCGCTGTTCGTCGCACTGCCCGGCGACGGCCACCGGCAAGCCGCTGGCGCCGCGCCAGATGCTGCTGAACCTGCGCGACTACCTGTACAAGAACCCGCAGAGCGTGACCGACCCGAACTTCGAGGGCATCGTGGCCACCGGCGAGGAGGAAGGCCCGGGCGAGGTGATCCACGACGAGGTCCTCTGGTCGTGCAACACCTGCCGCGCGTGCGAGGAAGCCTGCCCGGTCAACATCGAGTACGTCGACAAGATCGTCGACATGCGCCGCCACCTCGTGCAGGAAGCCGCGCGCTTCCCCGGGGAGCTGACCCGCGTGTTCCAGGGCATGGAACGGCAGAGCAACCCGTGGGGCATCGGCGCGGACAAGCGCGCCGAGTGGGCCGAGGGCATGGACATCCCGACCATCGCCGAGAACCCGGAGGCCGAGTACCTGTTCTTCGTCGGCTGCGCCGGCTCGTTCGACGACCGGGCGAAGAAGATCACCAAGGCCGTCGCGAAGCTGCTGAAGACCGCGGACATCTCGTTCGCGATCCTCGGGCGCGACGAACCGTGCAACGGCGACACCGCGCGCCGACTCGGCAACGAGTACCTGTACCAGTCGATGGCGCAGATGGCCGTCGAGACGTTCGAGGGCTTCGGCGTCAAGAAGGTCATCACGAACTGCCCGCACTGCTTCAACACGATCAAGAACGAGTTCCCGCAGTTCGGCGGCGACTACGAGGTGATGCACGCGACCGAGGTCGTCGCGGACCTGATCACGTCGGGGCGCCTGCAGCTGAACGGGCAGCCGGTCGGATCCGTGGTCTACCACGACTCGTGCTACCTCGGGCGCTACAACGAGGTGTACGACGCTCCTCGTCGCATCCTCGAGGCGCTCTCGGGCGTCGACCTGCGCGAGGCCGAGCGCTCGAAGAACTTCGGCATGTGCTGCGGCGCCGGCGGCGGCCGCATGTGGGTCGAGGAGAAGCCGGAGCAGCGCGTGAACGTGCTGCGCACCGAGCAACTGCTCGAGACCAAGGCCACGACGATCGCGACGGCGTGCCCGTACTGCATGACGATGCTGACCGACGGCGTGAAGAACAAGGAACTCGAGGAAACGGTGAAGAACCGCGACGTGCTCGAGCTCGCGGCGGAAGCGCTGGCGAACTGACCTTTTCGTCGGATCCCCGGCCGCAGGCGGCGCCCGGCGCCGGTGTGCTCGCGGCGCCTACGGCCACTTCGCGGCCGGGGGCGCCGCGGCTTCGTCCGGTTGCCGCTCGGCCGCTCGCGAAGCGGCGCTCGCGAGCACACCGCCACCGGTCGCCGCGCATGGACGCGCGCTCGTCGAGACCCGTTACAATTTCGCGCCGCACCTGCGGCAGAAGATCGCGTCGTGGTCGTGTCCTTCGGCCGCGCACGTCCGGCACGCCTTCGTCGAGACGGGGAAGTGCGCGGCGCGCGTCATCTCGGCCGTCACGATGCCGGTCGGGACGGCGATGATGCCGTATCCGGTCAGCATCAGCGCGGTCGCGATGAGCTGCCCGAGCGGCGTCTGCGGCGAGATGTCGCCGTATCCGACGGTCGTCAGCGTCACGATCGCCCAGTAGATGCTGATCGGGATGTTCACGAAGCCGTTCGTCGGCCCTTCCACGAGGTACATCGCCGCCCCGACGATGACCACGATCGTGCTGACCACGAACAGGAACACGAGGATCTTCCTGCGGCTGCGCCGGATCGCCGTCCAGAGCTCCTGCGATTCGCTGACCCACGCCGAGAGCTTGAAGACGCGGAAGATGCGCAGCATGCGCAGCGCGCGGATGACGAGCAGGCTCTGGGCCCCCGGGAGCACGAGGCTCAGGTAGCTCGGGATCACCGCGAGCAGGTCGACGAGGCCGAAGAAGCTCGTCGCGTAGCGCATCGGGCTTCGCACGGAACAGAGCCGCAGCGCGTACTCCAGCGTGAACAGCGCCGTGAAGATCCACTCGAGCAGGACGAGCACCCGCTCGTGGCGCGCGTGGATGCTCTCGACGCTGTCGAGAAGCACGACGGCGACGCTCGCCAGGATGACCAGCAGCAGGGCCGTGTCGAAGTGCCGGCCGGCGGGCGTGTCGGCTTCGAAGATGATCTCGTGCAGGCGCTGGCGCACGGAGCCGACCGGGTACTGCTGGTCGTGCATGGGGCTCAGTCCACCTCGCCGGGCTTCGGCAGCCACGGCGCGCGCCGGCGGATGAGGTCGATCGCCCATTGCGGCGTCGCCGAGGACATCGCCGCCATCGCGTGCGTGAGCAGGCCCGGGACGACCTCGGCGCGCCGCTCGAACATCGCGGCGAGGCCGGCCTCGGCGACCTCCTCGGGGTCCATCATCACGCCGAAGCGCTTCGCCCGTTCGACCGGGACGACGCTGGGGTCGTAGAGCGGCGTCGCGGTGGCCCCCGGCGCGAGGCAGGTCACGTTGACGCCGTGGACGCCGAGCTCGCTGCGCAGGCAGCGCGCGAAGCCGCGAAGGTATTTCTTGCTGCTGCCGTAGTACGCGATGCCGGGGAAGTCGCGCCAGGCCGAGATGCTCGAGACGAACAGGATGTGCCCGCGCCCGCGTCGTCGCATGTCGCGGCCGAACAGCGTGCTGAGCAGCGACGGCGTGACGACGTGGAGCTGCAGCATCGCGTTCGCGCGCGCCGGATCGGCGTCGGCGACCTCGCCGAAGAAGAAGAACCCGGCGTTGTTCACGAGGATGTCGATCTCGAGGCCGAGCGCGCGCGTCGCGGCGTGCAGTTCCGGCGCGGCCTCGGGCCGGGCCAGGTCCTGCACGATCTCGTGGACGCGAACGCCGTGCCCGGCGCGGATCCCGGCCGCCGCCGCCGCGAGCTCGGTTGGCCGCGGGCTGACGACGACGAGCTCGTAGCCGAGGGAGCCGAGGCGGGCGGCCATGGCCCGGCCGATGCCGGAGCAGGCTCCGGTGACCAGCGCCGTCTTCACGAGGTCGTCCGCGCGGGGCAGGGTGGGCATGCCGGGACGATAGCGCGCGGTCGCGGGTACGGCCACGCCCGTCGAGCGGACCGCGGCGGCACGGTTGACGCGCCGGGGCGGTGCTGCTTAGGTCCCGGTCTCGATGCGGGGTGTCGTTCGCAGGTTCCTGGGCCGTCGCGCGGATTCGCTGTCGGCGTTCGCGTGCCTGCTCGCCGTCGCGATGCAGCTGGTGCTCGCGCCGCTGCACCAGGCGCACGGCGGCCACGAAGCCCGCCTCGTTTCCACGCACGAAGCTTCCGGTTCCTTTCGCGCGCCCGCGCCGCAGCCCGAGCGTTCGTCCGCCCACGAGCCGGCGACGTGCCCGCAGTGCCGGCTGCTCTCGCAGGCGGCCGCGCCGATCCTGCGCGCGACGGGCCTCGGCGCCCTCGACGTCCGCGCGAGCCTCGTCGACGACCGCGCCGCCGCGCCGTTCCACGGCGCGCTGTCCGGCCACGAAGGCCCTCCGCGCGCCCCTCCGCTTCCCGCCTGACCGAACCCGTCCTGTCCGATTCCCAGGAAGTCCCGTGCCGCCGGCTGCGGCGCGTCCCGTGCGCGTATTGACACGCCGGGTCGGCGAGCCGTGCGGCCGGCCAAGAACAGGAGTTCGTCGATGGCCACTGCCAGTCCCCTGCGGCTGCCGTGCCTCCGGCGCGCGTCGATTGCGCGCCGGATCGTGCTCGCCGCCTTTCCGATCATGTTCACGTTCAGCTCGCCCGCGGTCTCGGCCGCCGCGGACGACGAGGTCGAAGCGCTGCGCCGCGAGGTTTCCGACCTGAAGCGGCGCGACGAGGAGAACCGCGCGCGGATGGTCGAGATGGAGAAGATGCTGCGGCAGCTGCTCGACGCGCAGGCCGGCGGCGGCGCGACCGCGGGCGCATCGGCTGCGGGCGCCGGCGCGCCCGGCCCGGCGGCCGCCGCGCCGCCGGCTTCCGCATCGCCGTCCCCCGCCGCCGCGCTCGACGCGGCCCTCGCCGGATCGGCTCCTCCGGCTCCCGGGGCGGCGTCGCCCACGCCTGCGTCCCCGGCCTCTGCGCTCGACGCCGCGCTCGCCGGCTCCGCGCCGGCCGGGCAGTCGGCGACGGCCGGCGCTCCGGGCGCTCCCGGTGTCGGCCGCGGCACCAGCCTCTGGTCGACGACCTTCGGCGGCAGCAACGTCGGCGCGCGCCTGATCGACATCTCCGCGCTGACCAACGTGGCCGTCGGAGGCTCGTCCGTCGGCGACGACGACGTCGCGAACCTGCAGGGCGGCGCGCACGACCCCGACGAGAACGGCTTCACGCTGCAGCAGTTCGAGCTCGCGCTCGAAGGCGCCGTCGATCCGTTCTTCACCGGCTTCGCGAACGTCGTCTTCACGCCGAGCTCGGTCGAGCTCGAGGAGGCGTTCCTGACGACGAGCTCGCTGCCGTGGGGCCTGCAGGTCGAGGGCGGCTACTTCCTGACCGAATTCGGCCTCATCAACCCGACCCACGCGCACTCGTGGAGCTGGCTCGACCAGCCCGTCGTCAACACGAGGATGTTCGGCGGCGAGGGCCTGCGCGCCCCCGGGGCGCGCGTCGGGTGGCTGATGCCGACGCCGTTCTTCTCGGAGCTGCACGTCGGCGTGCAGGACGCCGACCTCGGCGACCTCACGGCCAGTTTCCTGGCCGACGAAGGCATCGGCGGCCGTCCCGTCGTCGAGCGCACGGTCGACAACTTCAACGACTTCCTGTGGCTCGGGCGCTGGAACTCCTCGTTCGACCTCGCGGGGCTGTCCGGGACCTCGGCGCTGATGCTCGGAGCCTCGGTGCTGTACGGGCCGAACGGCACCGGGCTCGGCGGCGACACCTGGATTTACGGCGCGGACATGAAGCTGCGCTGGCGCGCGCCGAACAACTTCCGCGGCTGGCCGTTCGTGATCTGGCAGAGCGAGGTCATCGCGCGCGACTACGACGCCGACTCGTACGTGGGCGGCACCGCGATCGGCGGCGGCGGCGACGACGGTCACGGCCACGGGCACGACGACGGCCACGACGAGGAGGAAGAAGAGGAAGGCGCCTTCCCGAACGACCTGCCCGCCGACACGCTGCACGACGTCGGCTTCTACACGCAGCTGCTGTACGGCTTCCATTTCCGCTGGGCGGTTGGCCTGCGCGGCGAATACGTGACCGGCAGCGCGCCGAGCGTCGCCGACGGCGTGCTGTCGCCGCGGATGGACGACCCGCTGCGCGCCGACCGCTTCCGGATCTCGCCGCTGCTCGTCTACCAGCCGACCGAGTTCTCGCGGCTGCGCCTGCAGTACAACTACGACAACACCGACACGCTCGGCAGCGGCGACGCGCACACCATCTGGCTCGGCGCCGAGGTGCTGTACGGCGCGCACGGCGCGCACAAGTACTGATGACGGCGAAGGAGGTCCCGAACATGAAGCCATGGAAACGATTCACCCTCGCCGTGCTGGCGGCTTTCTTCCCCGTCGTCGCCTCGGCCGAACCGCTTCGCGTGTTCGCGACGACGCCCGACCTCGGCTCGCTCGCGCGGGAGGTCGGCGGCGACAGCGTCCGCGTCGTCACGATGGTCCGCGGCCGCGACGACCCGCACTTCGCCGAGGCTCGGCCGAGCTTCGTCAAGGAGCTGGCGGAGGCGGACCTGTACGTGCAGGTCGGCCTCGAGCTGGAACTCGGCTACGCGCCGCAGCTGATCCGGAGCGCGCGCAACGCGAACGTGATCCCCGGAGCGCGCGGCTTCCTCGACACGTCGCGCGCGATCGTGCCGCTCGACGTGCCGACGATGGTCGTCGACCGCTCGATGGGCGACCTGCACGCGCTCGGCAGCCCGCACTACCTGCTCGATCCGGTGCGCGGCGCGGACGTCGCGCTGCTGCTCGCGTCCAAGTTCGCGGAGCTGAGGCCGGAGGACGCGGCGACGTTCCAGGCGCGGGCGGCCGACCTGCGCTCGCGCGTCGGCACGGCGATGGTCGGTCCTGCGCTCGCCGCGAAGTACGACGCGTTCAAGCTCGCGCAGCTGGCCGAGCAGGGCGGCCTCGACGCGTTCCTGCGCGCCCAGGGCGACCGCGACGCGCTCGGCGGCTGGTACGCGGCGATGCTGCCGCTGGCCGGCACGAAGCTGATCGACGATCACTGGATGTGGACGTACTTCGCGCGGCGCTTCGGCGTGGAGGTGGTCGGCCACCTCGAGCAGCGCCCCGGCATCCCGCCGTCGACCGCGCACCTGCAGGCGATCATCGAGCGCGTCCGCGCCGAGAAGATTCCCGGCATGATCGCGACGCCGTATTATGACCGGCGCTACGCGGCGAAGGTGGTCGAGGCGACCGGCATCGAGCTGATCGAGCTCGCGCACCAGACCGACAGCCGGCCGGGAACGGGCACGTGGCTGGAGATGGTGGACTACAACGTGAAGACGCTGGCCGCCGGGCTCGGGAAGGGGCGTTGATCGCGGGCGGCGTCGCGGAGCGCGAGGGCGTCGGGTCGTCCGGCCCGCTGCTGCTCGCCGCCGAGCGGCTCGACCTCGGCTACGGGCGGCGCACCGTCGTGCGCGGCATCGACCTCGAGGTGCGGCGCGGCGAGAACTGGTTCCTGCTCGGCCCGAACGGCGCCGGCAAGACGACGTTCGCGCGGGCCGTGCTCGGCCTGCTCGCGCCGAAGGCCGGGCGGCTGCGGCGCGAGGGCGGCCTCGGGCTGTCGGGCTCGATCGGCTACGTGCCGCAGCAGAACACGCCGCACCCGTCGCTGCCGATGACGCTGCGCGAGTTCGTCGCGCTCGGTTTCGCGGCCACGCGCGTGTCGCGCGCCGAGCGCGACGAGGGCGTGCGCTGGGCGCTGTCGTCGGTCGGCCTCGGCGGGCGCGAGCGCGACGACGTGCGCTCGCTGTCGGGCGGCATGCGGCAGCGCGCGATGGTCGCGCGCGCGCTCGTTCGCCGGCCGGTGCTGCTGGTGCTCGACGAACCGACCAGCAACCTCGACCCGGCTTCCCAGGAAGCGATGCTGCTCGTGCTAGCGCGCCTTCGCCACGACATCGGGCTGACGATGCTGTTCATCAGCCACGACGTGCCGATCGCGGCGCGCTACGCGACCAACGTGGCCTTCTTCCACGACGGCGTCGTCGAAGCCGGCGGGCGCGAGCTGCTGATGCAGCAGGACGTGCTGCGCCGCGTGTACGGCGTCGACCTCTGCGTGAGCCTCGACGCTTCGGGTCACGCGACGCTGCACCTGGACCTGCCGGAGGACGCCGCGTGATCGAGAGTTTCCTCGCCTCTTGGCCGCTGTTCCACGACGTCTACGTCGCCGGGGCGCTGATCGCGGCGCTGCTGTCGCTGGTCGGCGTCGCCGTCGTCGTGCGCGACCAGGTCTTCCTCGGCGCGGCGGTCTCGCAGGCCTCCCTGCTCGGCATCGCGCTCGGCATCTGGCTCGACACGTTCGCGGCCGGGCAGGAGTCGCTCGCGTGGATGGCCACCGACACGACGCACTCGCTGATGGGCGGAGTGCTCGCGGTGGCCGGTTCGCTCGCGATCGCCGCCGCCGCGCCGCGCCTGCGCGAGAGCCGCGAGGCGCTGATCGGCTGGATCTTCCTGGTCGGCGCGAGCCTGTCGGTGCTCGTCGTCTCGGGCACGCCGCATGGCATGACCGAGGTGAACCGCCTGCTGTCGAGCACGGTGATCGGCGCGAACCACGCGGACGTGACGATCGTGACGGTGCTGCTCGTCGTCACGGTCGCGACCGTGGCGCTGCGCCTGCGGCCGCTGCTGCTGCTGCTCGTCGACGCGGAGATGGCGGCAGCATGCGGCATCGCAGCCGCGCGCTGGGAGCGGCTGCTGGCCGTCTGGCTCGCGCTCGCGGTCGCGTGGTCGATGCACGTGACGGGGCTCGTCTACACGTTCGGCTGCCTCGTGCTGCCGGCGATGATCGCGAAGAACGTCGTGCACGAACTGCGCAGCGTCGTCGTCGCGGCGCCGGTCATCGCGGTGGCGGGCGCGTTCGCGACCTTCGTGCTCGCGAACCACTACGACCTGCCGCCGGGCCAGCTCGCCGTCGCGCTGCTGGCGGCGGTGCAGGTGCTGGCGTGGCTGTGGCGCGGCGCGCGCGCCTAGCGCACGGTGGTTCGGGGGTGGGATCACTCCGCGCGGGAGATCGAAGCAGGCTGTTTTGGCACGCCCTCAAACGCCGCGCAGGTGAATCCCGTAGCGCAGTGGGCTTCGATCACGCACTCCACGCATCCAGAGCCGGTTGCGCCGCCTTCGTAGCAGTGTCATCCGGAGGACGTCCCCCGGCAATCGCTGTGTTCGAAGCATTGATCTGCTGAACCCGCGGTGGTCGTCGTAACAGGGCATTCGACGCCACAAGGACACTGCTGCTCTTTCGAGGCCGACGGCCTCCCGGAGCACACGGAGGGCGTCCGCTGACCTCACGGCTCCACTATCGTCGACATCCCCGCAAAGGATCGGGCTTGCGGGGCTTGCAGCAGCGAAGGCGAGGTTGAATAGGATCGTGGCGGATTCGGGGCGCTACCGAGGCGGCTGCTCATGAAGGGCCTCACATGATCTGGTTACAGCGCATGTTGTCTTGATGTGCGCCGGCGAGATTACGGGAGAGGAATCAATGGAGGATCTCAAGGCGAGGATCAGGTGGGCAGTGCGGTGTTCCCGTGCGGCCGCGGCCCTGGTCACCATCGGAGCTCTCGGCTGTACGACGATGCAAGTGACCGGATACGTCACGGACATCGATTCAGGGGGTCCGGTCGGCACCTGTGAGATCAGACTCGGCCAACGCTACACCCATACCGACCCCGCGGGACGATTCCAGATGACGGCGCGGAGGTCCACTCGAGACGGAGATCGCAAGAGGACACTTGTTTTCCAGTGCAAGGGCTACGAATCCACGACCGCAGTGGTTGATTCCTCGCGTGAGCGTCGACATGACTTGAGCATCAAGGTCAAACCACTCGCAGGGGTAGCCAAGCTCTGTGTTTGTCCTTGTGAACCCGCGGCCACGAGATAGACGTCTACCTGCGTGCCGCGGCGTCGCCACGGCGTGGGCAATCAACGGTGCCGGCCACTGCGCTTGAGCGTCAGAGCGAGTGTGGCGTTTGTGCGGAATGCGATCGGAGCCCGCGGCCCCGGGGCCCGAAACGAACGAGGCCGCACCGGAACCCCGGTGCGGCCTCTCTTCTTCGTCCCCCCGCGCGCGGCGCGGGAGGCTCGGTCACTTCGCCAGCGAGCTCACCTTCTCGGTCAACTCCGGCACCGCCGCGAACAGGTCCGCGACCAGGCCGTAGTCCGAGACCTGGAAGATCGGGGCCTCGGCGTCCTTGTTGATCGCGACGATGACCTTCGAGTCCTTCATGCCGGCCAGGTGCTGGATCGCGCCCGAGATGCCGACCGCGATGTACAGCGTCGGCGCGACGACCTTGCCGGTCTGGCCGACCTGCAGGTCGTTCGGCACGTAGCCGGCGTCGACGGCGGCGCGGCTCGCGCCCATCGCGGCGCCGAGCGCGTCGCAGAGCGGCGCGAGCACGGTCGTGAAGTTCTCGCCGTTCTTGAGGCCGCGGCCGCCCGAGACGACGCGCGAGGCCTCGGTCAGCACCGGGCGGTCCGACTTCGTCTCCTCGACGCTGACGAACTTCGCCGCGCGCGAGGGAGCCGGCGGCGTGACCGACAGGGCCTCCACCGGGGCACCCGAGCCCGTCGCGGCGTCGAACGCGGTCGTGCGCACCGAGATGACCTTCTTGTCGCCGACGAGTTCGACGGTCGCGAAGACGTTGCCGGCGTTCATCGGGCGAACCAGCGTGCCGTCGTCGTTGATCTCGGTGACGTCGCTCGCGATCGCGGCGTCCATCGCGGCCGCCAGGCGCGGCGCGATGTCGCGGCCCTTGCTCGTGGCCGCGAACACGATGGTGTTCGCGCCGACCGCTTCGGCCACCGCCTTCAGCGTGCCCGCGGTCACGTCGGCCAGCGCGTGCTCGACCGCCGCGTTGTCGACGGTCACGACCTTGTCGGCGCCGAGGTTCGCTGCTGCCGCGGCGACTTCGCCGACGCCGGAGCCGAGGACGGCCAGGATCGCCTGTCCGCCGCTGATCGCGGCGAGCTTCTTCGCGGCCGAGACCGCGACGGCGGTCGCCTTCGGGAGCTTGCCGTGGGCGTGTTCTGCGTAAACCAGTACGTTGCTCACTGTCTTGTCTCCTCTTCCCTCGGCCGCTTCAGAGGACCTTGGCTTCGGTCTGCAGGGCCTGGATCAGCTCGTCGACGCTCTCGACCTTGCGGCCGGCCGAACGCGCGGGCGGAGGCGCGACCTTCTTGATCACGATGCGCGGCGCGAGGTCCACGCCGAGGCTCGCGGCGTCGATCTCCTCGAGCGGCTTCTTGCGGGCCTTCATGATGCCCGGCAACGACGCGTAGCGCGGCTCGTTCAGGCGAAGGTCGTTCGTGATGATCGCCGGCAGCGAGACCTCGATGGTCTCGAGACCGCCGTCGATCTCGCGGACCGCGGTGGCCTTGCCGTCCTCGAGCGTGAGCTTGGAAATGAACGTGGCCTGCGGCCAGTCGAGCAGCTGGGCGAGCATCTGGCCGACTTCGTTCGAGTCGTCGTCGGTGGCCTGCTTGCCCATGATCACGAAGTCGGGCTGCTCCTTCTCGATGACCTTCACGAGCAGGCGCGCGACGACGGTGGTGTCCGGCCGGTCGGCCTTCACGAGGATCGCGCGGTCGGCGCCCATCGCGAGCGTCGTGCGGAGCTGTTCCTGCGCCTCGGCCGGCCCGATGCTGACGACGACGACTTCGACGCCGCCCTTGGACTCCTTGATGCGGAGCGCTTCCTCGACGGCGATCTCGTCGAACGGGTTCACGATCCACTTCAGACCTGCCTCGACGATGCCGGTGCCCTCGGGGTTCACCTTGATCGTCGATTCGTAGTCCGGCACGCGCTTGGCGGTGACCAGAATCTTCACGTTCTGTAGCCTCCTCGGCAGTAGCGGTGGCGCGGCATCCCCGCGCCCCGTGGTTCCTGACTCGCGCGGCCCGGCCGCGCCCTCGAAGCGACGCGGCCCCGCCGCGCCCGTATCCCGGAATCGCGCTCCCCGTGCGGGTCTCCCGCCGCGGTGAACCCCGCGCGGGTAACATGCGATGCGTTATGACGCAACTGTCAGTTACGGCCCCGGGGGCGGCGATTCCGGAGGCCGCGGGGCGTTCCGGCACGCCGGCGTGTTGCCTGGCCACCCGCCTCCCGACAAAGAAGACCGATGGCGAAGATCCTGCTGTTCGGCCAGGCCCAGTTCGGCCAGAAAGTGTTCGAGGAACTGCTCGCGCGCGGGCACGAGGTCACGGCGGCCTGTCCGCCTCCGGACGTCGAGGGGCGGCCCGTCGATCCCCTGAAGGCCGCCGCGCTGGAGCGCGGCGTGCGCGTCGCGCAGCGCCGGAGTTGGCGCGGCGCCGACGCCGCGGCCGACGTCGACGCGGCGTCGGCCGACCTCGGCGTGCTCGCCTACGTCACGCAGATCGTGCCGTCGGCGATCCTCGATGCGCCGCGCTGCCGTTCGATCTGCTTCCATCCGTCGCTGCTCCCCGCGTATCGCGGCGGATCGGCGATCAACTGGCAGATCCTCGAAGGCTGTCGCACGGGCGGCGTCACGCTGTTCCGTCCCGACGACGGCATCGACGAGGGGCCGGTGCTGTTGCAGAAGGAGATCGCGATCGGTCCGGACGACACCGCCGGTTCGTTCTACTACGGCAAGGTCTTCGACCTCGGCGTGGCGGCGACCGTCGAGTGCGCGGAACTGGTGCTGGCGGGCAGGGCGAACGGCGTGCCGCAGGACGAGGCGCTCGCGACCTACGAACCGCTCTGCCGCGACGAGCACGCCTGCGTCGACTGGGGTCGTTCGGTCCGGCAGGTGCACGACCTCGTGCGCGGCTGCGACCCGTCGCCGGGCGCGCACGCGCGCTTCGGCGACGCCGTCGTGCGGCTCTACGGTTCGCGGATCGCGTCGCAGCGCGATCGCGGGGCGCCGGGCACGGTGCTCGCGATTTCCGCGGACGGCGTCGAGGTCGCCGCGGCCGGCGGCAGCCTGGTGTTCGCGAAGCTCGGTGCCGACCGGCGCAAGTTGCCGGCGCTCGAGGCCGCCGGCGTCCTCGGGATCACGGAAGGTTCACGACTGTCCGGCGGACGCATGCCGGTGAAGTAGGGAGGCGCCGCGGCGCTGACGATCGCGATGACGCGTTTCCTGCTGCTCCTTCTGGCCCTCGCCGCGATCCTGTGGCTGCGTGCGCCCGCCTCGCCGTGCGCCGAGCCGCTGACCTGGCGACTCGGGGACGTCGACGAGCGCTTCGGCCTGCCGCGCGCCGAACTCCTCGCGATCGCCGCGCAGGCGGAGGCCATCTGGGAGGGGACGAGCGGCCTCGACCTGCTCCGGTACGTCGAGGACGGCAAGCTGGCCGTCCATTTCCGCTACGACGCGCGCCAGATGACCTCGCAGGAGAACGCCCGCCGCCGCGAGGCGATCGAGACGGCGAGCGAGACGGCCGATTCGCTGAAGGCGCGCTACGAAGCGGCGCGCTCGCGCTACGAGGCCGGCAAGCGCGATTACGAAGCGGCCGAGGCGGCCCACAACGCGCGCGTGGCGGCGCACAACCGTAGCGTCGCGGAGTCGAACGCGCGAGGCGGAGCGTCGGGCGCCGAGCTCACCTCGTTCCGTCGCGAGGAAGCCGCGCTGGCCGACGAGGCGCGCGTGCTCGACGAGGGCCGCGCGGCGGTCAACGAACTCGCGGACCGCGCGAATCGGCTCTCCGGGCGCTACAACGACTACGCGCGCGAGGTCAACGAGAACGTCGAGGCGGTCAACACGACGGCAGGGCGGGAGTTCAAGCAGGGGCGGTTCCTGCAGGATGCGAGCGGCCAGCGCATCGACATCTACGAGTTCGCCACCCGCGAGGACCTGCTGCACGTGCTCGCGCACGAGTTCGGCCACGCGCTCGGCATCGACCACACCGAAGATCCGGACTCGATCATGTACGGCGTCAACTCGACGCGAAAGCTCCAGCTGACCGACGCCGACCGGGCCGCGCTGCGCGCAGCCTGCCGGCTCGACTGACGGCCAGGGGCGACTCGCGCTCCGGCGGGCCGTCTCGGTCGCGGCTGCCCGCTACGGGCGCGCTCCGAAGATGCCGCGCCGCGCGGCCTCCGAGATCGCGAGCACGGCGGGGTGCTTGAGGCGCCGCTCGGCGGAGATCGCGTAGAAGCGTTCGCGGACCTCCTCGGTGCGACCGATCGTTTCGACGCCGTATTGCCGCGCGACGTGGCCCTCGATCACGGTCGGCGCTGCGAACACTCCGGCTCCATCGGATCCGAACTGCTTCAGCAGCGCGCTGTCCTCGCACTCCGCGACGATGCGCGGGCGGATGCCGCGGCGGTCGAACCACTGGTTGAGCGTGCGGCGCAGCGCGAGGTTCTCGAGCGGCAGGACCATCGGGGCGCCGTCGAGCGATTCGGGGAACCCGCGGCCGAAGCGCGCCGCGAGCGCGCTCGTGCCGAAGAAGCTGACGCCCGTGTCGCCGAGCAGGTGGTGGTACGCCCGGATGCTGCTGCCCGACGGGACCGGGGTGTCGGAGATGACGAGATCGAGCGTGTGCAGCGCGAGGTCGGCGAGCAGCCGGTCGAACGAACTCTCGCGGCAGACCAGCCGCACGGGGTCGGCCAGCGAGAACGCCGGCTCGAGCAGGCGGCGCACGACGAGCTTCGGCAGCACGTCGACGATCCCGACCGCGAGCGACGGCGGCTGGCCGGCCGAACGCCCCTGCACGGTCTCGACCATCTCCCTCCCGAGCGCGAAGATCTCTCCGGCGTAGCGGTAGACCACGTGTCCCATCTCGGTCAGCACGAGGCGGCGCCCGACGCGCGTGAACAGTTTCTCCCCGAGCCGGTCCTCGAGGGCGTGGATCTGCGCGCTCAGGGTCGGATGCGAGAGGCGGAGGACCCGTCCGGCGGCGACCAGGCCGCCTTCGCGGGCGACGACCCAGAAATAGAGCAGGTGGTGGTAGTTGAGCCACGACGGCGGCTCTTTTGAAATGTCGACCATTCCGACATTTTGCGTCGAGATTTCGTTATTGTCGACATCGGAGATCGCGCCTATAACGAGGCCGGGTCGTGCGGCGGCGGCGTCCGGTTCAGCCTCCGGGGCCGCTGCGCAGGAGTCGCGCGTGAGTCCGGGCCCTACGCCCCGGACTCTCCGGGGCCGGGTTCTCCCGGCCTCGGTCCCGGTCCCCTCGCGACGACGGCGATGTCCGTTGCGCCCGGGACGACAAAGCTCCAGGCCGGGGGTCTTCCCGCCGCCCGGCCGACAGACGAACCGGCAGTCCGACTCTCTGCCCGGAGCGGACAGCCGGAGCCGGACGACCGGTGGCCCGCGACGCCGCCGGTCGTCCGGATGTCCCCGGGCAACCCGTTACCAGCGCCGTGTTTCGCCGATCGCCAGGACCCAGTCCCAGGCTTCCCCGCGCCCGGCCGCGTCGGAGGCGGCGCGAAAACGCTTCGGCGGCTCGTCGACGGGTTCGTCGCTGAGGTCGAAGGTCCCGAAGTGGACGGCGAGCGACTTGCCGGCGCGCAGCGCGACCGCGGCTTCGATGGCCTCTTCCGGGTTCAGGTGCGCCGGTTTCATCATCGACTGTGGTTCGTACGCGCCGATGGGCACGGCCGCGAGGTCGAACGGTCCCAGGCGCGCGCCGATCTCCGAGAATCCCGGGAACATCCCGGTGTCGCCGGCGAAGTAGAAGCGGCGTTCCGGCGCGACGACGACCCAGCCGCTCCAGAGCGCCTCGTCGCCGTCGAACAGTCCGCGGCGGCTCCAGTGGCGCGCGGGTACGCAGTGCACCTCGACGCCGCGGACGGTGCGGCGATCCCACCAGTCCAGTTCCTCGACCGTGCGGATGCCCGCCGACCGCAGCGTCGCGGCGTTGCCGAGCGGCACGAAGACGCGCGTGCCGCGTTCGGCGAGGCGCTCCAGCGTGCCGAGGTCCATGTGGTCGTAGTGGTTGTGCGAGACCACCGCGAAGTCGACGGGCGGAAGGTCCTCGAGGCGAAGGCCGGGTTGCACGAACCGGCGGGGCCCGATGGGCAGCGGGCTCGCCGTGCGCGACCACGTCGGATCCGTCAGGAACGTGACGTGTCCCATCTGCACGAGCAGCGTCGAGTGACCGACCCAGGTCACCGTCGGCACGCTGCTGAGCGCGTTCTCGCGCAGGAACGCGCCGTCGTTCGCGACCACGGGCGGCGCGGGCACGCGCGCGTTCGACAAGGTCGCGGCCGCGCGCCTCAGGAAGAACGGCAGCGTGACGGTGGCCGGCGGGTCCCCGTGGCCGGCGAGTCCGCCGGGATTGCGGAATCCGCCGGGCTTGTGGTGGGCCGGCGCGCCGGGATCCTGCGCGGCGACGACGCCGGCCAGCGTCGCCGCCATCGCGCCGCCCGCAAGCGCGACAGCCTTGCTGCGACGTCGCGGCGGCTTTCTCGCCTCGCGGTTCATCGGAACCGGAAGCCCTCGTAACCGCTGCGTGCGACTTCGTCGGCCTTCGCGACGTACTCGGGGAAGCCGAGGTAGGGCAGGAACACCCGCGGCTTCCCGGGCACGTTCGCGCCGAGGTACCACGAGTTGCAGCCCGGGTAGAGGGTGGCCGACGCGACCTCGTCGACGTGCGCGACCCACGCGTCTTCGGCGGCGGCTTCCGCCTCGACCACGCTGCACCCACGCCCCTGCATGTGTTCGAGGAGCGCGGCGACCCAGTTCACGTGCTGTTCGATCGACGGGACCATGTTGGTCAGCACGGAGGGGCTGCCGGGTCCGGTGATCGTGAACAGGTTCGGAAAGCCGGCCGTCGCGATGCCGAGGTACGTTCGCGGTCCTGCCTCCCACTTGCGGCGCAGCGGGAGCCCGTCGCGGCCCCGGAAGTCGACGGCGAGCAGCGCGCCCGTCATCGCGTCGAAGCCGGTCGCGAACACGATCGCATCCACCTCGTGCACGACGCCGCCGGCGCGGACCCCTTCCGGCACGATCTCCTCGATCGGCGCATCGCCGGCGTCGACGAGCTCGACGTTCGGGCGGTTGAAGGTCTCGAAGTACCCCGTGTCGGCGCAAAGGCGCTTGCAGCCGATCCGGTCCGTCGGCGTCAGCTTCCGGGCGACGTCCGGGTCGCGCACGATCGCGCGGATCTTCCCGCGCACGAATCGCGCGGCGGTCTCGTTGGCCTGCTCGTCGAGGATCAGGTCGTTGAAGGAGCCGAGGAACGGGAGCCCGCCCGATTCCCAGCGCGCTTCGTACTCGGCGAGGCGTTCCTCGTCGCTGACGCTGAGCGCCGGGCGGTCGCTGCTCCTGGTGTTGAAGCCGAAACCCATGGTGGCCGCGAGCTTTCGCAACTCGCCATAGCGCGACTTGACGCGCCGGACTTCCTCGTCGGCGAGCGGGCGGTTGCGCGCCGGCACCGAGTAGTTCGGCGTGCGCTGGAAGACGACGAGGCGCCCGGCCTGCTCGGCGATCAGCGGGATCGACTGGATCGCCGACGAGCCGGTGCCGATCACGGCGACGCGCTTGCCGCGGAAATCCACTTCTTCGTGCGGCCAGCGGCCGGTGTGGTACGTGGCGCCGCGAAACGAGTCGCGTCCCGGGATGTCGGGAAGGTTCGCGGTCGAGAGGCACCCGGTCGCCATCACGACGAAGCGTGCGCTGCAGGCGAGGCCGTCGCCGGTGCGCACGCGCCAGAGCGAAGCTGCCTCGTCCCACGTCGCGGCCTCGACGCGCGTGTCGAAGCGGATGTCGCGACGCAGGTCGAAGCGGTCGGCGACGTGGTCCAGGTAGGAGAGGATCTCGGGCTGGGCGGCGTAGCGCTCGGTCCAGTTCCACTCCTGCTGGAGGGCGTCGTCGAACTGGTAGGAATACTCCATGCTCTCGACGTCGCAGCGCGCGCCGGGATAGCGGTTCCAGTACCAGGTGCCGCCGACGCCGCCGCCGGCCTCGAACACCCGCACGGAAAACCCGAGGGCGCGCAGGCGGTGGAGCGCATAGAGGCCGGCGAAGCCCGCGCCGACGACGACGGCGTCGAACGTCGCTGCTTCGGTGGTGGAGTCGTCGGTCCGGTTCATGATCGGAGGAAGAGCATACGCCGGGCCGCCGGGCGGATCACTCGCGGGGCCCGGCCGCGGCGGGAGAGCTCGCGAGTCGGGCTTCCCGGGCGTCAGCGGACGGCGGGGCGGCCACCTGCGCCCTCCTGTGCGCACGCGACGGGGACGGCGCCGAGAGCGTCGACGAGAACCGACGGCGCCAGCGACACCAGATGCCCGCGCCGGCCGCCGTTGATGTAGATGCGGGGAAGCTGGAGCACGGTCTCTTCGACGAACACGCGCATCGGCTTCCTCGTCGCGAACGGCGAGGTCCCGCCGACCTGGTAGCCGCTGTGGCGCTGCGCGACCTCCGGCTTGCACGGTTCCACCGACTTCACGCCGATCGCGCGCGCGAGGTTCTTCGTGCTGACCTGGCGGTCGCCGTGCATCAGCACCAGCAGCGGCTCGCCGGCGTCGTCCTCGAGGACGAGGGTCTTGATGACCTCGTGCTCGGCGACGCCGAGCTGGCGCGAGGACTCGGCCGTGCCGCCGCGGTCGACGTAGGCGTAGCCGTGCTCCCCGAACGCGATCCCGCGGCTCCTCAGCCACGCGGTCGCCGGCGTCTCGGTCAGGTGCTTCGTCTTTTTCGCCACGGTGGCGCGATCATGCCGGTCCGGTCCCGGCGTAGCGAATCGGCCCCGGCCCGGGCGCGAGCCCCGCGTTCTCGACGAGAGCCGCCCGGCGACGCTTGCCGACCTTGGGCGGCTCGTGCAGAAGCCCGCGCTCGTTCGCGCCAGCACCGATGGAATCGGCGCTGCGCTCCTCGCCTTCTCAGGCGGCAGGCCGCGGGATGGCGGGCCACAGCCCGCGCGACGCTGCGCCTTCGTGCTCGAGCAACCAGCGCTTGGCCTCGAGGCCGCCGGCGAAGCCCGTCAGCGAGCCGTCGCTTCCGATCACGCGGTGGCAGGGCACGACGATCCCGACCGGATTCGCGCCGTTGGCCGCGCCGACGGCACGAACCGCCGACGGCGCGCCGACCGCCTGCGCGACCTCGGCGTAGGTGCGCGTGCGCCCCGCCGGAATCCGGCGCAACTCCCGCCAGACGGCCTCCTGGAACGGCGTGCCGTGCATCTCGACCTCGAGCGAGCCGAGCGCGTCGAGCTCGCCGTCGAAGTAGCGCGCGAGCGCCGACACGGCGCCGGCCGGATCCGCGACGATTGCGAACGAACACGACGGGAACCGGCGTGCGAGGTCGCGTTCGCGTCGCTGCCAGAGGCCGTCGAAGCAGAGGCCGACCAGGCGACCGTCGATCGCGGCGATCGTCAGCAGGCCGACGGGCGAGTGCATCCGCGCGGTTTCGATCTTCACGAGGCTTCCTCCAGGGAGTCGCGAGCCGGCTCGCGCCGGGGACCGCGGGCCGGTTCGCGCAAGGGGTTGCATCCGGGGTCGCCGTCGGCGGCCGCAGAGGGACGGTCGGCCAGGCTCATCCACAGGTGCAGCACGGCATACGAGCGCCACGGTCGCCAGGCTTCGGCACGCGCGCGCACTTCGGCGAGCGGCGCGGCGTCACCGCCGCTTCCGAGCGCGCGGCGAATTCCGAGATCGCTCTCCGGGAACGCGTCCGGCTCGCCCATCGCGCGCATCGCGATGTAGTGCGCGGTCCACGGGCCGATGCCGGGAATCGCCGAGAGGCGCGCGACCGCGTCTTCCAGCCCGCGAGCGGCGTCGAACCTCAGTTCCCCGCGCGCGACCGCCGCGGCGAGGCCGCGCAGCGCCGCCGCGCGCGCGCGCGGCATGCCGATGCGCGACAGGTCCGCGTCGGCGATCGCGTCGGCGCGCGGGAACAGGTGCGTGAGCCCGTCGCGGGGCTCGTCCAGCGGACGACCGAACTCGTTGACCAGCCGGCCGGCGAGCGTGATCGCGCCGGCGACGGTGATCTGCTGGCCGAGCACGGCGCGGACGGCGACTTCGAAGCCGTCCCAGGCTCCCGGCACGCGCAGCCCGGGCCGTGCGGCCACCAGCGGCGCGAGGCGTGGATCGGCGGAGAGCTGATCGTCGATGCAGGTCGGATCGGCGCCGAGGTCGAAGATGCGACGCGCGCGCTCGGCCACGCCGATCAGGCCGTGGCGGGGAGCCGGATCGACGCGCACCAGCAGGTGCGGCGGATGGTGGGGGGCTCCGGCGCGGTTCCTCGCCGCGGTTCCCTCCGTCACTTCGACGATGCCGGCGGCGTCGCCGAGTTCGACGGTGCGCCGGTACGCGCCTTGCCCCACGCATTCCACGCCAGGGATCGCGCGCGTCGCGAGGAAGTCGAGGATGGCCGCCCAGGCCAGCGGCGGCCGGTACGGCAGCTTCATCGTGATGCCGGAACGCGCGCCGGCGTCCCGCGCGGCGTCGCGTCGCGCACGACGGCCGCGGAGCACGCCCGGCGGCTCGCCGAACGTCTGCTTCAGGGAGTGGTTGAACTGGCGGATGCTGCGGAAGCCCGCTGCGTGCGCGACTTCGGCGAACGGGAGATCGGTCTGGTCGATCAGCGAACGCGCGAAGTGCACCCGCCGGGCGCGCGCGACGTCCAGCGGCGAGGCGCCGAGGTGCTGCGCGAACAGGCGCCGGAGTTGCCGTTCGCCGAGGCCGAGGCGGGCGGCCAATGCTTCGAGGTCGTCGTCGTCGAGCCCGCCGTCGCCGATCAGGCGCAGCGCGCGAGAGACGACCGCCGACGTGCCGAGCCAGGCCGGCGTGCCGGGGGACGTCTCGGGCCGGCAGCGCTTGCACGGCCGGAATCCCGCGGCCTCGGCCGCCGCCGCGCACGGGTAGAACCGCATGTTCTCCAGCTTCGGCGGAACCACCGGGCAGACCGGCCGGCAGTAGATGCCGGTGGTCACGACTCCCGTGAAGAAGCGGCCGTCGAAGCGGCGGTCGCGGGCGAGGACCGCGCGGTAGCAGCGCTCCGGCTCGATCTCCATGGCGGGGTTATAGGCTGGGGCTGGGGCTGTGTCTGGCAAGGAACGGACATGGTCGCCCCGCTCGTGGGGCGGGACGCGCATACGGCCCCATCTGCGGCGTTGGACGGTCGCTCGCTCGCTACGACGTAGCTCCGCTACGCCTCCGCTCGCTCTGCGACCGTCCGCCTTGCATCTGGGGCCGTCTGCGCGCCCCGCTCGTGCAGGGGGCGGGACGCGCATACGACCCCATCTGCGGCGTTGTCGGCGCTTCGTTCGCTCCGCCGTACGGGAAGTACGGCTCCGCTCTCTCATGCGCCTTCGCCTTGCATCTGGGGCCGTCTGCGCGCCTCGCTCGTGGGGCGGGACGCTTGGCGGGCCTGCCTTTCCTGTTCCGCTCGGGTCAGTTCGCCTTGCGGGCGAGCAGGGGGGCGCCGTTGTTCGTCGGGCCCTGCCAGACGAGGCGCAGGGCGTCGGGGCGCAGGCGGGCGCCTTCGATCGCGGCGGCGAGTTCGTCGCGGGCGGCGGCCAGCGTCTCGGCTTCCTCGGGGCTCACACTGTCATTGACGGCGGCGAGCGCGGCGAGGCGCTGGAGCTCGGCGCCGAGCTGGTCGTCCATGCGCTCGCGCGCGGCCCGGCGCACCTCGGCGGCGCGCGTCTCGGCGAGCTCGTCGGCGCGCGCGGTCTGCCGGGCGAGCAGCGGCGCGAGCGTGGCCTGGTTCTCGGCGATCCACGCGCCGCTGCCGTCGGCGAGGTCGAAGCCGGCGGGATCGTCGCCGTCGCGCGGATCCGCGGCGACCGGCTCCTTCAGGTGCTGGTCGAGGACGACGCGGATCGGCGTCGGCGCGAGGAAGCGGTCGGCGTGCAAGCGCGGCGGCGCGACGGGTTCGAGCACGTAGAGCGCCTCCAGCCACAGGCGTGGCGCGCCGGCGTCGTCGAGCAGCGCGAACGCGGCGTTGCCGGACTGCGACGACAGCAGCATCTCCATCGCGTCGCCGAGCAGCGGATGGTCGCGCGTCGCGAACATCAGGTCCTCGCGCACGAGCGCCGTCTCGCGGTCGAACGTGATCACCGTCTCGCCGTCGCCGAGGCTCGGGAATTCCGGGCTGTGCGTGCCGTCGGGATTCAACAGGTACCGGCGCGGCTCGTGCTCCTCGGCGTACACGTGGAAGTGCTCGAGCAGGCGCAGGAAGTAGTCCTCGAACGCGTCGTCGGCATCGAGCGCGCGCACGTCGGCGATCAGGGGGTCGGCGATCTGCCGCTGCAGCGACGCCATCTCGAGCAGGCGGTCGCGCCCCTTCTCGACGCGAGCCGCGAGCTCCGCGGACGCCTCGCGCGTGTCGGCGACGAGCGCCTCGAGCTCGCGGTCGAGCTCGTCGGCGCCGAGACGGGAGGCCGAGAGCGCGAGTTCCCGCACGCGCCGGCCGAACCGTTCGAGCAGCGCGTGGGCGGCGAGCGTCGGCCGGCGGAGCGCGTTCACGCCGTCGTCGATCCAGCGCACGATCACCTCGTAGCCGGTGCCGGTCACGAACGGGGCGTGCACCTTCACCGTGCCGCGCTGGCCGATGCGGTCGAGGCGCCCGATGCGCTGCTCCACGAGGTCGGGGTCGAGCGGCACGTCGAACAGCACGAGGTCCTGCGCGTGCTGGAAGTTGCGGCCTTCGCTGCCGAGCTCCGAGCAGATCATCAAGCGCGCGCCGTCGGGCTCGGCGAACCACGCGGCGCCCCGGTCACGCTGCATCAGCGTCAGGCGGTCGTGGAACAGCGCGGTCGCGACGCGGATGCGCGCCGACAACGCGGCGTCGAGGGCTTCGGCCTTGGCCGCGCTGCTGCAGATCACGAGCACCTTGCCCGGCCCGTCCGGGCCGAGCAGTTCGACGAGCCACTCCACGCGCGGGTCGCCGTCGAGCGGTTCGGTGAGGACGGCCTCGGCCTCTTCGTGCGCGGCGCCGTGCGCGTGCGCCGCGAGGTCGGCGGCCAGCTCGCGTTCGAGGCGCGCGACGACGGCCGCCGCGTCGTCTCGACGCAGGTGCCCCTTGCCGGCGGGCTCGAGCGGATGGCGTTGCACCTCGCGCTGCGGGAAGCCGCTGACCGCGGCGCGGGTGTTGCGGAACATCACGCGGCCGGGGCCGTGGCGGTCGATCAGGTCGGCGAGGAGCCGCGATCGGCCGGCAGGCTCGGCGCTGCGCCTGGCGATCGCGGCGGCATCCGCGCCGAGCAACGCGGCCAGCTCGGCGGCAGCCTCCGGCGACAGCGACTCGCCGGCCGCGAGCGCGGACGCGACGCGCGCCGTCTCCCGGTAGCCCTGCGCCTCGCGCGTCCAGGCGTCGTAGTCGCCGTAGCGGTCCGGATCGAGCAGGCGAAGGCGCGCGAAGTGTCCCTCGGCCCCGAGCTGTTCGGGCGTCGCGGTCAGCAGCAGCAGGCCGGACGCCCGCCGGGCGATCGCCTCGACCGCTGCGTATTCGGGGCTCGCGCCTTCGCGCGACCATTCGAGATGGTGTGCTTCGTCGACGACGAGAACGTCCCACTCGGCGCCGGCGGCCTGCGCGACACGCGTCGCGGCCGGGCCCGAGCCGGTCAGCAGCGACAGGCCCGCGAGCACGAACTGCTCCTGGACGAACGGGTTCTCGCCGGGTTCGCTGTCCTCGAAGGCGCTGCATCGATCCTCGTCGTAGACCGCGAAGCGCAGCTGGAAACGGCGCCGCAGCTCGACGAGCCACTGGTGCACGAGCGAGTCGGGGACGAGGACGAGCACGCGCTGCGCGCGGCCCGACAGGATCAGGCGCGAGAGGATGAGGCCGGCTTCGATGGTCTTTCCGAGGCCGGTCTCGTCGGCGAGCAGCACGCGCGGAACCAGGCGCGCGCTCGTCTCGGCCGCGACCGAGAACTGGTGGGGCAGCAGTTCGATTCGCGGCCCGGAAAACCCGCGCACCGGCGAACTGCGGATCTCGTGCAGGCGCGACAGCGTCTCGGCGCGAAGGTCGAACGAGGACGACGAATCGACGCGCCCGCCGACCAGCCGCTCCCGCGGTCCGGCTACCGAGGTGTGGGCGGCGACCCGCGCTTCGGCGAGCTCTCCCGCGTCCGTCCCGTAGAACAGCACGCCCGCGCGATCCTGGACGGAGGTCACGCGATGGCGACGGCCCTCGTCGTCGGTCAGCACGTCTCCCGGCGCGAAACGCACGCGCCGGAGCGGCGCCGTCGCGATCACGTACCGCCGAGTCTCGTCCGCGGCCGGGAACAGCACGTGCACGACCCGCTCCTCCGACCCGACGACGACCCCGAGTCCCAGCTCCGGCTCCGGATCGCTGACGTACCTCTGCCCCACCACGATCCCGCCGATCGACGAACCTGTTCCTGCCGTGCTCATACGCTCGAAACCATCGACCACCCGAGCCGAGAAAGCCAGAAGCCGCCCGGCCCGAACGCGGCAGCGTCCAGCGACCGGGCAGCGGAAGCGAGGGAGACTCGAGTCGCGAGCAGCGAGAGACGTCGCGGAGGCCGGAACCGCTGAAACGGCGTGGGCGGCCGCGGCGAACGATCCGGATGCGCGGCGAACGATCGGGGAGCGAATGGCGAACGATCGCGGAGCGAGCGGCGCGCGATGCGCGAACCGGCGGGCGGCGCGATGCGGGCGCCGCTCGCCGGTCCGCGCGTTCAACGCAGCCGGTGGAGCTTCAGGCGGGGGCGCGAAGGCGCGTCAGCGACGTTCCTGGAGTTTCGACAGCAGCCGCAGCAGTTCGAGGTACAGCCACACCAGCGTCACCATCAGGCCGAACGCGCCGTACCATTCCATGTACTTCGGCGCGCCGCCGGCGGCTCCGCGCTCGATGAAGTCGAAGTCGAGCACGAGGTTCATCGCGGCGATGCCGACCACGACGAGGCTGAAGCCGATGCCGACCATGCCGCTGCCATGGATCATCGGGATCGAGGTTCCGAAGAAGCTCATCACGAAGCCGACGAGGTAGACGAGCGCGATGCCGCCGGTCGCGGCGACGATACCGAGCCGCAGCTTGTCGGTGACCTGGATCCAGCCGGATCGGTACGCGAGCAGCAGCGCGCCGAGCGTGCCGAACGTCAGGAACACGGCCTGGCTGACGATGCCCGGGTAGCGCATCTCGAAGACGACCGAGATGCCGCCGAGCGCGAGTCCTTCGAGGCCGGCGTAGGCCGGCGCGGTGACCGGGGCCCATTCCTTCTTGAATACGGTCGCGAGCGCGACGATGAAGCCGCCGATGACGCCGACCATCGTCCACGACATCGCGGTCGAGGGATCGGGAGCGGTGGCCATCGGGCCGCTTCCGCCGATGCTGAGGTTCCAGGTCCAGGCGGCGGTCACCATCAGGATCAGCAGGCAGAGCGCGGTCTTGTTGACCGTGCCCTGGACCGTCATCGCGCCGACGCCGGCGGCGCGGGGAAGAGCGGGGTTGCGGAACGTGGACTCGCCGAGGGCCGGATTGGCCGAGCGGATCGCGAGCGGGTTGTTGCTTCGCATGAACGTGGTTCCTCCAGCGCGGCGACGGGCCGCCGACGGGCGGCCCCGGGAATCGCCTGACGGACGCTGCGACGACTCTAGCGCTGACGGCGCGCGGTCTCCACGTCGGTCGCGGCGGGAGGACTCCCGCGGTCGCGCCTCGCGGACGGGGCCGGCGCGGTGCCTCGGGACGGATCGCCCCCTCCGGCGGACCGCGAGCCGGCTCGCCGGGGCGTCACGGCCCGGTGCGTCGTCTCGCCGCGGTCGTGGTTCAGGAACGCCCGGGCGCGCCCGTCGCGGGGCGCCCGAAGCGCACGATGCTCGGGTCTTTCAGCGCCCAGTAGACGAGCGAGGTCAGGAAGCTCGCGCCGTACGTCACGTCGCAGCCGATCCCGACGACGGCGCCGAACAGGCGATTCGCGCCGGACAGCAGCCCGGCGGCCGAGTTCCAGTAGTGCGCGCCGCGCGCGACGAGGATCGCGGCGAGCGCGAGCGTGGCGGCGTCGCTCGCGAACGACAGCACGAGCAGCGCCGGGACCGATGGCGCCATCGCGAGCTGGATCAGCCGATGGCGGATGCGGTGCCGGCGGTTGTCCTGGTCCCCGGTCATCGTGTGGTGGCCGAGGCCGTAGCGCAGGAAGATGTAGCCTTGGCCGTGCGCGTACTTGTACTGCTTCTTGAAGATCTTGTAGAGGTTGTCCTCGGTCTGGCCGAAATCCAGACTGAACTTCATCCTCTTGTCCTGCAGCAGGCGGTAGCCGCACTCGCGCATGTGCGCGGAGATGTCCTGGTCTTCCGTCGAGTTGTAGAGCCCCTCGAACCAGAAGCCGATGCGCTCGAGCGCCTCCTTGCGCACGAGGTCGCAGCGCGTCTCGATGAACGCGACCTCGTAGACGTCCTCGTGGTCCTGCTCGACGACGTCGAGCACGTTGACGAGCGTGAAGATGCGCTGGATCGTGTCGAGGCGGTCGGGGTCGTCGAAGATGCCCTGTCCGATCACGCCGGCCACCGTCGGGTCCTCGAAGTGCTTCAGGCCCTTCGCGATGTAGTCGGGGTCGGTCAGGTAGCAGTCGGACGCCATCAGCAGCAGGAAGCGGCCCTTCGCGGCCTGGCTGCCGGTGTTGTACGCGCCCGCCGTGCCGCGGTTCTTCGGGTGGAAGATCGCGTGGATGCGGTCGCCGAACGAGCGCAGGATCTCGGCGGTCGAGTCCTTCGAGCAATCGTCGACGACGACGATCTCGATGTTCGGGTGCGTCTGCTGGAAGATCGATTCGATGCCTCGGCGGATCGTGCCTTCACCGTTGAAGACAGGGATCACCACCGAGACGAGGGTCTGTTCGTCGATCACGCGCGCACCACCGGACGAGGGATTGGACGCGCTTTTTTCCCAGCAATTCCGAGCGGATTCAAGCCGGGTAACGGCGCCGGGACCGGTTCGCGCGGTCCGATGCAGGACAGCGCCCGTTCGAGGCGGGTTCCTGCCCATCCACGGTGCAAGCGGAAGGAGCGAGCAGGAGCCTTCCGGTTTCCCGTCCTGGGCAAGGCCGCGCTGCGGCAGAGGCCTTCGTCAGGCCTCGTCGGCCGGCGCTTCCTCGAGCTCGAGGAGCGTGTCGCCGGGGCCGACCATCGCGGCGGCCTCGACGCGGATCGAGACGACGCGGCAGCGGTGCGTCGCGCGCACGGTCATCTCCATCTTCATCGCCTCGAGCAGCAGCAGGCCGCCGTCGGCCTCGATGACGTCGCCCTCGGCGACGAGGACCTGCAGGACCTTGCCCGGCATCGGCGAGGACACGACGGGATCGAAGGCGCCGCCGGCGGAATCGGACGCGGCTTCCTCGCCCGGAACGAACTCCCAGGCGTGGCCGGCGTGCGCGGCGAACACGTGGCCGCGCTCGGCGTCGAACAGCACGCGATGGCGCCGGCCGGCGATCGTCAGCGTCGCCGAGCGCTCGTCGAAGTGCGCCTCGTCGACGACGATCTCGCGACCGTTCACGGTCACGACCGTGCGCCCGT
>CAYYZO010000029.1:28758-41460 GCA_964476185.1 uncultured Myxococcales bacterium
TCCGCGCGCGCGAAGCGGTCGCTGCGCAGCAGGTCGAGCAGGAACGCGACGTTGGTCGTGAAGCCGACGATCGGGAAGCCCTCGAGCGCCTCGATCATGCGGCGCGTGGCCTGCGCGCGGTTCGGCGCCCAGGTGACGACCTTCGCGAGCATCGAGTCGTACTCGACCGGCACGCGCCAGCCGTCGCGCAGCGCGGTGTCGACGCGCACGCCGACGCCGCGCGGGTGGTCGACGCGGCGCACGAGCCCGAGCGACGGCAGGAAGCCGTTGGCGGGGTCCTCCGCGCAGACGCGGCACTCGATCGAGTGGCCGCGCGGCGACGGAGCCTTCTCGGGAAGACGCTCGCCGGAGGCGACCTCGAGCTGCCAGCGCACGAGGTCGGTGCTCGTCACGGCCTCGGTCACGGCGTGCTCGACCTGGAGGCGCGTGTTGACCTCGAGGAAATAGAACCGGCCGTCGGGGGCGGCGACGAACTCGACGGTTCCCGCGCCGCGGTAGCCGATCGACGAGGCGAGGCCGGCGGCGGCGGAGCCCATCTTCTCGCGCAGCGCCGCGTCGACGACGGGCGAGGGCGCTTCCTCGATGATCTTCTGGTGGCGGCGCTGCACCGAGCACTCGCGTTCGCCGAGGTGCAGCACGCGCCCGTGCGTGTCGCCGAAGACCTGGTTCTCGATGTGGCGCGGGCCGACGACGACCTTCTCCATGTAGACGCGCGAGTCGCCGAACGCGGAGCCGGCCTCGCGCTGCGCGGCGTGCACCGCGTCGGCGAGGGCGGCCGCGTCGTCGACGCGGCGCATGCCGCGGCCGCCGCCGCCGGCGGCGGCCTTGACGAGCACGGGGAAGCCGAGCTTCGCGGCGGCTTCGCGATTCGCGCCGTCGTCGTCCGAGACCGGCGAGGACGGCAGCACCGGCACGCCGGCCTTCTCGGCGGCCTCGCGCGCGCGGATCTTGTCGCCCATCGCGTCGATCGCCTCCGGCGTCGGCCCGACGAACGTGAGCCCGGCCTCCTCGACCTTGCGGGCGAAGCCGGCGTTCTCGGCGAGGAAGCCGTAGCCCGGGTGCACGGCGTCGGCGCCGGTCGTCCTCGCGGCGCCCAGCAGCTTCGCGATGTCGAGGTAGCTCTCGGCGGAGGTGCGGCCGCCGAGGGCGACGGCCTCGTCGCAGGCGCGGACGTGCTCGCCGTCGGTGTCCGGCTCGGAATGGACGGCGACCGTGGCGATCCCCATCTCGCGCGCCGTCTGCGCGATGCGGCACGCGATCTCGGAGCGGTTCGCGATCAGGAGTTTTCGTATCGGTCTGCTCATCGATTCCTCGGGAGGCCGGACGCGCATAAGGGCCCATCTGCGGCGTTGTCGCCGCTTCGTTCGCTCCGGCGTACGGGAAGTACGCCTGCGCTCACTCTCGCGGCTCCGCCTTGCATCTGGACCCTTCTGCGCGCCCGGCTGGTTACTCCACGCTTCCTCTGCATGCTCGGGACAGGCCTACATGCGAAAAATGCCGAAGGTCGTGGGCTCGGGCGGCCGGTTGAACGAGGCGGCCAGGCCGAGCCCGAGCACGGCCCGCGTGTCCATCGGGTCGATCACGCCGTCGTCCCAGAGCCGCGCAGTGCTGTACCAGGGGCTGCCCTCGCGATCGTACTTCTCGAGCACCGGCCGCTTGAACTCGGCCTGCTCGGCCTCGCTCATCGTCCGGCCTTCCTTCTCGTACTGCGCGAGCTTGACCTGCAGCAGCACCGACGCGGCCTGCTCGCCGCCCATCACCGAGATCCTGGAGTTCGGCCACATGAACAGCAGGCGTGGGCTGTAGGCCCGGCCGCACATGCCGTAGTTGCCGGCGCCGTTGGACGCGCCGATGAGCACGGTGAACTTCGGAACCCGCGTCGTCGCGACCGCGGTGACCATCTTCGCGCCGTCCTTGGCGATGCCGCCCGCCTCGTACTCGCGCCCGACGATGAACCCGGTGATGTTCTGCAGGAACACGAGCGGGATCATCCGCTGCGAGCACATCTCGATGAAGTGCGTGGCCTTGAGCGCGGATTCGGAGAACAGCACGCCGTTGTTGGCGACGATGCCGATCGGGTAGCCGTGCAGCCGGGCGAAGCCGCAGACGACCGTGGCGCCGTAGCGCGCCTTGAACTCGTGGAAGCGGCTGCCGTCGACGAGGCGCGCGATCACCTCGCGCACGTCGTAGGGACGGCGGTTGTCCGGGTGCACGATGCCGTAGAGCTCGGCCGGGTCGTAGGCCGGCTCTTCCGAGTCCGTGACCTCGAGCGGGCAGCGGCCGGACGCGGGCAGGCTCTCGAAGATCTGCCGGGCGATCCGGATCGCGTCGGAGTCGTCCTCGGCGAGGTGGTCGGAGACACCGGACGTGCCGGTGTGCAGGTGCCCGCCTCCGAGTTCCTCGGCCGTGACTTCCTCGCCGGTCGCGGCCTTCACGAGCGGCGGCCCCGCCAGGAAGATCGTCCCCTGTTCCTTGACGATCACGGTCTCGTCGCTCATCGCGGGCACGTACGCGCCGCCGGCCGTGCACGAGCCCATCACGACGGCGACCTGCGGCACGCCGGCCGCGGACATGTTCGCCTGGTTGTAGAAGATGCGCCCGAAGTGGTCGCGGTCGGGAAACACGTCGTCCTGCATCGGCAGGAACGCTCCCCCGGAATCGACGAGGTACACGCACGGCAGCCGGTTCTCGAGCGCGATCTCCTGCGCGCGCACGTGCTTCTTGACCGTCATCGGGAAGTACGTGCCGCCCTTGACGGTCGCGTCGTTCGCGACGACGACGCAGTGGCGGCCGTGCACCTGGCCGATGCCGGTGATGATGCCGGCGCCCGGCGCCTGGTCGTCGTACAGCCCGCCCGCCGCCAGCGGCGAGAGCTCGAGGAACGCGGAGCCCGGGTCGAGCAGCCGTTCGACGCGCTCGCGCGGGAGCAGCTTGCCGCGGCTCGTGTGCAGGCGGCGCGCCGACTCGCTGCCGCCGGCGCGCGCGGCCTCGAGCCGCGCCTTCAACTCGGCGGCGAGCGCCTCGTTGCGCGCCTTGTTCTCCTGGAACTCCGGCGAGGAGGTCCGCACCTGGCTCGTGATCTTGCGCACGTCCCTTCGCCCCGGTTCAGCCCGCGGTCGCTGCCGCCGCGCCGGCGTCGCCGCGCGCACGGATCAACGCGTCGATCGTCGCGAGCGTCTCTTCCATGTCGGTGTACAGCAGCGTGTGCCAGCCGAGCGCGCGGGCGGCCTTCAGGTTCTGGCCGATGTCGTCGACGAAGAAGATCTCGTCGTGCCGGACGCCGAGCCGTTCGCGCGTGACTTCGTAGATGCGCGGCTCGGGCTTGCGCGTCCCGACCTCGCTCGAGTCGATGACGACGTCGAACAGGCTCCCGGGCTCGAGCACGCTCTCCCAGCCGGCCCGCCACTCGCGGACGTTGTTCGTCAGCAGGGCCGTCGGCATCGACCGGCGCAGCCGCCGGACCGCGTCGAGCATCCTCGGCCGAAGGCGGGCGCGGTGGCCCATCGGGTCCGGCGCGCCCATGAACGATGCCGCCTGTTCCTCGGTGACGCTGCCGCCGGCTGCTTCGATCGCGCGGCGCAGGGCGGCGGTGAACTCGCCGAACGCGACTTCGCCGCGCTCCAGCCGGGCCCAGACGCCGTCGTTGCCGAAGAACGCGCGCCGGAGCGGCTTCCAGACTTCCTCGGGAAGACCGATGCGCGCGCCGAACGCGACGACCTCGCTCGGGCCGCCGTCGATCAGCACGCCGCCGTAGTCGAAGACGGCCGCGCGCACGCGGGTCAGGTCGAACGTGGGATCGGGCATGGGCGCGGAGTTGACCAGAAAAACACCCGCCAAGCCACCGCGAGGGAGGGCTTCCGGCCGGTCGAACGAAGCGGCGATCCGCCCGGCGCCGGCTCAGCCCAGCATCGCGGCGATGCGCTCGACGGCCCACGCCGCGCCGGCCAGCGCGATGAGCGCGGAGAGCCCCATGCGCACGCGATGGGCCCGGGGCCCGCGCAGCAGCGCCGACAGGAGCGGGACCACCGCGAGGACCACCGCGAGCTGCCCGGCCTCGACGCCGAGGTTGAACGCGAGCAGCGGCAGCACGACTTCGCCGGGCGGGAGCGCGGTTTGCGCGAGCACGCTCGCGAAGCCGAAGCCGTGCACGAGGCCGAACGCGAAGGTCACGAGGGCGCGCCGGTCGGCGCCTCGTTCCATCAGGTTCTCGGCCGCCACGTAGACGATGCTGAGCGCGATGGCGGCTTCCACCGGAGCCACCGGGAGTTGCACGAGCCCGGTCGCGGCGGCGCCGAGCGTGATGCTGTGCGCGACGGTGAACGACGTGACGATCGCGGCCAGGCGTGCGATGCCGCCGCCGGCCAGCAGCACCGCGAGCAGGAACAGCAGGTGGTCGTAGCCGGTCCAGATGTGCTCGACGCCGAGGTGAAAGAAGCGCGCGAAGTCCGACCCGGCCTCGGCGTCGTCGCCCGCCGCGGTCGGGGCGTCGGGGGCGGCGTGTCCGACCTGCCACTTCGTTGCACCCGGGACGAGCACCGTGCTGTACGACGAACCGCCGAGCCGAAGCGACGCGATCGTCTGCCAGTCGTCGAGCCTGGAGGCCAGCGGGTGAAGGTCGACGCGAAGGCTCGCGATCTCCCGTGCGCCGCAATCCCAGAACGCCTGGACCTCCAGGTCGTCATTGCGGTCGGGACCCACGAGGTTGTCGATCGTCAAGCGGCACGGCTCGCCGTCGGTGGCCAGGCTCGTCGTCGAGTCGAGCCAATCCTCGACGACGCTCTTCATGGCGAGCACCTGCTGCCGGGTCGCGGTCTTTCCCTCCGGAACCGGCCAGCCCGGGGTCAAGTGGGCGGCGTAACGGAATCGCAGCAGCACGACGCCTCCGCGCGCGTCGAGGTCGGCGTAGCTGACGCTGCCGAGGTGCGCCGACGCGGCGCGCGGCAGCAGGGCCGCCGCGATCAGCGCCGCGGCGAGCGCGGCGCCTCGAGTCGTTCCGCAGGCGCTCAAAAGAAGATGCTCGTTCGCGCCGCCCGCCCGCGTTCGAGCTGCGCGGTGATGGCGGCTTTCACCTGCTCGACCTTTTCCTCGATGGCGTCGTCCTCGTCCTCGGCGTGGCCCTGGAAGCTCATCGGCTTGCCGAACTCGATGTGGTAGCGCACCGGCAGCGGCAGCATGCCGAGCGGGCCGAGCCACGGGAACGTGAGGGTGATCGGGAACGACGGCATGCCGAACATCCCGGCCACGCCCTTCAGGTCGGCGATGCCCGGGTTCTGCTCCTCGGAGCCGACGACGGAAACCGGGACGATCGGCGTGTCGGTTTCCAGCGCGAGCCGCATGAAGCCGAGGCCGAACTCCATCAGCTTGTAGGCGTCCGCGTAGACCTTGTTCATGCCGCGCACGCCCTCCGGGAACGCGAGCACGCACTCGCCGTGGTTCAGCATGTCGATGCAGGTCTGGCGCGTGCCCACGGCGCTGCCCGTGCGGTCGAGCAGCACGCTGAGGTACGGCAGCGTGCCGAGCCAGTATTCGCCCATGCCGCGGGCGAGGCGCGGGGGCCGCGCCTCGAGGATGCACGCGGTCGTGATCATCAGGCCGTCCCACGCCATCTGGCCGGCGTGGTTGCCGATCAGCAGCACGCGTCCTTCCGGCAGGTTCTCGAGGCCGGTGGTGCGGCAACGGAAGTAGTACCGGTAGAGGAAGGCCGCCGGCAGGACGAAGCGCTTCATCGCCTTCGGGCTGTATCCCCACGGGTCGTAGCCGTACTCGTTCAGGTCGGCCGGGATGCGGTCGACCTTGCGGTCCACTTCGTCCGCCAGCTGCGAGACGGTCTTCGCGACGTCGGACACCCCGTCGCTGACGCTGTCGGCGGTGTTCGAAAGAAACTCGAGCAGGCTCGCGAGCATCGCCGTCACCTCGGGGAGATCGCCATCGTCGCGAAGATCTCGGCCAGCGAATGGCGCGGCCGAAACCCGGTGGCGGCGCGGAAGCGCTTGTCGCCGACGGTGCACGAGTACTTGATGAAATCCACGGCGCCGGACGGGAACTGGTAGATGTTCAGGTTGAACAGCGTGCGGATCAGCAGGTGCGCGAACGGATCCGGGATCGACACGCGCTGGCGTCCCATTTCCTTGAGCGCGCGCTTGAGCGGCACCGCGCCCGGCCCGGCGACGTTGAAGACCCCGCGGACCTTGTTCTCGAGCGCGAGCATCACGGCTTCCGCGAGGTCCTCCTCGTGCAGGAACTGCATCATCGGGTTGAAGCCCATGATCGTCGGGACGATCGCCAGCCGCATGTAGCGGCCGATGGCGTTGTGGACCGAGTGCCCGAGCGTGTTGACGGGCCGCAGCACGCTGGTCGCGATCTCCGGGTATCGCCACAGGAACGCGCCGACGAGCCCCTCGACCTCGCAGAGGTCGCGGATCTCGGGGAAGTTCCGCGAGGCGTTGAGCGGATGCTCCTCGTTCATGTAGCGTTCGTTGCTCGGCAACGCCCCATAGACGTAGGAACTGGACACCACCACGAGCTGCTTGACCCCGTACTCGGCACAGTGCTCGAGCACGTGCTTGGTGCCCTCGACGTTGATCTCGTGGCGGACGGCCTGGTCGGACTGGAAGTGCCGCACGAACGCGAGGTGCACGACGGCGTCGGGCCGGTCGGTGCGGAAGACGTCCTCGAACCGGCGCTTGCGCATGTCGAACTGGTGGACGACGACGCCTTCGGGCGCGCTCGGCCACTTCGCCCGGTCGATGCCGACGACCTGCCACGGCTCGGCGCCGGCGCCGGCGCGCAAGGCTGCCTTCGTGACCAGCCGGCCGAGGCCGCCGGCGATTCCGGTGATCAGCAGCTTGCGCACGCGCGTCGGGATTACGGGAAATGTCCCAGCGAGGCAAAAAACCGCGTCGTCGCGGGTGGCTCGGCGGTGCGCGGCGGCATCCCGCGCGCCGTCGCTGGACGCATCGTCCGCGGCGACTTCCCGCAGGCGCCTTCCCTCGGCGCCTTCCGTGAAGGCAACCTTCGTTTGGCCGCGACCGCATCTCTGTCATCATGCCGCGCCGCCGCGGGTCCGGCTCGTCGCAGGAACGCATCGACGGCCGCCAACGGAACCAGGTCCATGCCTTCCGCCCCCGAACTCGTGAATCATTTCGAAGGCTGCCTCGTCGGCGCGATGCTCGGCGACAGCCTCGGCTCGTGCGTCGAGAACGCTTCCACCGGCCTCGTCGCGCATCGCTATCCGTCCCGGGAGGATCTCCAGACGCTTCGCCCGGGGCGCTACGGGTCCACGACGGAGATGACCGTCGCGCTGGCGGAGTCGCTGGTCGAGCACGCCGACTTCGACGCCGGGGACTTCGCCGGGCGCCTGGTGGCGCGCTGGCACGAGGGGCGAGGCTACGGCCAGGGGACGACGCTCGCGCTGACGCGCTTGAGGAACGGAGTGCCCTGGCAGGACGCGGGCGCCGGTCACGCCGGGCGCGGGTGTTACGGCAACGCCGCGGCCGCCCGCAGCGCGCCGATCGGGCTGGTCTTCCGCCGCGACGTCCCGACGCTGCGCTGGGTGGCCGAGGAGGCGGCGGGCGTCACGCACACGCATGCGCTCGGCGTCGAAGGCGCGGCGCTGTACGCGCTGGCCGTCGCGGTCGCGCTGGACGCGCGCGGCGGCGAGCTGGTCCCGCAGGGCTTTTTCGAGACCATCGCGGCCGAGTCGCAGGTGCGCGAGTACCGCACCCAGCTCGAAGTCGCGGCGTCGCTGTCCGGCCGGCGCGTGGCGCCGGCCATCGTCGTCGAGCGCCTCGGCAACAACCAGACCGCGCTCGGCTCGGTGGTGTCGGCGCTGCTCTGCTTCGCCGACCACGCCGGCAGCTTCGCGGACGCCGCGGAGGCCGCGCTGCGCCTCGGCGGCAACGCGAGCGCAATCGTCTCGATGACGCTCGCCCTTTCCGGCGCACACCTCGGTCTCGACATGATCCCGCCGGCCTGGATCGACGGCCTCGAGTCGGCGGACATCTCCTTCCCGACGATGACCCGTCTCGCGCGGCGCCTGGCCACGTCCTGACGACGACACGCCCGTCCGGTCGTCGTCAAGCGATCAGGAAGCCGTCCCGGCGGATCGGTGCGCGCGCGCGAGCCCGGAGCCGGCGCATATCCGCCTTCATCTCGTCGAAGATCCAGTCCACGAACGCGCGCACCACGGCGCGCCGTTCGTCGCGACGGCTGTATACGACGCTGTAGTCGCCGGCCGGCACGAGCGGGCCGGGAACCGGATTGACGAGGCGGTCGACCCCTGCGGCGTCCCACACGAACGGAGAGAGCCCGAGCATCACGCCGGCTCCCTCGATCGCCGCGCTGATCGCGCTCGGGAGATTGTCGATGCTCAGCGTCCTCTTCGGCACGAGGTCGGGATGCCCCATCGCGGCGAACCACTCTCGCCAGCCGTCGGGGCGCGCGCTGTGTTCGATCAGCGTGTGGCGGGGCAGGTCGGCGGGGCCGTCGACGTTCGCGGCGATCGACGGCGCGCACAACGGCACGGCCTCGACTTCGATGAGCCGTCGGCGGACGAGCCCGGATTCCGAGGCCGGCGCGTTGCGGATGCCGACGTCGGCTTCACCCGCCGACAGGTCGACGACGTCGTTGACGGTCTGGAGTTCGATCCGCAGCCCCGGCCACAGCCGCTCGAAGGACGCGAGGCGCGGCACGAGCCAGGTGTTCGAGAACAGCGGCAGCGCACTCACGCGCAGGCGGTCGTCGACGCTGTTCGCGCGCGCCTCGTCGAGCGCCCGCTCGATCTGCGCGAGGCTCTTCCCGATCGCTTCGCTGAGGAGCGCGCCGAGCGGCGTCAGTTCGACCTTTCGCGTGGTGCGGCGAAAGAGCGGCGCGCCAACCCATTCCTCGAGCAGGCGCACCTGATGGCTCACCGCGGAGGCGGTGACGTGCAACTCGGCCGCGGCGTCGCGGAAGCTCTGGAGCCGACCCGCGACCGCGAAGGTCCTCAGCGTCGTCGGCGAGGGGCGGCCCATGCCGTCCTCATGGCTGAATTCAACTCAACAATAAAGGTTCGGTTTCATTTGTCGGCCGGTCGGTCGGGGCACTAGCCTCCCGGCCATGAATCCCGAACCTTCCATGCAGCAGCTCACGTTCGTCGGTCCCGGTCAGCTCGAGTGGCGGGAAGTCCCCGCCGCGCGCCTTCAAGGCGCCGGGGAGGCCCTGGTCCGGCCGGTCGCGGTCACGCGCTGCGACCTCGACCTCTACATCGCGACCGGCCTCTACCCGATCCGGGGGCCGTTCGCGTTCGGGCACGAGATCGCCGGCACCGTCGTCGACATCGGCGACGGCGTGCGGTCGGTCGCGCCGGGCGACAGCGTGATCGTGCCCTTTCAGATCAGTTGCGGCGACTGCGGCTTCTGCCGGCGCGGGCTGACGAACGCCTGCTCGGCGGTTCCAGCATCGTCGGCGTACGGGCTCGCGCCGATCAGCGGGACGGAATGGGGCGGGGGGCTGAGCGACCTCGTGCGCGTCCCGTACGCGGACGCGATGCTGGTGCGCGTCCCCGTGGGCCTTTCGATGCCGGTCGCTGCCGCGATGTCCGACAACGCCGTCGACGGCTACCGCACGGTGGCGACCGCGCTGGCCGCGGAGCCGGGCGCCGACGTGCTCGTCGTCGGCGGGCTGGCCCAGAGCGTCGGCCTGTTCGCGGTCGCCGCGGCGAAGGCGCTCGGCGCGGGCCGCGTTGTCTACACGGACTTCGGCGAAGCGCGCCTCGCCAAGGCGGCCGAACTCGGCGCCGAGGCGGTGGCCTGCGACTATTCGGCGGTGGAACGGTTCGAGAGCAGCTTCCCGGTGGTGGTCGAGGCCGGCGGCACCGGCGACTCGCTCGCGTTCGCGCTGCGCAGCACCCGGCGCTGCGGGACTTGCACGGGCGTCTCGGCCGGCACCGGCGCCACGGCGACGGTTCCGTTGCGCGAGATGTACACGAAGGGCGTCACGTACACGGTCAGCCGCGTGCACGCGCGCGGCAGCCTCGAGGCGGCGCTCGAATGCGTCTGCAGCGGGCGCTTCGACCCGGGCGCGGTGCTGACACGCGAAGTCGCCTTCGCCGACGCCGCTGACGCGATGATGGAGGGTGACGTGAAGACGGTGTTCCTGCGCCCGCAGTAGCGTTCCCGTTCGGCGCGTGCGGCGGCACGCCCGGGAGGGCGGTTGCCGGCATCGGGCGGGCCGGGGTCGGCGCGGCGCTTCAACGTGAAGAGGGACGGCGCCGGGGCGCCGTCCCTCTTCTTCGTGTTCCCGCCGGGTGGTCGCGCGGTCAGCGCCGCTCGAGGGCCTTGTTTTCGACCGGCGGGCGCTGCGAGTAGTCGTAGAAGCCGAGCTTGGTCTTGCGCCCGAGCAGGCCTTCCTTGACGAGGTGCTTCAGCAGCGGAGTCGGCGCCATGTAGTCCTGCTTGAAGGTCGCGTGCAGGTTCTCGGACATCGCGAGCACGATGTCGAGGCCGATGTAGTCGGCCAGCGCGAGCGGGCCCATCGGGTGGTTGGCGCCGAGCTGCATCGCCGTGTCGATGCCCGCGATGTCGGCGAGGCCCGACTCGAGGCACCGCATCGCGTCCAGCATGTACGGGGTCAGCAGGCGGTTCACGATGAACCCGGTCTGATCCTTCACGAGCACCGGCGTCTTGCCGAGCTTCTCGACGAAGCCAATCACGGACGCGACGACCGCGGAGTCGGTCGTCGCGGTCGGGATGACCTCGACGAGCTTCATCATCGTGGCCGGGTTGAAGAAGTGCAGGCCGATGAAGCGCTCGGTGCGCCTGGTCGCCTCCTGCATCGCGGTGATCGAGAGCGTCGACGTGTTGCTCGCGAGGATGCAGGACTCCTTGGCGATCTTGTCGACCTCGGCGAACTTCTTGCGCTTGACGTCGAGGTCCTCGACGATCGACTCGAGGAACAGGTCGCAGTCGGCGACCGCGTCGATCTTGTCGGTGAACGCAAGGCGCGACATCGTCGCGTCCATCGCCGACTTCTCGAGCTTGCCCTTCTCGACGATCTTCGCGAGGTCCTTCTCGATGGCGGCCCGGGCCTTGTCGACGGGCCCCGGCGTCGCCTTGATCATGACGACGTCGATGCCGGCGGCCGCAGCCACCTGCGCGATACCCGAACCCATCTGTCCTCCGCCGAGGACGGCGATCTTCGCGATGCTCATGTCGTGTACTCCCTTTCCGTGCCGGAGGTCGTCCGGTCGTGTCTTGGCGTGCCGACTTCCGTTCGGCCCCTCGTTCGCGTTCGCACCGTGCCTGGACACGAGCGACTCCTCGATGCCGCCGCTCCGCGCCGGGCGGCGGCATCCTTCACGACGTCAGCCCCGTCACTCCCCGACGCGGAAGAGCGGGAACCAGCCGACCCGATCCTGCGCGTAGTCCTCGAAGAGCTGCGGAACCTCGTCGTACTCGTAAACGCGCGAATCGAGCGGGGGCAGCCAGCCGTTCTTCTCGGCGAAGTCCACGGCCGCCAGGCCCTGCTCGTAGCGCGCGTAGTGGGTGTTGACGTGCTGGTGGCGCTGGATGCACTCGGTCGCGCGCACCAGCTCGATCATCATGCCTTCCTTCCAGCCGGCGGTCGTCAGGACGCCCTGGCGCGCCAGGACCTTGAGCGTGGCGCGCAGGACCGGGACGCCGACGTAGTCGATGAAGATGTTGACGAGCTCGCCGCCGGTCATCTCCTGGACCTTGTTCACGAACAACTTCTCCGCGGCGAGGTAGCGCTTGGTGTAGTCCTCGTCCGCGCGGAACTTCTTCTTGTCGAAGTAGAGGTCGCGGAACTCGCGGCGGTCCACCGCTCGGATGCCGAGGCTCTCGATCGTGGTCAGGCGCTCGTCGGTGGACGCGATCTGCGCGACCTTGCACCCGTAGTGCTTCGCGAGCGCGAGCTGGCCGAGCGACACGCCGCCGCCCCAGCCCCACACCTCGGGGTGCGGCAGTTCCTTCTCGTTGAGCTGCAGGCGAAGGGTCCCGTAGGCGAGCTCCCAGTTCGACCAGGCCGTCACGTAGCGCAGCGAGAACGCGGCCCACTGCTCGGGCGGGTAAGCCGAATTCCTCGGGATCGCGATCAGCTGCTTCTGGTGCATCTTCGTCTGCTTCGCGAGCACGCCGATGGTGCCCGGGGCGTCGTAGGCCCAGATGCGTTCCGGATAGCCGTACTTGTCGGGGATGCCGTTGCAGAAGACGATCGCGATGTCGCCTTCGCGGACGGTCGTGACGGCGGAGCCGACCTTGTCGACGCGCACGACGCCCGCGTTGCCCATCACGCACTTCGCCTCGCCGCGCGAGAGGGGGACGTCGATGGGGCGTCGCTCCACGGCGTGCTGCATGTTGCCTTCCATGCAGCCGAACAGCGGCGAGACGAGCGCCTCCTCCGGGCCGGGGTCGCTGAACTCGAAGATCTCGCGGACGAGCTGCGTGGGCTTGGGCGGTGCTCCCTTCTCGCCGGCGTAAAGCACCCAGGCGTCGGTTCGGACGGTCATGGCGGTCTCCTTCTGGTGAGTGTCGGTACGATGTGTCGGGCCGGTCCGCGGACCGCCTGCCCGCGGCCGTCCGGCGTCGAAAAGTCGCGGTGTCGTAACGCGGCCGGGGCTCCGAGACAACCACCGGGCCGCGCGGGCGGTACGAAAAAAGGCCCCTGCATCTTGCGATGCAGGGGCCTTGCCGGTCCCGGTCCCGG
>CAYYZO010000030.1:0-12301 GCA_964476185.1 uncultured Myxococcales bacterium
TTCCGGCGCCTGCGGCCAATCTCGACCAGGAAGGACGACCCCGCGTCGTTCGCCGAGGACCTGCCCCAATGCCTGATCGCGGATTGCCCGGACATCCTGCCGATCCGCGAGTTCCTGCCGTCGGCATCGTCGGTGTACTCGCTGGCCCGGGAAGTACCGGTGCACCTCGGGGATCGCGGCGGCCTGATCGACAACCTTCTCGTGACCAACGACGGGCACCTGGTCATCGTCGAGGACAAGCTGTTCCGTAACCGGGAGGCGATCCGCGAAGTGGTCGCGCAGACGCTGCAGTACGGGATGGCGGTCAGCAGCATGCGGCTTCGGGAACTCGAGGCGGCGATCCGGCGAGGAGTGGCGCCGCTGCTGAGGGCAGAGGAAGGCATCGTCGACGCGGTGCTGCGTGCAGCGGCCGAGGACGACCGGCTGCCGATGCTGGCCGACGATTTCGAGGAATCGCTGGAGCGGCATCTCCGGCGCGGCGAGATCCTGTTGCTGGTCGTCACCGACGGCGTTCGCATCGGGGTCGAGCGCGTCATCCAGTGGCTCGAGGCCCAGTCGAGCAGCGCCCCGTACCGGTTCGGCATCGTGGAGCTGAGATTCTACGACGGCGGTGATTTCCGGCTCGTCGTCCCACGGACGGCCATCGCGACGAGAGAGATCTCCCGGCACGTCGTCGTCGTGGACGTGCAGTCCCGCGCGGACGTGGAGGTGACGGCGAGCGTCCAGGACGCTGCCCGCAGCGCGAGCGGAGATCGCGTCGAGAGTTCCCGCCAGGTGAAGGTGGAACGCGGGCCGATCACGAAAGAGGCGTTCCTGAGCGAACGCCCCGCCGAGATGCGGGGGCTTATCGCCAGCATCGCCGACGAGTTCGAGGCGCGAGGACTGGAGATGCGAAACGCGCCTCGCTCGCTCCGCTACGGCTTCACCACCGGGGACGGGGAATTCCATTCGCTGCTCCAGTTCTCGTGGTCCGGGATCTGGGCGGCGATCCCGAAGCGTGACCGGGACCTGCTCGAGGACGACGAGATCCTGGCGTTCAAGAAGGGCTGCAACCGGTTCGCGCGGTTCTACAAGGACGAGTCGCTGGCAAAGCCGGACGACAGCGGCGGGATCTCCGCCAAGTATGACGAAGTGGCAAAGTCGGTTGGGGAACTCGCGGACTTCGTGCTGACGTATCGCGACAGGATCGTGGAGGCGTGGGAGCGGTCTTGAGCCGTGTACGCCGGGGCGCCGTGCGCCCGGTCCCGCCGCCTCGCGCCCATCCTCTTCGCGCACCCCGAACCCCTCAACGTTCCGGCAGCAGATCCTCGTAGAGTCCGGCGAAGAACTCCTCCGCCGGCAGCACGTCGATGTTCGCTTCGCGCAGGCGCTCGCTGCCCCGGTACACGACGAGGCCGCGCGTGAGCAGGCCGCGCTCCACCATCTCCGCCAGCGGCCCGGCATCCGGGGGACGGAAGCGGCGAGCCGCCTTCACCTCGATGCCGAGGCGGAAGTCTCCCCGCTGCCACACGAAATCGATCTCCCTGCCGCCTTGCGTTCGCCAGTAGGAGAGCTCTCCTCCGAGGTTTCGATACATCGTGGCCGCGCGCAGTTCGTGGAGGACATAGCCTTCGAGCAGCGTCCCCGCTTCCGTGTCGCCGAGAGGGCTGTCGCTGGTCGCGGCAAGACTTCGCACCACGCCGGGATCGAAGAAGTAGAACTTTGGCTTGGCCTGTTCCCGGACCTTGTCGCGAGGGCGCCACGCCGGCAGGCGGTAGCCGATGAGCGTGTCCACCAGGATGTCGAAGTAGCGGTGGACCGTGGTTCGGGCGATTCCGGCGTCCCTGGCGATCCCGGCCACGTTGACGACCTGGCCGTGCATGAGCGCGGCGACGCGCAGGAACCGGTGGAAGGAGCCGATGTCGTTGACCAGCGCTTCCTGCTGGATCTCCTGACGCAGGTAGGTGTTGACGTAAGCGCTCAGGATGTCGCGGCCGTGCTCCGTCTCCGCGTACACGTCGGGCAGGGTGCCGAGCGCCAGCGCGCGGTCGAAGGAAAAATCCTTGCCCAGCTCGGCGGCGACCAGGGGGTACATCTCGCGCTCGATGACTCGCCCGGCCAGAAGGTTGGCGTCGAGCCTGCGCAGCTTGCGGGCGCTCGATCCGGTCAGCGCGTAACGGTAGCGCTTGCCGTGGCGGGTGATCAGCTCGTGGACCTCATTGAGCAGCACGGGCAGCCGCTGGATCTCGTCGACGACGACCCACGTGTCCGCGGGGAGGGCGTCGACCCGGCGGCGGAGCAGCCCGGGATCGGCCAGCAGCGGCATGAAGTCCTCGTCGAGGAGGAGATTGACGGTCAGGGCCTGCGGGTACTGCTGTCGCAGCCACGTCGTCTTCCCCGTGGCCCGCGGGCCGAACAGGAAAAACGAGTAGTTCTGCTGGCTTAGCCTGCGTGTCCACATGGCGGTCACTTTGTATAACAAAATGACCACGGGGTGGGCAATCGGCTTCGTTCCCGCTGGCGCGAAGGTGCCCGGACAGGTGGTCCTCCGGTCCGGCGATGGCGACGCGCTCCATGGCCGGACCTGGCCGCGTCCGGCTCAACGCTTCAAGGCCGGGCCGCCGGTTCGAGACCGTCCGATCTCGCGAGCATCCCCTCGAGTTCGTCCGCCGCACCGAGCGCGCCGTTGCGCGACCGCAGCCGAACGCCGATCGCCTCCGCCGCGTCCCGGTACGACGGATCCTCGAGCAGGGCGCGCACCGCGCCGCGGATCTCTTCCGCGGAAGCGGTCTTCGGGAGGACGCGCCCCGCGTCCGCGTCGGCGACGGCCTTCCCGATCATCGGCTGGTCGAGCAGGCGGTGCATCGGCAGGACGAGCAGCGGCACGCCGTGCGCGAGCGCGCGCATCGTCGTCGAATGCCCGCCGTGGCCGACGACGAGCGACACGGACGGCAGGATCTCGTCGTGCGGCGCGTGCCGGAGGATCTCGAGGTTCGGCGCGCCGCGCAGCGAGCCGGGATCGACCGCGCCGGTGGTGACGATCGCGCGGACCGGCAGCGCCGCCAGCGCGTCGAGGATCGTCTGCAGCGTCGCGTCCTGGCCTTCGAAGAAGATCGTGCTGAGACTGACGAGCACCAGCGGTTCCTTCGCGCGCTCGACGGGCCGGATCGGCGCCTGCACGACTCCGGTGTAGCGGACGTTCGCCGGCTGTGGCTCTCGCGCCGCCGGATCGAGCAGTGCGTCGCTCGCCACGAGGACGCGGTCGGCGGCGTTCCACAGGCGTTCGGGTCGCAGGCCGCGCAGCGCACCGACGATCCCGACCGGCCCGCGGCTCCAGTCGTGCGTGTGGTAGCGGCGCAGCGTGTGCATCAGCACCGCGGTCGGCACGCCGGCGCGCTGCGCGGCGCGCAACGCGGCCAGACTCATCGAATCGACGAGCGCGAGGTCGGCGGGCTCCCGCGCGAGTTCCTCGCGGACGTCGCGGCCGGGCCCGGGATCGGTGAACGCGCCGAACAGGAACCGCAGCAGGAAGCGCAGGCCCGTGGCCGGGTCGTTCGCGGACCACGGTCGTGCATGACGGTATGCGACGAACGGAAGGCCGGCCGACTCGACGGCTCGGCGCTGCTGCGAGTGCCCGAGCACGCGCACCTCGTGGCCGCGCCGCCCGAGTTCGACGCAGACGCCGAGCATCGGCGGAACGTTGCCGCCGCCGTCCCAGGTCACGGCGAGGATGCGCGCCACGTCAGGTCCCCGGCGGGGCCAGCACGGCCCTCACCAGTCGCAGGATGCGCCTGCCGGTCGTGGCCGCGTCCATCCCGCCGTCGCGTCGCAGGATCTTCCAGGTGAGCACGTCGGTCGCGACGACGAGCAGGTCGACGAGCTCCTTGCGGTCGCGGCGGCCCCGGAGGTCCGGGGCGAAGACCTGCTCGACCCATTCGCGATGATACTGCCGGCCGAACCGCACGGCGCGACGGCTCGGCGCATCGCTGTGCTCGATCGCCTGCAGCCGCAGCGACCACTCGCCGAGCCGATCGTAGAACGCGACGATCGTGCGCACCGCCGCTTCCGCGTCGCCGACCGGCGTCGCCCGTTCGGCGCGCACCTGTTCGAGCAGGCGCGCGAGCACCTCGTCGAACAGGCGCTGGCGGCTGCCGAAGTGGCGCAGCACGGTCTGGACGCTGACGCCGGCACGCTCGGCGACGTCGGCGAGGACGATCTCGACCGACAGCCGCTCCTCGGACAGCGCGACCGCGGCATCGAGGATGCCGTCGCGGGTCCTGCCCGTGGATTCGGCCCGCGCGCGCATCGTGTAGCCGCGCGCGGCGGCCGCCGTGCCGGTGCCGGATTTCATGTTAGGGATCATTAACGCCAATTTCGTATTGGTGTCAATGGGCGTGCACGCGAAGTCGGGCCCGGAGCGATCCTACGGCGTTGCTTTCCCGCGCACGCGCAGGACCTGCGCCGCCAGCACCCGCGGATCGGTGGTCGGAAGCTCGCAGACCCGCGCCTCGCAGACGTAGGCGGTCGGCTTGCCGTCGATCGCCGTCTTGTCCTCCTCGAGCGGCAGCAGCGATCGCCCCTTCCCGCCGCCCACGACGCCCAGCAGCACGCGGTTCGGCACGAACCCGCGCCCGATCACGCGCAGCATCGGCCCGAGCGTCGAGCGGTCGCCGTCGGTCACGAGCACGACTTCCTTCGGCGCATCGTCCGCGAAGTCGACCGCGAGCAGCGCTTCCGACACCGCCAGCGGCGCCCGCTCGAGCACCGGCGCGATCGCGGCAAGGGCGCGGTCGGCGCGCTCGCGATAGCGGTCCTGCGTCGTCAGTTCGGCCAGGCGCAGCAACGAAAGCGTGGCGACCGAGTTCCCGGACGGCTCCGCGCCGTCGGAGATCGGCTTCTCGCGAACGAGCAGGCCCGGCGCGTCGCGGGCCGTCAGGTAGAACCCGCCGGCGCCGTCCTCGAACTCGCGCTCGAGCACGCGGTCGAGCGCGATGGCCTGGTCGAGGCGGCGCCGTTCGCCTCCGGCCTCGTACAGGTCGAGGAGCGCGGCGATCAGGAACGCGTAGTCGTCGAGGAACGCCTCGTCCTGCCAGCGCTCGCCGACGCGGCTGCGCGCGAGCCGGCCGTTCCGTTCGAACGGCCGCAGCACGTCGTCGGCGGCGGCATCGGCCATCGCGAGGTACGCGCCGTCGCCGAACGCGAGGGCGGCGCGCGCGGCGGCGCTGATCATCAGGCCGTTCCACGAGGTCAGGATCTTGTCGTCGCGCAGCGGCGGCGGCCGGCGCGACCTCGCGGCAAGCAGCGCCTCGCGATCGACGGCGAAGTCGTCGGGGCCGGCAACCGCGCCGTCCGCGCTGAGGTGCAGCACGCTGCGCCCGTCGACGTCCCCGCCCGCCGTCACCCCGAACGCGGCGTCGAACGCGCGCGAGCGCTCGCCGAGCACCGCGGCGGTCTCCTGCGGCGTCCACGTGAAGAACCACCCCTCGACGCGCTCGCCCGACGGCGACGGGCTGTCGGCGTCGGTGGCCGAGCAGAACCCGCCCGCGGGCGACGTCATCTCGCGCGCGGCCCACCCGAGGATCCCGCGCACGACCTGCTGGTAGAGCGGCCGCCCGGTCGCCTGCCACGCCTCGGTGTAGAGCATCGCGAGCAGCGCGTTGTCGTACAGCATCTTCTCGAAGTGCGGCACGCGCCACGCGGCGTCGACGCTGTAGCGGTGGAAGCCGCCGCCGAGGTGGTCGTGGATGCCGCCGGCCGCCATGCGGTCGAGCGTCGTCGTGACGACGCGCAGCGCGTCCTCGCTGCCGGTTCGCCGGTGGATCCGCAGCAGCGCGCGCAGCGGCAGCGAGCTCGGGAACTTGGGGGCGCCGCGCGCGCCGCCGTTGGCGGCGTCGAAGCGCTGCAGCGACGCCGCGAGCGCGGCTTCGAGGATCGCCGCGCCGTCGGGCGACCCGCCGCCGGAGGGTCCGGCCGGCACCAGCGACCGCTCGATGCGCTCGCGCAGCGACGCCGCGCGCCGCGCGAGCTCGTCGCCGCTCGTCGTCCATTCGTCGGCGAGCGTCGTGAGCAGCGTCAGGAATCCCCGCGACCCCCCGCGGTCGCCGTCGCGCGCCGGGAAATACGTGCCGCCGTAGAACGGCTCGCGATCGGGCGTGAGCCAGACCGTCATCGGCCATCCGCCGCGGCCCGTCATCGCCTGCACGGCCGTCATGTAGATCGAGTCGACGTCCGGTCGCTGCTCGCGGTCGACCTTGATCGCGACGTAGCGTTCGTTGAGGACGCGCGCGATCTCCGCGTCCTCGAACGACTCCTCCTCCATCACGTGGCACCAGTGGCAGGTGGAGTAGCCGACCGACAGCAGCACCGGGCGGCCGAGCGCGCGGGCGCGTGCGAACGCCTCGTCGCCCCACGGGTACCAGTTCACGGGATTGTGCGCGTGCTGGCGAAGGTACGGGCTCGTCTCCAGCAGCAGCCGGTTCGTGTATTTCGGCGTGCCGTCGTCGAGCAGGTGGCGCGTGCGCGGCTTCGCGCCGCGGTCGCGCGCTTGCCACGCCTCGGCGAGCGCGCGACGCGTGGCCGGCGGCATCGCTTCGGCTCCCGGCAGGTCGATGCCGGGGAGCGTGGGCTGCGTGCAGGACGCGGCGAGCGTCGCCACCGTGCCGAGAAGGGCAACAGTCAACGTCCACGGTGTCCGGCGTCCGGTCGTGGCTGCTGTTCCAGAGGGGATCTCGAGGACAGGCATTCGGGGAACGACCTCGCCCGGGCACGGCTCCGGGCTGATGCGAGCGGCTAGCGGGCCGCCACGCCGAGCACTTCGAATCCGACGGCCTGCGCCGCGGTCGCGAGTTCCACGTCGTGCGTGGCCAGGGCGAGGTCCGGCACGATGCCGCCGACGCGCAAGGCGCTGGCAAGGTGGATCGCATCGAGCGAACCGAGGCTCGTCGGGAACGGATCGCTCGCCCGTCGAAGGATGTCCTGGTCGATCGGGACGATCTCGAATCCGGTCAGGATCTCCAGAACGGCGGCGCGACGGGCGGCGATCTCCTGGTCCGGGATCGATCTTCGCAGTCGGGCGCGATCGATGGTCCGGAGACATTCCAGCCGAACGAGCTCGCTCGAGTACGCGCGGCTGATCCTGCTCCACTGCGCGAGGGAGCCGGTCTCCCCGAGCACGATTCTCAGGACGACGGAGGAGTCGACGTAGAGATTCAACGCGACTGGCGCTCTTCGAGGAGCAGTTCCAGCGACGAAATTCCCCAGTTGGCCGGCCGGAACTTCTTGCGCCGGACTTCACGGAACGGACGCTGGGCGGGCACGATCGTGGGGGTCGCGCCCTTGCCTGCCGGGATCAGGCGAACGATGGGGCGATCGCGATCGGTGACTTCGATCTCGTCCCCCTTCTCGACGGCGCGAAGGTGCTCGGACAGATGGTCCTTCAGTTCGGCGATCCCGACCCGCTTCATGGCCAGATCTGGCCATGTCCGGGCCGTGGCGTCAAGGCTGGCCCGCCGGGTCCAGCCCCGGGCGTCCTCGCGCTCGGGACACGCTCAGGGCCGGGGCCGCCGATGGCGAACCGGCGCTTCGATCCCGCGAAGCGCGCCCCTACCGCAGTCCCGGCGCCTCGTGCCCGCTCGCGGCGACGTATTCCCGATACCCGCCGTTGTAGACGACCGGCCCGTCGCTCCCGAGCTCGAGGATCCGGTTGGACAGGTCCGCCAGGAAGCGCCGGTCGTGCGACACGAACAGCATCGTGCCGTCGTAGGCCGCGAGCGCGCGCACGAGCATCTCCTTCGTCGCCATGTCGAGGTGGTTGGTCGGCTCGTCGAGCACGAGGAAGTTCGGCCGATCGTACAGGATGCGCGCGAGCACGAGACGCGCCTTCTCGCCGCCCGACAGGATCCGGCACGGCTTGAAGATGTCGTCGCCGGGAAAGCCGAAGCAGCCGGCCAGCGTGCGCATCGTCGCGCCGTTGGCCAGCGGGAACGCCGTCTCCAGCGTCTCGAGCACGGTCGCGGAAGGAGACAGCAGCTCCATCGCGTGCTGCGCGAAGTACCCGAGCCGCACGTTCGCGCCGATCGTCACGCTGCCGGCATCCGGCGTGCTCTCGCCCGCGACGAGCCGCAGCAACGTCGATTTCCCGGCGCCGTTGATGCCCATCACGGCCCAGCGCTCGCCACGCCGGATCGTCAGGTCGAAGCCGTCGTAGACCGCGCGCTCGCCGTAGCGCTTCGTGATGCGCTCGAGCCGCACCACGTCGTCGCCCGAGCGCGGGAACGCCGGGAAGTCGAAGTCCTGCGCGACGCGCTTCTTCGGCGGCTCGACCTTCTCGATCTTGTCGAGCTGCTTGACGCGCGACTGCACCTGAGCGGCCTTGGCGGCCTGCGCCTTGAAACGCTCGATGAAGCGCATCTCCTTGGCGAGCTTCGCCTGCTGGCGCGCGTACGCGGCCTCGGCCTGCGCTTCGGCGAGCGCGCGCTGGCCCTCGTAGAAGTCGTAGTTGCCGGAGTAGGAGGTCAGCTCGCCTTCGTCGATCTCGAGGATGCGGCCGACCACGCGGTTCAGGAACTCGCGGTCGTGCGAGGTCATCAGCAGCGCGCCCTCGTAGCGCTCGAGGAACTGCTCGAGCCAGATCAGCGACTCGATGTCGAGGTGGTTCGACGGCTCGTCGAGCAGCAACGCGGAGGGCTGCATCAGCAGCACGCGCGCGAGCCCGACGCGCATCTTCCAGCCGCCGGACAGGTGGCCGACGTCGCCGTCCATCATTTCCTCGGAGAACCCGAGTCCGGCGAGCACCTCTCTCGCGCGGGCTTCGAGCTCGTAGCCGCCGAGGTCCTCGAAGCGGTGCTGCACGTCGCCGTAGCGCTCGATGATCCGGTCCATGTCGTCCGCGCGCGCAGGGTCGGCCATCGCTTCCTCGAGTTCGCGCAACTCGGCCGCCACGTCGGAGACGGCGCCGGCGCCGGCCATCACCTCGGCGACGACCGTGCGGCCGGACATCTCGCCGACGTCCTGGCTGAAGTGGCCGATCGTGACGCCGCGGTCGATCGAGACCTGCCCGTCGTCGGGCGCCTCCTCGCGCGTGATCATCCGGAACACGGTCGACTTGCCGGCGCCGTTCGGGCCGACGAGCCCGACCTTCTCGCCGCGGTGGATCGCGGCGCTGGCCTCCAGGAACAGGATCTGGCGTCCGTACTGCTTGACGATCTGGTCGAGTCGAATCATCGGGTCATCGGGATCTGGGGGCCTTCGGCGGCACCGGGGAATCGCGGCCTGTAGCGCGAACCGGGGGAAGTCTCCACGGCGCGGGCGGGCGGAAGCACGCCGGGCGCCCGCGACGCGATTCATCACATCTCGTGGATTGCCGCGACGCTGGTGAAACGGCGATGGAGATCGACGTCGCCGCTGGCCGTCCGCGGAAGACCCGGGGCGGAGGACCGGCGACGGAACGGTCGAGTCTCGTCCTCGACGCCGGAGCCCCGGGGGTCTCGGGGGCGGGCAGGGACGTTGACATGAAAAAGCGATGAAACTAGCCGTCTGACATGCCGACGATGGTCCAGATTCGAAACGTCCCTGCCGAGCTTCACCGCCGTCTCAAGGCCAGGGCGGCCACGGAAGGGCTGTCGATGTCCGATTACGTGCTGAGGGAGATCCGCAAGTCGCTCGACCGCCCGACGCGACAGGAGGTGCTCGAACGACTGCAGGCCCAGCCGGTTCGGAAGCTGCGTCGCAGCGCCGCCGACGTGGTTCGCTCGGAACGCGATTCGAAATGATCGTCCTCGACGCGTCGGCCCTCGTCGAACTGCTTCTCGGCACCGGGAGCGGCCGGTCGATCGCGTCGCTCATCGCGGATCCGGACGTTGCGCTGCACGTTCCGCACCTGGCGGACGTCGAGGTCGCCCAGGCGCTGCGGAGGTTCGTGCGCGATGGGGATCTCGACGCCGCATCGTCCGCGGCGGCGCTGGAAAGTCTCCAGGCTCTGGACGTGCAGCGCCACGCCCATGAACCACTGCTGGGGCGGATCTGGGCTCTTCGGGAGAATCTGACCGCTTACGATGCAACGTACGTCGCGCTCGCCGAGGCGCTCGATGCGACCCTCGTGACCTGCGACGCGAAGCTGGCGCGGGCTCCGGGAGTGGCCGCGCGCGCCGAACTGGTCGGATAGCGCCGATTCGCCTCTGCGCTCCGCCTACCCGCGGTTGAACACCGGCCGGCGTTTCTCGAGGAACGCGCGCATGCCCTCGGCCTGGTCCGGCGTCCCGAACGTCGCGTGCACCGCGCGCCGCTCGTCGGCGAGCGACTCGGCGAGCGTCTTCTCCTCGCTGCCGACGAGGCATTCGAGCATCGCCTTCACCGCGAGCCGCGGCATCGCGGCCAGCTCCGTCGCGAGCGCGATCGCACGGTCCTTCAGCTCCGCGAGCGGCCAGACTTCGGTCGCGAGCCCGTACTCGAGCGCTTCGGGTCCGGAGATCGTCTTCGCGCGCAGGATCATGTCGATCGCGCGGTCACGGCCGACGCGGCGAACGAGCCGCGCGCTGCCGCCCCAGGCCGGCACGGTGCCGATGTGCAGCTCGGGAAGCCCGATCTTCGCGCCCTCGGCGGCGGCCAGCCGGAAGTGGCAGCCGAGCGGGATCTCGAGCCCGCCGCCGAGGCAGTAGCCGAACAGCGTCGCGACCCACGGCTTGCCCATCGTCTCGATCGCCGAGATCACGCGCAGCCTCTGGTCGAACAGCGCGTCGGCGCTGCCCTTGGCCTCGACGCCCTTCGGAAGCTCCTTCAGGTTCATGCCGACCGAGAAGTTCTGGTCGCCGTCGGCGGTCAGCACGACGGCGCGCACGCCGTCGTCGGCGGCGATCTCGCCGACGAGTTCCTCGAGCCGGTCGAGGAACGCGAGCGACATCCGGTTCATCGGCGCGTCGTGGATGGAGACGATCGCGACGGCGTCGCGGCGTTCGAAGACGAGGGGCCCGGTGCTCATGCGGCGCTTATCGGCGGTCGAGGCGACGATGCAAGCCCGCGGGAACGCGCGCGGCCGCCACCGCCGCGACGGCCGGCGCGCCCGCGCCGCCGGCTCGCTCGCGGCTTGAAGCCCTGCCGTTCCTGGCGTACCAGCCGCGGGTCGCCCGCGGCGCGTCCTTCGTGCGTCGCGCGGCGACGATGCCCCGATGACCAAGCCGACCAGCCGCAGCCTCGTCCGCCGCCTCGAGCGCGAGTCGCCCAGGCCGCGCCGCGGACCGGCGTCGCTGGTGATCCGCGCGCGCTCGGGGCGCGTGCTGACCGCGAACCAGCGCCTGTTCAACCGGCTCGCGAAGCGCGTGGTCACGCTCGAGCGCAAGGCCGAGAACGCGCGCGAACGGCTCGAGATGCTGCTGCGCCGCTTCCACGAGCGCGTCGCGCCGGTCGAGGAGAAGCTCGCGCGGCGTCGCATCGACCTCGCGCGCGAGCTGGCGGCGGCGAGCGCGCGGCTGTCCCTCAAGGGCTCGCAGAAGGACACGCTGCGCAGCCTGCTGCTCGACCTCTGCGACGAGGCGTTCGGGATCGTCCCGCCCGACGAGGACGCGATCCGCCTTCGCGATGCGTGGGCGGAGACCGAGTACCGCGTCGAGGAGCGCGAGCGCGCGGCGGCGATCAAGGAGCACCTGGCCGACCGCTTCCGCGCGCGCTACGGCGTCGAGCCCGACCTCCCGGACGAGGACGACGATTCGCCGGAGAGCGTGTTGCGCCTGCGCCGCCTGCTGCTCGAGCAGTCGCGGCGGATCGAGGAGCAGCACATCCGCCGGGAAGCCGGCGCGCGCGGCGCCGAGGCGCGCCGTCGCGAGAAGCACCTGCGGCAGCTCGAGGACGAGCGTCGCCGGCGCGAGGCGGCGATCCGCGCGACGCTGCGAGAGATCTACGTCTCGCTGGCGAAGGTCCTGCACCCGGACACGATCGCGGACCCGGTCGAGCGCCGCACGCGCGAGCACTTCATGAAGCAGGCGGTCGCGGCCTACCGGCAGGGCAACCTTTCCTCGCTGCTCGCGCTCGAGATGCAGTGGGGCAGCCGCCATCCGGCGGGACTCGCCGCGCTCGGCGAGCAGTCCCTCGCTTCGCTGATCGACGCGCTGAAGCACCAGGGCGACCAGCTCGAGCGCGACGCCGGCCGGCACGTCTTCGACCCGCGCTACTCGCCGGTCGCGCCGGTCGCCGAGCTTCCGGAGCGACGCGCGTTCGCGGCCCTCGACGACCGCGCCGCGTGGCTCGGCGAGGAGCTGGCCGACGTCGAGCAGCTGCTCGCGCAGGTCCGGGCCTGCCCGACCGGCAAGGCGCTCGCCCGCCTGGTGCGCGA
>CAYYZO010000030.1:12401-30212 GCA_964476185.1 uncultured Myxococcales bacterium
TCGCGCAGGTCCGGGCCTGCCCGACCGGCAAGGCGCTCGCCCGCCTGGTGCGCGATTCGCTGCGCGCGACCGAGTACGCGCAATACGAGGACGAGTAACCGACCCGGCGATGCTCAGAGCGGCACGGTCGAGCGCATCGCGGAGCGCCGGAACGACTCGGACGTCGTCGACAGGTCGACGACGTCGAAGCGGTGCAGGGTGGGAAGATCCTCGAGGTCGGCGAGGATGCGCTGGATCACGTGGCCGGGAAGCTCCTCGGGGCCTTCGATGCCGATGTCCCAGTCGGCGGCGGGAGCCGCCGTCCCGCGCGCCCGCGAGCCGAACAGGAACGCCCGGTAGGCCTGCGACGGGAGGTGGCGGCGCACGATTCGCCGAAGGTCTTCGATCTCCGGGGCGGTGCCGGCCATGTCCGGCACGGTAGCGACCGGGTGGAGGCGGGGCAACCACCCCGGGCGGACGCTCGTCCCGGGGTCGCCGCGCCGATGTGGAGGCGACGCCCGCGGCGGACGCTGCCGGGCAGCCGCGGCTCGACTTCGCGAACCCCGTGGCGTCACGCGAAGCAGCCTGCCAAGATCCGCGCGTCGGGCGCCGGGCCGGTCGCGCCCGCGCCGGGAGGGAGACCGAACATGACCTCATTCGCGAACCCGTGGGGCGGCGGTCGCCGCGTCCTGCTGCTGCCGTTGCTGGCGGCCTTCCTTCTTCACGTTGCCACCGGAGACGCCCGCGCCGTCGTGCTCGAGACGCAGGCGGCCTGCCAGAAAGCCGTCGCGAAGGCCGGCCGCGCGTACGCGCTGTCCGTGCTGAAGACGCTGCGGCGCTGCGGGCTCGAGGAACTCTCGGGCGATGCTCCGGACGCCTGCAGCGACGCGAAGGTGACCGGCGCGCTCGCGAAGACGGCGGCGAAGTTCGACGCGACCGTGCAGAAAGGATGCAGCGAGCTGTCGGACGAAGAACTGTCGGCGCCGCGACCGGCCGGTCTTTCGCTCGAACCGCTCTCGTCGCTGCTGCCGTCGCTGCGCGCCGGCCACGACCGCCTCGTGCGCGGGCTGCTCGACGATCTCCACGCGGCGTCCGCCAGCGGCGCGGCTCCGTCCGATGCGGCGCGGAAGTGCCAGTCGGCGCTCGACCGCGCGGCGGCCGCGCAGGTCTCCTCCACGTACAAGCTCGTCGGGGCGAAGTGCCACCTGCTCGAGGATCGCGGCCGCACCGTGACCGGCGAAGTCTCGCAGCTCGTCGAGGCCTGTCTCGCCGCCGTCGAGGCGGACCTCGACGAAGCGGCGGCCAAGGCGGCGGCGAAGGCCGACCGCGACTGCGACGATGCGCATTTCGCCGAGCTCGGCGCGTGTCCGGAGCAGGACGGGACGCGCACGGCGGCCGCCGTGATCGCGTGCGCGCTCGACCGGGGCGAGCAGGTGGCCGCGGCCGCGATCGCGGCCGAGCACGGGCGCGAACTGCCTCGCGTGATCGGCCGCCTCGAGGCCCTGGTGCTGGACGGCGTCGCGACGGTCGCGGCCTCCGGTGCGTCGGTCACGCTGCTCGACGCCGACGGCGTCGAAGTCGCGAGCGGCGAGGCCGACGCCAGCGGGCGCGTCGAGCTGCCGGCGCCGCCGCTGTCGCGCGTGACGCTGTGCTGGGATCGCGACGGGAACCGCGCGTGCGCGGACGAGCCGGTCGACGTCGGGCTCGCGACGGTGCATTTCGAATCGCGCCGCACCGAACTCCCGGTCGCGGCGGGCGAGGTCGCGATCCCGGGCCGGCTCCTTCGCAGCGACGGCACGCCATGCTTCGACGCGTCGATTTCCGACTTCGCGCTGCGCGGCGGCGTGCGCGTGGGGCCGACGGGCGGCGCTCCCGGCAGCGATCGCTTCGCGGTCTCGCCGACCGGCGACTTCGTCGTGCCGGTGCCGGTCGCGGGCAGTTCGTCGCTGTTCACGGATTGCGGCGACGAGCAGACGGTGACCGATCTCGGCCCGTCGCCGGATCCCGGCGTCGCGGTCGTGATCCAGACGACGAACGACGCGCCCGCCAACGGCGCGATCGACGTCACGACGGCCTCCGGCGACCCGCTCGTCGATCCGTCGACGGTCTCCCCGGGGGACACGCTGACGCTGCACGCGTCGTTCGACGACACCGACGCGCTCGAGTTCCGCTGGGAGATCACGCGCGGCGACGGCGAGCTTCACGTCGCCGGCCAGCCGGCCGGCGACCCGCGCCGCGCGAGCGGGCCCGACGTGGAGTGGACGCTCGGCGGCTCGTCGGACATCCACCAGGTCACGCTGTGGGCGAGCGATCGCCGCGGCGGGATCGAGAGCGTCGTCGAGACGATCGGCCCGTTCCTGCCGGTCGGCGACCTCGCGAGCCCGTGCCTCGTGTTCCCGAAGCTGCAGAAACTGCTGTGCGCGGCGGGATACACGGCGTCGGTCCCGGACCCGGCCGGCGGCCGCGCGGAGTTCCTGAGTTACAAGTACCGCAACGCCTCGCGCAACAGCGCCGGCGACGCGTGCGCGTACTACAACCTGGTCGATCCCGACTGCATCGACATGAACTGCGACGGCATCGTCGACGCGGGCACCGACCCGCTCGGCAAGTGCAAGCGCACGACGCTCGGCGGCTGGTGGGAGAAGAACGGCTTCGACCCGGTGACCGGCCTTGGCAGCGACGTCGTGACCGCGTGGTACCTCAACAGCAACGACCTCGGCTTCGGCCGCGAGATGCACTGCCGCGTCACGTCGTGGAGTTCGATCATCGCGGAGCGCCCGGCGGGAGCGCCGACGTCCGCGTCGAAGCTCGTCGAGTCGCTGCGCAGCGACATCCTCGCGTCCCCGCAGGTGACGATCTGGACGAAGCTGTTCGGCCTGTACCCGTCGTCGGTCGCCTGCTACGTGACGAACTACACGACCGACCACTGCTACAACTCGCCGACCAACGACCCGCACAACGCGAACCTCGCCTACCAGGGGCAGCAGGCGTTCGTCGCGAACCCGTCGGTGAACCCGCCCAACGTGTACGGCACCGTCGCGATGGAGTTCGGTCCGGTCGAGGGCTTCGGCGAAGTCGGCCCGATCACGAAGTTCTTCGTCTACAACGGGCGCCATCCGTCCGGGAAGCGCCTGACGGCCGCGAACCTCGACGGCTGCGGGCCGAAGAGCGTGCCGGAGCTCTGCATGAGCTGCCACGGCGGATCGTGGCCGGGCGAGTGGTCGCAGGGCGCGACGCTCGACACGATGGTCGCGGGCCTCGCCACGCCGTCGGCGGTGCTGACCGGCATCGACGCGAACGACAAGCTGCCGACCGACGCCGGGTTCCTGCTGCGCCGCGGGATCCTCCAGAAGCTCACGCGCGAGGAGTACGGCTTCTCGAGCTTCCTGCCGTTCGACCCGGACACCTACGTCTTCCCGGCCGCGGCGTCGTTCGCTTCGCAGGCGGCGTCGATCCGCAAGCTCAACCAGCTGGTGCTGTACGCGAAGCCGGTCACGCCGATCGTCGACCTCGTCAAGGGCTGGTACGGCAACAACCTCGCCAGCGGGACCTTCGCGCCGTGGCGCCCGACCGCCTGGAACGACGACGGCGGCCAGCCCGGCGACGAGTCCGACCTCTACGACGACGTCTACGCGCTCGCGTGCCGCGGTTGCCACGTGGCGCACTATTCGTTCGCGTCGCCGGCGAACTTCCCGATGCCGGCGCGCGTGTGCAAGGACGGCTCCGGCCTCGGCGGCTCGAATCCGACGATGCCGCATGCGAAGCTCACGTACCTGAACCTCTGGAAGGGCGACTATCCGCAGGCGCCGGTGATGAGCACGATGGAAGCCTGGTTCCTCGCCAACAATCCGCTGTTCACGAGTTGCGACTGAGGAGGGATCGATGTCCAGCGACCGCCCGTTCGAGACCAACGGCATCCACCATTTGGCGCTCGTCTGCCGCGACATGGCGCGCACCGTCGACTTCTACACGAAGGTGCTCGGCATGCCGCTGACGAAGACGATCGAGCTGCCGGCGGGCATGGGCCAGCACTTCTTCTTCGACTGCGGCGGCGGCAACCAGCTCGCGTTCTTCTGGTTCCCCGACGCCCCCGAGGCCGCGCCCGGGATCTCGGCGCCACGCGACCGGCCCGACACCGGCAACGCACTCAGCGCGAACGGCTCGATGAACCACGTCGCGTTCGCGGTTCCTCCCGACCGGATCGACGAGTACGCGCTGCGCCTGAAGGAAGCGGGGGTGGACTGCAGCATCGTCGTCAACCACGACGACAGCCCGGGGGGCGTCAGCCCGGAGATGAACGACGGCGTGTTCGTGCGCTCGATCTACTTCCAGGACCCGGACGGCATCCTGCTCGAGTTCGCGTGCTGGACGCGCGAGCTCGGCCCGGGCGACGTGCGCCACGAACCGGCCCGCGCGCGCTGACGCCGCGAGCCGCTCCACGAGGACCCGCATCCGCCATGCCCCGTCTCCGCCAGGTTCCCCGCTCCGAAGCGTCCGCCCCGATCGTGCGGACGATGTACGACTTCCTGTTCGACGGCCGCGATCCGGTTTCCGAGCCCGGCACCGCGACGGGCTCGCGCGGCGACTGGTGGACGGTCTTCGCGCTCGTGCCCGACGTGCTCGAGCACGCGGTCGCCGGCTTCGGCCTGTACCAGAGTTCCCGGCGCAAGCTCGATCCGGTGCTGCGCGAGCTCGGCCAGACGCGCGCCGGCTGGGCGTCCGGAAGCCAGTTCGTGTACTCGCAGCACTGCAAGTCGCTGCGCAGCCTCGGCGTCGGCGAGGAGAAGATCGAGGCGGTGCCGCACTGGCAGGTCGCGACGTGCTTCGACGAGCGCGAGCGCGCGGTGCTCGCGTACGCGGACTGCCTCGTGCTCGGCCATGGCCGCGTGCCCGACGCGCTGTTCGCGCGGCTGAAATCGGAGCTGTCCGACGAGGAGATCCTCGAGCTGACCTACATCACCGCGCTGTACCTGCAGCATGCGGTGATGTCGCGCGCGCTCCGTACCGAGTTCGACGACCGCGACGAGCCCGTCCGCGAAGTCGCCGCGCCGGACGGGCAGGGCGCGAGGGACATCGGCAGCGACATCAGCCTGCCGAAGAAGTGACGGTCCCGCCGGTTCGCCGGCGTCCCAGGCGATCCGCCGGGGAAGCGGCCCCTCCGGTCCAACGGGCGCGGACCCCGAACGGCCGCCGTTCGGTTGGACGGGGACGGCTCGTCGCGGCTAGATTGGCGCATCCGGGCCGGGTTTGGACCCGACGCGCGGCCCGCCGGAGTTTGTCGAGGAGAATCGGCCAGTTACGGCTCCAAGGGGGGCCGCGGCGGGCCAAGCGCCTCCATTAGATAGCGGAGCCATGCGAACCGAGCGCACCCAGGTCCTCGTCATCGGCGGCGGTCCCGTCGGCCTGTCGACCGCCCTGCACCTCAGCCGCCAGGGAGTCGAGACGGTCCTCGTCGAGAAGCACGAGACGACCGCGAGCCATCCGAAGGCTTCCTACTTCAACATGCGGACGATGGAGATCCTCGCGCGGCTCGGCGTGGCGGGCGACGTCTACGCCACCGCGCTGATGCCGATGGGCGTTTCGTTCTACACGCGCCTGACGGGCTACAAGCTCGGCGTGCTGTCGGCGATGGACTATCCCGACCACGCGATGCGGATGATCCAGTCCACGTCGACGCCCGGCTGCGTCTCGTCGCAGGTCGTGCTCGAGTCGATCCTTGCCGGGCACGCGCGGGGCGCGCCGCACGTCGCCGTGCGCTTCGGCCACGAGAAGACCGCGATCGAGCAGGACGACCGCCGCGTGCGCACGACGATCCGCGACCGCGCGAGCGGCGAGGACTACGCGATCGAATCCGACTACGTGGTCGCGTGCGAGGGCGTGCGCAGCTCGACACGCGAAGCCTGCGGGAGAACGCTCGTCGGCCCTCCGCCGTTCGGGCACGTGATCAACATCTACTTCGAGGGCGACGTCGAGAGCCTCGTCGAGGAACGGGACCAGGCGCTGTTCTGGACGTCCACGCCGAACGCCGTCGGGGCGTTCATCGCGCTCGGCGGCCACCGTCGCCGATGGTGCTTCAACACGCCCTACGACCCGGACAAGGGAGAGAAGCCGCAGGACTTCACGACGGAGCGCTGCCTCGGGAAGCTCTACGACGCGTTCGGCACGCGCGACCTCCCGGTGAAGATCCTCGCCGTCGCGCCGTGGGTGCTGTGCGGGCAGGTCATCGACGAGTACCGGCACGGCCGCATCATGTTCGGCGGCGACACCGCCCACCTGAACATCCCGACCGGCGGGTTCGGCTTCAACACCGGCATGCAGGAGACCCACAACCTCGCCTGGAAGCTGGCCGCCGTGCTCGGCGGGGTCTCGCCGGATTCGCTGCTCGACACGTACCACGGCGAGCGGCGCCCGGTCGCGGTGTTCAACGTCGAGAAGAGCCGCGAGAACGCGCTGAACATCCGCCGCACCGGGGCCACGTTCGGCGGCGAGGTGCCCGACAACGACGAGATCGACCTCGACACGCCGCGCGGCGCCGCCCAGCGCGCCGAGCGCTCGAAGGCGATCGCCGAGCAGAAGACGCACTTCCTGTTCCTCGGCCAGGAGATCGGCTTCGGGTACTGGGACTCGCCGATCGTGGTCCCGGACGGCTCGCGCCACTACGCCGAGGAACACGGCGTCGACGATCCGGTGTACGTGTACGTGCCGAACGCGCGGCCCGGCGCGCGCGCGCCGCACTGCTGGATCGAGGATCGTTCGGGCCAGCGGCGCTCGCTGCTCGAGCTGCTCGACGGCAACTTCGTGCTGCTGACCGCCGGCGCGCGCGGCGCCGAATGGGCGCGCGACGTGGCCGAAGCCTCGGTGCCGCCGGCGCCGGTCCGCCACTACCACGTCGACCTGCCGGGAGCCGCCGGCGCGGACCTTCTCGACGCGGACTCGACCTGGCGCGGGTACTACGGCATCGACGCGGACGGCGCGGTGCTCGTGCGGCCGGACGGGCACGTCGCGTGGCGCGCGACCGCCGGCCCTGGCTCGCATCGCGGCGTCGGCGCCCGCGAGGCGCTGGACATCGCGCTCGGTCGCAGGGAACGGGCTCCAGCCCGAGACGAAACAACGAAGGAGGCCCACCGATGAGCAACGACGACCGACAGTCCCGCCTCGATCCCGCGCGCGGCCGCGTCGCCCCCGTCCAGCTCGCGCACGTCGTGCGCCGCAGCTCGCGCCTGCGCGAGATGACCGACTGGTACTGTGCCGTGCTGGCGGCCGAGATCGTGCACGCCGACGAGATGCTCGCGTTCCTGACGTACGACGACGAGCACCACCGCATCGCGATCGCGGCGATTCCCGGCCTGGAGGAGCAGCCGGCGATGGCGGCCGGCACCGACCACATCGCGTTCACCTACGCCGACCTCGGGGACCTGCTCTACACCTACGAGCGCCTGAAGAAGGCCGGCATCGAGCCGTTCTGGTGCATCAACCACGGCCCGACCACCTCGATGTACTACCGGGACCCCGACGGCAACCGCGTCGAGCTGCAGGTCGACAACCTGCCGACGGCCGAATCGATCGACCGCTGGATGAAGAGCGGCGAGTTCGCCGAGAACCCGATCGGCGTCAACTTCGAGCCGGAAGAGTTGCTCGCGCGTTACCGCAGCGGGGAGCCGCACGATTCGCTGGTCCGGCGTCCGCCGCTGCCCGAAGGGACCTCGCCGCTGGAGATGCTGCGGTTCTGACGCGGCCCGGTCGCCGGCGGCCGCGAGGAAACGTGGCGAGGCCGAGGCGGGGTCGGGCTTCTCGTGCCGGCATTTCGGCCCCGCGCATCCTTGCGGACGGAAAGTTCCGGATTCCGCGGGCCTGCTTCCGGACGATCGCGGACGGACGCGGGGCTTTTTTTCGGCCCGGCGCCTTCCCCGCGCCGAACCTTTGAGTGTAAAAAGGATCTTTCCCCGGCGACGGCGCGCGAGTGCCGGGCCATCGCGGGGGCGGGCGGTCCCTTCGGGACGCTCGAAGTTTTTCACGGTCCGATCGATCGGAGGGGCGGCGATGCGCGTTCGCCGCCGAAAGGGAGTCGTCATGTTCGAAAAGCTCATCAGGCTGGGCGTTCTGGTTTCGTTTCTCGCGGCTCTCGCCGCGCCCGCGCCGGCGCTCGCGACGTGCGTGGGCGGCAGCCCGAACGGCGTTCTCGAGGCCGGCGAGGACTGCGATGTCTTCCCCGTCGTTCCGGGCGATTGCTGCCGCGACAACCTGAACGGCTCGAACGCCTGCAAGTTCGAGGGCTCGGGCACGACGTGCCGGGCCGCCAACGGCATCTGCGACGCGGCCGAGACGTGCAGCGGCAGTTCGGCCGATTGCCCGGCCGACGTCTTCGCGGATACGACCAAGACCTGTCGCGCTTCCGCCGGCATCTGCGATCCCGTCGAGGTTTGCTCCGGAACGTCGAACGCCTGCCCCGACAACGCGTTCGCGGCGACGACGACCGTGTGCCGCGCGGCGTCCGGCTCCTGCGACGTGGCGGAGACGTGCAGCGGAAGCTCGGCCGCGTGTCCCGCGAATGCGTTCGCGGCCTCGACCGTGACCTGCCGTGCCTCGGCCGGCGTCTGCGACGTTGCCGAGACCTGCAGCGGCGCCTCGGCGACGTGTCCGGCCGACGCGTTCGCGACGACGGCCGTCGCGTGTCGCGGGGCCGCCGGCGTCTGCGACATCGCCGAGTCCTGCACGGGCACGGCGGCTTCGTGCCCGGTCGATGCGAAGCGCACCACCGTCTGTCGCGGCGCAGCCGGGATCTGCGACGCGGCCGAGACCTGCGACGGATCGGCGGACGATTGTCCGGCCGACGGCCTGCTCGGCACCACGACGGTCTGCCGCGCTGCGGCCGGCGCCTGCGATGCAGCCGAGACCTGCAGCGGCGCCTCCACTTCCTGCCCCGCCAACGTCGGGGCGGTCGACGGCACGCCGTGCGACGACGGCAAGTTCTGCACGGTCGACGACGCCTGCGCGGCCGGAGTCTGCACCGGCCCCGCGCGCGACTGCGACGACGGCAGCACCTGCACCGCCGACAGCTGCAGCGAAGCGAGCGGCGGCAGCTGCAAGCACACCACGACGAACAACGGCGGCGCCTGCGACGACGGCCATGCCTGCACGACGAACGATTCGTGCAGCGGCGGCGTCTGTTCGGGCGCGCTCGTGGCGGCCGAGACGATCTGTCGCACGGCGATCGGCGGATGCGACCTCGACGAATACTGCGACGGCACCGGCCAGGACTGCCCGGCCGACCAGCTGGCCGCCGCCGCCAGCCCCTGCCGCGCCTCCCAGGGCTCGTGCGATGTCGTGGAAGTCTGTGACGGCACGTCCGCGAGCTGTCCTGCCGACGCGTACGAGCTCGCCGGTTCGGTCTGCCGTTCCAGCAACGGCGTCTGCGATCCGGCCGAAGAGTGCGACGGTTCGTCGGCGCAGTGCCCGGCCGACGCGAAGAGCACGTCGGTCTGCCGCTCCACGACCGGTTCGTGCGACGTCGAGGAAACCTGCGACGGCACGAACGATGCCTGCCCGGCCGACGGGTTCGAGCAGGCCGAGACGCCGTGCCGCGCTTCGGCCGGCGTCTGCGACTCCATGGAAGTCTGTCTCGGCACCTCGCCGAACTGCCCGGCCGACCTGAAGAGCACGGAGATCTGCCGTCCGTCGGCCGGCGTCTGCGATACGGCCGAGGTCTGCGACGGCACCGCGAACGCCTGCCCGGCCAATGCGTTCGTCTCCTCGGCGACGCTCTGCCGCGGATCGGCCGGGGTCTGCGACCTCGCCGAGAACTGCACCGGAACCTCGGCCGCCTGTCCCGCCAACGCGAAGAGCACGTCGGTGTGCCGCGCATCGGCCGGCGCCTGCGACGTGGCCGAGACCTGCGACGGTACGGCCAACGATTGCCCGGCCAACGGCTTCGTGCAGGCCGAGGAGCCGTGCCGCGCTTCGGCCGGCGTGTGCGACTTCATGGAAGTCTGCTCGGGCTCGTCGGCGAACTGTCCTGCGGACGCGAAGAGCACCGCGGTGTGCCGTGCGTCCGCCGGGGCGTGCGACGCGGCCGAGAGCTGCGACGGAACGGCCAACGCCTGTCCGGCCGATGCGTTCGTCTCGTCGGCGACGCTCTGCCGCGCCTCCGCCGGCGTCTGCGATCTCGCGGAGAACTGCAGCGGCACGTCGGCCGCCTGTCCGGCGGATGCGAAGAGCACGTCGCTCTGTCGAGGTGCGAGCGGCGTCTGCGACACCGCGGAAACCTGCAATGGCACGTCGAACGACTGCCCGGCCGATGCGTTCGCCGGGTCGGGGACGCTCTGTCGCGCCTCCGCCGGCGTCTGCGACCTGGCCGAGAACTGCAGCGGCAGTTCCGCGTCTTGCCCGGCCGACGCGAAGAGCTCGGCCCAGTGCCGTGCGGCCTCGGGCGTCTGTGACGTGGCCGAGTCGTGTGACGGCACTGCTGACGCCTGCCCGGCCAACGGCTTCGCGCCGACCGCCACGGTCTGCCGCGCCGACGCCGGCCAGTGCGACGTCGCGGAAAACTGCTCCGGCACCTCGACGTCGTGCCCGGCCGATGCGTTCGTCGCCAACGGCACCGCCTGCGACGACGGCCTGTTCTGCACCGAGGGCGACGAGTGCACCGGCGGCAGCTGCAGCGGTTCGGCGCGCGACTGCTCGGACGACGACGTCTGCACCGACGACGCCTGCAACGAGCTGACCGACGAGTGCGAGAGCATGAACAACGGCGCCGCGTGCGACGACGGCGTGTTCTGCAACGGCGCGGACACGTGCAGCGGCGGCTCGTGCTCGATCCACGCCGGCGATCCGTGCGACGGCGCCGACGGCGACGGCGACTGCAGCGAGACCTGCGACGAGGACGCCGACGCCTGCACGGCCGACGACCCGGACGAGAGCTCCTGCACGGATCTCGACTCCTGCACGATCGGCGACGAGTGCGTCGCCGGCGAGTGCGTGCCGGGCGAGGTCACCGATCCGGAGTGCATCCCGACGACCACCACGACGACGTCGACGACCACGACGACGACGGTGCCGGACACGACGACCACGACGCTGGTCATCGACACGACCACGACGACCGTGGTCCTCGAGACGACGACCACCACCCTCGAGCCGGCGCCGCTGTGCGGCGACTACGACGGCAACGGCCAGCTGCAGGCGAGCGATGCGCTCGCGGTGCTGCGCGCCGCGGTCCAGCTGATCGAGTGCGAGCTGTGGATCTGTGATTACACCGGCGACGGCCAGATCAAGACCGTGGACGCGCTGGCCGTGCTGCGCGCCGCCGTCGGACTGCCCAGCAACCCGAACTGCCCGCCGGCGCCCTGACGCCGGTCCCGACCTGCCGGCTCGTCGTGGCGCTCCGTCACGACGAGCCGGCGATTCTGCCGCCGCAACGAGGTGCCCCTCGTTGCGGCGGTGCCGTTTTGGGCGGCAGTCGTTCCCAGCCGCGCGAAAGCGGTTCCTGCAGGTCCGTGCCTGGAGCGTGGGAGAACTCGACTTTTCGGCGCGCGTCGTTTCGGGCACGAGCGTTGCATGGCTCCCGGCGGGGGCGCGCAACGCCCCCAGCAGAAGCGAACCGTGGAACACTCGCCGGCGCATGCCGTCGGCCCCTGCCCATGGAACGCTCCGGGGAGGTAGAGCGATGGCCGGAAAGCCCACCGTCACGAAGAAGGATTCGCTTCTGTCCACCATCGAGGAGTGGCGCGAGCGCATCGCGAAACGCGCCTACGAGATGTTCTGCGACTCGGGCGGCGCGCTCGGGAGAGACACCGAGAACTGGGCGGCCGCCGAACGGGAACTGTTCTGGAAGCCGGCGGTCGAGGTCGAGGAAGGCGACGACGCGATCTGCGTGAGGATGGCCGTGGCGGGAGTCGATCCCAAGGACATCGAGATCGAGTGCGACGGCGAACGGCTGGTGGTGAGCGGCGAGACCCGGCGCGAGCACGCGGAGCAGCGCGGCCGGATGCACGTCAGCGAGCTCGAGACCGGCAGCCTCTACCGCGCGATCGACCTTCCGCGCGCGATCGACCCCGACCAGATCAAGGCGGACACGAAGAACGGCCTGTTGACGATCACCGCGAAATACCCGGGCACGGCGGCTCCGGCGAAGAAGAAGCCTGCCAGGTCGAGGGCGAAGCCCGCGGCCGGCGCCTGAACACGACCGGCACGTGGCTGCGCGTCGGGGCGGGAACGGCGTGGAACCGTTGGAGAGAGGCCTCGCTCTCGGGACGAACGCCGCTTGGCAGCGAGCGCGCAGGAACCGTGTCGAGCAGCACAGTTTCCTCGGGCGTTTCGCCACAGCGCGCGCGCTTCGGCAGGATGTGTCGCTCGACACAGGCGTGGGCGTCCGGCGCAGCGCGCCGGCGGTCGTGCAATCGAGCAGGGGGGACCAACCATGAAGGACACTGCCACCGCCGGGTTGGTGGAAACGACGTCGGGACGCGACGGCGGACCGGGAGGATCGCGAGCGTGAGCCGCCTGCCCGAGTTGACCCGTCTCGTCCGCCTGCTCACGCGCAAGCACCAGCCGCCGATGAGCCTGGCGCGCATCTGCGAGGAACTGGAGTGTTCCGAGAGCAGCGCCAAGCGCTACATCCGCGACCTGCGCTACACGTTCCAGTATCCGATCGAGTTCGACTGGGAGCACGGCGGCTACGCGATCAGCGCCGACGAGGAGGTGGGACTCGAGCTGCCCGGCCTGTTCTTCAACGAGTCGGAGCTCAGCGCGCTCATGACGATGCGCGAGCTGCTGTCCGACCTGAGGCCGGGGATCTTCGAGAAGGACCTGGCGCCGCTCGGTCGCCGCGTCGAGAAACTGCTCGCCGAGACCGGGGTCGGGCCCGCGGAGATCGCCAGGCGCATCCGGCTCGTGACGATCGGCGGCCGCACCGCGCCGGACGACGTCTTCCGGGCCTGCGCGGACGCCGCGTTGTCGCGGCGTCGGCTCCGCCTGGAGTACAAGCCGCGCGGGCGCGACGGGGAATGGACCGAGCGCGAGGTCTCGCCGCAGCGCCTCGTCAGCTATCGCGAGAACTGGTACCTCGACTGCTGGTGCCACCTGCGCGAGGGCGTGCGCGTGCTCGCGCTCGACCAGATGCGCACGACGCGCGTGCTGGACGCGCGCGCGATCGACGTCGCGCCCGAGGAACTCGACCAGGTCCTCAAGTCCTCGTACGGCATCTTCACCGGGGGCCCGATCGCTACGGCGGTGCTTCGCTTCACGCCGCACCGCGCGCAGTGGGTCTCGAAGGAAGACTGGCACAGCCAGCAGGAGTCGCGCTGGCTCGAGGACGGTTCCTACGAGTTGTCGGTGCCGTACGGGCACGCGGAAGAACTGCTGATGGACATCCTCAAGCACGGTCCGGACGTCGAGGTGGTGGGCCCTCCGGAGCTGCGCCGGCTCGTCGTCGAGACGGTGGAGCGGATGGCGGGGATGTATCGCTGACGCGGCCGCTTTGTCGTTGATTCGCCGGGTCGCCGGGGACGTGGGGCGCTCCCGGGGACTCATCCCCTCGCGGTGTGTCGGCTTCCTTGCAGTCCGCTGCGAGGCGCGGTAGCGGGGAGGCGTGGGGTCGATGCAGGTCTTCTACAACCCGTCTTGCAGCAAGTGCCGCGCGCTCGCCGCTCTGCTGCGCGAGCGCGGTGTGGCCTTCGAGATCGTGGACTACCTGGAAACGCCGCCGGATCGGGCGACGCTCGAGCGGATCGTCGCGATGCCCGGCGTCGAGGCCGCTGCGCTGGTGCGCCGCGACCAGCGATTTCGCGAGCTCGGGCTCGACGATTCGCGCTGCGCGACGCCGGGGCAGGTCGTGGACGTGCTGGTCGCGCACCCGGAACTGCTGGAGAGGCCGCTCGTGGTGCAGGCCGATCGGGCGATCCTCGCCCGCCCGCCGGAGCGCGTCCTCGAACTGCTGGACTGATCATCGGCCCACCGGGCGCCCGCCGGGCGTCCGTCGCGGATCGCCGGCGCTCAGCCGAGCGGCTGCCACTCCATCCCGAACGCCTCGGCGACCGGCCGGCTGACCAGCCGGCCGTCCGTGCAGTTCACTCCGCGCGCGAGCGCTTCGTTCGCGGCGACCGCCGCGCGCCAGCCGTCCTCGGCGATCTCGAGCGCATAGCCCATCGTCACGTTCGTCAGCGCATAGGTCGACGTCTGCGGCACGGCGCCCGGCATGTTCGCGACGGCGTAGTGGACGATGCCCTCCTCGACGTAGCGCGGGTCGTGGTGGGTCGTCGGGCGCGTCGTCTCGGCGCAGCCGCCCTGGTCGACCGCGATGTCGACGAGCGCCGAGTGCGGCTCCATCCGGCGCAGCAGCTCGCGCGTGACGAGGCGCGGGGCCTTCGCGCCGGGGATCAGCACGGCGCCGATCACGAGGTCGGCTTCGGCGACCGCGGCCTCGATGTTCGCGCGGTTCGACATCAGGCTGGTGACGTTGCCTCGCACGACGTCGCTGACGTACGCGAGGCGCCGCGGGTTCACGTCGAGGATGGTCACGTCGGCGCCGATCCCCACGGCGACGAGGCAGGCGTTGAAGCCTGCGATGCCCGCGCCGAGGATCGTCACGCGCCCGCGACGCACGCCGGAGACGCCCGGCAGCAGGATGCCCTTGCCGCCCTGGCGCATCTCGAGCGAGTGCGCGCCGGCCTGCACGGCCAGCCGCCCGGCGACCTCCGACATCGGCACGAGGAGCGGCAGGCTGCCGTCGTCGAGTTGCACGGTCTCGTACGCGATCGCGGTGCAGCGGCTCTCGAGCAGCGCCCGCGTGAGTCGTTCGTCCGCGGCGAGGTGCAGGTACGTGAACAGCACCAGGTCCGGGCGGAGACAGCCGTACTCGGCCGGCAGCGGCTCCTTCACCTTCAGCACGAGTTCGGCCCGCGACCAGGCCTCGGCGGCGGAGTCGACGAGCGTCGCGCCGGCGCGCCGGTACGCGTCGTCGGTGACGTGGCTGCCCTGGCCGGCGCCGGCCTCGACGAAGACCTCGTGCCCCTGCGCGCGGAACGCGGTCACGCCCGAGGGCGTGATCGCGACGCGGTTCTCGTCGTCCTTGATTTCCTTCGGTACGCCGACGCGCATCGTGGTCGTCTCCTGGGGGGACGGCTCCGGCGGCCGGCTCAGCCCGGCCTCAGTTCTGCCGGCACGTCGCGGCGGAAGAAGTTGCGCGCGGCGCCGGACTTGTTGCGCAGGTAGACGACGGCGTTCGACGCGAGCCGCCCGAGGAAGCGGGGCTCGCGCAGCATGATCCTCGCGAGCCCGGCCAGCACGTCGTGCCGCGAGTAGAACGCGCGGTAGCACTGGTCGAAGTAGGTCTCGAGGATCTCCTCGCTGAGGCCGTTCGGGATGAACACGAAGTTCATCGCGTTCATCTGCTCCCAGTCCTCCTCGAACGTGCCGTGCTGGTGGATCGTCGGGTACGCCGGCGTCCCGGGGTACGGCGTGAACTTCGTGACCTGGCACATGTCGAGCTCGACGACCTTCAGGAACTCGAGCGTCTCGGCGAGGCTGTCGAGGCCCTCGGTCGGATGGCCGAGCATCACGTAGCCCTTCGCCCGGATCCCGGCCTCGCGCGTCAGTCGCAGCGTCTCGCGCATGCGCGGGATCTTGACCTCGTGCTTGACCACGTCGAGGACGCGCGGCGAGCCGGACTCGATGCCGTAGGCGATCTGCCAGCACCCCGCGCGCTTCATCAGCTTCATGGTCTCGAGGTCGAGCAGGTTCGGGTGGCTCGTGCAGCTCCACGAGAAGCGGAAGCCGTTCTCGAGGAACGCATTGCAAAGCGCGACGACGCGGTCGCGCCGGACCGTGAACAGGTCGTCGAGGAACAGGATGTGCCGCACCCCGAGTCCCTCGAGGTGGCGGCAGCGCTCGACGATGTACTCGACGCTGTGCATGCGCCCCTTGCGACCGGACGTGGAGCGGTCGCAGAACACGCACGAGAAAGGGCACCCGCGCGAGGTGATCAGCGACGCGACCGGCGACTTCGGGTAGCTGAAGATCGTCGGCTGGAAGCGGTGCGGGAAGTCCGGCAGCAGGTCCCAGGCCGGGGGAGGGAGCTCGTCGAGGTCGTCGATGTACGGCGCGCGCGGGTTCGCGACGACCCGGCCGTCGCGGCGCCAGGCGAGGCCGGCGACGGTCTCGATGCCGTCGCCGCCGTCGAGGCGCGCGAGAAGGTCGAACAGCGAGTGCTCGCCCTCGCCGACGATGCCGTAATCGAGCGCCGGGAACGCGTCGAGCGTTCGCTCGGGGATCGCACTCACGTGGGCGCCCCCGACGATCGTCGTGACGCCGGGGACGAGTTCCTTGACGCGGGCCGCGATGCGCGCGGCGTTCGTGACCGAGATCGTCGTCGCCGACAGGCCGAGGTAGTCGGGGGCGAGCGCCGCGATCTCGCGGCTGACGTCCTCGAGTGCGCGGCCCTGTTCCTTCGCGTCGATCAGGTGGACCCGGTAGCCCTTCTGGCGCGCGACGGCCGCCAGGATCAGAACGCCCATGCCCGGGATGGTTTCCTCGCCCTTGCGCAGCCGGTCGAGGCGGCGATCCCAGAACACGTAGGGCGGTTCGCAGAAGACGATGGTCTTGCGGCGCGGAACGGACGGGAGGGCGGTGGACGCAGCGGCGACGGCCATGGCGACGGGCTATAGCACGGCGATCGGGTTCGCGCCCACCTCGTGGGCAGCGCCGCGAGGGCGTGTCGTCGGCCCGGCCGGCGAGGCACGACTTGCCCGCAGGCCGCGACACGGTTTCGACGTTTGGGATGCTCCCGGCGCGCGCCCATCGCCGGATTGCAGCAGGCGCCGCTGTGTCGAATGATCCGACCCGTGCCCCACCTGCAACGAAAGGGATTCTCGCGGCCGGACGAGGTGCGCACGTTCGGCGACAGCCGGGTGGAGGTGGTCCAGCTCGGCGAGTGCCACTTCGGCCGCTTCGTGTTCCAGCCCGGCTGGCGCTGGTCGAAGGACGTTGCGCCGATCGCCGGCACACGCTCCTGCCAGCACCGGCACCTCGGCTACACGATTTCGGGGTCCCTGCGGGTTCGCATGGACGACGGCGCGGAGATGCTGATCGGCCCGGGAGACGCTTACGAGATCCCGCCGGGGCACGATGCCTGGGTCGAGGGCGACGTCCCGTGGGACTCGATCGAGTTCACGAGCGCGCGCACGTTCGGGGTCTCCCCCGAAGCCCTCGGCGAGCGCTTCCTCGCCACGATCCTGTTCAGCGACATCGTCGACTCGACCGTGATGCTCGACCGTGTCGGCGACCACGCTTGGGCCGACCTGCTGCACGAGCACAACACGCGCGTGCGCGCCGCACTCGACGAGGTGCGCGGGCGCGAGATGGCGACGCTCGGGGACGGCTTCCTCGCGATCTTCGACGGACCGGCCAGGGCCATGCGCGCGGCGGACACGATGCAGCGCTCGGTCCGTGACCTCGGGCTCGAACTGCGCATCGGGATCCACACCGGCGAGCTCGAGATCGTCGGCGGGCAGGCGCGCGGGCTCGCGGTCCACACCGCTGCGCGCGTGGCCGCGCTCGCGGGACCGGGGCAGGTGCTGGTGTCGTCGACGACGGAGGAACTGCTCGACGGCTCCGCCATTGAGTTCGACGTCCACGGCGAGTTCGAGCTGAAAGGGCTGCGCGGCAAGCGCACGTTGTTCGCGCTGCGCCGCTGAACTCGCCGGGCGCCGGATCGCGCTCGCGAGGATGGACGGCAGCGGCCGGCGTCGTTCGCGGGCGGGTCAGAACTTGCGGGAGATCAGGATCGACAGGATGTAGGCGGGCTTCGAGTCGAACTTGCCGGGGAAGACGAGCGCGTCC
>CAYYZO010000030.1:30312-39878 GCA_964476185.1 uncultured Myxococcales bacterium
CGACAGGATGTAGGCGGGCTTCGAGTCGAACTTGCCGGGGAAGACGAGCGCGTCCTCGGCCGAGACGTGGCGCGCGTCGCCGAAGATGTACGCGAACGCCCCGTCGATCCCCCACTTCTCGCCCATCCAGCGCAGCCCCGTGTGCAGGCGCCAGTCCTTGGAGTCGTACACCGACGGGTTGACGCCCCTGTCGCTGACGATGCCGTTGGCCTTGGTCACGCCGCCGAGCAGCGTGTAGGCCTCCGACCACGCGTACTGCACGCCCACGGAGTGCCTCCACTCGTCGCGCGCGCCCTGCAGGTAGGCCATGTTCGCCGACGGGGTGTCTTCGAAGTGGAAGTAGTTCTTCGCGAGCACGCTCGTGTCGACGAACCGGCCGCCGTACGAGAGCGTCCAGCTGGAGCCGAGTCGTCGCGTCACGCCGAGCGCGACTTCCGTGGGTACGTCGAGCTCGAGGTCGACGTCCTGCTTGCCGGTGCCGAACTTCGTGTCGCCGTCGGCCCAGAGCTTGCCGGGCGGCCGCACGCCGAGGCCGAAGGACCAGGCCTCGTCGGGCTTCCAGGTCACGCCGAACATGCTCTGGATGCCGAAGCCGTCGACCGTGAAGCGGAACGCCATGTCTTCCCCGCCCGTCTCGGCGACCGGGCGCGTGTAACGCAGGTGCGCGCTCCCGTAGAGCGGCACGAGTTCCGCGCCGATCCAGAGCGAGTCGCTGACGCGATAGGCCGCTGCGATCGGCAGCCCCATCGTGCCGTTCTCCGAGAAGAAGCCGTCGTTCACACCGACCTGCGGCCGGGGCCCGTAGTCGAAGCGCGCGCCGGAGGTTCCCATCGAGCCGATGCCGAACGTCCAGCGGTCGTTCCACGGGATGACCAGGTACATGTCGAGGAACGGCACCAGCACTTCGTTCTCGGCGTGATAGCCGAAGTCGGTGGAGACGACGCCGCGGCCGTAAGCGGCCCCGATGCCGGACCCCATCGTGCGCTCGGTGAAGCGCGCGAGGCCGGCGGGATTGCTGAAGTAGGCGCCCAGCGGCGAGAGTGGCTCGGCGACGTTGGATCCGGCCGTCGCGCCGTCGGGCGAACCCGCCGTGCCGGGCAGAAGCCCTGAGGCGACGGCGGGGCGAGGAATCAGGAGTCCCGCGAGTGCGATCACGCACACGAGGCCCGGGAGGAGAAGGACCGTTTCGCTTCGGAGCGGGGGACCCTGTTTTCGCCCGCTCCGAGCGCCGTGTCCGTTACGCATCGCGGGACCCCTCGGCCCACGCTTCTGCAACAGCCGTGCCTGAGAAAATCGTTCAAGAAAACGCGTTGGATTTCCCACGAATGGAGACGATGCGGTGCGTCGCTCGCGCGCTTGGGAACGTTTCGTGCGGCGCCGGTGCTCGTAACAGCCGGACGGCTGGCCAAGGCAACGGGTCTGGTTGCGCGAAAAGGACCGGCCGAGCCGGTCAGAAGTTCCGGGAGACGGTCAGGGACAGCAGCCAGGTCGGGCCGGTGCCGCCCATGCTCGGAAGGTATCCGGTGTCGCCCGGCCAGCGGGTCGGACCGTTCGGGATGAACGAGAACGAACTGTCGAGCCCCCAGCCCTCGAGTCCCCATTCGTCGCCGCGCCAGCGCACTCCCGAGTTCAGGCGCAGCCGTTCGTAACCGGTCGGCGCCAGGCCTCCGCCGTTGCCGTTGACGCTGCCCGACTTCGCGATGCCGCCGAGCACGTCGAGGCCGGCCAGAGGCGTGTACTCGATGCCGAGGAAGTGCCGCCAGTTCTCCCTGGCGCCGCGCATGTGGAGCTCGCCGCCGTCGATCAGTTCGTCGAGTCGCAGGAAGGAAGACGAGAGCGCGGTCTCGTCGGCGAGTCCAAGCCCGTAGGAGGCTTTCCAGCCGGGCGCCAGGGAGTGCGAAACACCGTAGATGCGCGGCATCGCGGCGCCGGTCCGGTACAGCAGCTTCGGCGCGGCGTCGATTTCCTCGGGTTCGGGTAACAGCTGCGCCCGGGCGACGGTCGCCAGCGCGAGCGACAGCAGCAGGATCGATGTCGAGACAGCGAAGAAGCGCAGCGGAACGGAGGCGATCGCGGGCAGGCCGTGGGCAACGTCTTCGCCGGGGTGACGCGGTGCGCATCCAACGGAAGACTTGCGGCCTCGCATGACGTCGTGTTCTCCGAGATCACAGGTACGCCCGGTCCCGGCTTGGAGCAATCGGATTCCGGGCTTTTTTTCGCAGCCGGGCGATGTCCGGTTCGCGGGCGTCGAGGAAACGAGCCCCGGTCTTTGACCCCAAGCGTTGCCGCCTACAAAGTCCGGCTCGTGCTTCTTCTCGACGTCGTCGTGATGCTTGGCGTGGCGGTCGCGGGTCTTCTCGCGGCCGGGTTCCTCGGCAACCCTGTCGCCGAGAAGCTGTTCGGCCGGCGTCTCGGGATCCCGCCGATCGTCGTCTATCTCTTCGCCGGCGTGCTTGCCGGTCCCGGCGTGTTCGGCCTCGTCGCCCACTCGGAAAGCGTCGACGAGCTGGCGGAAATCGGGGTCGCGCTGTTGCTGTTCGGCGTCGGCATCGAGTTCTCGTTGCAGAAACTGCGGCGCATGGTCGGTTTCCTGCTGGCCGGCGGCGCCGTGCAGGTGATCGCGAGCATCGTCCTGACCGCGGCGCTGATGCAGGCGGTCGGCACGCCTGGGCCGGAGGCGGTCGTGGCCGGCTTCCTGGTCGCGCTCTCGAGCACGGCGCTCGTGTTCAAGATGCTCGACGGGCGCGGCGAGCTCGACGCGCCGAGCGGCCAGGCCGCGGCCAGCATACTGCTGTTCCAGGACCTCGCGCTCGTGCCGATGATGCTGCTCCTGCCCGCCCTGGCCGGTCCCGCCGACGCGATCGTGGGCGCGGCCGCCCGCGCGCTGGCCACGGCGGGCCTTGCGATCGTCGGGATCGTCGCGCTCGCGCGCGTCGTGCTTCCGCGCACGCTCGAACTCACGGCGCGCGCCCGGCTGCCGGAGCTGTTCCCGTCGGTCGCGCTGCTGGCGGCGTTCGGCACGGCGCTGGGCGCCGCGGGCTTCGGCCTGTCGCTGCCGCTCGGCGCGTTCCTGGCCGGTCTCGCGCTGTCGGGCACGCCCTATGCGCACCAGGTGTTCGCGGAACTGCTCCCGCTTCGCGATGCGTTCGTCGCGCTGTTCTTCACCAGCATCGGCGCGCTGCTCGATCCCACGACGATCGTCGCCCACCCCGGGCTCGTCGCGACGCTGATCGGAGCCGTCGTGCTGAAGGGCCTCGTCTCCGGCGCGGTCATCGGCGCGGGCTGGCGCTCGGCGCGACTCGGCGTGCTCGGCGGTTGCGCGCTCGCGCAGATCGGCGAGTTCTCGTTCGTGCTGTCGCGCGAGGCGACGGGCCTCGGCATCCTGTCGCCCGAGCTCTCCCAGGCGTTCCTGGCCGCCGCGGTGCTGACGATGGCGGCGACCCCGTTCGTCTATTTCGCCGGTCGTCGCGCGACGCTCCTCGACCTCGGCGCGCAAACGGAGAAAGTCGAACATTCCGGCCACGTCATCGTGGTCGGCTACGACGTGACCGGCCAGGCCGTCGCGCGCGTGCTCGGCTCCACGTCGATCCCGTTCGTGGTGCTCGACATGGACCCGGCGCGCGTGCAGGCCGGGGAAGCCGACGGGCTTCCGCTGCACTTCGGCGACGGCTCGCGGCGCGGGGCCCTCGAGGCGGTGGGGATCGAGGCGGCGCGGGCGGTCGTCGTCGCCGTCAGCGACCCGCTCGCTTCACGCCGGATCACGGCGCTGTGCCGGCAGCTCAACCCGCGGGCCTGCGTGCTCGTGCGCGCCCACGGCGTCGACGAGATCCGGGAGCTCGAGCGCCTCGGGGCGACCGAGGTCATCCCCGCCGAGTTCGAGGCGTCGATCGAGCTGTTCGTGCGCCTGCTGCAGCATCTCGGCGTCCCCCGCCATGTCGCCCGCGTCCAGGAAGGCATCATCCGGCTCGGCAACTACCATTCGCTGCGAGGCGCGCCGACCACCTACGAGATGATGTCGGACATCGAGCGGTTGATCGGCGGCGGCATCATCGAGAGCGCCGAGGTGATGAAGGGCAGCCGCGCGGACGGCCGCACGCTGGCCGAACTCGACTTCCGCTCCTCGACCGGAGCGGTCGTGCTCACGCTGATCCGCGACGAGGAACCGCTTTCGAATCCGGACGATTCGGTGCGGCTCGAGGCGGGAGACCGCGTCGTCGTCTACGGGCCGCACGCGGGCATCGCGGCGGCGATCGAACTGTTCGACCCGCCGGTCGCGTCGGCGTGACGCACGGCGACGCATTCTGAACACATCGTAAAACAAAAACTCAGCGATTCCGCGAAGATCCGTTTCTCTTGCGTGCGGCGCGTCGCCAAGATGGCCGCAAATGACGGGGAGGGACGCTATGCGATCGTCCGGGCGGGGACGCCGGACCGCAGCGGCGCTCGCAGCGCTGTGGCTCGTGTCGTTGGCCGCGTCGTCGTTCGCTTCCGACAAGGAGTCGGCTCGCGACACCGAGTCCGCGAGTTCGACGGTGCGTCCGGGCGATTCGGGTCACGCTCCTCCGGCGACCCGGAGCCTTCCGAAATCCAGCCCCGCAGCGCACGGGCGCCTCGAAGCGTATCCGAGTCTTTCCGGCGTCACCGACCCGACGCGCAACGAGAAGCTGCTGCTCGATCTCGTCAACGTGGAGCGCAACTCCCGCCGGTTGAAGCCGCTCGCGTGGGACGGCCTGCTGAGCGGGCTCGCGCGGATGCACGCCAACGACATGCGTTCGGTTCGCAAGGCTTCGCACGAATCGTCGACCGACGGCGCGACGTTCCGAACCCGCCTCGCGCGAACTCCTTACCGCGCGAGCGCCGCGGCGGAGAACGTCGCGTACAACGCCGACGTCCTGAAGGCGCACCGCGCGCTGATGGCTTCGCCGGGACACCGCAAGAACATCCTCGATCCGGGCCTGACCTCGCTCGGCCTGGCCGTGCTCGTCGACACCGACGGCTGGGTCTGGGTGGTCGAGGACTTCGCCACGCCGATGGCGCACGTCAGCGACGACGAAGCCAAGCAGCTGATGCAGCGGACGCTCGAGCGTTCGCGCTCCTGGCGGCGCTCCTTGCCCGAGGACAAGGCGCTCTCGCGAAAACTCGGGGAACTCGTGGAGGAGATGGCCGAGTCCGGCTCGGTGCGCAACGGGATCGGATCGATCGGCGGCGAAGGCTGGACGCTCGCGTTCACCGCGCTCGATCCGAGCCAGCCGCCGCCGAGCGCGCTCGAGCACGCCGGGAAGGCCGATGGGTACGCGCTGGCCGTCACGTTCCGCAAGACCCCGCGCTATCCCTTCGGCGCCTACTGGGCGATCCTCTATTTGAAGGGAGCGTTCTGACGGAGGGACGACAGGCTCCATTTCCGTCGACGAATCCGGGGACAGGTACGAACTCGAAGTCCGGGACGCACTTCGAGCGGGCGAAGGGACGACGCCCGGACGCCGTCAGCGGCGATGATCGTACCTGTCCCCGGACTTCTCCTGCGGCGCCTTGCCCTCTCTCGGCGATCGCTCGTGCACGCGGCCGCCGGCGCGGCTCGCGGACGGCTCCGACTCCGGAGGGACCCGGCGGAGCGACTCGACGCGAGCGTCACGCCACGACGCGTTCGCTCCACCTTCCGACCCGCCAGCCGCGGCCCGAGCCGTCGGTGCAGACGTAGACGACGTCGTCCTCGATCCAGAAGAACGCCCGCTGCCGGAACGTCGTCGAGATCGTCGCCGCGGTCGCAAGGTCGGTCGCGAACCCGCGGCCGGGCTCCCGGTGGACCAGGTCCGCGGACGCGCCGGTGGCTTCGAACGAACGCAGCGAACGACGGTCGAGCTCGCCGACGAGCTCGCGAGCGGCCCGCTCGTTGGCGTCCGGCGCCTGCACGATCCCGTCCGGATTGCAGGCGGTGACGACGGCGAAGCGCCGCGGCCACTCGCGCGGCGGATCGGGCACGAGGAAGACGGTCGTGAAGTACTCCGGGGCGAACGGCGCTGGTTCGGTGGCGTTCACGATCGTCGTCGCGGCGGTCCTCGTCATGTCGGTCGGCGGTCGTCGGCCGGCCGCGGCCGCAGCAGGATCGCGCTCTCGGCGGCGACGATGCCGTCGAATTCGCGGCCTTCGCCGCGTGCACGGCTTTCGACCTCGACGATCGAGGGTGGAAGATCCACGCGCGCGTCGTTCCCGGAGAAGTTCACGACGACCGTGCGTTCGTCGCCGCACGGACTCGTGCGGCGAACGACGAGCGTGCCGGCGTCGAGCGCGCTGCCGAGCGACAAGACCTCCTGGCGGCCGAGACGCAACGCGGGGGACGCGCGTCGTGCGGCGAGCAGCCGACGATACAGGTGCAGGACGGAAGCGGGATCCTCGCGTTGCGCGGCGGCCGCGCGTCGCGCGGCGTCCGGCGGCCACGGGAGCCAGTTGTCATCGCGCACCCAGCCGTGCGCCGGCGTGTCGTCCCACGGGATCGGCGCACGGCAGCCGTCGCGCCCTCCGGGGTCGAGCACGCGATCGGCCGCAACCACGGCGTCCTCGAGCCCGAGCTCCTCGCCGGCGTAGACGAAGGGCGTGCCACGCAGGCCGAGCAGCAGGAACGCGGCCGCGCGGGCGCGCTCCTCGCTGCCGTAGCGCGTCGCGTGGCGCTGGTTGTCGTGGTTCGACAGCACCCACGTCGGCCACGCGCCCCGCGACGCGAGTTCCTCGTCGATGCGCTGCATCTGCTCGCGCCACGCTCCGGCGTCGAACGGCGTGAACAGCGGCAGGAAGTTGAAGCACAGGTGCAGTTCGTCGCCGTGGCCGTAGTACTCGGCGATCTGGGCCGTATCGAGCAGGAACACCTCGCCGACCGCCACGCGGTCGCCGTCGTACGAATCGAGCAGCCGGCGCAGGTCGCGCAGCAGCGGATGCGTCTCCGGCCGGTGGTTCAGCGGCACGTGCGTCAGGCCCCGGAGGTGCTCGGGGTCGTCCGGCAGCTCCGGGTCCTTGCCGATCAGGTGGACCACGTCCATGCGGAAGCCGTCCACGCCGCGATCGAGCCAGAAGCGCAGCGTCGCGTGCATCGCCGAGACGACGGCCGGGTTGCTCCAGTCGAGGTCGGGCTGCTCGGGCAGGAAGCAGTGCAGCCAATACTGTCCGGTCGCTTCGTCGAGCGTCCAGGCCGGGCCGCGAAAGAACTGCCCGACCCAGTTGTTGGGCGGCGAGCCGTCCGGCTTCGGGTCGCGCCAGACGTACCAGTCGCGGCGCGCGCTCGTGCGGCTGCTGCGGGATTCGAGGAACCACGGGTGCCGGTCCGACGTGTGGTTCGGCACCCAGTCGATGATCACGCGCAGGCCGAGGCGGTGGGCGTCGGCGAGCAGGCGGTCGAAGTCGGCCAGTGTCCCGAACAACGGGTCGACGTCGCAGTGGTCGCTGACGTCGTAGCCGTAGTCCTTCATCGGGGAGCGGAAGAACGGGCTGATCCAGATCGCGTCCACGCCGAGCCACGCGAGGTGGTCGAGGCGTCGCCGGATGCCCTCGAGGTCGCCGATGCCGTCGCCGTCGGTGTCGAGGAAGCTGCGCGGGTAGACCTGGTAGAAGACCGCGCCCTTCCACCAGGGCGCGGCGTCGTTCGGGAACGGCATCCCGGCAGCATAGGCGCCGGCGCGGGCGATGCGAGTCCGGGTCGTGGCCGGCCCGTCGGCGCGACGACCGTGGAGCCGCCCGAGGGTTGGGTGAGCGCCCGGACTCGGATAGCTTGCGCGCCCATGAAACGTTCGACCGGTTTCGTCGTCGCCCTCGTGCTGCTCGGCCTGTCCGCGATCCTGATCACACGCCTGCTGCTCGAGAATTTTCAGCTCAAGGTGGAAGTCGCCAGCCTGAAGTCCAAGCAGGAAGTGCTGGCCAAGGCGCCGCCCGCGGCCGCCCCGGCCGCCGCGGCGCCGGCGGCGGCGACCGCGCCGGCCGCCGCCGGCACGGTCCTCGAGAGCGCGCGGCAGATGATGAGCGATGCCCTGCTCGGCGAGGAAGGGGCAGAGAAGAAACTCTGGATCCGGGTCGATCCCCGCGATCGGGAGGCTTCTTCGTTCGCGAACGAGATCGCGGCGGTCTTCCGCGACCACGGCTGGGAAGTGAACGTCCTCGACACCGAAGGCATGCGCTACAAGCCGGGCCTGATGTTCCTGGTCGGGGCCGAGGAAGAGCCGCCGTCGTACGTCACGACCGCGCAACGGGCGATCGAGGCGATCGGGCAGCCGATGACGAGCGGGCGCGGTTATCTCGCCTACTACGAATCCAAGAAACGCGAGGATCCGCAGTGGCGCGGTACCGAGTTCCTGCCCGAGCAGACCTACGTGCTGCTGGTCGGGCGCAAGCCCGCTCCGGAGGCGGCGTCGGCCGAGTGAGCCTGGCGGCGCCGGCCCGCCGGCGTCAGCTCGCGGCGGCCGGGGCCGCCGCCGACCACATCGGCGTGTAGGGCACGGGGGCGTCGACGTTCAGGCGGCGCCGGACCTCCTCGAGCGGCAACAGGAGCAACGCCTCCCAGTCGGCCGCCGGCAGGAAGGCCGCCCTCCATCCACGCCACCAGGCCCGGGCCACGAGCCGGAGCGCTTCGCGGTGCCCCTCGTGCCAAAGCCTCAGGCAACCGAAGAACACGATGAAGCCGATCCCGTGGTTGCCGGTCTGCACCCACGTGAACGCGAGCAGCGCGAGCTCGCCGAAGACGTCGCGCTGGTAGCCGGTCACGACGTGCCAGAGGTCGTGCGCGTCGCGCAGCCGCCGGCTCAGCCTCTGCGCGCGCTCGTCGAGGAACATGGCGGGGTCTTCGATCTCGCTGCTCGCCTCGACGAGGCCGGCGGCGTCGATCGCTTCCCGGTCCATGAACCGCGCGTACTCGCGGCCGAGCGTTCCGTCGGCCAGCTCGCGCAGCCGCGGGCGGTCGTCCAGCAGGGCCAGGATGTCGCGGCGGTCCTCGAGGATGCGCCGGCCGACCGGGTCGGCGAGCACCCTCTGGTACAGGCGCTCGAAGCTGTTGCCGGTCAGGGCCCGGATGATCCGGAACACCTGCGCGGTGTCGTCCGGGTTCGCGATCAGTTCGCGCATCGCGCGTGCAGCATCGAGCGGCCGGATCCGGCGTCGGACGACTCCACGAGTGGCCATCGGCTTGCCTCCAAAATCGGGAACGAGATGGCCGGAGGCTAGGCTGTGCTTACAGCGTTGTCAATATAAGATCCGGTGACGCCTGTTAACTTGCTGACAGTTCACAAAAAAACTTGCGGTACCCACCCGGTGGCTCTTCCGTCGCTCACGAACGAACTGTAAGTAGAGGATTGCATCTGCATTGCGGAAGCATTGCCGGCGCAATACCCCAACCACCCTCAGGAGGAGGACCGGAATGACCAACCGAACCGCTCTCAGGAAGAGCCTCGCGCTCTTCTCCATCATCGGCACCGTCGGCTTCGCCACCCAAACCATGGCGAGCACGCTGACGCAGAACGTCTCGTGGACGATCGACCGCGCCGGCACGACCACGAAGTACCGCATCACCGCCTACGGCGACTCGATCTACG
>CAYYZO010000031.1:0-29517 GCA_964476185.1 uncultured Myxococcales bacterium
GCTGGCCGGTCTGGCCGCGGGCGTAGAACGTGCGGGAGACCTGCGCGCCGCCGAACGAGCGGTTGTCGAGCAGGCCGCCGTACTCGCGCGCGAACGGCACGCCCTGCGCGACGCACTGGTCGATGATGTGCACGCTCATCTCGGCGAGCCGGTGAACGTTGCCCTCGCGCGCGCGGTAGTCGCCGCCCTTGATCGTGTCGTAGAACAGGCGGTAGACCGAGTCGCCGTCGTTCTTGTAGTTCTTGGCCGCGTTGATGCCGCCCTGCGCCGCGATGCTGTGCGAGCGCCGCGGGCTGTCGAGGATCGTCAGCGCGAGCACGTTGTAGCCGAGTTCGCCGAGGCTGGCCGCCGCCGAGGCTCCGGCCAGGCCGGTGCCGACGACGATCACGTTGTACTTGCGGCGATTCGCGGGGCTGACGAGGTTCGCGTGCCCCTTGAACTCCTCCCACTTCGACTCGACCGGCCCGTGGGGAACCTTGCCGTCCAGAATCACGAGGCACCTCCGCCGAGCATCACGTAAAGGGGAACCGCGAGGAAGCCGATCGTCAGCACGACCGCGAGCGCCTGCCCGAAGCGGCGCAGTTCCTTGCTGTAGGCGACGCCGAGCGACTCGAACCCGCTCCCGAAGCCGTGCCACGCGTGCACGCCGAGGATCGGCAGCGCGACGAAGTACCACGCGAGCGCCAGCGGGTTCTGGAAGACCTCGACGACGAGGCGGTACAGGTCGCGCATCTGTCCGTCGCCGGTCGTGTACCAGGCGCCGAACTTGAACGTCAGGATGTGCAGCGGCACGAAGACGAGCATCACGATGCCGCTGACGATCATGCTCGCCGACGCCAGGCTCTTGCGGCCGGTGCGGTCCGAGCGCGTCTTCATCTGGTACGCGGTCGGCCTGGCCGCGCGGTTCCGGATCGTGACGGTGATGCCGGAGACGAGGTGGCCGACGAACAGCACGAGGAGCCCGAGCTCGGCGACGTAGATCAGCGGATTGCTGACGAGGGCGTGGCTGTAGTGGTTGTAGCCCTCCGGGTCGAAGAGCACGAGGAGGTTGGCCAGCATGTGGCTGACCAGGAACCCGACCAGCAGCAGGCCGGTCAGTCCCATCAGGGCCTTTCGGCCGATGTCGGTTCGCAGAAGAGCGAGGATTCGCTTCATGGGCGCAACTCCGGCCGCCGTTCTAGGGGATTAGCAAAAAATGTAAAGGAACCCCCCTGCGTACACGACCGCTAATGGACGTGCGGCGATTCTCTAATGACGGCCCCCGTTCCGGGGCCTCGCCTCCGAAGCGAGGGACGAGGTCCGCGGTCGCCGGCGGCCGCGTCAGTACCAGCGATAGCCGTCGGTGGAGTTGACGATCTCGGCGCTGCGCCCGACCGCCACGAAGATCCCCTCCCCGTAGGTCACGCTCTCGAGGTCGTGTGCGGTGTGCGAGTCCTGGACGGCGAATTCCTCGCCGTCGTCCGACGTGAGGATCGCCCCGCCGGTGCCGACGAGGACGACGACGCCTTCGGCCACGACCACGTCGCGCAGGTTCGCGGTGGTCTCGCGGTCGAGCTCGGTCCAGTCTTCGGCGTCCGGCGACTTCAGCACGACGCCGTTCAGGCCGACCGCCCAGTACGTGCCGTCCCCGTACCCGACGCCGAACAGGTTCTCGGTCGTGCCCGAGTCCTGCGAGACCCAGTCCGTGCCGTCCAGCGACGTGAGGATGGTGCCGTTGTTTCCCACGGCGACGAAGCGACCGCCGCCGTGCGTGACGTCCTGGAGCCTCTCGGTCGTGTACGACTCCTCGAAGTCCCAGGAACCGGCGTTCGGGGAGAGGAAGATCTCCCCCTGGTCGCCGACGGCGACGAAGGTCCCGTTGCCGTGGGTCACGCCGCGCATGGTCTCGTACGTGGGGAGGTACAACACGAACCAGTTAGCCGAGTCGCGAGAGGTCGCGCACCAGCCGTCGTCGCCGCAGGTCAGCCAGATGTCCTCGGCGAACACGACGGACTGCCAGATCCCCTCGCCGTCGTACGCCTGCTCGTAGAAATCGTCGCCGTCGGGCGAGGTCGCGATCGAATAGTTCTCGCCGACCGTGACGAACGTGCCGTCCGCGTAGTAGACGTCGAACAGGTTCGGGGGGAACTCGTCGTCGAAGCCGCCCCCGCCGCAAGCGGTCGACAGCAGCGTCGCCGCGAGCGCAGGCGCGAGAAGGGCGTGTCGCCGGAAGTCGATCATGATGCGTTCCTCCGTTCGTCCACCGGGCCGGCTGCGCGCGTCGAAGCGCCGTCCCCCGGGTCGACGGCCTCGGCCGCCTCCGTGAAGACGGGCGCGAATCCGCCACCGATCGTCCGGAAATTCGTCGTCTGTCCCTGGTACAGCCGCGACGCGACGAGCTGCACGCGGCCGTCGTACACGTAGCAGCGCACGTCGACTTTCAGCGGGACCTCGGCCTCGTCCAGCAGGATGGTCCGTTCGGTCGGCGGCGCGATGCGCTGCGCCACGTAGGTGCGTCCGGCGACCTGCTCCCAGACCCCGCGCGTGATCTTGTCGCCGCGGTAGGCCGCCTTGCTGCCGTAGCCGCCGGCGGGCTTGAAGAACCAGCCCCTCCGCTCCTTCCAGAGCGCGTCGCGATTGTCGTCGCCGACCACCACGGTGACCGGCACCGATTCGGCGAGCACGCGGATCGTCTCCTCGCCGGCGCCGAGCGCGCGAAGCCGCTGCGCGTCCGAAAGAACGGCCAGGTGGCGCTTGTCGGCGTACAGCGCGTGCGCGCGCGGCCCCGGCGTCACGACGACCGCGCCCGCTTCGTACGCCGAGCGAAGCGCCGCCGAGGCCGGCTGCTCGAACGAGAAATCGGTCAGGCGGTTGTAGACGAGGTCGATCACGCGGTCGCCGCCGGTGAGGCGACCATCGCGGTACCGCAGCTCGCGCGGATCGAGGATCACGGCCTCGAGGCCGCTGCGCTCGAACAGCTCCCGGAACATCAGGAACTCGGGATGCAGGTACTGCGACGGCGGATCCTCGTCGACGATCGCGACGACGCCGAGCGGGGCGTCGCCGCGCTGCAGGCTCCACTCGCGCCGGAACATCGCGACGAACTCCGCTTCCGCGCGGTCTCCCGCGCCGGGCGCCGACAAGGCGTCCTGCACCTCCCGGCAACAGGCGCGCTGCGCGCGCGCGAGCGCCACGTTGAGCAGCGCCCCGCCGGCGTTCGTGTTGATCTCGATCAGGTGCGGGCCGTCGGCGCCGAGGTGGAAGTCGTACCCGAGGAAGACGCCGCGGGGACCGGGATCGAGTCGCGCGATCGCCGGGGCGAGCGCGAACGCGTGCTCGCGAAAGGCCGGCAGCGCGACGACCTCCTCGACCGCCCGGACGACGGCGGCCATGCGCCCGAACTGCCGCCGCGACAGGAACACGGCCGTCCCGGAGAACAGGTGCGGCTGCTCGCGCAGGATCGACGCGTAGAGGCCCTCGGTCGCGGCGCCGGACTCGAGAGCCTGGGCCAGCGCCGCCGGGTCGACGGCAACGCAGCGGCAGCTTCGGTTGAGCTGTTCCGCGAGATCGTCCTGCTGCGCCACGACGGCGACGCTAACAGAAACACGGGGTCGGTCCACGAAGGGAGTGCTGTGCGCGGACCGCGGGGAACCCGCGGCGCGTGCTCCAAGCCCGTTCCCCAGCCCGCGCGACCGGAGACGTCGACGGGCGTACGGCGAGCGCGGGCCCGCGAGGGTGTGCGCCCGGACCGCTCAGCCGCCCGCCATCGAACGGAACAGGCTCTCGGTCGCCGGATCGGCCGGGTACAGGCTCTCGATCCGCAGCTCGTCGGCGGTGGCGTCCTGCGCCGTCCCGAACGTCGCGATCACCGTGAACAGCGAAACCCGCAGGCCGTCCTTCTCGAGTTCCAGCGGCAGCACGGGGACGAGCGCGGCCTCCTCCGCCGCCCACAACGTATGGTGGTCCTGGAAACGGCCGAGCTCGGCGAGGATCGGCTCGATCTCGTCGCCGCCGAGCGCCTCGGCTTCGCGTCGCGCGCGATGCCAGAGCAGCGGAGCGACGGTCTTCCAGTTGACGACCCACGGCCGCAGCCCCGCCGGATGGAAGAACAGCCGCATCAGGTTGCGACCTTCCCCTCCGACGCGCACCCAGAGATCGTCGCCGAGCAGCGCCGTCAGGCGATCGAACGCACCGTTCGACAGGCGGATGTTCCAGGCGCGATCGAGGGCGATCGCGGGGAACGGCTCCGAGTTCGTCAGCAGCAGGCGCACGGCCGCGAGCACTCCGGCCATCTGCGGGTCCTCGAGCGGACGCGCCCGGAAGATCGGCGCGAAGCCGGCGGCCGTCAGCCACGCGTTGCGGTCCCGAAGCGGCACTTCGAGCGTCTCGGTGAGCTGCGCGATCATGCCGCGGCTCGGGCGCGCCCGCCCCGACTCGAGGAAGCTGACGTGGCGCTGCGAAACACCGGAGGCCAGCGCGAGCTCGAGCTGCGACATGCGCCGGCGCGTGCGCCAGCTGCGAAGGATGCGGGGGAACTCGGCGGCCTCGCCGGCGACGGTGGACGAAAGCGACATGGCGGCCTCCCGCGAGCCGCTCCGGACCGCGCGGGCAGTCCGGCCGGGCTCGTCGGCGCGGATCCTCCCGCGGGCCGCGCGGTCGTTCAATTACCTCGCGGGTAATTGAAGCGCCGCCGCCCCCCGTGGTCTGCTTCCGCGCACGACAACCCCAGGAGGTGCACCATGTCCCACCGTCTCGTCCTTCTCGCCGGCGTCACCGTCGCGTTCGGCGTGCTCACCGCCCTCGCGCTCCACGACGTCGGCTATCTCGGGATCTTCGAGCCGCATTTCCGGAGCTGGGGCGCCGGACAGGTCTTCGCGGACCTGGTCATCCTCGCGCTGCTCGCGTGCGTCTGGATGGTCCGCGACGGACGCACGAGCGGCATCAACCCGTGGCCGTTCGTGGTCGTCACGTTCGCCGCCGGGTCGTTCGGCCCCCTGCTGTACCTGCTGCTTCGCGAACGCCGCGTCGGCGAACCGGCGGCCGCGGCCTGAGACCGCGAGGCCGCGCCGTCCCGGAGACGGGTCAGAACCCGAGGTACGGAAGCGCCTCCGCGGTGCGCTCGATGTCGGCCTTGCCCTCGAGGAGCTGGCCGATCGGGTCCCAGCGACCGGCGACGAGCGCCTCGCGCGCCGACGGCTTGATCGTCAGCGGCAGCGAGAGGTCGCCGGCGCGCACCACCTGGGCATCGAGGTCGATCGTGACCTCGACCTGCGGATCCTTCTCGACGAGCGCCACGAGCCGGCGGATGTCGCCGCCCGCCAGCGTCACGCACGGCATGCCGAGCGTCGTCGAGTTGCCGAAGAAGATCTCGGCGAAGCCCTCGGCGATCACGGCCCGGAAGCCGGCCTTCGCGATCGCCTGGGGCGCGTGCTCGCGCGAGGAGCCGCAACCGAAGTTCCGGCCCGAGACGAGGATGCTCGCCCCCGCGAAGCGCGGGTCGTTCAGCGGGTGCTCGCGCGGCCGGTCCTCCGAGTCGAAGCGCACGTCGTAGAAAAAGTAGCGACCGAGCCCGTCGAACGTCACGCACTTCATGAATCGCGCGGGAATGATGCGGTCGGTGTCGATGTCGTCACCGGGCACGACGACCGCGCGTCCGCTCACCTTCGAAATCTTCTCCAGGGCCATGATGTCCGTCCTTGCTGTCGACAGCGGCTGGGCAGCGGCGTGGTCCCGCCCGGGACCACGCCGTGCAGCGTCAGATCCGGAAGGTCTCGCGGGCGTCGGCGACGCAGCCTTCCACGGCCGCCGCGGCGACCATCACCGGGCTCATGAGCACCGTGCGACCGGTCGAGGAACCCTGGCGACCCTTGAAATTGCGGTTCGACGACGACGCGCAGAACTGGTCGCCGACGAGCTTGTCCGGGTTCATCGCGAGGCACATCGAGCATCCCGCTTCGCGCCACTCGAACCCCGCCTCGGTGAACACCTTGTCGAGCCCTTCGGCGATCGCCGCGCGCGCGACGTCCTGGGAACCGGGAACGGCCAGCGCCCGCACCCCCGGTGCGACCTTGCGCCCCTTCAGGTAGGCCGCCACCTCGCGGAAATCCGACAGCCGGCCGTTCGTGCAGCTTCCGATGAAGCAGACGTCGACCTTCGTGCCGCGGATCGGGCTTCCGCCGTCGAGCTTCATGTACTCGAGCGCTTCGCGGATGCCGGCGGCCTCGCTCTCGTCCGCGGCGTCGCCGACGCTCGGCACGTTCTCCGTGACCGCGATCGCCTGGCCGGGATTGATGCCCCACGTGACGGTCGGCGCGATGTCGGCCGCGTCGATGCGAACCACGTCGTCGTAGGTCGCATCCGCGTCGGAGGCGATCCCCTTCCAGTACGCGAGCGCGCGCTCCCACGCCTCGCCCTTCGGCGCGAACTCGCGATCCTTCAGGAACGCGAACGTCTTCTCGTCGGGATTGACGTAGCCGACGCGCGCTCCGCCCTCGATCGCCATGTTGCAGACGGTCATGCGCTCTTCCATCGAGAAGCCCTCGATGGTGGAGCCGGCGAACTCGTACGCGAAGCCGGTGCCTCCGTTGACGCCGAGCGTGCGGATGACGTGCAGGATCACGTCCTTCGCGTAAACCCCGGGCCCCAGCTTCCCGTTCACTTCGATGCGCCGGACCTTGAGCGGCGCCAGCGCCAGCGTCTGGGTCGCGAGCACGTCGCGCACCTGGGTCGTGCCGATGCCGAACGCGATCGCGCCGAACGCGCCGTGCGTCGACGTGTGCGAGTCGCCGCACGCGATCGTCATGCCGGGCTGCGTGATGCCGAGCTCGGGGCCGATCACGTGCACGATGCCCTGCTTGCCGGTGTCGGTGCCGTAGAAGCGGATGCCGAACTCGCGGCAGGCGTCCTCGAGCGCGACCATCATGCCCTCGGCCAGCGGGTCGGCGTACGGCCGCACGCGCGTGTCCGTCGGCACGATGTGGTCGACGGTCGCGAACGTGCGGTCGGGCCGCAGCACCTTCAGGCCGAGGTCCCGCAGCATCCCGAACGCCTGCGGGCTCGTGACTTCGTGGATCAGGTGGGCTCCGATGAACAGTTGCACCCCGCCGCCGGGCAGCTCGCGGACGGTGTGCTTCTCCCAAACCTTCTGGAACAGGCTCTTCCCCATGACGCGGAGTATCGTCGATCCGGAACGTTCAGTCTAATGAAACATTCTTAGCAGTATGCTAAGCAATGTTGCATGATTGACGCCTCCCTCCTCCCCGCCCTCCACGACGCGCTGACAGTCGCCCGGCACGGCTCGGTCGCGCGGGCGGCCGAAGCGCTGTTCAAGACGCCCTCGGCGGTCAGCCAGCAACTGCGACGGATCGAAGCTCATTTCGGTGTCACGCTGTTCGAACGCGACGGACGCGGCATCCGCCTGACGGCCGCCGGCGAGTCGTTCCTCGGCCCGGCCACGCGCCTGTTCGACGAAGCCGAGTCCGTCTACCACCTGCTCGGCGCGATGGCCGGAACGCCGGTGACGACGGTGCGCATCGCCGCCAGCGACTACCTCGGCCAGGAACTGCTCGCCCCGGTGCTGCGCGACCTGTCGCGGGCGCCGGACGCGTCCGCTTCTTCCGCCGGAGGTCCCGGATCCGCCGACGCAGGGCTCCCGCGTCCCGGCGGTATCCGCTTCGCGATCACGACCGCGCACTCGGCCGACGCCGTGCGGCTGCTCGAACTCGGCGAGGTCGACGCCGCGATCGTCAGTTCGGCGGGGCCGCACCCGGGCCTCGACGAGCACCTGCTGTTCCAGCAGCCGCTGAAGTGGGTCGCGGCCGCGCGCGAACCGGTCGCGCCGGTCGAAGTGCGGCTCGCGACCGAACCGGTGCTGCGCCTGTCGCCGGGCAGCTACGGTCGCACCGTGCTCGACGGATGTCTCGAGCGTCACGGCATCCGGCCGGTGTCCACGATCGACGTGCCGAGCGTCTCGCTGCTCATCGCCTACGCCGCCGCCGGTTGCGGGATCGGACTCGCGCCCGCGCTGCCGCTGCGCGACGTCGAACCGAAGCGAATCTTCGTCGAGGATTCGGGATTGCCCCCGCTCGCGGTCCGGCTTGCGCTGCGCCCGAACTTCCCGGCGGGGCCCGCGATGCGAATGGTGCTCGAGCGTGTCCGCGCCCAGGGGGAAGCGATTGTGACACGGTTGACATCCGCAGCCTGAACCGTCGAGCCCGCGCGACCGAGCGCGACACGACGCGGCCGAAGGCGCGACGGGCGTTTCCCCGCGTGACGCGACCGCGTTACCCTTTCCCGTCCATGTCCGACCCCAACCGACCTGCGAACCTCGAAGCGACGGAGCCGCGCCGACCGCCGCGATCCGGCCGAGGCTCGCGCGAGCACGAACCCTCCGCGCCCCAGGTCGACCCCACCCCGCGCAGCGGACGCCTCATGAAGTGGACCGACGACCGCGGGTTCGGGTTCATCCTTCCCGACGACGGCGGGGACACCGTCTTCGTGCACATCTCCGGCTTCCGGCCGGGGACGCGGCGGCCCGTCGAGGGCGACGTCGTCTTTTACCAGGTCGAGCACGGCGAGCGCCGCAGCAAGGCCGTCAACGTCCGCCTGAAAGCGTTGCCGCTCCCGGACACCGTCGTCGTCGCCTACGGCGTCGGGATCCTGTCCCTGACGCTGCTGTTCCTCTACCAGTTCGGGTTCATCCGGCTGACGGCGCCGATCGTCGGCTACATGATGATGAGCGTCGTCACGTTCGGCTTCTATTACGTGGACAAGAAACGCGCGGAGATGAAACGCTGGCGCATCCACGGCACGACGCTGCACGTGCTCGAGGCGATCGGCGGTTGGCCGGGCGCGCTGCTCGCGATGGCGATGCTGAGGCACCTGACGCGCAAGGCGGACCACCTCCAGATCCTGTGCGCGATCATCGCCATCCACGTCGTGGCCTGGGCCGTCTGGTGGCTGCGCACCGCAAGCGCCTGACGCGCCGGCCGCCGTCGCCTGCGCCGGCAACCGCCCGGGCGCCGCGACGGCTGCGTCCCTGCGACAACGGTCGAGTCAGGAATCGGAAGGGAAACGCGGAAGCGGCTCCCGGCCGGTCGACTCGCGCTGGAGGTACTTCGAAGGGACCTTGCCGCGCGGGAAGCCGTACCAGCTCCCGTTGACGTTCACGAGGACCGCCTGGTCGGGGATCGCGATGCGCTTCGGCGTCGGCGACTCCAGGCTGTCCATGATCTTGATCCAGGCCGGCAGCGCGGTGACGCCGCCGGTTTCCTTCGGCCCGATCGGTTCGGGACCGTCGGAACCGACCCAGACCGCGGTCGTGTGGTCCGCGTCGAACCCGACGAACCACGCGTCGATGCAGTCGTTCGTCGTGCCCGTCTTGCCGCCGCGATCGCTGCCCTCCTTCTGCGCACGGCGCGCCGTGCCCGAACGGACGACCTCGCGCATCATGTCCGCGAGTTCGTAGGCGATGCCGGCGTCGAGCGCGCGGGGCTGCGGACCGCCCGGCAGCCGACCGACGACTTCGCCCTCGACGACCACGTTGCCGCCGGCGACGCCGAGCAGGCGTCCACCCTGGTCGCGAATCGAGTCGATCAGGATCGGGTCGGCCGGGGCGCCCATGCGCGCGATCGTCGAGTAAGCCGTCGCGAGGTCCATCGGCGTGACCTCGCTGGTGCCGAGCGCGATCGACATGTCGGTGCGGACCGGCGTGCGCACGCCCATGCTGCGCGCCGTCTCGGCCACGCGGCGCGGGCCGAGGTCGTGCGTGAAGCGGACGGCCACCGTGTTCAAGCTCTTGGCCAGCGCGTTGCGAATCGGGATGTTGCCGAAGTACTTGTCCTCGTAGTTCGCGGGGCTCCAGACCTTGCCGTTGCCGCCGGGCAGCGAAATCGGCCCGTCGTAGACGATGTCGAGCTGCTGTTTCCCCGACTTCAGCGCGGTCGCGTAGACGAACGGCTTGAAACTGCTGCCGGGCTGCCGGCGGGCCTGCGTCGCGCGCACGAACCCTTCGAGGACGTCGTGGTATCCCCCGACCATCGCGCGGACTCGTCCGGTCGCGTTGTCGATCACGACCGCCGCGCCTTCGGCCCACGGCTTCGGATCGAGCCGCACCTTCTGCTCGTCGATCGCACAGACCCTCAGCACGTCGCCGAGACGCGCGGCCTGGGAGACGGGCCGCCGGCCGACGCCGCCGACGCCCCGCACCTGCACGGACCGGTCCTCCTTGACGAGCGCGAAGTGGAACGGACCGGCCTGGAGGTCGTCGAGACCGCCCTTGCCGACGATCGCGTCGAAGCAGTCGTCCGGCTTCGGCGCCGCCACCGGCGGGATTTCCGGCGACGCGGGCACGGCGGAGGCCGTCTCGTCGTCCGTCGTCTTTTTCTTAGCGCCGGCCGCGCGTTCGGCAGCCGCGCGGGCCTTGGCCTCCTCGGCCACGCGCAGCGTCGCTTCCTCCTCGGCGAGGCGTTCCTCCTCCGACTGCGGTTCGTCGGGCTCCGGCACGGCGACCCGCTGCAGACCGGTCGCCCGCGCCAGGAACGCCCGGCGCTGGGATTCCGGCAGGTGCTGGACCACCCCGCGCCGGCCGCGCCGCTCGTCGACGGCGTGCAGCGCCTCGCGCACGGCCTCTTCGGCGGTCGCCTGCGCCTGCAGGTCCAGGGCCGTGTACACGTGGAATCCCGCGGCGAGCGCGGTGTGGGTCCCGAACAGTCGGCGGATCTCGCGGCGGACCTCGGTGATGTAGGCCAGCCCGACGCTCGTGCGCGCCTGCTTCTCGACCGGAAGCACCACGGGCTCCTGCGCGTAGCGCCGCGAGTCGCCGAGCGTCATGTAGCCTTCCTCGACCATCCGGCCGAGCACGTAGCTGCGCCTCGCGATCGCGTTCTCGGGGTGCCGGTGCGGCGAGTAGCGCGACGGCGCCGGCACGAGCCCGGCGAGCGTGGCGGCCTGCCCCGCGTCGATCTCGGCGGCAGGCTTGCCGAAGTAGTCGAGGGCGGCGGCCTCGACACCGTAGTTTCCCGAGCCGAGGTACACATAGTTGATGTAGAGCTCGAGCAGTTCCTTCTTGGTCAGCTCGCGCTCCAGGCGCAGCGCGAGCACGGCCTCGCGGAGCTTGCGGATGTAGCTCCTCTCCTTGCCGACCAGCAGGTTCTTGACGATCTGCTGCGTGATCGTCGACCCGCCCTGGCGCACGCCGCCGCGCAGGAAGTTGGTCGCGAGCGCCCGCACGATGCCGGCCGGGTCGACGCCGCGGTGGGCGAAGAAGCGACGATCCTCGGCGGCCACGAAGGCCTGCCAGACGTGGTCGGGCAGGCTCTTGATCGGGACCCAGATCCGGCGTTCGACGTAGAACTCGTCGACCGGAGTGCCGGCCGCGTCGTAGATCACGCAGTTCGACGGCGGCCGGTACGCTTGAACGTGCGCGAGGTTCTCGGGCAGAGTGGAGAGGACGTTCTCGTTGAACCAGCGTGCGCCCCAGACGCCCGCGGCCACGCCAACCACGATGCCAAGCACCACCAGCGCACGAAAGAGCCGACGCGTCCTGCGAAACCGGACCCTCGGCACGGGCGGCCCGGCCGGTTCGGGCGCGTCCTTCCTTCGCCGCCGGCGCGCCGGCGGCGATTCGTTCTTCGGCGCGTCGTTGTCCTCGCTCGCCATCGCGGTCCTTATAGCAGTGGCGGGCTGCGGATCCCGCACCGAGCCCGCGCAAAATCCTCTCGACGACGTCTGGACCCCCGCGGAGGAAGACGTCTTCCCCGCGGCCACCGATGTTCGCATCGAACCGATCGAGGAGTTCGGCGGCCACCGCTACGGGCACGAGGTCGCCGGCCTCGTCGTGCTGCTCTACGAGACCGGGCTCACCGACCTCGCCGGCATCGTGCCGCACTACGGACGACACGGGCCTCCCCCCGGTGTCGACCGCTGGCTGACCGGCGGATCACGCCACTGGACCGCGCGCTTCTCGTTCGCGTACGAGCGCGACACGCTGCAGGTGGTCCTGCGCCTCTGCCCGATCGGCGGGGCTTGCAAGGGAGCGTCGGCGACCGGTCCTCGCGAGTCACCCGAAGGCGCGATCACGGAACTCCTCGTCTGGTCGGCCGGCCAGTTCGACACGCCGGTTCCGGCCGGCATGGTCGAGGCGTGGTCGAAGCCGCTCTCGTCGGATCGCTACGCGGTGCTCGTCCTCGGCCGCGCGGCGGCGACCTGGTACGGCATGCTGGACCCGGTGGACCCCGAGGAACGCGGCAATCCGGGCAAGGACCCTCTGACGCGGGTCGTCCTGATCGACCCCTCCCTGTCGCTCGCGCACTACGTCCTCGGTCGCCGCGGCCTCGACATCGGCCGCTACAGCAACGCCGACTCCGCGTTCGAGCGGGCGCGCAAGTCGACGCCCGAGCGCTTCGTCTTCGAGGCGGCCGCGGCGGCGGCGACGAGCGCCGCCGGCCAGTGGCCCGAGGCGCGCAAGCTCTGGGACGAGATCGACGCCCGCTGGCCGGACGACAGCCGCTTCGTCGTCCCCCGGCTGGAAGCCTATCTTTCCAACGACATGGGCCGGGAAGCTCAAGCCCTGGTCGACGAACTCCCGAAGCGCTTCGATCGCGACCCCGAGGTCGCCCGCCTGCGCGTGGGCATCGCCGACGAACTCGGCCCGGGCCCGAACTACGAGGCGCTCGTCTCCGAGTGGGAGGCCGTCGCGGCCTACGATCCCGAGCCGGTGCGCCGTCACATCGCGCTCCGGCTGCGGGACGGACGCTTCGAGGAAGCCTTCGAGTTGTTGCCCAAGCTCGAGGCTCGAGGCGCGTCGACCGAGGCCAAGCAGATGATGATCGCCCTCGGCGCGGGCATCGGCCGTTTCGACGAGGCCGCCCGTCAGGCTGCGCTGGTCGGCAGCGACGATCTCGCCGAGCGGCTTCGCATCCGCGCCGAGCTGGAAAAGAACCCGCGCGAGCTGCCGCCTGCCCTGATGCGGATGCGGGACCTCGACGCGCGCCTGCTCGCGGCCAAGCTGCGGGCGCAGGCCCAACCCGAACAGGCCCTCGCCGACGTACGCTCGATCCTGCGCGAGGATCGTTTCCTCGCCGAGGCGATCGCACTCGAAGTGAATCTTCTCGAGAGGCTCGGGCGGACCGACGAAGCGGTGGGGGCCAGGGAGCGCCTTCAGTTCGCGGACCCGGCGTTCGTCTCGGGACCGAGGACGGTGGCCGGCGCGATCCCGGTCGGCTCGCAATCGCAGGTCTCGCTGGCCGAGTAGCAGATCTCTCCCGACACCAGCATCACCCCCGCCGCCGGGACGGCCCCCGGACACAGGAAGCCGCCGCCGAACGCGAGCACCGCGATCAGGCGCGACGTGCTCGCCGGGGAGGTCACGGCACTGTCCTTCAGCGCCGCCGGCACGACGTCGGCCATCCCGGGCGCGGGCGCGAGCACCGTCTGGCAGCCCTTCAGCAAGGGCTCGACGTAGCGTTCCTGCCACGACGCCGCTTCCGGATAACGCCGGACGAGATCGTCCAGGCGCGCGAGCAGCGAGGAGAGGCGGTGGTTCGTCTCCGGGTCGAGGAGCGGCTGCACGGTCGGCTCCACCGTCACGCTCTCGACGCGTCGTCCTTGCACGCGGGCGCTCTGGACCGCATCGCGAAACGCTCGCCCGAACTCGCGCGAGCGGGCCCCGAGGTCGAGCAGCCAGGCCGTGGCGCAGTCCGGGTCCGCCTTGGGCTTCGGCGGCGGAGCAGCGCCCTTCTCGACCTTCGGGGATGGCGCGGCGGCGGCCGCGGCCATCGCCGCGCGCCGCTCGCCGAATTCGTTGTGGACCCGGAACAGCGCGACGCCGATCGCCTCGGCCTCGTCGATCAGGCGCTCGAGCCGGTCGATCGCTTCCCCGGCCTGCACGAGTCCCGGCGCGAGGATCGACGAGTCGATCCCGTCCAGCCGCGCCCCCGTCGCGACGGCCGCGGCGAGAAGCACGCCGGCAACGGCGCCGAGGAACGGGCGGACCAGCATCGTCCCGCGACTAGCGAAGCCCCCGCCACCGATCAAGCCGGCCGGCGTGCACGGCGCAGCGAACCTGCTCGCGCGCCGAACGCCGTTGCCGTCCTCGCCGTGTCGTCGTTCCGCGATTTCCGGCCCAACGCACAAGGCCCGCGGTTTCGGACCTCGTGCCACGCCGCACGGTCTGCTAGCGTTTTCCACCGTGAGTGCAGGGCATCGTCCGGGCACGATCGCCCGACCGGCCCGCACGCGAGGTGGTGAAGGGTGGAAGACTCGTCCCGGCCTGGCGCCAGAATCTACGTCCTCGACACATCCGTCATTCTCTACGACCACGACGCGATCCAGAAGTTCGCCGAACACGACGTCGCGATCCCGATCACCGTCCTCGAGGAACTCGACAGCTTCAAGAAGGGCAACGACAGCAAGAACTTCGCGGCGCGAGAGTTCATCCGGCACATCGACCGCGTCTCAGCCGACCACCTGCTGCAGGACTGGGTGCCGATCGGCGGCGCCGCCGGCGGCCGCGTTCGCGTGGTGCTCAACGATCCCGACAGCCACGTCGCCGACGCGTTCCTCGACGGCCGCAAGGCCGACCACCACATCCTCGGCGCCGCGCTCGCGCTCCAGCGCGACGAGAAGGATCGACGGGTCATCCTCGTCACCAAGGACATCGCGCTGCGGCTGAAGGCGAAGGCCCTCAACCTGCCGGCCGAGGACTACGAGAACGGCAAGGTCCACGACAAGAGCCTCCTGTATTCCGGCAAGACGCTGATCGAGCACGTCCCGTCCGAGACCGTCGGCGCCATCCACGAACACGGCCGCATTCCCGCCGGGACGCTCTCGCCGTCCGGGTTCGTGAAGAACGAGTTCCTGATCATCCGCAACGGCAAGTTGTCGGCGCTCGGCTACTACAACCCGCGCGACCGGACGGTCGACCGCATCGAGAAGCAGACCGTGTACGGCGTCACGGCGCGCAACGCCGAGCAGGCGTTCGCGATCCACGCGCTGCTCTGCCCGGAGATCAAGCTCGTGACGCTGCACGGCGCCGCCGGCACGGGCAAGACGCTGCTCGCGCTCGCCTGCGCGCTCGAGCAGCGCTCGCAGTTCCAGCAGATCCTCGTCTCGCGCCCGGCGGTCCCGCTCGGCAACAAGGAAATCGGGTTCCTTCCCGGCGACATCCAGTCGAAGCTCGGCCCGTACATGGAGCCGCTCTGGGACAACCTGAACTTCATCAAGGGCCAGTTCGGCGAGAAGGACCCCGCCGCCAAGCGCATCAACGAGATGCTGCGCCTCGAGAAGATCGAGGTGACCCCCCTCACGTACATCCGCGGGCGCAGCCTTTCCGACGTGATCCTGATCGTCGACGAGGCGCAGAACCTCACGCCGCACGAGGTCAAGACCATCATCACGCGGGCCGGTCGCAACACGAAGATCGTGCTGACGGGCGACGTTCGGCAGATCGACACGCCGTACCTCGACGCCCGATCCAACGGCCTCGCCTACCTGACCGACCGCCTGAAGGGGCACGAGCTGTTCGCGCACATCACGCTCGAGAAAGGCGAACGCTCCGAACTCGCGAACCTCGCCAGCGACCTGCTGTAGAGACGACCGCCGCCCCCGCCCGGCCGGCGCGAGGGAAGCTCCCTTCGTCGCCGGCGGGACAGGCGCACGCCCGAAGGCGCGGCGCGACGCGCGCTTCCTTGTCAGTCCCGCATGGTTACTGAATAATCGCGCGCCGGCACGGCCGCGAGGACGCGGTTCCAAGTCGACCCGGCGACGACCGGCGGGCGCTTCGCTGCGCGCAGGCAGGAGGATTGGATGTTGGGACCAGGATCGGGAACGCGCCGGCGGCAGCCGGCCCGGAACGCCGTCGTCTGCCGGCTCCGGGCAGCGGTGGCCGCGGCGATGCTGGTCCTTCCGGCCTTGGTCGGGACCGCCACGGGCGCCAGCGCGTTCGATTTCGGGGACGTGACCGAGCGCGCGAAGAAGCTCGCCTCCGAGCCCTACCAGGACCCCGTCGAGACCGTCCCCGGGTGGCTGACGAAGCTGAGCTACGACCAGTGGCGCGACATCCGGTTCCGGCCGGAGCGGTCCGTGTGGCGCGAGCGCGGGCTCCCGTTCGAGGTGCAGTTCTTCCACCCCGGCATGTTCTACGACCGCATCGTCGAGCTGAACGAGGTCGATGCGAGCGGCGTGCACCCGATCCCGTTCTCTCCGGGCCTGTTCGACTACGGCAAGAACGACATCGCGAGCCGCGTGCCGCAGGACCTCGGGTTCGCGGGGTTCCGCGTCCACTTCCCGATCAAGTCGACGTCCTACAAGGACGAGGTCATCGTCTTCCTCGGCGCCAGCTACTTCCGGGCCGTCGGCAAGGACCAGGGCTTCGGCATCTCGGCCAGGGGCCTCGCGATCGACACCGCCGCCCCGTCGGGCGAGGAGTTCCCGTGGTTCCGCGAGTTCTGGCTCGTGCGGCCCACCAAGACCGCGGCCGACGTCGAGATCTTCGCGCTGCTCGACAGCCCGAGCGCGGCCGGCGCCTACCGGTTCGTGGTCTACCCCGGCGCCCAGACCGTCGTCGACGTGGAGGCCCAGCTGTTTCGCCGCAGCGAGATCGGCAAGCTCGGGATCGCGGCGATGACGAGCATGTTCCTGTTCGGCGAGAACACCCTGCGCTGCTTCGACAACTACCGGCCCGAGGTCCACGACTCGGACGGCCTGCTGCTGCACTCCGACACCGGCGAATGGCTGTGGCGTCCGCTCGAGAACCCGGAGACGCTGCAGGTCCACAGTTTCCAGATGACGAACCCGCGCGGGTTCGGCCTGCTCCAGCGGGATCGCGAGTTCCGCAACTACCAGGACCTCGAGACCCACCAGGAGAAGCGCTCGAGCACGTGGATCACGCCCAAGGGGCAGTGGGGACGCGGACGGGTCGAACTCGTCGAGATCCCCACCCAGAAAGACATCCACGACAACATGAACGCGTACTGGGTCCCCGAGAACGTTCCGCCGATGCCCGAACCGATCACGTTCTCCTACAAGGTGCATGCGTATGGCGACGACGCTTCGCGGCCGCCGGCGGGGCGCGTGACGGCGACCCGGCGCGAAACCAAGCCGGAAGCCGGCACGCACCGCTTCCTCGTCGACTTCGAAGGCAAGCAGCTCGAGAAGCTCCCGGCCGACGACGTGCTGCGCGCCGTCGTGACGGTCGGCGGCGGAGAGAGCGCCGGCCGCATCCTCTCGCAGTACGTGATCAAGAACCCCGAGACCGGCGGCTGGCGCCTCGGCTTCGAGGTGGAACCGGCCGGCAAGAAGGCGCTCGACCTGCGCGCTTACCTCGACAAGGCCGGCAGCGCGCTCACCGAGACCTGGGCGTACACGCTGACGCCGTGACGGCGCGCGAAGCGGAACAGCCGTGACGGCCAGCAGCGAGACGGGGGACTCCTCGAAGACACCCGGCGACGACGCCGGTTCGCGGCGCGTCCACGAGGTCCGACCGGCCTCGCCCGAGCGCGTGCTGCACGACTGGCGGCGCGTGCAGAAGCGCTGCGCGCAGTACCTGACCCACCTCGGGGTCGCTGCCGCGGAAGCCGGCGGGATCGCCGCCGACGCGATCGCCCGCGCGATCGCCCGCGAGGACTGGCTGGACGGCTCGGACGCTTACTCCGAAGGCTTTCGCGCGATGCACGAGATCGTCATCGAGCGCTTCGGCGGCGGTGATTCCCCGACCTGCAACGACCTCGACGCTTTCACCGCCTGGCGCGCGAGCACGGTCGCCGGCGAATCGAGTCGCCCCGCCGCGCAGCCGGCGCCGGTGCTGCGCGGGTCGATGCCGCCGATCCTTCGCGGCTTCATGCCGCGGGCGAAGCTCGAACGGCGCTTCCTTCGTCCGCGCACCGCGATGCTGCGCGCCGACGAGGAAGCGGTCGAACGCGCCGCCGCCGCCGCCGAACGCGCCGCGGCCGAAAAGGCGGCGGGCAAGCCCGGGGGTCCGGCGCGCGAGCAGCGCCGCGGCCTGCCCTGGACACGGCGGGCGCAGCGGCGCCGCCGCATCCTCAGCACGCTCGTGCTGATCCCGAGCGTGATTGCGAGCCAGTTCATGCTCGACGTGCTGCCCCAGCAGGGCGGCAACTTCATGGAATGGCTGATCGTCGTGTTCTTCGGCGCGCTGTTCGGCTGGATCTCGATCGGCTTCTGGACCGCCCTGTACGGCTTCTACACGCTGACCCGCAAGGAAGAGCGCTTCCGGATCACCCACCTCGCGCGCGGGGACAGCTACCCTCCGATCGACGAGTCCGCGCGCACCGCGATCGTGATGCCGATCTGCGAGGAACCGGTCGAGCGGATCTTCGCGGGCCTGCGAGCCATCCAGCAGTCCCTCGACCGCACCGGAAGCGGGGCGCGGTTCGATTTCTTCGTCATCAGCGACAGCGCCGACCCGGCCACGGGCATCCGGGAAGAGGAGGCCTGGTTGCGGTGGTGCCGCGAGACGAACGGCTTCGGCCGCATCTTCTATCGCCGCCGCAAGGTCCGCCTGAAGCGCAAGAGCGGCAACGTCGCGGACTTCTGCCGCCGCTGGGGCCGCAAGTACCGCTACATGATCATGCTCGACGCGGACTCGATCATGACCGGCGAGAGCCTCGAGCGCCTCGTGCAGCTGATGGAGCGGCACCCGACCGCCGGCATGATCCAGACCGCCCCGTCGGCCGTTTACCGGCGCTCGATCTTCGGGCGCGTCCAGCAGTTCGCCGGCCGCGCCTACGGCCCGATGTTCACGGCGGGGCTGCACTACTGGCAGCTCGGGGACGGCCAGTACTGGGGGCACAACACGATCATCCGGGTCGCGCCGTTCATGGAGCACTGCGGGCTGCCGCCGCTGCCGGGCAAGCCGCCGCTCGGCGGCGACATCCTCAGCCACGACTTCGTCGAAGCGGCGCTGCTCGGCCGCGCGGGCTGGTCGATCTGGCTCGCCTACGACCTCCCGGGAAGCCTCGAGGAAACCCCGTCGTCGATGCTGGAGGAGATGAAGCGCGATCGACGCTGGTGCCAGGGCAACCTGCAACACGTGCGCCTGCTGTTCACCGAGGGGCTGTTCGGCGCGCACCGCGCGCTGTTCCTGAACGGAGCGCTCTCGTACGTCTCGGCGCTGCTGTGGTTCTGCTTCCTCCTGCTCAGCACGACGGAGGCCGTCCGCTACGCGCTGAGCGAGCCGGAGTACTTCCCCGAGAACGTGCGAACGCTGTTCCCGCAATGGCCGGTCTGGCGGCCCGACTGGGCGCTGATGCTGCTGGCCGTGACCGGCGTGATCCTGTTCCTGCCGAAGGTGCTCAGCGTCGTGCTGATCTTCCTGCGCGGGCAGGCGAGGCTCTTCGGCGGGGCGAGCCGGGTGCTGTTCAGCGTGCCGATCGAGATCGTCATCTCGAGCCTGTTCGCCCCGGTCCGGATGGTCTTCCACACGCGCTTCGTGATCACGAACCTGATGGGCCGCACGGTGGGATGGAAGTCGCAGCCGCGCGAGGACGCCGAGACGGGCTGGGCGGAAGCGATCACCCACCACGGCGGCGACACGCTGTTCGCGTGCGCGTGGGCCGCGCTGCTGTTCTGGCTGAGCCCCGACTACTTCTGGTGGGTCATGCCCGTCGTCGGCGCCCTGATCGTCTCGATCCCGGTCTCGGTGCTCGTCAGCAAGATCGAGCTGGGCGACCGGGTGCGCCGGCTCGGCCTGTTCGTGATCCCGGAGGAAGTCGAGCCGCCGCGCGAGTTGCTCGAACTGGACGATCGCTTCGCCGAAGCGAAGCGGTTGCAGGACGCGAAACCCGCTCCCTGGCAGGACGGGTTCGCGCTGGCCGTCGTCGATCCGGGCATGAACGCGGTCCACCGCTGCCTGCTGGGACCGAAGCGGCAGCTCGCGGAGTCGATCCGCGAGGCGCGCCGCGAGGTCATGGAACGCGTGGTCCGGGCCGGACCGGACTCGGCCGAAGTCCGCGCGCGCCGGATCCTGCTCTCCGACCCGGCGATCGTCGAGGAGATCCACCGTCGCGTGTGGACCTGCGACGACGACGAGATCGTCGAGCGCTGGGGCATCGCGACCTGAACGCGCCGCTGCCGGGTCGTCGTCTGGTCCGGCAGTCGTTCCCGACGACGCGAACCCGCCCGGCGACGAACCGGGGACCGATGGTCAACGCGCGACGAGCACCGAGCACGGCGCGTAGCGTACGACCCGCTCGGCGACGCTGCCGAGCAGGAAGCGCTTGGCCGCCCCATGGCCGTGGGAGCCGAGGACGATCAGGTCGATCGGGTTGGAGCCCGCGAAGTCGACGATGACGGCGGCCGGGCTCGCGTCCGACACGAGCTCGATGCGCACCTCGCTGACCCCGGTCGCCTTGTCCTTCAGTTCGCCAAGCGCAGCGTGCACGTCACGGCCGATGGCCATGCCCTCCTCGAGCCCGGCGGCGCCGAGAGCCTGCACGCCGGGAGAGTACACGTGCAGGAGCGTCAGCCGCGCGCCGAGCGCGCGGGCGACCTGGCAGGCACGCTCGAGCGCGGCTTCGGAGGACGGGGAAAAATCCGTGGCCAACAGGACCTCTCGCATCGCTTCCATACCGTCCCGGTAACCTCCCCCGCCGCGAGGTCAAGCCACGCGAGCGCCCCTCCGCCCCATCGCACTGCCCGGTCCGTCGCCGCTCCGGGCGACCGGTGAAGCGCCGACTCACGGAAGATCCTCGCCGCACGTGCATTTCCGGGCGGTTTGGGATTCTATCCCCGGACTTTGCACCGGCCCGGCTCCTGTCGCGGGGGCTGCCGGCGACCGGCACCGGGAGCAGCGGATGTTTCACAAGGTCCTGATCGCCAATCGTGGTGAGATCGCCATTCGTGTGGCCAAAGCCTGTCGGGAGCTCGGGGTCCGGTCGGTCGCGATCTACTCCGACGCCGACGCCGACGCGCCCCACGTGCACGCCTGCGACGAGGCCGTCCACGTCGGCAAGTCGCCGAGCCGCGAAAGCTACCTGAACATCGACAACGTGATCCAGGCGGCCCTTTCCGTCGGGGCCGAGGCGATCCATCCCGGATACGGGTTCCTGTCCGAGAACGCGCACTTCGCGCGGGCGATCGGCGACGCCGGCATGGTCCTGATCGGGCCCTCGCCTTCGGCGATCGCGGCGATGGGCGACAAGACCGAGGCCCGCTCGCTCGTGCGCACGGTCGGCGTGCCGGTGACCCCGGCGATCGAGGCCCCTCCGAGCGACCCGAAGGAACTGGCCGAGCAGGCCGCGCGCATCGGCTTCCCGCTCCTCGTCAAGGCCGCGGCCGGCGGCGGCGGGCGCGGGATGCGCATCGTGCGCTCGATGGAGGAGCTCGCCGAGAACATCGAAAGCGCCCAGCGCGAGGCGACGAGCGCGTTCGGCGACGGTCGCGTGTTCATCGAGCGCTACGTCGAGTACCCGCGCCACATCGAGATGCAGGTGCTCGCCGACCGCTACGGCAACGTCGTGCACTTCGGCGAGCGCGAGTGCTCGCTGCAGCGCCGCCACCAGAAGGTCATCGAGGAAGCCCCGTCGGCCGACGTCGACGCCGCGCTGCGCGCGCGCCTGGCGGCCGCCGCGACCGCCGCGGCCCGCTGCGTGGCCTACGTCAACGCGGGCACCGTCGAGTTCATGGTCGACAAGTACCGCAACATCTACTTCCTGGAGATGAACACCCGCATCCAGGTCGAGCACCCGGTCACGGAGTGGGTCTACGGGATCGACCTCGTGCAGGCGCAGATCCGCATTGCCGCGGGCGAGCCGCTGTGGATCCGCCAGGAAGACATCGCTCCGCGCGGCCACGCGATCGAGGCGCGCGTCTACGCCGAGGACCCGGCGCAGGGATTCCGGCCCGCGCCCGGGAAGATCGAGCAGCTCGTCGAGCCGCGCGGCCTCGGCGTCCGCGTCGATTCCGGCGTGCGCAGCGGCTGGCAGATCCCGCTCTACTACGACTCGATGATCTCGAAGTTGTCGGTGTGGGCCGACAATCGCGAGTCGGCCCGTCGCCGCATGCTCGCCGCGCTGGCCGATTACCGGGTCGACGGCGTGACGACGAACATCCCGTTCCTCATCTCGCTGCTGAGCAACCCGGACTACGTCTCCAACGACGTCTCCACGGGCTGGCTCGGCGACCACCTGCAGGAAGTGCTCGACGCCACTGCGCCTGCCGGCGAGTGAGCGCGAGGCGCGCGTGACCGACGGCCGGCGCAATCCCAGGCACTACAAGTACTACGACCTGGTGATGGCCGGCTTCGTCACGGTCCTGCTGTGCTCGAACATCATCGGGCCCGGCAAGGTCTGCCGGATCTGGGGATTCTCGTTCGGCGCCGGCAACCTGTTCTTCCCGATCAGCTACATCTTCGGCGACATCCTGACCGAGGTGTACGGCTACGCGCGCGCGCGCAAGGTCATCTGGGCCGGCTTCGGCGCGATGATCTTCGCGACGTTCATGAGCCAGATCGTGCTCGCGATGCCGGCGGACCCGAACGTCGCCTACAACGCCGTGATCGACCCCGCGCTGCACACCGTGTTCGGCAACACCTGGCGCATCGTGGCCGGCTCGATCCTGGCATTCTGGGCCGGGGACTTCGCGAACTCGTACGTGCTCGCGAAGATGAAGGTATGGACCGGTGGACGCTTCCTGTGGATGCGGACGATCGGCTCGACGGCGGTCGGGCAGGCCGTCGACAGCGTGATCTTCTACCCGCTCGCGTTCTGGGGCATCTGGGAGCCGTCGACGATGCTGGCCGTGATCGCGTTCAATTACGCGCTGAAGGTCGGCTGGGAGGCGCTGAACACGCCGATCACCTACGCGATCGTCGGCTTCCTCAAGCGCGCGGAGCGCGAGGACTGGTTCGACACCGAAACCGACTTCACACCGTTCTCCCTCAAGGACTGAACGCTCGCGCCGCCGCCCGTCGACGACCCCCGCACGAAAAAAAGAGGGCCGGTCCAATGGACCGGCCCTCTTGCCGTTCGCACCTGGTCGAAGCCGCCTCAGGCGGTCAGAGTACGCACTCGTCGTTCTCGTCGGGCGTGAGCACGTTCGAGAATTCCGTGCTCTGCGAGATCGAGTTGCGGCCCTTCTTCGGCGGGTTCATCGCCTTCACCTTGACCGACAGCGAGTCGTAGGAGACCAGCACGTCGCCGTCGTCGGCCGGGTCGCCGTCGTCCGCGGAGCAGTCCACGTCGAGGTCGCCGTCGTCGACGCAGAGCGTGTTCGTGCCGATCGGGACGACCGCGGTCTGGCATTCGGCTGTGTCGCCGAGGCAGTTCAGCGTGCCGGTGCAGGTCTCCGCCGCGACGCCGGTGTTGTCGGAGACCGACGTGTCGTCGCAGCCGTCGTCGGTCGTGTCGAAGCCCTTGGTCAGGTCGACCGAGTACTTCAGGGCCGTACAGACCTTGGTGAACGTCGCGCTGACGCAGACGTCGTCGGTCGTCGTCTCGTCACCGTCGCACTCGGCGGCCCCGGGCGCGAGGATCTCGGCCGCGACGAGCGTGGGCGGCGGCAGCGGGTTGCCGGGATTCTTGCGGGCTTCGGCGCCGGGCGCCGCGGCGAGCAGGACGGCAAGGAACGCGGACAGCATCAGGAAACGGGTCATCGGGTACTCCTTTCGTGTCTCGATGGGATTGGGTTGGACTCGGCAGCGACGCGCCCTGCCCTCCCCCGAACTTCACCTCCGGCTCCCGTCAGGAAGCAGGCCGCGGAGAAAAGGCTCCCGGCAGGCTCGAGCCGGCGCCGCCGCGAGAAAGAGTAACGGCCCGCGCTGCAGCCAACAACAGAGTCGGGAGCCGCGCTTCGCCTTTTTCGCGACCGGCCACGAAATTTCGTTCGTCGTAAAAATCAGGCTACCAAGGCGCCATGGCATTCGAACGAATCCGCATCGACGTGAAGGACGGCGTCGGCGAGCTCACGCTCGCGCGACCCGAGGGCGCGAACGCGATCGACCTCACCGCTTCGGAGGAACTCGCCGAGGCGGCGCTGTTCTTCGACCAGAGTCCCGACGTTCGCGCCGTTCTGATCCGCGCCGAGGGCCCGATCTTCTCGGCGGGCGGCGACGTGCGCAGTTTCCGCGACTCGGGCGACGACGTCCCGGGCCTGCTGAAGCGCATCACGCAGGGCCTTCACATCGCGATCTCGCGCCTGGCTCGCATGGACGCGCCGGTCGTCGCGGCGGTCGGCGGCACCGCCGCGGGGGCCGGCATGAGCCTGGCCTGCGCGGCCGACATCGTCGTCGCCGCCGACACGGCCCGGTTCACGATGGCGTACACCAGGATCGGCCTCGCGCCCGACGGCTCCTCCACCTGGTACCTGCCACGCCGCATCGGCATCGCGCGCGCACGCGACCTGATGCTGCGCAACCGCATCCTCGGCGCGGCCGAAGCGCTGGAGTGGGGGCTCGTCGAACAGGTCGTGCCCGCGGCATCCCTCGACGACGAGGCGCGCAAGGTCGCGCGCGAGCTCGCGGCCGGCCCGACCCTCGCGTTCGGTTGCGTGAAGCGACTGCTGCTCGACACCTTCTCGCACGGACTCGAGACGCAGATGGAGCTCGAGACGCACGCGATCTCGTCGATGGGGGCGACCGAGGACGGCAAGGAAGGCCTGCGCGCGTTCTTCGAGAAGCGCCCGCCGTCGTTCCGGGGCCGGTAGCCCTCCCGGACCGGGCGCCAGAGGATCGAACGAAGGAAGCGGGCATGCGCATTCGACAGATCGCCCTCGTCGCCGCCGACCTCGAGCCTGCGCTCGCCGACCTCCGCGCGGTGCTCGACCTCGGCGAGGCGTTCGCCGATCCCGGCGTCGGGGCGTTCGGCCTGCACAACGGCGTGCTGCCGGTCGGCGAGCAGTTCCTCGAAGTCGTCTCGCCGGTCGAGGACGGGACCACGGCCGGACGCTACCTCGCACGGCGCGGCGGCGACGGCGGCTACATGGTGATCTTCCAGACCCGCGACCTCGCGGCCAGGCGCCGGCACTTCGCGGCGCGAGGCGTTCGCACTGCGTGGGAGATCGAGCTCGACGATATCTCGACGGTGCACCTGCATCCGCGCGACACGGGCGGCGCGCTCGTGTCCGTCGACGAAGCGAGGCCGTGGGAAAGCTGGCGCTGGGGCGGACCGGGGTGGCGCGAACGGGTGAGGACCTCGCGCGTACGCGGCATCGCCGGGATCGAGCTGCAGAGCCCCGATCCGCACGCGCTCGCGGCGCGCTGGTCCGACGTGTTCCGATTTGTACGGCAGGACGACTCGCTGCGCTTCACGCTCGAGGACGGCGCTACGATCGAGTTCTGCGAAGCGCGCGACGAACGCGGAGAAGGCCTCCGCAGCGTGCTGTTGCACGCGAACGACCGCGAGGCCGCGACCCGCGCGGCGCGCGAACGCGGCCTTGCCGTGGACGAAGATGCGGTCACGATCGCCGGGTTGCGTTTCCGGCTCGTCTGAAGCAGTTGATTCCCCCGTAAGCCGTCAAGACAGCTCACACTCCCCGCGCGTCTCCACGCGCCACGCATCCCCGAGTTCTGCACAACCCGGCCCGTTCCGGGAAATCGAGGAGAGAACCGCGCCCGACGGCGTGCTACATTCGATCACTTCATGCCCAACCGAATCCGTTTCCACACGCTCGTCGTCGGCGCGCTGGCGCTGACGTCGACCTGGATCCATCCGTTTGTCGCAGACGCCGCGTGGCACACCCCGCGTCGTGGCGCCGGGGGGCAAGTCGCCCCGGCTCCGTCGTCTTCCGCCGTCGACGCAGCTTCCGAGTCGCGCGAGCGCCTGCACCAGCCCGCGCCCTCCGCCGCCGGAGCGCCGCCTCTCGAACTCGCTTCCAAGTCCCGCTCCCCCGCCCCGTCGCTGCACTCGGCGCAGTCCCCTCCTCCCGCGTTCGAACCCGGACGGGTCTCGTTCGCACTGAGGTTCCACGGCGTCGAGAGTTCGCTCGCGACGATCTCCGCGTTCGTGCTTCCCGGAGCGCCGCTCGAGATCGAGGCCGCTGCCGTCAGCGGCTCCCTGGAGGCGACGGCGAACGGCGGCAGCCTCGCGGCCACCAGTCCGACGTCGTGGACGTGGACCGCGCCTTCCGCGCACGGCCGTCACGAGATCCTGTTCCGGCAGCGCAGGCCGTCCGGAACGGAAGAAGCGCGCCTCAACGTCTTCGTGCTGCATCCCTACGACGGCGGCGACCGAGTCGGCGCTTACCGGCTCGGCCGCTACCGCTCGACCGCGAAGGACGGCAACACGGCGTGGAGCCGTCCGGAGGGCTTCGTCGAAGTCGGACCGGAGGATCTCGAGGTGAAGATCTCGCCGCACTTCCGGCTCGGACAGTTCCTGTGCAAGAGCGCGTCCGGGTGGCCGAAGTACGTCGCGCTTCGCACGCCGCTGCTGCTCAAGCTCGAGAAGCTGATGGCGGCGCTGGCCGTCCGCGGCTTTCCCGCGAAGACGCTGACCGTGATGAGCGGGTTCCGCACGCCCGCGTACAACGCAGGCATCGGCAACCGCACGTCGTACAGCCGCCATCTCTACGGCGACGCCGCCGACGTCGTCCTCGACCGCGACGAGGACGGCAAGCAGGACGACCTCAACGGCGACGGCAAGAGCACGCGCGACGACGTCCGGATCCTGTTCGAGATCGTCGAGAACACGATCGACGACGAAACGCCGGGACAACTGGCCGGCGGCCTGTCGGCCTACGGGGCGAACCACTCGCACGGTCCGTTCCTGCACATCGACGCTCGCGGCCACCGGGCCCGCTGGTAACGCCCCCGCGCACTGCCTCCATGGATCCGCGGGCATTCCTCCCCCGCCGGTTCGAGCATCCGCCCGTCTCCGCCCGTCGCTGCCTGCACCGGTTCCGGGATGGAACCGGTCGCCAAACCCCGGCTCCTCGTGTAACGGACCGGCTTCCCGCCGACCGGCCGCGACGCGCGTCCACGGAGGGGTCCAACGGCAGGAGGAGCCGCACCGATGAAGTTCGGGATCATGTTCGCCAACGCCGGTCCGTTCGCGGACCCGGAACTGTTCGCCCACCTCGTGACCACGGCCGACCAGGCCGGCATCGAGTCGATCTGGACGGTGGAGCACGTCCTCGTGCCGCGCGGCTACGAGTCGACGTACCCCTACTCGCCCGAAGGCCGGATGCCGGGACCCGAGAACTCGCCGATTCCCGACCCGTTCGTCGCGCTCGCCTACGCCGCCGCGATCACGAAAAAGATCCGGCTCGCGACCGGCGTGCTGATCCTCCCGCAGCGGCATCCGGCCTACGTCGCCAAGGAAGTCGCGTCGATCGACGTCCTCTCCGGCGGCCGCGTCACGCTGGGCATCGGCGTCGGCTGGCTGCGCGAGGAGTTCGACGCGCTCGGCGTCGGCTTCGACGACCGCGGCTCGCGCACGCGCGAATCGGTCGAGGCGATGCGAAGCCTGTGGTCGCCGGGTCCGTCGACGTTCCACGGGAAGTTCTTCTCGTGGGACGACGTCGAATCGAACCCGAAGCCGGTGCAGGGGGCCGACGTGCCGATCGTCGTCGGCGGGCACACCGACATCGCCGCTCGGCGGGCCGCGCGCTACGGCAACGGGTTCTTCCCGGGCCGGGGCAACGCCGCGCGCATGACGCAGCTGCTCGGCGTGCTGCGCGACGAGTGCGCGAAGGTCGGTCGCGATCCCGCGTCGATCGAACTGACCACCGGCATGATGGCGCCAGACCACGACGCGATCGCGCGCCACGAGGAGATGGGCTTCACGCGCATCGTGATGGCGCCGCCCGGGTTCGACCGCGACGGCATTTCGCGCGGCTTCGAGGCGTTCGCGAACGCCTTCCTGAAATGATCGATCCGGCCACGAGTGCAGCAGTCGAGCTCGCCGCCGCGATCCGGCGCCGCGAGATCAGCTCCGTCGAACTGCTCGACGCGTACGCCGATCGCATCGAGCGCCTCGACGGCCCGCTGAACGCCGTCGTCACGCTCGACCTCGAGCGCGCCCGCCGGCGCGCCGTCGAGGCCGACGACGCGCTGGCGCGAGGCGAGCACTGGGGCCCGCTGCACGGCCTGCCGATCACGGTGAAGGACACGCTCGAGACGGCCGGCATCCGCACGACCGCGGGCTTCCCGCCGCTCGCCGAACACGTGCCGCCGGCGGATGCGACGGCCGTGGACCGCACCGTTCGCGCGGGAGCGATCGTGTTCGGCAAGACCAACACGCCGGTGCTCGCGGGCGACCTGCAGTCGTTCAACCCGATCTTCGGCGCCACGAACAACCCGTGGAACACCACGCTCACGTGCGGCGGCTCGTCGGGCGGCAGCGCCTGCGCGCTGGCCGCGGGCTTCACCGCGTTCGAGATCGGCAGCGACATCGGCGGCTCGATCCGCACGCCGGCCGGATGGTGCGGCGTCTACGGGCACAAGCCGACGCACGGGATCGTCCCGTCGCGCGGGCACATCCCCGGACCTCCGGGAACGCTGGCCGAGCCGGACCTCGCGGTCCTCGGGCCGATGGCTCGCAGCGCGGCCGACCTCGAGCTGCTGCTCGGCCTTCAGGCCGGTCCGCGCGACGACGTCGCGCGCGCGTGGCGACTCGACCTCCCGGCTGCCCGTCGCGGCAAGCTCGCCGAGTACCGCGTCGCCGCGTGGATCGACGACGACGCGTTCCCCGTCGATCCCGCCGTGCGCCGGGTGCTCGCGGACACGGTGAAGGCGCTGCGCTCGGCCGGCGCCTCGGTGGACGAAGGCGCGCGGCCGGCGCTGCGCCTCGAGGACGTCTTCGACACGTACTTCCGACTGCTCTGTCCGGTGCTGGTTTCGGGATTCCCGCCGGAGATGTTCGATGCGATGACGGCCCTGGCCGCCTCCGCGCCCGACGCGCGCGACGGCCTCGCGCTGATGGCGCGCTACGGCACGCAGCGGCACCGCCAGTGGTTGTCCGCCAACGAGGCCCGGGAACGAATCCGCGCAGCGTTCGCCGACTTCTTCACGCGCTACGACGTGCTGCTGACGCCGATCACGCCGGTGACCGCGATCGCGCACGACCACAGCGAACCGATGCCGAGCCGCAGCATCGATCTCGGCGGCGCCCAGCGGCCGTACCTCGACCTGCTCGGGTGGATCTCGCCGGCGAGCTGCGCGTTGCTCCCCTCGACGGCCGCGCCGGTCGGCCGCGCGGCGAACGGGATGCCGGTCGGAATGCAGATCGTCGGGCCGTACCTGGAAGACCGGACCACGATCGACTTCGCGATGCGCCTCGCCGAGGTGACCGGAGGGTTCGAAGCCCCGCCGCTCGGGGTTTGACCGGAGACGCTCCGGCCCCGCGCAACCCCGGCGACGCAGGCTCGCCGGCCGTCGGCTTCCGGACGACGGCCGCACAAGGAGGCAGCGGTGACACAGACGCAACTCTGGCGCTCGGGCCGCGTGCGGCCGCTCGACCCCGCCCGCGCGGGCGCGCTCGCGACGGCCCTGGTGGTCCGCGACGGCCGCGTCGTCGCGACCGGCAGCGACGACGACATGCGCTCGGTGGCCGGCGACTCGGCGACGGTCGTCGACCTCGACGGCGCCGC
>CAYYZO010000031.1:29617-39804 GCA_964476185.1 uncultured Myxococcales bacterium
AACGTCTGCGCGTTCAACACGCTCGCGTTGCGCGAGCTCGGCATCGAGCGCACCAGCGCGCCGCGCCAGGGCAACGTCTGGATCGAGACCGACGCGGGCGGCGAGCCGACCGGCCGGCTCAGCGGCCCGGTCAACACGTACTACACGGGCGACGCCTACATGGACGAGCTGCTCGGGCGCGTCCCGCTGCTCGACCCGGAGATCGCCGTGCCGGCCACGCTCGACGGCATCCGGACGTACCACCGCATGGGCGTCACGACGATCTACGAAGGACACGTGATGGGTCCGGCCGAGATCGGGCTCTTCCAGGCGCTGCGGCAGATGGACCAGCTGGACATGCGCGTGCTCACGTCGCTCGAATCCGAGCAGTACTCGATGCCGTGGCAGCAGCCGCTCAGCGACGAGGAGTTCCTCGCCAATCTCGAGCTCTCGCGCACGATGACGTCGCTCGACGACGACCTGCTGCGGCACAACGGCGTGACGTTGTCGCGCGGCGGACCGCTCAACCCCGGGTTCCTGCGCATGCGCGAGCCGTACATCGGGCCGTACGGCGAGTTGACGCACGGCCGCGAGTTCGTGCCGGTCCACCGCGAGCGCCTCGCGCTCGACTACTGCGCGGCGCACGACGTGCGGCTGAACTTCATCGGCGCGGGCTATGCCGACCACGACGACTTCCTCGCCAATGCCGAGGCCCTCGCCGCGCGCGTGCCGATCCGCCACCGCCGCTGGGTCCTGCAGCACAACTACCTGTGCACCGAGGACCATGCGCGACGCTACGCCGAGCTCGGGTTCGTCGTGACGACGAGCATGTCGTTCTCGTGCGCGAAGGGCGACCTGTTCGGGAAGCGGGTCGGCCCCCACGTGTGGAAGGACCTGGTCCCGTTGAAGCGGCTGCTCGACGCCGGGCTCACGGTCGGCGCCGGCAGCGATTGGGGCCCGAAGAACGTGTTCGAGCACATCGCGCTCGCCGAGACGCACGAGTTCTGGGGCAGCGGCCGCCGCAACGACGGCCCGGCGCAGAAGGTCTCGCGCGAGGAAGCCGTGCGCATGTGGACGTGCGACGCAGCCTCCGCGCTCGGCTGGGACGGCGTCGGCTCCCTCACCCCGGGCGCGCACGCGGACTTCGTCGTGCTCGACCGCGACACCTTCGACTGCGACGTCGCCGACCTCGCCTCGACGAAGGTCCTTCGCACGGTGCTCGGCGGCCGGACGGTACACGACACGCCCTGAGGCGCGCCCGCCTCCCGGATCGCGCCATGACGACGAGCGACGAGGACCTCGAGGCCGCGCGCGAACTCGTGCTCGCCCACGGGGCGCACGCGACGGCGTACCAGATCCTCAACCCGGGCATCCGCCACTGGTTCTCCCGCGACCGCGAGGCGGTCGCCGGCTACGTCGAGTACGGCGGCTACCGGATCGTCGCCGGAGCGCCGGTCTGTGCCGACGAACGCCTGGACGCGGTGCTGTCGGAACTCCAGGGCGACGCGCGCTCGCACGGACGGCGGCTCTGCTGGTTCGGCGCCGAGGCCGCGCTCGCCGACCGGCTCGTCGGGCAAGGCGGTCATTCCCGCTTCCGCCTCGGCGCGCAGCCCGTCTGGACGCCCTCGCGCTGGGAGGACGCCGTCCGCGGCCACGCCTCGATGCGCGCGCAGCTTCATCGTGCGCGCAACAAGGGCGTAGCCGTCCGCGAGTGGCCGGCCGGCCGGCACGACCGCGAGGCTTCGCTGCAGCGCTGTCTCGACGAGTGGCTCCGTTCGCGCGGAGCCCCGCCGATGCACTTCCTCGTCGAGCCTCAGACGCTCGGGCGCCTGTTCGACCGGCGGCTCTTCGTCGCCGAGCGCGCCGCGCAGGTCGTCGGCTTCCTCGTCGCCTCGCCGGTGCCCCGCCGCAGCGGCTGGCTCGTGGAGCAGATCATCCGCGGCCGAGGCGCCGTCAACGGCACCAGCGAACTGCTGGTGGACACGGCGATGCGTGCGCTCGCCGCGGACGGCAGCGACTACGTCACGCTCGGGCTGTCGCCGCTGTCGACGCGCGCGAATGTGGAGCGGGTCCCGACGCCGCTGTGGCTGCGGTTCGTCGCCGGATGGGTTCGCGCGCACGCGCGCCGCTTCTACAACTTCGACGGGCTCGACGCGTTCAAGGCCAAGCTGCGGCCCGAGCGCTGGGAAACCCTCGACGCCGTCGCCGACTCGCCGCGCTTCCCGCCGTCCGCGCTGCACGCGATCGCCGGCGCGTTCACGGTCGGCTCTCCGGCGATCGCGACGCTGGCGGCGCTCGCGTGGGCCGTGCGCCAGGAGTGGAACGGCGTCCGCCGCCGTCCGGCGTCGGCGCTGCGACAGGCGACCGGACGGCGGAGGCGCTGAAGCGGCCGGCCGCGACAACGCATCGCGCCGCCTCGCGCGCCGTCTCCTGCCGCGCGCCGCTTCGCGGGATCGACGCCCACGCCGCGCCGCCGCGAGCGGCGCCCTGGCTCAAGCGCCGGAGAGTTCCGCGAGCGTCTCCACGTGGCTCGTGTACGGGAACAGTTCGTACGGCGTGAGCCTCTTCAGCACGAACGCCCCGCCGCCGGTGAGCGCGTCGGCGTCCCGCCGCAGCGAATGCGGATCGCAGCTCACGTACAGCAGGCGCGCGGGGCGAAGCTCCCGCAGCCGGGCGAGCACCGCCACGTCGAGTCCCTTGCGCGGAGGATCGACGATGACCGTGGTCGCGCCGCCCAGCATCGCCAGCGACGAGACAGCGTCGCCGGCGAGAAGCCGCGTCTTCGGCCGATCGGCCGGGGCCAGTTCCTCGAGCCCGCGCTCGAGGCCTTCGATGCCGTGCGGGTTCACTTCGTTGAAGCGGATCTCCCCGGCGCGCGCCGCCAGGCCGAGGCCGATCGCGCCGACGCCGCAGTAGAGTTCCGCGACGACTTCGCCGTCGGGGACGCGCGCGTGGACGTCCGCGACGATGCGTTCGGCCAGGTCGAGGTTGCTCTGGCCGAATGCTCCGGGCGGGAAGAACACCCGGGCACCGCCGATCGTCTCGCGCACGGCCGGCTCGCCCGCGAGCAGCTTCCACTCGGGACCGAAGATCGCGTTGCTGCGCGCCCGGTGCCCGTTCCACCACAAGCCCTGCAGTCGCTCCCCGAGGGCCGACACGAGCACCGAGGCCATCGGCTCCAGCGAGCGCTCGTCCGCGTCGTTCGCGACGAGCACGACCTGCACCCGTTCCGTGGATCGCTCGACGACGATCTGCACGTACCGCAGCAGGCCCGCGTGCGGCCGCTCGGCGTAGGGCATCGTGCCGGTGCGCCGGATCGCGTCGCGAATCGCGCGCGCGGCGGCATTGATGCGCGGATGATGGATCGTGCAGGTCGGAATGTCCGCGATCGTGTGCGTGCCTTCCTGGAAGAGCCCGAGCTTCGGGGACGCCGCGCGTCCCCGCACCGCGAGCCGCGCGCGGACGCGAAAGCCGAGCGGCGCGCCGCTGGTCGTCGGGTCGAGCACCGCGCCATGCCGCCCGCTCATCGCCTCGAGCAGCGATCGCGCCTCGTCGGCGATCCCGGGCAGCCCGTAGCGCGGGCAGCCGGGACACGGAGGGCGATGCGTGCACGGGAGGATCTTCATGCGTTGCCGCCGGCGGTCTCGTGCGCGAACACCTCGAGCGCGCAGGCCCTCCGTTCGGCGCGACGGACCTCGAACGCGAGGCGGCGCCGGGACGAGCGAGCTGTGCCGGGCGCATCCGGACCGGTCGCCTTCTTCGTCTTCATGGACAGGATCGCGGACGGGCCGCCCCATTTCCCGAAACGCTTTCGATATTCCTATCCATAGCGGCAGGCGACCGGGAATCCCATTCCTGCGGAACCAAGCTGCGGGCATTCGACCCGGAGCCGTTCTGCAGGGAGCGAGCGGCCGATGACCGAGGGGTCCACCCTGCGGCGTGATATCCGCCCCTTGCGGCCGCGTTGCCGCTCAACGAGGAAGTGCCTCCGGACGATGTTCCTCGAGAAACGCTTCGCCCGCTGCGACCGCGCCGGCTTCGACCGCCGGTCGCGCAGCCGCATCCCTTTGCGCGCGCCGTGGTGAAACGGCAGAAGGGGCGTCCACGCGCAGGGGGAGTGACCCGATGGAAACCAAGCGGATGATGGACGAGCTCGACCCGACGTCGATGCTCAGTGTCACGGGCGGCGATCACGCCCTTGCCGACGAAGCGCCGCCCGCCGCGCTGCTGTTCCCCGGTGAGCCGTGGTTCCAGCGGCTCGCCGACCTGATGAACGCGAACCGCGCGCGGCAGGAACACCTCGGCTGCGTCGACTGCGTGGCCGGCTTTCGGGTGCTCGGCGAAGGCGACGCGCCCGCGCGGACCTTCGAGGTCACGTTCGAGGAGTTCGAAGCCACCGACGTGCGCGAAGCCGACCCGGCCGCGCCGCGCGCCGACTTCACGCTCGAAGCGACGCTGGCGACCTGGCGCGAGATGATCGCGAACATCGAGGTGGGCCGCGGGCGGCCCGACCACACGCACACGCTCCACTCGCTGAGCCACCGCGGCACGCCCGTCCGCCTGGTCTCGGACGACCCGGGGAAGTCGGCCCTCTACCTCCGCTACAACCAGAGCCTGCAGGAGTTCGTCAACGCCTCGGCGTCGTTCCGCACCGTGTACGGCAGGTGAGTCGCGCGACCGCGCCTGAGTCTGCTTCCGGAACGAAGGACAGGATCGGAACCCACGGCGGCGTCACCGCCGCGGGACCGTCAGCCCGCGGCGGTGACCACCGGTGGCCCCGGCCCGACCCGCGGGGGCGCGGAGTCGAACCGGGATCTGTCCCGCAGTCGCATCTTCAGGAGGGTGAAGATGGGCCGGGGCCGACAAGACCAGTTTCAATCGGCCTCCCGACCCGGATAGGAGGTAGCAGACGTTGGGGCCTCGTGTCCCGGTTCGAACGTGCCAACCACGTGTGACAAGCGGCCAGACCCGAGCGGCCAGCCGCCAGGCCGGGACGACCTCCCCCCGACCATCGGAAGCCTCCAGCTTCGCGACCCGCTCGATGCCCTGCGACGCACGGGGGTCGACGTCGAGGCGGTCGCGCTGAGCCTCGGGTACTCGGAAGCCGCGGCCTTCTCGAAAGCGTTCAAGCGCCGGACGGGAATCACCCCGGCTGACTACCGACGTCGGGCTTCGGCCTGATCCCGCCCGCTCGATGGCTCCGTCGAACGACCAAGCCCCCGATTCCGGCCTCCGACGGGCCGTCGTTCTCGGCGGCGCGGGGTTTCTCGGGCGCCGCCTCGTGGCGTTCCTGACCGGCGAGGACCCCGAGGCCCCGAGCGAGCCCAGGTGGCCGCGCTACGAACAGGTCCACGTCCTCGATGCCGCCCCGTTCGCGGACACGCAGGCCGGCTGCGCGGCGCGCGCCCGCGCCGGGGTCGCGCTCACGCACGAGCGCGGCGACGTCCGCTCCCGCGCGCAGCTCGAGGCGGCGCTCGCCGGCGCCGACACGGTGTTTCACCTGGCCTCGATCGTCGACGTCGGCCTTCGCCCCAACCCGCGGATCGAGGCGGTCAACGTCGACGGCACCCGCAACGTCGTCGAGGCCTGCGGGCGGCTCGGCGTCCGCTCGCTCGTCTACACGAGTTCCGAGGACGTCGTGTTCTCGGAGACCCCCGCGACGAACGCGGACGAATCGCGGCCCTACCCTAGCCGTCCGATGCTCGACTACGTGCGCACCAAGATCGAGGCCGAGCGCCTCGTGCTCGCGGCCGACGGCGTCGGCGCGTTGCGCACCTGCGCGCTTCGGCCGCAGCACATCTACGGGCCGGAAGACCCTCACGCGATCCGCCAGAGCCTGCGCGCGTTCGCGGATGGCAAGGTACCGTTCCTGTTCGGCGACGGATCCGCGCGCTTCGGCGTGGTCTACGTCGACAACGTCGCCCACGCGCACCTGCTCGCGGCATCCTGCCTCGCCGGCGCGACGACGCGCGCCGTCGTCGGCGGCAACGCGTACTTCGTCGGCGAGGATCACGCGCCGAACTACTTCGAGTTCCTGCGCCCGTTCGCGCGGGCGCGCGACATCGCGATGCCGACGGTACGGCTGCCCGCGGCGGCCGTCGGCGTGCTCGCGCGCGGCATGGAACTCGCGCACCGCCTGACGGGAGCCGACGTCCCGTTCCACCGGTTCCACCAGCGGATCCTCACCTCCGACTTCTACTTCTCGCACGCCCGCGCGACGCGGGATCTGGGCTACGAACCGATCGTCGCGCCGGCCGAGGCGACCAGGCGCACCGTCGAATGGGTGGGCTCGGCCGACTTTTCCGTCTGACCGCTTCCCGTCCGGCTTGGCGCAGCGCACCGGCGACGGTATTCCACGTCATGATGGACGAATGTCCCATCCGCTTCCGCTCCGGGGACATCGACCTCGCCGGCGATCTCTGCGTGCCGGACGGCGCGACGCTGGGCTGCGTCGTCTGTCACCCTCATCCCCTTTATGGCGGCGACCGCCGCAGTCCGGTCGTCGTCGCCGTCGCGCGAACCCTCGCGTCGCACGGCATCGCGACTCTCCGGTTCGATTTCCGCGGCGCAGGCGCGAGCGGCGGCACGCACGGCGGCGGGACTCCGGAAGTCGAGGACGCGCGCGCGGCGATCCAGCGCCTGCAGGCCGAATCCGGCGTCGTGAGCGTCGCCGTCGCCGGCTACTCGTTCGGGGCCCTCGTCGCGATGCGCCTGGCGGCGGATGCGTCCGTCGCTCCGGCGCCGCGAGCGCTGGCCGCGATCGCGCCTCCCCTCGCGATGTTCGACGCCTCGTTCGCCACGGACATCCGCGTGCCGCTGCTGCTTCTCGCCGGCGACCGGGACGACTACTGCCCGCGCGAGAGCGTGGACGAGCTGGCGGCGCGGTGCCACGCGAGCGTCAGGGTTCTCGTGGGCGCCGACCACTTCTTCGCCGGCCGCGAACGCGAGGTCGCGGCCGGGATCAGCGAGTGGCTCTCCGGAACGACCGCCGGGTAGCCCCCGGACGGCTGCCGGGCCGATGCCCGGAACATCGCCGGGGCTTGAGGCTGCGGAAAACTCTGCGAACCTTGGCGCGTGGGCCGGACGCCGGGCCGCACGCGCGGCGCGGCGGGGCCGGACGCGCGGAGCACCGGCGCATGAGACGTCCGCTCGTCACCAACATCCTGAAACCCTTCGACGCCAGGCCCGAGAGCGAGGTGTTCGAGCCGATCGCCGAGGGGCACGACTTCTACTTCGAGCGCATCGTCTCGTTCGGGCACGCCACGCCCGACGGTCTCTGGCTCGACCAGCCGCGCGACGAATGGGTGGTGCTGCTGTCGGGCGAGGCGAAGCTGCGTTTCGAGAGCAGCGACCGGGTGCTCGAGGTCAAGGCCGGCGACGCGCTGCTGATCCCGGCGCACTGCCGGCACCGCGTCGAGTGGACGACTCCGGAGCGCGAATCGGTCTGGCTCGCGCTGCACTTCCGCCCGGCCGCGCCGGAGCCGCCGCCGATCTGACGGGCCGGCGGCGCGAGATTCGCCGATCAGGCGATCGCGACGCGCGCGACGATCGCGAAAAAGTGGCAGGTGCTGCCGCCGAGCACGAACAGGTGCCAGACCGAGTGCGCGTACGGGCGCTGCGACAGGAACACGAAGCTCCCGAGCGTGTAGGAGAGACCGCCGGCGACGACCCACATCACCGTCTCGGAAGGAAGAGAGTCCATCAGCGGCCGGCCGCCGACGACCGCCAGCCACCCCATGGCGAGGTAGCTGACCATCGAGACGAAGGCCATGCGGCCGGTGAAGAAGATCTTGAACACGATCCCGAGCGCGGCCATCGACCAGATCGCCGCGAACATCGTCCAGCCCAGCGTGCCGGCGATGCCGAGCAGCAGCAGCGGCGTGTAGGTGCCCGCGATCAACAGGTAGATCGCGCAGTGATCGAAGACCTGCAGCCGGCTCTTGGTTTCCGGGTGCACGACCGCGTGGTAGAGCGTCGAGGAAAGGTAGACCAGGATCAGCGAGGCGCAGTAGACGACGATGCTCGGCATCTCGAGGGGATTCTGGCTTTCCAGGCTCATGCCGACGAGCACGACGGCGCCGACGATGCTCGCGACGAGCCCGGCGGCGTGCGTGATCGTGTTGATGAGCTCCTCGCGCCCGTGGCGCTGCGGGAGTGAACTCACGCCCGTATCCTCCTTCGATGTCGATGTCCGCATGGCCCGCCGATCCGGAACGCCCCAAGGCGCGCGGACGGCACCCGGGCGATGCCGGGTTCCGGCGGCCGGGCGCTCGCCACGAAGGGCGCGCCGCGAGGCGCGAATCTATCCCGGTTCCGGCGCCGCGGTCCACCCGGTTTCCCGGCTGGAGCACAGGAAATTCCTCTTCGTTGCGGCCTCGGCGCCAGCCCTGCGGCCGCACGCGGTCGTACGAGACGAGGATCGACAGCACGCATGAGCCAGGCCGCGCTGCCGCACGTCGTGCTCGTCGGCGCGGGGCACGCGCACCTCGACGTGCTCGAACGCTGGGCCGCCCGGCCGCCGCGGGCACGCCTGACCGTGGTCACCGACGCCGAGGCAACGACCTACTCGGGCATGGTCCCGGGCTTCGTGGCCGGGGATTACACCGCGGACCAGATCTCGGTCCCGGTCGGGCCGCTCGCGCGGCGGGCCGGTGCGGAGATCGTCGCCGGTCGCGCCACTGCCATCGATCCGGACCGCCGCACCCTCACGATCGGCGGCGAGCGCGTCCTCCGCTGGGACTTCGCGAGCCTCAACGTCGGATCCACGGTCGTGGGAATCGATCTTCCGGGAGTGCGCGAGCACGCGCTCGCGACGCGCCCCGTCGCCGACCTGGTGCGCCGCCTCGAAGAGCGTATTCGCGGGTGGAAGCGCGGCGAGCGCCGCCGCGCCGTCGTCGTCGGCGCCGGTGCCGCCGGGGTCGAGCTCGCGTTCACGCTCGAAGCGCGGCTCGACCGCGCCGGAGTGAACGCGGAGGTGATCCTGGCCTGCGGCGCGGCCGGCTTTCTGCCCGGCCACGCGCCACGGGTGCAGCGCAAGGTCGCGCGGGAGGCCGCCGCGCGCGGCATCGCGGTGGCTGCGACGACCGACGCGTGCGGCGTCGATGACACCGGCGTGCACTTCGCGAGCGGCCGGCTGCGAGCGGACCTCGTGGTCTGGGCCACGGGCGCCGCGCCGACGCCGCTGGTGGTCGAATCGTCGCTGCCGCGCGGCGCGAGGCGATTCGTGCGCGTGCTGCCGACGCTGCAGGTGTTCGGGTACCCGGACCTGTTCGCGGCCGGCGATTGCGCCGCGATCGACGGCGGCGAATGGGTGCCGAAGGCCGGCGTGTACGCCGTGCGCGAGGCACCGGTCCTGGACGCGAACCTGCGCGCCGCCGTCGAAGGCTCGACGCCGGCCGCGTTCGAGCCCCAGCGCGATTTCCTCACGCTGCTGAACCTCGGCCACCGGCGGGCGCTCGCGACGAAGTGGGGGCTCTGCTTCACCGGCCGCCTCGCTTGGCGCCTGAAGGACCGCATCGACCGAGGCTTCGTGGACCGTCTTCGCACGAGAGGCGACGGCGTGTAGCACGGCTCCGGGAACGCCCGTCAGCGCATCCGCGATCACGCCCCGGCCGCCTGGCCCGGCCGCCGTTCGGGCGCCCGAAGGCTGCGGGCGCGATGCCGACGCGGCCCGAACGAGGAGCCGAAGGTCGCGCGCCGCCGAGGCGCGGCCCTTCGTGCATCGAGCGCCTGCATCTGCCATAGAGCGCGGCCATGACCGATTGCCCTTGCCGCTCCGGAGCCCCTTTCGCTTCCTGCTGCGAGCCGTTCCTGTCCGGCTCGTCCGTGCCCGAGACCGCCGAGCAGGCCATGCGCTCGCGCTACTCGGCCTACGCGCGGGCGAACATCGCGTACCTGATGGAATCGCTGCACCCGGACAGCCGCGAGGACACTGACGAGGAAGGCGCCAGGCGCTGGGCCGAGCGATCCGAATGGCTCGGCCTCGAGATCGTCGCGACCGACGGCGGCGGGCCGGGCGACAGCGAAGGCCTGGTCGAGTTCGTCGCGCGCTACCGCGACCGCAAGGGCGGACTGCACGCGCACCACGAAGTCAGCCGGTTCCTGAAGCACGACGGGCGATGGCTGTTCCGCGAGGGACACGCCCCGCCTCCCGCCACCGTGCGCAACCCGAACGCGAACGTCGGCCGCAACGATCCCTGCCCGTGCGG
>CAYYZO010000032.1:0-15050 GCA_964476185.1 uncultured Myxococcales bacterium
CCACGTTCCAGGCGAAGCTTGCCGAGATGGGCATCATCTTCGGTTCGTTCTCCGAAGCGGTGCAGAAGCACCCGGAGCTAGTGCGCAGGTACCTGGGCTCCGTGGTGGCCTACACCGACAATTTCTTCGCCGCGCTCAATTCTGCGGTCTTCACCGACGGCTCCTTCTGCTACATCCCGCCGGGCGTGCGCTGCCCGATGGAACTGTCGACGTACTTCCGGATCAACGCGCAGAACACCGGCCAGTTCGAACGCACGCTGATCGTCGCCGACGAAGGTTCGTACGTGAGCTACCTCGAGGGCTGCACCGCGCCCAAGCGCGACGAGAACCAGCTGCATGCCGCGGTCGTCGAGCTGGTCGCGCACGAGAAGGCGCAGATCAAGTACTCGACGGTCCAGAACTGGTACCCGGGCGACAAGGAAGGCCGCGGCGGCATCTACAACTTCGTGACCAAGCGCGGCAAGTGCGCGGGAGCGCACTCGAAGATCTCGTGGACGCAGGTCGAGACCGGCTCGGCCATCACCTGGAAGTACCCGAGCTGCATCCTGCAGGGCGACCACTCGGTCGGCGAGTTCTACTCGGTGGCGGTCACGAACAACCGCCAGCAGGCCGACACCGGCACGAAGATGATCCACATCGGCAAGAACACGACCAGCACGATCGTGTCGAAGGGCATCTCGGCGGGGCACGGGCAGCAGAGCTACCGCGGCCTAGTGCAGGTCGGCCCGGGCGCCACGGGGGCGCGCAACTATTCGCAGTGCGACTCGCTGCTGATCGGCGACCAGTGCGGCGCCCACACGTTCCCTTACATCGACGTGCGGAACCCCGACTCGCAGGTCGAGCACGAGGCGTCCACGTCCAGGATCGGCGAGGACCAGTTGTTCTACTGCCAGCAGCGCGGGCTGTCGGCCGAGGACGCCGTCTCGCTGATCGTCAACGGCTTCTGCAAGCAGGTCTTCCGGGAGCTTCCGATGGAATTCGCCGTCGAGGCGCAAAAGCTGCTCGGCGTGACGCTCGAAGGAGCCGTGGGATGAGTTCGTTGTTGTCGATTCGAAACCTGCACGCGGAGATCGAGGGGAAAGCGATCCTGCGCGGCCTGAACCTCGAGGTCGGGCCCGGCGAAGTGCACGCGATCATGGGACCGAACGGTTCGGGCAAGAGCACGCTCGCGCAGTTGCTCGCCGGCCGCGACGTCTACGAAGTGACCGCCGGCGAAGTGCTCTACGACGGCCGCGACCTGCTGTCCCTGCCCGCCGACGTCCGCGCGCGCGAGGGCGTGTTCCTGTCGTTCCAGTACCCGGTGGAGCTGCCCGGCATCGCGAACTCGTACTTCCTCAAGGCGGCGCTCAACGCCCAGCGCCGCCATCGCGGGCTGCCCGAGATGGACGCCGTCGACTTCCTCGTGGCGGCGCGCTCGAAGATGAAGCTCGTCGGCCTGACCGAGGAGCTGCTGCACCGCTCGGTCAACGAGGGGTTCTCCGGCGGCGAGAAGAAGCGCAACGAGATCTTCCAGATGGCGATGCTCGAGCCGCGCCTGGCGATCCTCGACGAGACCGACTCCGGCCTCGACGTGGACGCGCTGCGCACCGTGGCCGAGGGCGTGAACAGCCTGCGATCGCCCGAGCGCTCGGTGCTGCTGATCACGCACTACCAGCGCCTGCTCGACTACATCAAGCCCGACTTCACGCACGTGCTCGCGGGCGGCCGCATCGTGCGTTCGGGCGGGCCGGAGCTCGCGCTCGAGGTCGAGGACCGCGGCTACAAGTGGATCGAGGAGCACACGGCCCCGGCCGCGTGACGCGCGCGATGGCGACTTCGGCGACCACCATCGAAACCCTGGCGAGCGACTTCGAGGAAGCGCGGGCGCGCCTGGCCGGCCGCAACGCGACCTGGCTCGAGGCGCTGCGCGCGGACGCGATGCAGTCGCTCGCGGACCTCGGCCTGCCGAGCGTGCGCGACGAGGACTGGAAGTACACGAACGTGCAGCCGGCGCTGCGCGAGCGGCTCGAGCCCGTGCTGCCGGCGGAGGCCCGTGCGGACGCCGCCGGCGCGGCGCCGCTCCTCGGCCGCGCCGCGGGCATCGCGGCCGACGCGCCGATGCTCGTGTTCGTGAACGGGTCCTTCGAGGCGTCGCTTTCCCGGGTCGAGCCCCGGCGCGGCGTCTCGGTCGCGAGCTTGCGCGAGCGCCTCGAGCGCGAGCCGGGTTCGCTCGAGCCGTGGCTCGGCAAGTACATTCCAGCGCGCGCCCACGGGTTCACGGCGCTGAACACCGCGTTCCTCGACGACGGCGCCGTGGTGGAGATCGCCGAGGGCGCGGCCGTCGAGGAGCCGGTTCACCTGGTGTTCCTGTCGACGGCGCGCGAGCGGGCGTTCGCGACCCATCCGCGCAACCTGATCGTGGCCGGCGCCGGAAGCCGCGCGCAGGTCGTCGAGCACTACGTCGGCGTCGACGGCGCGCGCCATCTCACGAACACGGCCACCGAGATCGTCGTCGGCCGCGGGGCGACGCTGGGTCATCTGCGCGTGCAGGACGAGGCGCAGACCGCGTTCCACGTCGCGCGCGTCCAGGTCGAGCAGCACGCCGGCAGCTCGCTGGTCTCGCACGCATTCGGCGTCGGGGCGGCGCTGTCGCGCACCGAGATCGCGGTGCGACTCGCGGGCGAGGAAGCCGAGTGCAACCTCGCGGGCCTGTACGCCGTGGACGGCTCGAGGCACGTCGACCACCACCTGATGATCGACCACGCGGCCCCGCGCACGCGCAGCAACCAGCTCTACAAGGGCGTGCTCGAGGACGATTCGCGAGGCGTGTTCACCGGCCGCGTGGTGGTCCGGTCCGGGTCGCAGAAGATCCGGGCCATGCAGAGCAATCCGAGCCTGCTGCTCGGCCGCGGCGCCGTCGCGGAGACGCGGCCGCAACTGGAGATCTATGCCGACGACGTGGCGTGCAACCACGGCGCGACGATCGGCCGGCTCGACGAGGACGCCCTGTTCTACCTGATGACACGCGGAATCGACCCCCGCGAGTCGCGGCGCATCCTCGTCTCGGGTTTCGTCGGCGAGGTCGTCGACACGGTCGCGGGCGAGAAGCTGCGCGACGCGTTGCGGGAGTTCGTGGGCGCGCGCGTCGGCACGCTGGGACGCCGTACCCGGGGAGCCACGTCGTGAGGGCCGCGGCCGAGACCGGAAGCGCGCTCGCTCTCGACGTCGAGGCGATCCGCGCCGACTTCCCGGTGCTGTCCGAGCGCGTGCACGGCAAGCCACTTGTCTACCTCGACAACGCGGCGAGCACGCAGAAGCCCCGCTCGGTGCTGGCCGCCGTCTCTCATTACTACGAGCACGACAACGCGAACGTCCACCGGGGCGTGCACACGCTCAGCGAGCGCGCGACGATCGCGTTCGAGAACGCGCGTTCGAAGGTCGCGGCGTTCGTCGGCGCGGCCGACCCTTCCGAGATCGTGTTCGTGCGCGGCACGACCGAGGCCCTGAACCTCGTGGCCTCCAGCTACGGTGGCCTCGTGCTCCGCGAGGGCGACGAAATCGTGCTCACGCAGATGGAGCACCACTCGAACATCGTCCCGTGGCAGCTGGTCGCCGGGCGCACCGGAGCGGTGATCCGCGTGGCGCCGATCCTCGACAGCGGAGAACTCGACCTCGACGCTTACGCTCGGCTGCTCGGGCCGCGCACGAGGATCGTCGGCGTCACGCACGTCTCGAACGCCCTCGGGACCGTGAACCCGTTGAAGGAGATCGTCCGCCTCGCCCACGACGCCGGCGCGAAGGTCGTCGTCGACGGCGCGCAGGCCGTCGCGCACGAGCACGTCGACGTTCGCGAACTCGGCTGCGACTTCTACGCGTTTTCGGGCCACAAGATGTACGCACCGATGGGCATCGGCGCGCTCTGGGCCCGGCGCGAGCTGCTGGACGCGATGCCGCCGTGGCAGGGCGGCGGGGAGATGATCCTGACCGTCTCGTTCGAGAAGTCCACGTACAACGTCGCGCCGCACAAGTTCGAGGCCGGCACGCCGAACGTGGGCGGCGCCGTGGGCCTGGCCGCGGCGGTCGACTACGTGGAATCGATCGGGCGCGAGCGCATCGCGGCGTACGAGAGCAGCCTGCTGGCCTATGCCGACGAGGCGTTGCGTTCCGTCCCGCGCCTGCGCCTGATCGGGACCGCGCGGGAGAAGGCCGGCGTGCATTCGTTCGTGATCGACGGCATCCATCCGCACGACATCGGCACGGTCCTCGACCATGAGGGCATCGCGGTGCGCACCGGGCACCACTGCGCGCAGCCGGTCATGGAGCGCTACGCCTGCGCCGCGACGGCGCGCGCGTCGATCGGGATCTACAACACGACCGCCGACGTCGATCGACTGATCGACGGACTGGCCAAGGTCGGGGAGCTGCTCGGCTGATGTCCGACCTTCGCGAACTCTACCAGGAGCTGATCCTGGACCACGGCCGGCGCCCGCGGAACTTCGGGCCGCTCGAGGGGACGACGCACGAGGCGGTCGGCCACAACCCGCTGTGCGGCGACCGCATCACCGTGCACCTTCGCATGGACGGCGACGTGATCGGCGGCATCACGTTCGACGGACAGGGATGCGCGATCTCGCAGGCTTCGGCTTCGCTGCTCACCGAGGCCGTCAAGGGACGAACGGTCGGCGACGCGCTCGCGCTCTTCCGGAAGATGACGGCGCTGGTCACGGGCCGCGACGGCGACGTGGATCGCGAGGGCGACGTCGAGCTCGGCAAGCTCGCCGTGTTCGAGGGCGTGCGCCAGTACCCGATGCGCGTGAAGTGCGCGACGCTGGCGTGGCACACGCTGCACAATGCGCTCGAGGGCGGCGGCGTGGCGGCCACGACGGAGTGAAGGAACAGGCAACGATGGAAACGCGGACAGCACAGCAGGCAGAAGCCGTCGCGCAGGAAGCGGAGAACGCCAATGCCGGCGAGGGGATCGCGGCGGCGGGCGGAAGCGGCGCGGCGGAGCGGGTTGCCGAGGCCGGCGGCAAGCCGGGCGTCGACGTCCACAAGCTCGAGCAGCTCGTGATCGACGCCCTGCACACGGTCTACGACCCGGAGATCCCGGTCGACATCTACGAGCTCGGGCTGATCTACAGCGTCGAGGTCGCTCCCGACGGCAAGGTCGCGATCACGATGACGCTGACGACGCCGGCCTGTCCGGTCGCCGGCTCGATGCCGGGCGAAGTCGAGAAGGTCGTGCGCATGATCGAGGGGGTCACCGACGTCGTCGTGGACCTCGTCTGGGAACCGGTCTGGGGCCCGGCGATGATGACCGAATCCGCGCGCCTTCAGCTCAACATGTACTGAGGCCGGGCCGCGACGGCGATCCGTCCTTCCGGGGAACCCCATGTCGATCCTCCGCTTCTTCGGCCTCGGCTCCAGCCCGTCCCCGTCGTCGGCCGACACGCAGACCGTGCGCAAGATCGTCGCTTCGCTGGACGCGATGGATCCCGACCGCGCGCGTTACATCGCGGCCTTCGCGTTCCTGCTGTGCCGCGTCGCGCGCACCGACCTGCACATCAGCGACGAGGAAGCCGCCGTGATGGAGCGGATCGTGATGGAGAGCGGGGGGCTCGGCGAGGAGCAGGCGGTCCTCGTCCTGCAGATCGCCAAGAGCCAGGAGGCGCTGTTCGGCTCGACCGAAGGTTTCCTCGTCTCCCGGGAGTTCAACAAGATCGCCACCCGCGAGCAGAAGCTCGCGCTGCTCGAGTGCCTGTTCGCGGTGTCGGCGGCCGACGATTCGATCTCGACCGTCGAGGACAACGAGATCGTGCGGATCTGCTCCGAACTGCAGCTCCCGCGCGAGGCCGTCGTCGAGGCGCGCAGCCGGTATCGCGAGCACCTCGCGGTGCTGAAGGGCGTGCCCGGGCGGTAGCGTCACGGCGCTGCCTGCTCGGCGACGGGACCGGCCGCCCGCCAGCGCGACCGGCGGCATTCGGGATCGTCCGAATCGTCGTCGGATTTTTCTTCTTCCGCCCCCGGATCGCTCAAAGCCAGGCACGCGGGATCGGCAACGCCTCGCGCAGCCGCATGTAGAGACGCAGCGGCAGCCCGACGAGCTGGTGGTTGTCGAACCCGCGCACTCGCGTCGGCGTGATCGTGATCTGCACGAGTCCGGTCTTGCGGTTGTCCTCGAGGGTCATCTTCTCGTACTCGGCGCCGCCGAACTTCCCGAAGTAGTGCGTGGCGAGCCAGCTCGTGATGCCGCCTTCCAGGGGCGCATCGACGATCTCGACGTCTCCATCGATGATCACGGCACGGTACGGGGGCATCTCGTCCTGGATCGTCAGGCACGCCTTGCCGGCGCGCTCGAGCGCCTTCGCCTTCGGGGCCTTGCGGGAAGTGACCATCGAGAAACGACCGTCCTGGTAGCGGTACCAGATCGGCGCCTGGGCGGGAGTGCCGTCGCGCTTGGTGTACGCGAGGATCGCGATGCGAGGAGCGGCGACGAAGCGCTCGAGGTCGTCGGGCCGGAACGCCGGCTGCGTGCCCATCTTCTGGAACGGGAGGTCGGAAAGCTTCATCGCGGTCTCCTTCGCGGCCCTTCGCGCGGGGCGGCCGCGATTCGCGCCGGCGTCGGTCGCCGGTCGCCGGTCGCCGGTCGCCGGTCGCCGGTCGCCGGTCGCCGGTCGCGCGGGCACAGATTAGGTCATTGACCTAAAACAGTCAATGGCCTAGGATCCGCCCATGCCGGCCGGCGGGAGCGCGACGGGCAAGGGCGACCGGCGCCGCGGGGAGATTCTCGGGGCCGCCAGGGCGATCCTCGTCGAGCAGGGGTACGACCGCTTCGTGATGCGGGAGGTGGCCGCGCGCGTCGGCGTCACGCTCGGCAACCTGCAGTACTACTTCGCGACCCGCGACGACCTGCTGGAGGCCGTCGTGCGCGAAGAGTTCGCGCGCAACCGATCGGAAGTCTCGGCGCTCGCTGCGAAGCACGACGACCCGGCGCGACGACTCGCCGCCGTCGCGCGTCACCTGATCGACGTCTGGGCTCACGGCGGCGGTCGCGTCTACGCGGTGATGTCGCTGCTCGCGCTGCACAACGAACGGTTTCGCGACCTGCACCGCGAGATCTACGAACGGTTCTATGCGGACCTGGTCCCGGTGCTGCGCGAGCTTCAGCCGGGCCGGAAGCGCGCATCGCTGCTGCGCCTGGCGCGGATCATCACGACGATGATCGACGGTGCGCTCGTGCAGCTGCCGAGCCGCACGTTCGCGGCGGAAGCGGTGGAAGCCATCCTGCGACTCGCGGCGCCGGAGCCGGGATCGACGCGACGCGGATCGCACGGGGCTACCCCACGAGCGGCGACTCGCCGGACGTGAGGCCGCTCATCCGGACGCTCTCTTCCCACAGCTCGCGGGCATGCGCTTCGTCGTAGGACTGTTCCGAGGACGGCGTCTCGAGCCAGCGGGTGTGCGACGGGTAGTAGCGCGCGCCCGCGAGCCCGAGCCGCGGGTCGAGCACCAACCGTGCGAGCGCGTCGCCGGACTTCTCTGCCGTGCTGATGCCCGGGACGAACCGCGTCAGCACGGCCGCCATCCCCGGCATCACCGCTTCCCAGACGAACCGCGCCGCCGGCGGGTACTCGCGGGCGAGGCCCGATCCCGGAACGAGGCCCGGGTCGAACGCGTTGATCGCGATCGCTTGGCCGCCGCGGCGACCGAGCCCTGCCGCGACCAGGCGCCGCTCCAGTTCGTACGCGAACCACAGGTTGCAGACCTTGCTGTTCACGTAGGCGAGTCCGCCGTCGTACGGGCCGCCGTTCGCGCCGCCCGTCTTCGACAGCGTGTCGATGTCCGCGATCCTCGGTTTCGGCATGCCGGTGAAGCGACGAGGATCGTGCACGCCCGAGGAGACGATGACGATCCGCGCCGGCGCGCGGCGAACGAGCCGGGAAAGAAGCAGGTTGGTGAGAAGGAAATGGCCGAGATGGTTGACGGCGAAGGTGAGTTCGTAGCCGTCGTCCGAGAGGACCGGCCCGTTGCGGAACTGCAGGCCGGCGTTGCAGACCAGCGACTGGAGCGGCAGGTCGCGCTGCTCGATCTCGCGCACGAGGCGCCGGACCGAGGAAGGAGAAGCGAGATCGAGCTCCATCGCCTCGATGCGGTCCGCGCCGCTCTCGGCGGAGATCCTCGTGACCGCGTCGTCGGATGCCGACCGGCTGCGACTGGCGATCACGACGTGCCTGCCGGCGCGGGCGAGGGACCTCGCGCACTCGAAGCCGATTCCGGAATTGCCGCCCGTGACCAGCACGCTGCCTTCGTTCATGAAGCGTCCTCCTCGATGGTGCGGCGCCGAGCGTAGGCAGGCGGCGACGGCGCGACAACCGGGAAGGGGCCGGTTTCGGCCCGCGTTTTCCCGCGACGTGGCGGGGGCAACAAGGCCGGCTCCAAACCGTCGTTTCCTCGTGCCCTCCGCGAATCCGGCACGCGCGTCGATGGACTCGTCGGCGCTCATCGGAGAACCTCTCGCGCGTGGAGCTCGGAGACCGCACCGTGGCCGTAGTCACCGGGGCTGCGAACGGGATCGGCCGTGCGCTTGCTCGCGACCTTCACGCGCGTGGGGTCCGGCTGGCGCTCGTCGACGTCGACGAAGCCGGCCTTTCGAGCGTGGGATCCTCGCTCGACCGCGGCACCCGGCACATCTGCGACGTCACCAGCGAGAGCGCCGTCAGCGCGCTCGTTCAGCAGGTGGTGCGCGAACACGGCGCCGTCCACCTGGTCGTCAACAATGCCGGCGTTGCGGCCGCGGGGCCGGTCGAGGACCTTCCCGTCGAGCAGTTCCGCCGCACGATGGACGTGAACTTCTGGGGCGTGCTGCACGTCTGCCGCGCGTTCCTGCCGCAGCTGCGTGCGGCCGCGGCGCGGGGAGAACCGGCGGCGATCTGCAACGTGCTGAGCGATTTCGCCCTGTTCTCGCTGCCGACCAAGGCTGCGTACGCGGCCTCGAAGCACGCGGCCCGGGCGCTGACGGAAGCGCTCGGCGCGGAGTTGCACGGCAGCGGCATCGCCGTGACGGCGGTCTTTCCCGGGGCCACGGCGACGGGCCTGGTGCAGCGCGGGTACGCCGTCGACGGAGCCAAGCAGAACATCGAAGCCGAGTTCCTCGGCAAGGGGTCGCCGCCCGACGCCGTTGCCGCGAGGATCGTTCGCGGCATCGAGGCCGGCCGGACACGCGTCCTGATCGGCCGCGACACCCGCGCGATCGACGTGGCGGTCCGCTTCGCGCCTGCGATCGTGCAGGCCGGCATCCGGCGTTTCTGGCGGCGCGTGCCGTTCCTGTGAGGCGACGTCGTGATCTGGAAGCTGCACATGGCCGCCACGTCCCGTGCTCTTGCCCCGCGCATCGCGATCGCATGGCCGACATCCCGGCCGTACGGCGCGTGCTCGCCCTGCACGACCGCGGTCGAAGCAACCGAACCACCCCGGAGGAACCATGCGACTCATCGGATTTCTCGATTCTCCCTACGTGCGTCGCACCGCCATCTCGATGCGGCTGCTCGGGTTGCCGTTCGAGCACCGGTCCGTATCGGTGTTCCGGCATTTCGAGGAGTTCCGGTCCGTCAACCCGGTCGTGAAGGCGCCGACGCTCGTCTGCGACGACGGCACCGTGCTGATGGATTCCGGCCTGATCCTCGAGTACGCGCAGCGCCTCGCACCGACTGACCGCACGCTGCTGCCGGCCGATCCGGACGAGTTGCGACGGGCCATGCGCGTGCTCGGCCTCGCGCTCGCTGCCTGCGAGAAGAGCATCTCGATCGTCTACGAACGCGAGCACCGCCCGCCCGAGAGGCGGCACGAGCCGTGGATCGAGCGCGTGACCGGGCAGCTCCTGGCGGCCTGCGGTGCGCTCGAGGACGAACTGGCGCGCCGCCCTCTCGATGCCGCGCCCGCGACGATCACGCAGGACGGCGTGACGACCGCGGTCACCTGGGGCTTCCTGCAGCTGATGGTGCCGGAGGTCGTCCGCGCCGACGCGTTCCCGCGGGTGAGGGACTTCTCGGCCGAAGCCGAGCGCGCGGACGAGTTCCGTGCGTTTCCGCCGACCTGAGGCGAGCGTCGGGGTCGCGACCTTGACCGCCGGGAAGCAGGGACGTAGCGTCGCCGCTTCCGTCGATTCCCCCAGGAGGACCCCGCCATGACCGCAACCGCCGCCGCGATCCGCACCGACCTTCCCGCGACCGCCCGCAAGCCGGGCAAGCTGTTCATCGACAACCGCTTCGTCGACGCGGCGAGCGGAAAGACCTTCGACACGATCGATCCCGCCACCGAGGAAGTGCTCACCAGCGTCGCCGAGGGCGACAAGGCCGACGTCGACGTCGCCGTCGCGGCCGCGCGCCGCGCGTTCGAGGGCGGATCGTGGCCGAGGGCGAGCGCGCGCGAGCGAGGCCGCCTGCTGATGCGGATCGCCGACCTGATCACGAAGAACGCCGAGGAACTCGCGCGCCTCGAGTCGCTCGACAACGGCAAGCCGATCGGCGAGACGAGCGCGGTCGACATCCCGCAGGCCGCCGAGGTCTTCGCGTATTACGGCGGCTGGGCCGACAAGGTCTACGGGCAGACGATCCCCGTCGGCGAGTCGTTCTTCACGTACACGCTGCGGGAACCGCACGGCGTGTGCGGCCAGATCATCCCGTGGAACTTCCCCCTGCTGATGGCAGCGTGGAAACTCGCGCCGGCCCTCGCGTGCGGCAACACCTGCGTGCTGAAGCCCGCGGAGCAGACGCCGCTGACCGCGCTGCGCCTGGCCGAGCTGCTGCTCGAGGCGGACATCCCGCCGGGTGTCGTGAACATCGTGACCGGATTCGGCCCGACCGCCGGCGCGGCGATCGCCGAGCACCGCGGCGTCGACAAGGTCGCGTTCACGGGCTCCACGGAAGTCGGGCGCATCATCCAGCGCGCCGCGGCGACCAACCTGAAAAGCGTGTCGCTGGAGCTCGGCGGCAAGTCCCCGAACATCGTCTTCGCCGACGCGGACCTGGCCGAAGCCGTCAAGGGCGCGATGACCGGCATCTTCTTCAACCAGGGCGAGGTCTGCTGCGCGGGCTCGCGCCTGTTCGTCGAGGAGTCGGTGCACGACGAGTTCGTGGACAGGCTGGCCGAGCGCGCGCGGTCGATCAAGGTCGGCGATCCCCTCGACGCTTCGACGCAGATGGGCGCGCAGGTCAGCGAGGAGCAGTTCACGAAGATCCTCGGCTACATCGACGCCGGGACTTCCGGCGGCGCGAAGCTCGTCACCGGCGGCAAGCGCGCGCACGACAAGGGCTACTTCCTGCAGCCGACGATCTTCACCGGCGTTCGCCACGACATGAGGATCGCGCAGGAGGAGATCTTCGGGCCGGTCGTCTCGACGCTGACGTTCCGCGACCTGGACGAGGTCGTCGCGGCCGGCAACGCGACGAACTACGGGCTCGCGGCGGCGGTCTGGACGCGCGACATCTCGAAGGCGCACCGCGTGGCGCGGGCGCTGCGCGCCGGGACGGTGTGGGTGAACACGTACAACACGTTCGACACCGGCGTGCCGTTCGGCGGCTACAAGGAGAGCGGGATCGGCCGCGAGCTCGGCTCGCAGGCCCTCGACCTCTACACGCAGACGAAATCGGTCTGGGTCGCGCTCTGAGGGGATCTCAGGCGTTCGTGCGTGCGAGCCAGCCTCGCACCGCAGCGGTGCAGGGCTCGCGCGCGGCGAGCTGGATCCAGTGCGGCCCCGGGATCTCGACCGACGTCGCGGATGCGTAGAGCGGAAGGTTCGTGACTCCCTGCCACGGCGCGCTCTCGGAGGCGTAGAGCAGCAGCGTCGGCACGGCGGCGACCCTTGCGAGCTGCGACGTGCGGTCGACGTGCAGCGTGGCGGCCGCGAGCGCGAGCAGTTCGTCGCGGGAAGGCCGCAGCGTCCACGTTCCGTCGTCGCGCTGGGCCAGCCCGTGCGCGAACGCGCGCGCCGCGAGGTCGTCCCAGGGTTGCCAGTGCGGAAGGTCGCGCGCCGCCCGCGCCGCCGCCTCAAGCGAAGCGTGCGGCTGCATCTCGACGCTCCAGACGCCGTCGACGAACTCCTCGATGTCGATCGGCACGGCCGAGCACGGCGACGGATCGAACAGCACGAGTCCGCGGCATCGCCGCGGCGAGGCCGCGGCGACGAGGCCGGCGACCTTGCCGCCCCACGAATGGCCGCCCCAGAGTGCCGCTTCGTCCCCGAGGTGCCCGTGGACGGCCGTCACGACGGTCGCCGCGGTGTCGTCGAGGTCCCAGCCGGCCGGACTCGGGCTGCCGCCGTGCGCCGGCATGTCGACCAGCAGCACGCGGCGGTCGCCGAAGGCCGACGACACGGCGAGCCAGGTGAGCGCGTTGCCGCCGGCGCCGTGCAGCAGGACCACCGGCGCCTTCTCCGGCGAACCGTTGCGCTCGAACGCCGACAGCCCCTGGCCGGACACGCCGAGCCGCAGTGGCCGCCAATCCTCCGGGTCGATCATTCGAGTCCCTCCTGCTGTTCGAGAATCCCGAGGCCCGCCGGGGTGCACGAGGAAGCGAGCACGCGCCGGATCGCCCGCGCCGCGCGCCGGAACGCCGCGGCGTCGCCGTGCAGTTGGAAGGACCAGTTCGCTTCCTGGACGAAGGCGTGGATCTCGAAGGCGAGTTGGGCCGCATCGAGGTCCGCTTGGAGCTGGCCTCGCCCGGCGGCTTCGGCGGCCTCCGCTTCGAGCCGCGACAGCCAGGCGCCGGTCAGCGCGGCGACGCGGTCGCGGACCCGGCCCGGGCGGTCGTCCATCTCCAGTGAGGCTGCCGCGAAGAAGCACCCGCCCCGGGACGGGGCGTGTTCGACGTGCTCCAGCCACGCACGGGCGAGGGCCGCGAGGCGTTCGAGGCCGGCTGCGGACGATTCGGCCGCGGCGAGGACCCTGTGCTCGAAGACCGTCTCGGCGACCTCGACCACGGCGAGCTGGAGTTCTTCCTTCGAGCCGAACTGGGCGAACAGCCCGCTTTTGCTGAGAGAACTCGCCTCGGCCAGGCGGCCGAGGCTGATCCCGTCGAGCCCCTCTATGGTGGCGAGATCGAGGGCGCGCCGCAGGACCTCGTCCCGGGTGCGCATCACGTCGGCGGGGCGGCGTCTCGGCATGGTGTTTTATGGCACGGGCGTACTTTTTAGCCAAATGGAACGATCGTGCTTTTTACAGCAATCTCGCGTTCGGGCGAGGAAGTTCTGGGCAGCTCGCTTTCGCTGGTCTGGATCCGCGGGCAGGAGCCGATGACGAGTTGCTGGGGGGCGTGTCCCTGGATGTCCCTGACTGCACGGCGTCGAGAATCCCCGGACGGGGAGTCTGCCCCCAAGGGAGCGACCGCTTCCCGGGTCCGGCAGGACTCCGGACCGAGCGTGATGGTCGAGCCGGAATCACCCCGCTCGCCGGGTTCCAGGTCACGAGGGGCCCCGTTCGCGATGTTTCGGTCACGTTCTTTCGGAAGTCGTGCCTTGCCGATTCAGTGGGTCCGGCGGTTTCGTATATAACCCGCCGACAAGGGTATGGACCGACCTGTGACAGCGACGACCGCGCAAGCGCCCGACACCGACTCCCTCATCCGGATCTTCAGCTTCTACCGCGACGCGGAGATCCGCGGGGCGACGCTGCTGATGAAGATGATGCAGTGGGAGAAGGACCCGGAGGCCCAGGTGCTGTTCTCGCGCCACGTCGCCGACGAGACGCGGCACGCGTGGCTGTGGACGAAGCGCATCCGGCAACTCGGCGGCCTGCCCGTCCAGGTGCCGGACGGCTACCAGCGACGGCTCGGCAAGGCGCTCGGCATCCCGTTCAACATCGTCGACCTGTTCGCGCTCACGGTCATCGTCGAGGAACGCTCCGTCGTGCGCTACACGCAGCACGCCGCGAGTCGCTACTGCGACGAACTGACCCGCGAAGTTCTCGACGAACTCACCAAGGACGAGAAGTGGCACATCTCCTGGATGGAGGAGTGGATGCTGCGTCTCGCGCGCGACCGCGGTGGAGAGGCGAAGGCAAGAGCCCAGCTCGCCCGATACAGAGACCTCGAGCAGCAGGTCTTCGAGGATTTCAAGGAAGACGAACGCCGCTGGATCGGCTTCTCGTTCTCCGATGAAGAGCCGCTCGTTGCCGACGTCGCCGTCTGATCCCGAGCCGCTTCCGCTGCCGAACGCCAGGCTGATCGGCCGGCCGGACTCGCGCCGGCAACTCGTCACTCCCTCTCTCGTCCTCGACCTCGACCGCCTCGAGAAGAACATCGCGTCGATGGCCGCTCACTGCCGCGCCGCCGGCGTGCGGCTGCGGCCGCACGCGAAGACCCACAAGTCGGTGCGCATCGCGCGCCTGCAGGTCGAGGCCGGGGCCGTCGGGATCTGCTGCGCGACGATCGGGGAGGCCGAGGTGATGGTGCGGGCGGGATTGCCTGGCGTGCTCGTCACGTCGCCGGTCGTGCAACCCGCCAACATCGAGCGGCTCGTGGGCCTTGCGAGGCGCGCAAGCGACGTGATGGCCGTGGTCGATCATCCGCAGAACGCGCTCTCGATCGCGGCGGCCGCGTCCGCCGCCGGCGCGAGCGTCGGCCTGCTCGTCGATTTCGACGTCGGCCTCGGTCGCACCGGCGCGCCGAGCGTCGAAGACGGCGTGGCGCTCGCCCGCCTCGTGCACGAAGCGAGCGGCGCCCGCCTGGCCGGCGTGCAGGCCTACGCGGGCCACCTCCAGCATATCGAGCAGTTCGCGGCGCGCCGCGAGTTCGCGGAAGAGCAGGCCGGCAAGGTTCGGGCGCTTGCCGACGCGCTCCGGCAGGCAGGCCTCCCTTGCGGAATCGTCAGCGGCGGCGGCACCGGCACGCACGACATCGATCTTCGCGGCGGCGTGTTCACCGAACTGCAGGCCGGCTCCTACGCCGTGATGGACGTCGAGTACGGCGAGGTCGAGCTTCGCGAAGGCGCGGCGACGCCGGCGTTCGACCCGGCGTTGTTCGTGCGCACGACGGTCGTCAGCGCGAACGCGCGCGGCATGGCGACGACGGACGCCGGC
>CAYYZO010000032.1:15150-22449 GCA_964476185.1 uncultured Myxococcales bacterium
TGGCCGATCGACGCTCGCGGGGCGTACTGAAGACGACCTGGCCCGGGAGCAGCGCGTTTTCGCGGACACGCCGAACGCGGCAATGCCTCGTGCGACGCGCGTCGTCCGCCACGTCGCGAGCGTTCGATGCAGTCAGCGCGGCTGCACGAGCGCCTCTCGTGCGGTCACGGTCGCGCGAGGCGTGCCAGGATCGAGCGTCGCCCGGCGTTTCCCGGCGGAGATCGTCGCTGCCGTCCGACAATTGTCTTGCAATGTTCCGGTAATCCGGGATCGGCGCGACCACGAGACGTTGCCGGATTCGAGATCCGTGGACTCTCGTAAGGACGGACGACAACTACTGCGATCTTGTGTGACGACATCCCCGCGAGACTCTCGCACGCGATTCGTTCCCGTGTTACCGAAGTCCGCACCCATGAAAACGCTCTTCGTCTCCCTGTTCCGCGCGGCGCGCGGAATGCGCCGTCGTTCGTGGCGCGCTGCATTCGCCTGCGCCGTTCTTTCCTTGTTCCTGCACCCTGGCCTCGGCTTCGGAGCCCTCGGCGATTGCGGCCAGCCCAAGTCGTCCGGCGCCGATCCCAGCGCGTCGGATGCGCTGGAGGTCCTGCGAACGGCGGTAGGGCAGGGCGATTGCGGCGGCTTCGATCCGTGCGTCTGCGACGTCGACGGCTCGGGCAAGGTGCTCGCGAGCGACGCGCTGCGGGTGCTCAAGCGCGCCGTCGGGCAGCCGCAGTCGCTCGACTGTGTCTGCCCGGTCACGACGACCACGACGACATCGACGACCACCACGACGTTGCGCGAGGTGCTGACCACCGAGTTGCTGGTGCTGACGCGGCAGACGGGATCGTACTCGACCGCGAACCTGGCGGGGTCGTGGTCCGGCGTTTCGCTGGCCACCGGCCCGGGGGCGCCGTGGTGGGGACGGCTCGCGTTGACGATCCAGGGCAATGGGAACTTCGCGGGCACGCTGACGGGAAGCGACGCTTTCGTGGAGGACATCGAAGGCAGGCTCTCGGTCTCGGGATCCGGCGCGGTGACGTGCACGCAGAACTGCTCGAGCGACTTCCTCGGATCGCTGGACTCCGGCCAGTCGGTCATCGTCGTGACCGAGACGCTGGATGACGACACCGTGGAGATGCTCGTGGTGACCCGGAAGGCGGATTCGTACGGACAGTCGGACCTGGAAGGCACTTGGGCCGCGGGCGGCCTCGAGTCCGGCCCCGGCGCGCCGCTCTGGACGCGTGGCCTCTATCAGGTTGATGCGGGCGGCGCGTTCGACGCGGAGATCGAGGACGCATACGGAGTCGAGACGACGCCCTCGGGCACGTTCACGCTTTCCGGGAGCGGCGACGTGTCGTGCTCGGGTTGCGGCAGCGACTTCGGCGGCACGCTCGACGCCGGGAAGACCGTCGCGGTGGCGAGCCAGACCCAGGCCGGCGACGGTTCGAGCGACCTGCTCGTGTTCGCGCAGCGCGGGCCGTCCTACGCGCAGTCGGACCTGACCGGGACGTGGTTCGTGAGCAGCGTCATCACCGGGCAGGACGAGCCGCTCTGGACCCGCGGCACGCTGACCGTCTCGCCGGGCGGCGCCGCGACCGGCACGCTCGCCCAGAGCGACGGGGGCTCGCTTCCGGTCGACGGAACGATGTCGATCGCCGAGGACGGCATCGTGTCGTTCAGCGCCGACCCCGCGCTCCGCTGCGCGATGGACGCCGACAAGACGGTGATGGTCTGCACGACGACCTGGTGACGGCCACGGCGCTGCATCGGGCATCGTCTTCGTGGCGAACGTCCCGCGCAGGCGGGGGTCGCCCCGAGGCGGTTCGGCTTCAGGGGGGACAAACGGTAAGGGAAGGGTCGTGAGAACGACCGTCCACCGCCGTGCCCTGCGCATCGTGCCGGTCTTGTGGCTGGTGGTGGTGTTCACGGCCGTGCCGGCGTTCGCCGAGCGCGACGCAGCAACCGGACATCCCCGCGATGCAGAAGCGCGGGCGACGCCGACGGCCTCGTCTCCGACGTCGCCGCGATCCGCCTCTCCGACCGCGGTCTCGCGTCCCGGTACCGACGACTCCTCCGCGGGGCAGGTCGCGCCGCCCCCCGCCGTCGATGGTCGTCGCGCGCCTTCGCGCGACGACCTGCTTTCGGCGCTGGCCGAACTGCAGAAGGCGCGCGAAGCAAAAGCCGCCGAGATGGCCGAGGTGCGCCGCGAGCGCGACGAAGCCGGCTACCCGTCCGCGGTCGAGCGCGCCGAGGCGCGCCTCGACCTGCTGCACGAGGAAGCCGCCGAACTCGACCGTCGCTTCACGCGACTGCTGACCGGCGCCGACGCGTCGCTGTTCCAGAAGGAAGCGGAGGAGAAGTTCGACCCGCAGCAACGATTCATCGAGCTTCTCGAGCCGATCCTCGACGAACTCGCGAAGGCGACCGCGGACTCGCGCGCGATCGCGAACCTGGAAGATTCGCTGGCGCTCCAGCAACAGCGGCAGCAGGAGGCCCGAAGCGCGGTGGAAAGCATCCGTGCCGTGATCGAAGACTCGTCGGGCCCGGTACGCGAGCAGCTCGACCGGGAACTGCGCACCTGGAGCAGGCGCCTCGACGAAGCGACCGCGCAAGTCGCCGGAATCGGTTACGAACTCGATGGACTGCGCGAGAAGCAGCAGCCGCTGTTCGGCCAAGCCAGCGATTTCGTGCGCCGGTTCCTGCGCACCCGTGGCCTGAACCTGTTGCTGGCCGTGCTCGCGGCAGTGACGGTCTTCCTGTCGCTCGGCGGGCTGCGAACGCTGCTCGAAAGGCTCGGCCGCCGGCGCCTGCAGCGACACTTCGCCGATCGCATGGTGGATCTCGGGCTGCGCGCGGCGACCACGCTGGCCGCGATCGGAGCGATGCTGTTCGTGTTCAACGCGACCGGCGACTGGTTCCTGCTCGGCCTCGCGCTGGCGTTCCTGATCGCGTCGGGCTGGGTGGCGGTCAAGGCGTTGCCGCAGTTCTCGCGGCAGATCTGGCTGGTGCTGAACCTCGGCGCCGTTCGCGAGGGCGAGTGCGTGGTCTTCGACTCCATTCCCTGGAAGGTCGAGTCGCTCGGCTTCACGGTCGTGCTCGTCAACGATCGCCTCGGCGGCGGCGTGCAGCAGGTCCCGGTGCGGCTGCTCGTCGACTCGCATTCGCGCCCGCTCGGTCCCGGCGAGGAGCTGTTCCCGTGCGCGGTCGGCGACTGGGTGCGCCTCGACGACGGCGTCGCCGGCCGCGTGGAGTGGCAGACGCGCAACTCGGTGGGGCTCGTGCCGCTCGGCGGCGGCCTCAAGGTGTACCCGACGCCGTCTTTCCTCGCGCTCGCTCCGCAGAACCTCTCGCGCGGTTATCGCGTCGTGATGACATTCGGCATCGACTACCGCCACCAGTCCGAGGCCACGCGCGAAATCGCGGCCGTGTTCGAGCAGCGCGTGCGCGACGCCGTCGCCGCGCTGCTCGCGCCCGGCGAGCTCGTGGGCTGCTCCGTGCGGTTCCGGGCGGCCGCGGCTTCGTCGCTCGACTACGTGGTCCGGATCGACGTGGCCGGCAGCGCCGCGGGTCGCCATGTCGACGTCGAATGCGCGGCGTCCGCCGGCCTCGTCGACGCGTGCACGGAGCGCGGCTGGGTGATCCCGTTCCAGCAGGTCACGCTGCATCGGGCGGACACGTAAAGAGCGGACGACGGGCGTTCGAAGGATCGTCGACGCGCGCGTCCACCGACCCGAAGGACACGAGGGGCGTTGCCCCACCGGAACGCCGCTCCCGACCGCAACGGCGGGCGCGCAGGGGAACGAGTTCGTCCGTCGTATCCTCCCGTGTGGCGATTCCGTCCCGCGCCCGTTGCCATATGCCGGTCCGCGGATCATGACAGGGGCAGCGGCGGTCCAACGCGGGCCGCCCGGCGCGAGAACCGAAGTCGCCCAAGGAGCCGATCGCCATGCCCGGAACCCTGCTCACGCCCGGAGCCGTCCTCGCGCTGTGGACGCTCGTCATGCTGATCTGGATGGCTGCCGTGCGCTTTCCCGCGCTGGTCGCCGCGGGCGTGGACCCGAAGACGACCCCGCCCGGCGGTCGCGGCGTCGACCTCGAAGGCGTGCTGCCGGCGAAGGTCAACTGGAAGTCCCACAACTACTCGCACCTGCTCGAGCAGCCGACGCTGTTCTATCCGGTGCTGATCTTCCTTCACCTGTCGGGAGGCGACACCGAGACGGCGCGTGCGCTCGCCTGGGCCTACGTCGCGCTGCGCATCGCGCACAGCCTGTGGCAGTCGCTCGTCAACACCATCCCCGTTCGGCTCGGGCTGTTCTTCGTTTCCTCGCTCTGCCTGGTCGGCCTGACGATCCAGGCGGTGCTCGCGACGCTGGGCTGACGGGGGCAACCGCCGGTGCGGGCGGCCTCCCCGAGGCTGAACCGGCGGGCCCCGAACCCGTCGCTGAGCAGGTGCCGTGGCGTCGAGCCTGTAGACTCGCTGCCGGTCGATGCACTACCCTTCTCCCCGTCGCCGTAGGCTCCGCGCCGGCTGGAAGCCGAAGCTTGCGGGTCCGGCAATGGAGGACCGCGATGAACCGCTCTCTGCTTTCGATGATTCTGGCCGTGGTTGTGTCACTCGTTCCATCTGCTCCGGCGCGAGCCCTCGACGTTCCTGTCGTCTACGCAGTGGATGGTGTAGCTCTGAAGGACGCGGTGGCCGGGACGATGCTCACGTGGGAGCTTCACGGCGACTCGACCTGTTCCGACCTTCTTCACACGACGACCACCGCCATTGACGACGCGATGATCGTTGCGCTCAAGCGATCTAAAGTCCGCGGTGGCGTGAAGCCACCGAAAACCTCCGAGCTGCGCATGACGCTGGCGGGGGTGACCGCGCCGGGCCACGTCCATCTCAAGGTTACGGGCACCGGCGTCACGCCGGTAGGCGGAGCCTGTCAGGCGCAGGCTGCGACCGGAGAGCTCGCGGAGACGTGCAACGACGGCCTGCTCAACCAGGACGAGACCGACGTCGACTGCGGGGGGGCCACGTGCAACGGATGTGCGCTCGGTGAGGACTGCAATCTCGCGTCGGATTGCGCCTCGCAGTCCTGCAGCGGCGGCGTTTGCGTCGCGAGTTGCATAGATGGGATTCAGAACCAGGACGAGACGGACGTGGATTGCGGCGGAAGCTGCGGACCCACGTGCAATCCCGGGCAGAACTGCCTCGCGCATTTCGACTGCATCAGCTTCATGTGTTTCAGCGGCGTGTGTTTCTGACCGGAGCATCGACACCACACGGGCCGTCGAATCCCGCGAAGAGCGGCGGGCGGCCCGTGTGGTTCTGGATCGTCCGACGCTTTCACCAGGCGGTCATCTCGGGGTCGCGGCGCCCGGATCCGTTGTTCGTGCGCTCCCCGTGCCCGCGCTTGGCAGCGGTGCGACCAGCTCGACTCGTTCGATGCGTGACGATGGCAGGAATGCGGACGCGACGCGGACCTCGAGTGCCGTCGTGTCGAGGGGCGGCAATGCAAACCATGCATCGGCGGCGCCCCGTACCCGTGCAGACCCGTCAAGCCTTCGGTGGCCGTCATCGACAGCCACCAGCAATTCCTCGGTCGCGCGTCCCGTGCGAACGGTGATGCGCAGCACGAGCCCGTCAGCGGCAGGCGGGACGTCGACGATACAGACCGTCACCGGCGGGGCAGCCGACCACACGTCGAGGCGTCCGGCGCCGCCTTTGGGCACGCAACGACCTCGCGCGACGATGTGGAAGACGGCTCCTGCCGCCGGCGGGGGAAGCGGTTCCAACGATTCCAACCCGAACGCCGTCCGGTCTCGAGTCTCGACCTGGCAGAGGGCGTAGCGCCCGGCGCGGAAGAGATCGCGCGCGCACCGCGGCTGCACGGGGAAAGCCGGGTCGTACACGGCGTGCGTGGTCTCGACGCCGGCCCCGCGCGAGAGCACGGCGGCGCTGGCGTCGCCGGCCAGGATCGCCGCGCGAGCCCGCAACCTCGCCTCGCCGTCGGGCCGCGAGCCCGCGAACACGACCGTCGAGCGGTCGAGCGCCGCGACGACGTGGCGTCCCGTGAAGGCGGGGATGCGCTCGGCGAGGGCGGGCGGCACGGCGAGGATCGCGTCGACGGGAAGCGCCTTCAGCGCCGCGACGAGCGCGCGGAAATCGTCGGCCTCCGGCGCCGCGAGCCTGCCGCGCGCCTCCGACAGGCGGCTCGTCGTCCCCGCGGCCAGCAGCGGCAGCCCGAGCAGGAGCAGGAGCCCGGCCGCGAAGGCTTCCCGATGCTCGAAGCGACGCAGGATCGAGTACGCGGCGACCGCGGCCAGCGGGGCCAGCGGCAGGGTCCACAGCACGCGGTAGACCATCCACGGCGGGATCAGCGCGCCCATCGCCGCGGGCAGCGGCGGGACGAACGCGATCGCGAGCGGGATGGCAGTCGCAACCAGCGCGAACGCTCGCGCGTCGCGGGTCGTGAACGTGGACGCGCCCCGTCGCACGAGCACGAACGCGCCGAGGAGCGCCAGTCCGGCGAGAGGGTGCAGCAGCAATCGCGGATCGACCACGTAGCCGCCGGCGCCGAGGTCGACGAGCCGCTCGCGCGCCTCGTGGACCCGCACCACCGGATGATCCGGTTCGGACAGCTCCGCGCCGATCTCGTGGAGTCGCTCGCGCACGACGAGTCCGGAGATCGCCGGTGCGATCGCCACGACAGCGAGGATCGCGGAGGCAGCGAGGAGCCGCTTCCGGGCAGGCGGCCGCACGATCGCGAGCAACGCGGTGACCGGCGCGAGCACGACGAGCGCGAACGCATAGTCGAGCGCGTGCACGGCCGCGGTCGCCGCGGCGGCGATCGCGAGCAGAAGCAGCGCGCGCGGGGCGCCGCGCAGTACCCGGAGGAACGCGGCGAGCGCGAGCGGCAGCAGCGCCGAGGCGGCCAGGATCTTGTCCTCGCCGGCCCGCGCGAGCACCGGCACGAGCGCGCCGCTCCACAGCAGCATCGTCGCGAGCACGCTGAGGCGCGCAAGGGCTGCGTCGCGCAGGATCTCGCGCGCGAACGCGAACGCCGCCGAAACCGACGCGAGCACGACGAGGGCCGGCGCGCCGTTCTCGTACACCGCGATCGGGTCGACGCCCGACAGTCGGGAGCACGTCGCGAGGCCGAACAGCCACGGGTGCACGCCGAACCGCGCGAACGACCGCCCGGTGCCGAGGAACGGTTCGGCGAGGTCGAGCACGGGCGCCTCGAGCCAACCGCGCACGTAGGCGAGGTACCACCAGCGGTCCACGCTGCCGACCGGCGCGAACGCGAC
>CAYYZO010000032.1:22549-35223 GCA_964476185.1 uncultured Myxococcales bacterium
GCCGCGAGCGTGACGACGACGAGCGCGCCGGGAGCCGCCGCGATCGACGACGAGGACGCGAGGCAGGCCGCGAACGCGGCCGTCAGCAGCGCGAGGGAAGCCGCGAACGACCAGGCGAGCGCTTCCGCGAGGTGCACCCGCACGCCGGCGGCGAGCAGCAGCAGGCCGCCCGGCGCGACGAACACCGCGGCCACGGACGCCGCGAGAACGGCGATGCTCCCGATGCCGTCGGCGGTCGCGGCGGCCGGCATGCGCGGCTCAGGCTGCCGGCGCCATCAGCTGCAGGTACATCGAGCAGATCTCGGGCCCCATGTCGGTCGGCAATCCGAGGATCGGGAGGTCGACGCCGGCGCGGCGCCACTCGCCGAGGCGCTTCCTGGAGAAGTCGGGCTCGCCCGCGATCACGAGCGCGTCGAGCAGGTCCTGCGAAACGGCGGCGGCCGCCTCGGGGCGCTGCTTGCTCGTGTAGAGGTCGCGCACGAGGTCGCAGTTCTCGGCGTAGCCCATGCGCGAGAGCATCTCGTGGTAGTAGACGCCCATGCCGCCGATGTAGAACGAGATGATCCCGCGAGCCGAGTGGTAGCTCATTTCCTTGTCCGGCATCGGGATCACGGTCGTGAACGGCGAGACGGCGATGTCCTTGACGTCGCGCCCGCTCTTCGCCGCGCCTTCGGCGAGGATCGAGATGCCCTTGTCGAGCTGCTGCCACGGCCAGAACGTCGGCATCCAGCCGTCGGCGAGCTCGCCGACCATCCGGATCGCCTTGTCGTTCAGGCACGCGCAGTAGATCGGGATGCGTTCGCGCACCGGCGTCATCGCGAGCTGGAAATGCCGGAACTCCCACAGGTCCGCCCCAGCCTCGTTCAGGCGCTGGCCCGAGATCAGGCACTGGATCACCTTGATGTACTGCCGCATGCGGGTGAGCGGCTTCTCGTACGGCACGCCGTGGAAGCCTTCGATGACCTTCTCGCCGGAGGTGCCGAGCCCGAGGATCACGCGGCCCTCGGAGATCTCGTCGAGCGTCGCCGCGTGCATCGCGAGCAGGCCCGGCGAGCGGCTGAACACGTTGACGATGCCGGTCGCGAGCTTGATGCGCCTGGTGTGGACCGCGATCTCGGTCAGCAGGCTGAAGGCTTCGTATCCCCACGCCTCGGGGATCCAGAACGAATCGTAGCCGAGCTCGTCCGCTTCCTGCGCGAGTCGCAGCACCTGCTTGCGGTTGTAGTTCTTCCAGAACGCGACGAGTCCCGAACGTTCGGCCACGACGATCTCCCTGGCGACCGAACCGGAAGCCGGCGCCCGGCGGGACGGAGTCCCGCCGCGGGCGGACGCGGCGTGGTGTCGCTGGTGGTTCTGCGCCGGCTCCCGGGCCGGCGCGATGCGGCGCACTAAAGGAAGGCAGGACCCGCGAGTCAAGCCGGCCGCGTCGGGCCACGACGCCGCCGCGGCGGCGACAGCGCTTCCTTCGGTCCGGGTGTTCGCGTAACACGACCGTGCGGCCGCGGGGCCGGCCGAGGGGGACCGTGATACGCCACCAGAATGCTTTCGTTCGCCCGCGGGCGTGCCATGCGCGACCGCTGCTCTCCTTCCTTCCTCTCGCCGCGATCAGCCTCTGGACGGCCTCGCCGGCGCAGGCGACCCAACTGCTCGCGCCCGCCATCGGCGTGCCCGACTCGGCGATGAACGGCGCCACGGTCGCGGCGCCGATGACACCGTCGGCCGCCGCATACTCGAATCCGGCCGCGATCGTCGGTTTCGAGCCGGGCGCGATCGGCGTGGGCCTCGGCGTGCCGGTCGGCCACAGCCAGCTGCACACGACGACGCCGCCCGGCTACGACACGACGAACAGTTTCGTCGCGTTCGCTCCCGACGCGGGGGTGGTGCACGAGACCGGCTTCGGGCTGCGCTGGGGACTGGCCGTCTACGGATCGCTCGGTTCCGCGTTCGACTCGGACGCCGACGCGGCGGCGGGAGTCCCCTACGACTTCTATGCGTCGACCGGCGTCTCCAACGCTACGGTGATGGCGGCGTACCCGATCACGGACAGGCTCAGCGTCGGCGCGGGTCTGTCGATCCTCTACGGGCAGGTCCACCTGCGCTACTTCGCCGGCGACCAGTTCGCGTACACGCTGCGCGGTCCCGGCGTGCAGGCGAACGTCGGCCTGCAGTACCGCCTCACGGACCGCATCGACCTCGGCTTTTCGTTCCGAACGCCGGGAATGGTCTGGACCGAAGGCGACGACCGGCTGCCGACCGGCGACAAGCAGGACGTGGAGCTCGATCTCGACATGCCCGCGCAGGTGTTCGTCGGCGTCAACGCGGACGTGACGGATCGGCTGCACCTCGGCCTGGTGGGGCGCTGGACCGACGCGAGCAAGTTCTCGGGCTCGATCTTCCGCTTCGAGGACACTCCGGCGGCGAACATCCCGTACATCCGCTCGGCGAGCGACGAGTGGCGCATCGCGGCCGCGGCGCGCTACGCGCTGACCGATTCGCTCGACGCGACGTTCTCGGTCGGCTACGCGGACGAGATCGTGCCGGACAGCTGGGTGTCGCCGCTGATCATCGACTCGGCGGAATGGAAAATCGGCGGCGGCCTGTCGTGGACGCTGCCCGGCGACTGGTCGGCGTGGACGATCGACACCGCGATCGGCCACTCGCCCGACGAGGCGCGCAACGTCTCGGACTCGGAAGCAGCCGTGTTCCCCGGCCGGTACGTGATCGGAGGCACGATCTACATGATCGGCCTGCGCACGACGCTCTGAGCGCGGCTCGCAGGGCGGCCTCCGCTTGCGGAGCGGCGTCGCACGGCGGAAAGTCCCGGGCGACGGCTCGACGCCGCGCGCCGTCGCGCCGACCCCATCGAGGAGCCGAGTCCTGAACCGCTACGAGCCGCATCGCTTTTCCCGCCGTGAACTGTCGAGGATGCCGCGCGCCTTCTCGCGCCTCGGCCGCACGCCCGCCCAGCGCGCGGCGCTGATGCTCGTCGGCGTGCTCGTCGCGTTCGCGATCGGGCGCTGGAGCGTCGGCGTCGATTCGAGGCCCGGCACGCGCGGCCCGGTCCCCGCCCAGGTCAGCGGCACGCCGCTCGTGCTCGACGGCGACACGCTCGACTTCGACGGCCTGCGCGTGCGGCTGTACGGGATCGACGCGTTCGAACGCAGCCAGCTCTGCACACGGGAGGACGGCGCGAGCTACGCCTGCGGGCAGGTCTCGCGCGAAGCGTTGATCGTCGCGATCGCGCGGCAGCCGGTGACCTGCGAAAAGCGCGACGTCGACCAGTACGGACGCATGGTCGGCGTCTGCCGGACCCGGGACGGCGACCTCGGCGCCAGGCTCGTCTCCGAGGGCGCGGCGCTCGCGTACCGCCATTACAGCCTCGACTACGTGGACGAAGAAGAAGCGGCGCGCGCCGCCCGGCGAGGGGTGTGGGCCGGCCGCTTCGAGACGCCCTGGGACCACCGCCACGGCGGGCAGCAACGGAGGACCTCATGACGGATCCCGCGATCCCGCCCGGCGTGATGATCGTCAACGAAGCCGTGCGCGACGCCCCGTTCTGGCGCCGCGAACCGTATGCGGTGTTCTTCCCGCTCGGCATCCTGCTGTCGTGGGCCGGCGTCGGACGCTGGCTCACGCTGGCGCTCAGCGGCCGCTACGAGGACTACCTCGCCGTCTACATCTTCCACGGCATGACGCAGATCCAGGGCTTCCTGCTCTCGTTCGCGATCGGCTTCCTGTTCACGATGGTCCCGCGGCGCAGCGGCACCGCGCCGCCGAACGTGCTCGAGATGTCGCTCGGCATCGCGGCGCCGGTGTTCACGGTCGCGACGGCGTGGGCGAAGCTGTGGGCGCTCTCGCAGGCCGGCTGGCTCCTGGCCTGCGCGCTGCTCGTCGTGTTCATGGTGCGGCGCTTCGCTTCGTCCACTGCCCGGCGGCGTCCCCCGACGAGCTTCGTCTGGATCCCGGCCGCGCTGCTGATCGGCTTCTTCGGATCGCTGATGACGGGTGCGCGCGGTGCGCTCGGCCCCGACTGGATGTGGCTGCACGACCTCGGACAGCAGCTGGTGCTGCAGGGCGTGTTCCTCTCGCTGGTGCTCGGCGTCGGCGGGCTCGCGCTGCCGCTGATGACGCGCGGCGAAGCTCCACCCGACGCGGCGCTGACGAAGAGCGACGCGCTCGCGATCGCCGCGCACCTTGCCGGCGCGGCGCTGCTCGTCGCGAGCTTCGTCGTGCAGGTCAGCTGGTCGCTGCCCGCCGGCTGCGCGCTGCGCGCGGCGGTCCTTGCGGCGGGACTCCTGCTCGGTCCGCGCCTGTGGCAGCCGCCGACCAAGCCCGGTTGGAACCGCTGGCTGGTCTGGATCTCGGCGTGGATGCTGCCGCTCGGCTACGCGGTCGCGGCGCTGTGGCCCCAGTACTACCAGGCCGGGCTGCACGTCGTGTTCGTCGGCGGACTCGCGACGCTGACGCTCGCGGTCAGCACGCACGTGATCCTCGGCCACGGCGACCGCAGCGACCTCATCAACGGGAGGCCGTGGCAGGTCGGCGCGATCGCGATGCTGATGGCGGCCGCGCTCGGCTCGCGCGTCGCGATGGCGGTCGACCTCGCGAACCGCAACGCCTGGATGGCCACCGCCGCGTTCTTCTTCCTGGCGGCGACGGCCGTGTGGCTCGTGCTGCTGCTGCCGGTCCTCGCCTCGCGGCGCGACGCGCGCTGAACTGCGGCTGCTGAATCGCGGGCGCTGGAGCCGCGGTCGGCCGCGCCACCGGCGCCGCTACGGCCTCGCGCGGAACTTCCCGCCCGTGCCCTGGAGCGGCTCGGCCACGGGCGTCGTCTGCAGGTTTTCGGGCGAAGTCCCGTCGTCGCCGCCGACGCTGCGATGTCGACGATGTCCTGCCCGGACGGCGCACACCCACGCCGCGCTGGCTCAGGGGGACTCGGCGATGGCGAACAAGGCTTCCTCGATGCGCTGCATCGCGCGGATGCGCGCGCCCGTGTCGTCGGTGTTGACGAGGACGAGCACGCCGTGCCCCGTCGACGGGTCGAAGAACATGTCGGTCGTGACGCCGTAGTCGCCGCCGTTGTGGCCGACCACGGTGCGCGCGCCGATGCGTTCGTAGTACCACGACAGGCCCTGGGTCGGGTCGAGGGATGGGGCCTGCACGCGCAGCGCTTCGTCGACCGTCGCCTGCTCGAGGATGCGCGTGCCGTCGAGGATGCCGCCACCCGCCCATGCCGCGAGGAAGCGCGCGAGATCGCGCGCGCTGGAGCGTAGCTGCCCGTCCGGGTAGTCGGGGTAGCCGTACTGGCCCCATTCGGAAAACTGCCCGCCGAAGGACTCGTACGGCATCGCGACGTCGATCGACGCGAAGTCGGCCAGGTGCCAGCCGGTTTCGTTCATCGCCAGCGGCGCGAAGATGCGCGCGTCGCTGTGATCGTCGAGCGCGGCGCCCGTGGCCGCCTCGACGAGGTAGCCCAGCAGGGCCGTCGCCAGGTTCGAGTACTCGTAGCCGCCCCCGGGGGCGTAGCCGGCGAAGTTGCGTGAAGGGTCGTACCACGGGCCGCCGGGGACGAAGTAGCCGCGCAGGAAGTCCCCGAGGGCGATCGGCGAGTCGCCCATCACGTAGAGCGAACCGGGCTCGCCTGGGTAGCCTCCCCACACGGCCTCGTCGTCGACGAGCCCCGAACTGTGCGTGAGCAGTTGGCGCACCGTGATGGACTCGTCGCCGGGCACCCGCGGGTTGTCGACGGGGAAGTCGAGGATTGTGTCGATGTCGTCGTCGAGCCCGAACACCCCGTCCTCGACCAGTTGCAGCACGGCGGTCGCTGTCACCGTCTTGCTGACGGACGCGAGCATGAAAGGAGTCGAGGCCAGCGCCGGGCGCGACGGCGAAACGTGGCGCTGACCCCACGCCCCGCTCCACAGGGGGTCGCCCGCGCGCACGATCGCGGCGGCGACGGCCGGGATGCCGGCCGCGGACATCTGCCCCTCGACGAGCAGGTCGAGCAGGCGCCAGCGATCGCAGCCGTCCCGTTCGGCGGTCGTGGTGGGCGCCGGGCACAGGGCCGGCGCCCGGCCTGCCGTGGACGAGAACCGTCCTGTGTAGCCGCACTCGGCATCGACGGGGCCGCCACCGTCCTCTTCGCCGTCGAACTCGCTGCACGCGCCGGCTGCGCCGTCGCCGCTCTCGACGGAGATCCCGAGGATTCCCTGCGCCGCCTCGTCCAGCGAGAATCGCAGCACATTGCCCGTCCGGTCGACGACGCGCACGCGCAGCCTGGCGGCGCCCCAGTCCACGAGGACCCTGGCCTTGCCGAGGCTGCTCGCGAGCTTGCTCTTGTAGCGGTAGCCGGACGACGCGGGCTTCCATCCGGAGGCCGGCAGGTCGATGCGCGCGACTTCGCCGAACGATGCGGCGTTGCGCAGGTAGAGGCTCGCGCCGTGGAGCAGCGGGTCACCGGCGCCGCCGGCAACAGGCGCGGTCACCCCGGCGTCGCTGGAACCGTACTGGAGGGACCGCTTCACGCGGGGCACGCCATCGGCGAGCGTACGCGAGTCCCGCAGCTGCAGGCGGTCGCCCCGGACAGGCTGCGCGGCAGCCGTCGCGAGCGAGGGCAGGGCCATCGACACGGCCGCGAGCAGCACGAGCGTCGGAAACCGCGCCCGCGTCCGGCGACGACGCACTCCAGTTCCGCGAACGCATTCCATGTGTCCTGTGTTCGCGGGACTTCGGCCCGTTGTCAACGGGGTCCGGGAAAGAGAAGCCCTGCCGAACGAGCGGCTACCTCGACGCACGAGCTCCCGGGGGCACGGCCGGCAGCGACGACCGGCCCCTCGTCGCCGGCCGCGAACTCGCGGGCTTCCTTGTTCGTCGTGATCAGGGCTCGCTGGCCAGGAACGGGTCGGTGAGGACCGGACCGGACACGCGGCTCTGCGGATCGGTCGTGCACCACCAGTTGCCGGTCGCGGACACGGTCCTCGCAGTCGTGTTGTGCACGTCACTCGCAGCGCCCTGCGGGGAGACGTTGTCGCAGAGCACGTTGAGCCCGGGACTCCGGGCCGTTGCGCCGTCGATCACGAGGGCGCCGCCTCCGAGGTCGACCTCGGCCCCGTCGAGGATGCCCACGCCGCCGAGTCCGCCTTCGGAGCTCGCGAGACCGCCGTTGCCGCGGACCTCGTTCTGCCAGGCGACGACGCGCGAGTTCGCGGCGGCGAGCAGCCCGCGGAAGCGGTTGTTCACGATCCGGTTCTGCCAGACGAGCGCGTCGACGCTGCCGCCGAACCGCAGTCCGTGGTCGCAGCCGTCGAGCTCCAGGCCGCGCACGTGCACGACCTGGGTGTCGGCCACGTCTGATGTGAAACGAGGACCGAGGCAGCGGAACATCCCGGATGCGTACTGTCCCTTCATGCGCACGGATTCGACAAGCCAGCGCCCCGAAGCCGTCGTGCGGACCGGCTGCTGGCAGTCGGAGAACACGCTGTCGCGCAGGACGGCGTTGTAGTGCGTGCTCAACCGCGGATCCGGATCGGTCGCGGCGATGCTGCCGTAGTTCTGCATGCCCTTCCCGCAGCCGAGGCGGACCTCGACGCGTTCGAACGTGTTGCCCGCGCCGCCGATGCTCCCGATGGCTTCGTCGCACAAGCGCTCGAAGGTGACGTCCTCGACCGTCGCGTTGTTGCCGGACGTCTTGATGCCGTCGAAGAAATTGCGGACGGCAAGATCGCGCACGGTCATGTCGTCGCCTTCGAGCGAAAGGAAGACTGTGCCGCTGTTCTCGCCGGGACACGCGCACGTCCCGTCGGGATCGAGCGCGACGCGGCACTCGCCGGCCGGCAGCACGCGGCCCCAGCAGGCCGGCACGAGCTCGAACGTCACGTTGCGGCCGAGCCCATCGATCACGAGACCGTTACAGGCGGTTCGGCGCGCGCGGACGCCGTCGTCGGGGATCCCGATCGTCGCGTCGGTGCAGTCGAACGTGATCGCACGGCCGGGGCCGCCGCAGGACGCGAGCGCGTGGTGGAACGCCTCGGCCGTGCAGGCGATCGGGCACGACCAGGTCCCGGGCAGGTTGTCGCAAGGGCCGCCGCCGCAGGCGCCGAGCGCGCATTCGTCGACGTCCACGCAGCCTCCCGCTGCACGCTCGTAGCCGGCCTCGCAGGCGCACGACGTCCATGTGGCGTCTGGACGCCCGCCCCGGCCGCACCACAGGCAGCGGACCTCGCCTCCAACGCGGCCGCACTGCTCGCGCCGGCACAACGAAGAACAGCCGTCGCCGTCGGCGACGTTCCCGTCGTCGCATTCCTCCGCGGCCTCGCGCCATCCGTTGCCGCAGGCCTCGAGCAAGCAGGCCTCGCCGCATCCGTCTCCGGGGACGACACCGCCGTCGTCGCACTCCTCTCCGGCCGCGAAGTTGACGTTTCCGTCGCCGCAGACGACAGGCGTGCAGTCGTCGTCGCAGTTCGCCGACGCACCGCCGTCGTCGCACGCTTCGCCGGCGAGCGCGTTGGCGAATCCGTCGCCGCAGCTCGATGCGCTGCAGTCGGTGAGACAGATCGCCGAAGCTTCGGCGGTGTCGCACTCCTCTCCGGCCGCGGCGTTGTGCACCCCGTCGCCGCAGACGACGGCGGTGCAATCGCCGTCGCAGGCGGCCGTGGGCCCTCCGTCGTCGCAGTCCTCCCCGGCCTGGCGAACGCCGTTGCCGCAGACTTCCGGCCTGCACGACGCATCGCAACCGTCCGCTTCGACGGTGCCGCCGTCATCGCATTCCTCGAAGCCGCTCGTGATGCCGTTGCCACAGATCACGTGGAGCAGGTCCGACTGCGCGTTGACGGCGTCGAGAACACCTGCTGCGACGATCGCGAACTCCCCGGAGGTGCACGAGCCCTTCAGTCCGGCTGCGTCCCACTGCTTGCGGAACCTGGCCAGGTAGGCTGCCGCGCACTCGTCACGGCCGGTCCTGGAGCCGAACGCGCGACGCAGGCAACTGGCGACCTTCGACGCGTAGCGGGACATCGCCCGCAGGCGCTGGTCCACGCAGGCATTCGGAAGCGCGTTGGCCTGGAACACCGAGGAAGCGGCGAGCGTCTCGAGCCACGAGGAGCCAGCCTCGAGCGCGAGGCTCGCGAGATCGCCCGCACAAACGAAGCCCCCGCTGCCGGTTCGTTCGTCGGTGGCAGACAGCCTCGCGGCCGTCGCCTCGACGACCGCGGCGACACAGGTCTGCTCTTCGGCGATGGAGCCGCCGCGGGCACGGCCTCCGAGGCAGCGGCCGAGCTTCTTCGCGTGCCAGGCCGAGACGGCGAGCTTGCCGGAATGACAGCGCTCTTCGTCCAACGAGGAAGCCGCGAGCGCCGCGGCGGGGATCAGCAGCAGGGCGGCCGCGAGTGCGGCAGCACGCCCGGCGTGTCGAGGGGCGTTGCTGTCCCGCGCTTCTCCCCCCATCACCAAAGCAGTTAGCCTGTCGGGTGCAGCCGAACAAGACCTGAATTTCCCGGGTCCGTATGGCGCGGCCGGCAGGAAGGACCGTCACTCGGTCTTCGGCACGAGCTTCATCGTGTACGGGTGATCCAGCCACGCGACGGTGAAGTCGCTCCAGTACTTCTCGGCCATCGCCGCCGCGACGCGCTCGGCCATCTCCGGCGCCTCGATCATCTCCACGGCGGGGAACTCCTTGTCGGCGATCTTGATCGACGTCGTGCGACCGCGCTGGTTGCAGTCCACTCGACCTGCCGCTTTCGATCCCAGTCTCACCCACAGGTCGCCGTCGAGCACGACGAGCCAGACGTAGGACCAGTGGGGCCCCTCGCCCGGGCAGTCGCTCAGGAACTGCAGCGTGTCCTCGTACTTCCACTGGTCCGGCGACCAATCCGCCGCGACGGCGGGCGAGAAGGCGGTTGCGGTGAGCGTGAGCGCCAGCAGCAGGGTGACGAACTTCATGCGGGGCCTCCGGCGGCGGCGGGGAATGGACGAACGCCGCCCGCACGACAGGCTCTACTCGTCCGGCCGGCTGCGGGCAAACCCCGCCGCGCGCCGGTCAGGCCGGGCGGCGATCACGCCGCGCGGCAGGCGCGGCTGCACGCCGGGAGCAGCCCGCGCAGCTCGGGCAGGCACGAGCCGCAGTTGGTGCCGGCGCGCAGGCGCGCTCCGATCTCGGCCGTCGATCGAAGGTCCTCCCGTTCGACCGCCCCGAGGATCGTGTCGCGGCGCACGCCGAAGCACGAGCAGACGACCGGGCTCGCGTCGACCGGCCCCTCCAGCGGCCGCCCCGCGAGGATCCCGATGCGGTCCGCGTCGGTGATCGAAGCCGAAGCGAACAGGTTCGCGATCCACGCCCTCGACGGCAGCGCGTCGCGGTCGCGCGCGACGAACACGCACGAATCGAGCCTGCCGTCGCTGACGATCGCGGCGCGATACAGCGACGTCCCGGAGTCGTGGTACTCGAGCGGCGCGCCGCCGGCGCCGAGCAGCCGGCGAGTCCACGCGCCCGCGTCGACGCCTTCGTCGAAGCCGGCCAGTTCGATGCGCTCGTAGCCGTCGCCCTGCACCCGCGTCCACCAGCAGCGGGGGGCGTCGCGCTGCCCGAGCAGTCGCCGTTCGACGCGCCGCCGGCTCGCGAACACCCCGTGCCACGCGACCGGCACGCGCCGGATCGTTGCGGGCGTGTGCTTGAACTCGGGCTCGCCGGAAACCGGATCGACGAACGGGCCCACCATCGCGCCGATGCGCGCGTCGGAAGCGGTCGCCGCCGTCCAGTGCATCGGCACGAACAGAGCTCCGCGCGCGACTTCGCCGCCGGTGCGAACGCGCAGCACCGTCGAGCCCCAGCGCGTGCGGACCTCGGCGAGGCCGCCGTCGACCAGGCCCGCTGCCGCGGCGTCGTCGGCGTGCACGTCGACGAACGGTTCCGGCAGGTGGTCGGCGAGGCGCGCCGAGCGGCCCGTGCGCGTCATCGTGTGCCACTGGTCGCGGATGCGTCCGGTGTTCAGCACGAACGGGAAGTCCGCGCCGGGAGCGGTGGCCGGCGGTCGCGGAGCAGTCGCTCCGAGGCGCGCGCGCGAGTCGGGGTGCCGGAAGCGCGCGTCGTCGAGCAGGCGCGCGGTCCCGCCGCCGTCGCGGTTTCGCACCGGCCACTGCACGGGCTCCATCGAGTCGTACTCCGCGCTCGTCATTCCGGCCAGCCCGCCGAGGTCGAACGCCCGCGCGGCCTCGCCGGCGGCGAGCGCGGACAGCCGCGCGTGCTCGTCGAAGATCGCGTGCGCGCCTTGATAGGAGAAAGCGTCGCTCCAGCCGAGACGGCGGGCGACTTCGCTGACGATCCACCAGTCCGGCCGCGCGTCGCCCGGCGGCGCCAGGAACGCGCGCTGGCGCGAAATGCGCCGCTCGGAGTTCGTGGTGGTGCCTTCCTTCTCGCCCCACGCCGCCGCGGGAAGCAGGACGTGCGCGAGCGCGGCCGTGTCGGTGTCGGTGGTGCAGTCGGAGACGACGACGAAGTCGCAGCGCGCGATCGCGTCGCGCACGCGGTCGGCGTCCGGCAGGCTCGCCGCAGGGTTCGTCGCCATGATCCACAGCGCCTTGACGCGGCCGTCGCCGACCGCCTCGAACAGGTCCACCGCCTTGAGGCCCGGCCGCGAGGCGATGCGCGGGCTCTGCCAGAACTCCTGCGCCAGCGCGCGGTGCCGTTCGTCCTCGAGCGAAAGGTGCGCGGCCAGCATGTTCGCGAGTCCGCCGACTTCGCGGCCGCCCATCGCGTTCGGCTGCCCGGTCAGCGAGAACGGACCCATGCCGGGCCGGCCGATGCGGCCGGTGAGGAGGTGGCAGTTGAGGATCGCGGTCGCCTTGTCGGTGCCCGACGTCGACTGGTTCACGCCCTGGGACCACGCGGTGACCACCCGCTCGTTGCGCGCGAACATCCCGAAGAACGCCTCGACGTCGCGCGCTTCGAGCCCGCAGGCCGCCGCCACGTCGTCGATGCTTCCCGCCGACGTCCGCGCGGCGGCGAGCGCTTCCTCGGCGCCGCCGGTGCTCGTCGCGAGGAACCTCTCGTCGGCGACGCCCTCGCGGGCGAGGTGCGCGAGCAGGCCGTCGAACAGCGCGACGTCGGTGCCGGCGCGCAGCGCGAGGTGCAGGTCCGCGATCTCGCAGGTGGCCGTGCGACGCGGGTCGACGACGACGATGCGCATCTCCGGCCGCCGCGCGCGCGCGGCCTCGATCCGGCGCCACAGCACCGGATGGCACCACGCCGCGTTCGAGCCGACGACGACGACGAGGTCGGCGAGTTCGAGGTCCTCGTAGCAGCCGGGCACGAGGTCCTCGCCGAACGCGCGCTGGTGCGCGGCCACCGCCGACGACATGCAGAGCCGCGAGTTCGTGTCGATGTTCGCGGAGCCGAGGAAGCCCTTCATCAGCTTGTTCGCGACGTAGTAGTCCTCGGTCAGCAGCTGGCCCGAGACGTAGAACGCGACCGCGTCGGGGCCGTGCGCGTCGATCGCGGCGCGAAAGCGCGCGGCGACCGTGTCCAGGGCCTCGTCCCAGTCCGTGTCGCGGCCGCCGACGCGCGGGCGCAGCAGGCGGCCGTCGAGGCCCACGGTTTCGCCGAGCGCGGAGCCTTTCGAGCAGAGGCGGCCCTGGTTCGACGGGTGCGCGGGGTCGCCGGCGACGGTGACGACGCCGTCGTC
>CAYYZO010000032.1:35323-39461 GCA_964476185.1 uncultured Myxococcales bacterium
ACGAGGCGCTTGTAGACGCCGCGCATCGGATCGCGCAGCACGATCGACTCGGCGCCGCGGTCGCCCGTGATGTCGCCGGCCGAGAACACCTGCACGCCGCTGACCTTGAGGCTCGCGGACGAGAGCGGCGTGCGGTAGCGCGCGGTGCCGACCTCGGCGAGGTGCAGCGCGCAGACGCGCGCCTGTTCCCACAGCGGCGCGACGAGGCCGAACGTGACGTTGCGGTGCTGCACGCACTCGCCGATCGCCCAGATGCGCGGGTCGAACGTCTGCATCGTGTCGTCGACGAGGATGCCGCGGTCGCAGCGCACGCCGGCGCTGCGCGCGAGGTCGACCTCCGGCTGGATGCCGATCGCGACGACGACGAGGTCGGCGGCCAGTTCGCTGCCGTCGTCGAGTCGCACCGAGCGAACTTCGGTCGCGCCGGTCAGCGCGGCGGTGCGCGCGTCGAGACGCACGTCGATCCCGCGCTCGGCGATCGACGCGCCGAGCAGCGTCGCGGCCTCTCGATCGAGCTGGCGGTTCATCAACCACGGCCCGTGGTGCACGATCGTCGTCTGCATGCCGCGCGCGCGCAGCCCGCACGCGGCTTCGGTGCCGAGCAGGCCGCCGCCGACGACGACGGCGCGGCCGCCGCCCTCGGCGCGTCGGAGCATCGCCTCGACGTCGTCGAGGTTGCGGAAGGTCAGCACGCCGTCGAGCCCGCGCCCCGGCACGTCGAGTTCGCGCGGCCGAGAGCCGGTCGCGATCAGCAGGCGGTCGTACGGGCATCGAAGGCCCGAGCGCGCCGTCACGATGCGGCGCACGCGGTCGATCGACTCGACCGGGTCGCCGGCCGCGAGCGTGATGCCGCGGCTCTCGTACCAGGCGCGGTCGTGGCCGGCGATCTCCTCGTACGTCTTCTCGCCGGTCAGCAGGCTCGAGAGCCCGATGCGGTTGTAGCCGCCGCGCGGCTCGGCGCCGAAGACGGTGATGTCGTAGCGGGTCGGCGCGATCGCGAGCAGCTCCTCGAGCGCGCGTATGCCGGCCATGCCGTTGCCGACGAGCACGAGGCGCGGGCGTCCGCGCCGCGGCACCGGCTTCAGGTGGCGAGAGGCGATCTCGACGCGGCCGTCGCTGACGCGCACGCGGTGCGTGGCGACCGAGACGTCGGGGTCCTCGAGGCAGCGCCCCGTCGCCAGATTGTAGTGGTGCTTGTAGAGCGGCGACGCGACGACGACCTGGCCGTCGAGGTCGCCGACGATGCCGCGCGCGAGCACGTTCGCGCGGCCCTTGGGATCGGCGTTGTCGATCGCGTAGACGCCGTCGGCCGTGCGGAAGATCGCGACCTGCTGGTCGTCGACGAGAGCGCCGACGCCGCTCCACGGCAGGATGTCGTCGAGCGCGCAGACGTCGCGCCAGGCCATGGCGGCCGCGGCGCTCATCGCGCCACCGCCCGGCGGCGGCCCTCGGCCTCCGCGGCCGTCGCGGGCCGGATCTGGCCGCGCTCCTCGACGAACAGCACGTCGGGGTCGGCGCGGTCGTCGTTGACGAAGTGGCGGAAGCGCCGGAGCGTCTTCGGGTCCTCGACCGCCTTTTTCCACTCGCACTCGTAGTTCGCGACGATCGCCTGCATGTCGGTCTCGAGCGACGCCGCGATGCCGAGCGAATCGTCGCAGACGACGGCGCGAAGGTAGTCGAGGCCGCCCTCGAGGTTCTCGAGCCAGACCGACGTGCGCTGCAGGCGGTCGGCCGTGCGCACGTAGAACATCAGGAAGCGGTCGATGAAGCGCACGAGCGTCGCCTCGTCGAGGTCGGACGCGAGCAGGTCGGCGTGGCGCGGCTTCATGCCGCCGTTGCCGCAGACGTAGAGGTTCCAGCCCTTCTCGGTGGCGATGACGCCGACGTCCTTGCCCTGCGCCTCGGCGCACTCGCGCGTGCAGCCGGACACCGCCATCTTCAGCTTGTGCGGCGAGCGCAGTCCGCGATAGCGCTGCTCGACGCGGATCGCCATCGCCACGGAATCCTGCACGCCGTAGCGGCACCAGGTGCTGCCGACGCAGGATTTGACCGTCCGCAGCGCCTTGCCGTAGGCATGGCCGGATTCGAAACCCGCGTCGATGAGGTCCTTCCAGACCAGCGGCAGCTGCTCGACGCGCGCGCCGAAGAGGTCGATCCTCTGCGCGCCGGTGATCTTGGTGTAGAGCCCGAATTTCTTCGCCACTTCGCCCAGCGCGATGAGCTTCGCCGGGGTGATTTCCCCGCCCGGGACGCGCGGCACGACCGAGTAGGTGCCGTCCTTCTGCAGGTTGGCGAGGAAGTAGTCGTTGGTGTCCTGTAGCGGCGCGTGCTTCGGCTTCAGGATCATTTCGTTCCAGCAGGAGGCGAAGATCGAGGCCGCCACCGGCTTGCAGATGTCGCAGCCCCTGCCCCGGCCGTGCTGCGCGAGCAGCTCATCGAAGCTCTTGATGCCGTTGATCCGGATGAGGTGGAAGAGCTCCTGGCGGGAGTGCGTGAAGTGCTCGCACAGGTGGTTGTTGACGCGGAAGCCGCGCTTCTTCATCTCCGCGTCGAGGATCTGCTTGGTCATCGGCGCGCAGCCGCCGCAGCTGGTGGCGGCCTTGGTCGCCTTCTTCAGGGCGCCCAGCGTCTGGCTGCCGGCGTCGATCGCCGCGCACAGCGCGCCTTTCGTCACCCCGTTGCAGGAGCAGATCAGCGCCGAGTCCGGCAGCATCTCGATGCCGAGGCCTTTCTTCCCCTCGCGCGCAGGGAGGATCAGTTCCTCGGGATGCTCGGGCAGCGGCATCGGGTTGAGCGCCATCTGCAGCAGCGTGCCGTAGTCGGCGGCGTCGCCGACCAGGATCGCGCCCAGCAGCTGCTTGCGGTCTTCCGCGACCACCAGTTTCTTGTAGACCCCGGCTGCCTCGTCGGTGTACACGTAATTGAGCGCGCCCGGCGCGCTGCCGTGGGCGTCGCCGATCGAGCACACGTCCACGCCCATGAGCTTCAGCTTGGTGCTCATGTCGGCGCCGAGGAACTGCAGCTGCGTCTCGCCGAGCAGGTGGCGCGCGGCCACTTCGGCCATCTGGTATCCCGGCGCGACCAGGCCGAAGGTGCGGCCTTCCCAGAGCGCGCACTCGCCGATGGCGTAGATGTCCGGATTCGTCGTCTGGCAGTGCGAGTTGATCTGGATGCCGCCGCGCTCGCCGACCGCCAGCCCAGCGCCGCGCGCCAGTTCGTCGCGCGGGCGGATGCCGGCGGAAAAGACGATGAGGTCCGCTTCCAGGCTGGTGCCGTCGGCGAACACCAGTTTGTGCTTGCGCTCGGCGCCGTCGACGATCTCTTTCGTGCTCTTCTGCAGGTGGATGCGCGCGCCCAGCGCCTCGATCTTGCGGCGCAGGAGCCGGCCGGCGGAATCATCCAGCTGCACCGCCATCAGGCGGGAGGCGAACTCGACGACGTGCGTTTCGAGGCCGAGATCCTGCAGGGCCTTCGCCGCCTCGAGGCCGAGCAGCCCGCCGCCGATGACGACGCCGACCTTCGAGCGCAGGGCGGTGGCGGCGATGACTTCGAGGTCCTCGATGGTGCGGTAGACGAAGCAGTCCCTGCGGTCCCTCCCCGACACCGGCGGCACGAAGGGATAGGAACCGGTCGCGATCACCAGCTTGTCGTAGGGCACTTCCTTGTAGCGCGCCGAGCGCACGACCTTGTTGACCGGATCGATGACGAGGACGCCGTCATTCAGGCGCAGCGTGACGCCGTGCTCCTGGAAGAACTTGTCCGGCACGACGTTCAGGTCCTTGGCGCTCTTGCCGGAGAAAAAACTCGTCAATTGCACGCGGTCGTAGGCGGGACGCGGTTCCTCGCTGAAGACGGTGATCTCGCAGTCCCTGCTGCGCTTGGCCAGCTGTTCCAGGAAGCGCTGGCCGACCATGCCGTTGCCGATGACGGCAATGCGCATGTCAGGCAGCCTGTTTCAGTTGCTTGCGGTAGAGGAAATCCATGACCGTGGTGCGCAGTTCCATGTAGCGATGGCTGCCGGCCAGTTCGAGCCGCTCGCGCGGCCGCGGCAGGTCCACTTCGACGATGCCGCCGATGCGCGCCGCCGGGCCGTTGGTCATCATCACGATGCGGTCGGACAGCAGCACCGCCTCGTCGA
>CAYYZO010000033.1:0-29896 GCA_964476185.1 uncultured Myxococcales bacterium
ACCGGCCAGTTCGGCAAGAACCACCAGGGCGACCGCGACGAGCACCTGCCGACGATGCACGGCTTCGACGAGTTTCTCGGCAATCTCTACCACCTCAACGCGGAGGAAGAGCCCGAGAACGAGGATTACCCGAAGGATCCCGGGTTCCGGAAGAAGTTCGGGCCGCGCGGCGTGATCCATTCGTGGGCCGACGGCAAGGGGGGCCAGCGCGTCGAGGACTCCGGGCCTCTCACGAAGAAGCGCATGGAGACGATCGACGACGAAACGTCCAGTCGGGCGATCGAGTTCATTCGCGAACAGCACGCGGCCGGAAAGCCCTGGTTCGTGTGGTGGAACGGCACGCGCATGCACTTCCGCACGCACGTGAAGCCGGAGCATCGCGGCATCTCGGGGCAGGACGAGTACTCCGACGGCATGGTCGAGCACGACATGCACGTGGGGCAGTTCCTTGCGCTCCTCGACGAACTGGGGATCGCCGACGATACGCTGGTGATGTACTCGACCGACAACGGCCCGCACTTCAACACCTGGCCGGACGCCGGCAACACGCCGTTCCGCAGCGAGAAGAACTCGAACTGGGAGGGGGCCTACCGCGTCCCGGCGTTCGTGCGTTGGCCCGGCCACTTCCCCGCCGGGACGACGCTCAACGGCATCGTCGCGCACGAGGACTGGCTGCCGACGTTCGCCGCGGCTGCCGGGGATCCCGAGGTCGGGGCGAAGCTGCGGGAGGGCGTCACCCTGAACGGTCGCCGCTATCGCAACCATCTCGATGGCTACAACCTGCTCGACTACCTCGGCGGCAAGGTGAAGGAGTCGCCGCGCAACGAATTCTGGTACGTCAACGACGACGGCCAGGTGGTCGCGGCGCGCTATCGCGACTGGAAGGTCGTGTTCCTGGAGAACCGCGGCCAGGCGTTCGGCGTCTGGCGCGAGCCGTTCGTCGAGCTTCGCGTCCCGCTGCTGTTCAACCTGCGCCGGGATCCGTTCGAGAAGGCCCAGCACAACGCGAACGTCTACGACGACTGGTTCCTGGATCACGCCTTCGTCGTCGTGCCGATCCAGTCGATGGCCGCGAAGTTCCTGATGACGATGAAGGAGTATCCGCCGAGCCAGTCGCCTGGCTCGTTCAACCTGAGCCGGATCGAGGAACAACTCCGGTCGCCGATCGGCGCGCACTGATCTCGGGATCGGTCGGGCGGCTGCCTTCGGCGCATCGGCGCACGGACGCCTACGACGAAAAAGGCCCGGGTGCGCTGCCGCACCCGGGCCTTTCTCTTTGCCCTGGAACGAATCCGGGGCGTGGTCAGGCTCGCCGGGTCACGGCGTCGCCGGGTTGTGGAGCGAGAGGCTCCAGCCCATGCGCTCGTGGCCGTAGCGGTTCCAGACCGGGTTCTTGCCGCCGACGTACTGCGAGTCGGTGTAGTCCGGCGTCGACGATCCGCTCGCCGTTCCGCCGGGGACGATGCCGGTCGAGACGGTGCCGCCCGCGTAGGTCGGGTGCGTGTCGTCGGACTGCATGTAGTCGTAGCTGGTCGTCGAGGTCACGAGCTTGAAGTTCGAGTCCCGCAGCGTCGACTTCAGCGTCGACGTGATGCGCGTGACGTACGTCGACTCGGTCTCGCCGGCCACGTACTTGAGCGCCTCGGAGTCGATCTTGCCGTCGGCGTTGCTGTCGTAGTCGCGGCCCATGTACTCGGCGAAGCTGTCCACGCACTTGAAGCCGTACGTGTTCGCGTAGTTGCACATGCGCCAGTTCATCTTCGCGAGGTACGGCAGGAACGTGTCGCGCAGGTTCACCTTCGCGCCGTTGACGGTGCAGCTGCTCAACACGTTGTCGGCGTTGTACCCGGGGTAGAACAGGTTCGCGATGGCCTTGACCTTCGTGCCCGAGTACGCGTTCGCGTTGATGTAGGACATCGACGAGCTGAGGTAGGTCGTGCAGTTGTTCAGTGCCGTGTTCAGCACTCCGAGGTTGCAGGTGCCGCTCTGGCCCTTCAGGTTGCTTCGGGCCTGCAGGCCGTCGTTGCCGCACATCTCGAAGGTCACGACGCGCGTGTTCGTGGCTTGCATGTACGAGCGCTCGGACTTGATCTTGTCGTTGTAGACGGACGAGGCCACGGCGCCGGACTTGCAGCGACGGTAGACCTCGATGTCGTTCTTCCACTTGTACTGCAGGTAGTCGGCGTCGACGGTCGGCGCCGCGAACAGCGCGATGTTGAACAGCGACGTGTTGTAGCCGGCGTAGATCGAGTCACCATACGCGACGACGCGACGCTTCGTCGTCGTGCCGCTGCGGTTGATGGTCCACGAAAGGTTCTGCGTGAGCGTGCTTGCCCACGTCTCCACGGCTCCAGCGAGAATGAATCCGGACATGGTGAGCAGGACGAGGCTCACCTTCCGCTTCTGGTCGATCATGCGTTCCCTCCTCCGGACGGTTTGGTTGGAATCGTGCGCAGGCCCTCTCTTTCTTCCGGTCACGAATGCCTGCGAACGCGGCGAAGCTAGCACCCCGTTCGAGGGACGACCAGAGTCGTGAGGGCAAGAAAGTGGCAAGGCGAACTCGCTGCTTTTTCGTTTGCGCCGATCTTACGCTGTCGATTCATTTCTGTATCTCTCGAGAGACGTCCATCAAGTTGCATTTCGCAATCGGACGGATGCGCGCGTGTCTGCTCGCGCTGCCGGCCACGGATGGCGACGGACGGAATGCGCAAGATGCAGCGATTCCTCAGGCCGGGCGTTGCTCTCGCTTCGAGCGGGTGCGTGGCGCGCAGCGCGCGGCAAGACGGAGAGCGCTCCTGGCGAGCAGCGGAACGTCGAGGACGTTGATTGCAGAAAGATTACGCTCGCCCTTCATCGGCGCAGGTGCGGGGCGGAAGTTCGGCATTGCGCGACGGCTTCGGGGCATTGCATTTTTTTTGTGCGCAATCGCTCGGGAACGGAGGCGAGCGACCGCGCGTCGACCGCGACTGGGCCTCGGCGGAGTTGTCGTTGCGGGTTTCGTCTCCCCGTCGCAAGCCCCGGAAAACCAGCGGGGAACGCGGTCCGGCGGGTGGTCCATCCGCCGAAGGACTCGCTGCGAACGCTCTTCCCCGGCCGTCCACGCACGGCGCGGCGGTCGGGGAACGCAGTTTTGACAAGCCGGCCTCATCGGCGTTAGGTGGGCGCATGAGCATGTTCGCGGGTGAAGAAGGACGGTCGTCGATGAGCACGAGCACACCGCTTCGAATCCTGGTCGTGGAAGACGACGCGAGCATTCGCCGTTTCATCACGGGGGCGCTCGAGGAAGCCGGTCATCTTCCCGAGGAGGCCGCGCAGGGAACGCAGGGCCTCGAGAAGGCCTCCGAGCGGCCCTACGACGCAGCGATCGTCGACCTGATGCTGCCCGACATCGACGGTTTCCAGGTGGTCCGCATGCTTCGCGAGCGTCGCCTGGCCGACGCGATCCTGGTGCTCAGCGCGCGCGACGCCGTCGGCGACCGCGTGCAGGGTCTCACGCTCGGAGCGGACGACTACCTGGGCAAGCCGTTCGACATCGACGAGTTGCTGGCCAGGGTGGACGCGGTCACCCGTCGGACCGCGCATGGCGGCGAGTTCGAGCGCTATGAAGCCGGCGGGGTCGTCCTCGACCTGGCGACCCGGGAAGTCCATCGCGAAGGCCGCAAGATCGAGCTGACCCGACGCGAGATGTCGCTGCTCGCCCAGTTGATGAAGACTCCGGGACGGCCGGTATCGAAGAGCGTCCTGCTGCGCACGTTGTGGCACGCGAACTTCGACCCGGCGACCAACGTGGTCGACGTCCTCGTTTGCAGGCTGCGCGGCAAGCTCGACAAGGACTTCCCCGCGCGACTGATCCATACGATGCGCGGTGTGGGTTATGTTTTCCGCGCTGCGCCGCAGTAGCCGCTCCGTCAGTTTTCGACTGACCGCCTGGACTTCGGGCTTCTTCTTCCTTTCGACCGTCGCCCTGATGGCGGTCGTGTACGCGCAGCTCTACCGCATGGTCCTCGTCCGCGAGCACGAGGGAATCGAGCTTCGCACGGGTTTCCTGGCCGCTGCGTACGCGCGGGGCGGCGTCGACGCGGTGGCGCAGTACGCCTCGCGCACGGGCCTCGACGGGATCCCGGTCTTCTTCGTCGAGATCACCACGCCCGACGGCAGGACGTTGTTCGCGAGCGAGCACGAGCGCTGGGACGAGTTCGACGCCGGGCGCGCCGCAACCCCCCGCAACCCGTCCGCAGCCGGCGGGACGGCGTGGAGCTTCGTGCCGGGCATTGCCGGACCGTTGCAGCTCGGGAGCCGACGGCTCGACGACGGCAACGTCCTCAGCGTCGGGAGGGCCACTGCCGAAAGCCGCAAGGTCCTCCGCAATTTCCGGCAGCTTTCGCTCGTCAGCCTCGCGACCGTCGTGCCGTTCGCCATCCTGACGGGCGGCGTGCTCGCGCGGCGCACGCTGCAGCCCATCCGGTCGCTCAGCGAAACCGTCCAGACGATCATCGAGACGAGGCGTTTCTCGTCGCGCGTCCCGTCGAGCGGTCGGGGCGACGAGGTGGACGAACTCGTCCTGCAGTTCAACGAGATGCTCGCGCACATCGAGACGCTGATGACGGGACTCAGCGAGTCGCTCGATCACGTCGCGCACGACCTTCGAACGCCGCTCACCCGGTTGCGCAACTCGGCGCAGAGCGCGCTGAAGCAGTCCCGGGATCCCGACGTGCTGGCCGAGGCGCTCGCCGACTGTCTCGAGGAAGCGGACCGCGTCCTCGTCACGGTGCGTCGACTGATCGAGCTGGCAGCCGCGGAGGGGCGCGTCGCGGCGTTCGACCGCGAACCGCTCGACCTCGCGGCGCTGGCGGTGGAGGCCGCGGACCTGTTCGAGGAGATCGCGGAAGATCGGGAAGTCGCCATCCGGGTGGTCGGCGACGAACGGGTGGTCGTCCACGCGGACCGCGAAGCCATCCGGCGCGTCGTCTCGAACCTGCTGGACAACGCCATCAAGTTCACGAAGGTCGGGACGACCGTCGAGCTCGCGGTGGAAGACCGGCCGGCCACGGCCGAGATCCGCGTGATCGACCACGGGGACGGGATCACCGCGAAGGACCTGCCGCACATCTGGAGCAGGTTCTTCCGCGGTGGAAGCGAACGACCGGGGACGGGCGCCGGACTCGGCCTCAGCATCGTCAAGGCGGTCGTCGAGGCGCACGGCGGAAGCGTGCAGGCGACGAGCGAGCCGGGCGTGAAGACGGAGTTCATCGTGAGGCTGCCGAAGAGCGCGGCAGGGCGTGGCGAAGTCGCCTGAAGCCTCCCCCGCGAGTGCGCCGAATCCCGGGCCCGGCTCTTGTCAGGGCGACGCCTTCGAAACATGGTTCCGATGGAATCGGATCAACCGGGAGGAAATCCGCATGAATCGAGTCTGCACGATCGTTCTCGCCGTCGTGGGCACTGCAGCCGTGGCCGCGGCGGAAAACGTGGAGGTGATGACGTACAACGTGCGCGGCCTTCCGCCGCAGGTGATCGAGGACCGCACGCAGGAGATCGCGGCGATCGCCCCGTTGCTCGAGGACTTCCATACTCCGGGAGGAGCGTTCGACGGAGGGCCTTCGCTGGTCGAGCTCCAGGAGCTTTTCTACCAGCCGTACTACGCGACGCTCACCGACGGCTCGACGGTCAGCTACGCGCACATCACCCCGAAGAACAACGGAGGCCCGTCCGGCATCGGGGACGGCCTGAACGCATTGTCGGACTTCCCGTACACCGGCCTCACGCGCGTGCAGTGGGAGGACTGCTTCGGTTCGCTGGGGGCCGCCGGCAGCGACTGCGACACGAACAAGGGCTTCTCCTACGCGACGTACGAACTGGCGGACGGTGCGTTCGTCGACGTCTACAACCTGCACGCCGACGCGGGGCAGGACGAGGGAAGCCGCACCGCGCGCCGGGCGAACATCACGCAGCTCGTCGCTGCGATGAACGCGAACTCGCCCGAGGGGACCGCGGTGATCGTGATGGGCGACACGAACAGCCGCTACACGCGCACGGGAAACGACAACATCGAGACGCTGCTCGCGGGAACCGGCGTCCTGGACGTCTGGGTCGAACTGAAAAGGGGCAGCGTCGTGCCGGGCGCCGGCGCCGACATCCAGGGCGGTTGCGACGCCGATCCGGCCGGGAGCGATTGCGAGCTGATCGACAAGATCTTCTACCGCAGCGGCGACCTGGTGGCGCTGACCCCGGTGGCCTACACTATTCCGGACGGCCTGTTTTCCGACGAGGGGCTGGACCTGTCCGACCACAAGCCGGTCGCCGCGACCTTCGAGGTGTCGCTGGTCGGCGCGACCACGACGACGATGCCGGAGGTCCTCTGCGGCGACGCCAACGGCGACGGCGTGATCAAGACGGCCGACGCCCTTATCGTGTTGAAGGCGGCCGTCGGAAGCGGTTCCTGCACCCACGTCCGCTGCGATTACAACGGCGACGGCAAGATCCTGACCGGCGACGCGCTCGCGATCCTCAAGACGGCCGTCGGCACGATCGTGGCTCCGAACTGCCCGCTCGTCGAACCGATGAACTGAGGCCCGCTGCGGCGGGACCGTGACTCGGCAGCGCAACCCTGTCATGGGTCGGGCTGCGATGACTGCACTGCTCGTGTTCGTGGCCAGCGGCCTCGTCGTCGTGCTGGCGGGCGTGGCGCTGGCGCGCCATGCCGACGTCATCTCGGAGGTGACCGGACTCGGCCGCGTCTGGATAGGGTCGGTGTTGCTCGCCGCGGCCACGTCGCTTCCCGAAGCCTCCACCGACGTGTCCGCGGTGCTGTTCGACGCGCCCGATCTCGCCGCTGGAGACCTGTTCGGGTCGTCCCTGGCGAACATGCTCATCCTCGGGGTGATCGACCTGCTCGCCCGCGACACCCGCGTGCTGCGCAGCGTCGCGCTGGATCACGGGCTCAGCGCTTCGCTCGCGATCCTTCTGACGTCCATCGCCGCCTTGCTCGTCGCCGTCCAGTCCGCGGGCGTCGTCCTCGGCGTCGGGTGGGGGTCGATCGCGCTGCTGGCCGTCTACCTCGCGGGGGCGAGGGCCGTGTACCGGCACAACGTCCGTGAACCGGAGCAGGCGTACCGGCCGCCGCAAGGCCAGAGCAGGTCCTCGATCCTGCGCGCTGCGCTCGGCCGCTTCGGGGCCGCAGCGGCGGTGATCCTGGCGGCCGCGCCGTTCTTCGCGTGGTCGGCGGAACAACTCGCGATCGCGAGCGGACTCGGCACGTCATTCGTCGGCACGTTGCTGGTCGGGTTCTCGACATCGCTGCCGGAACTCGTCGTGTCGGTGGCCGCGGTCCGCCAGGGCGCGATCGATCTCGCGGTCGGCAACCTGTTCGGCTCGAACGCGCTCAACATGGCGTTGCTGTTCGTGCTCGACCTCGCGGCGCCGGGCCGGTCGATCTTCGCGATCATCGAGCCGTCCCACGCGCTGACCGGGATCCTGGCGGTCTCGATGACGAGCCTCGGCCTGGCGGCGGTGTTCTACCGGGCGGAGCGGCGCTTCCGCGTGGTGGAACCCGACAGCGCCCTTCTCGTCGTGGGGTACTTCGTCTGCATCGCCGTCCTCTATGTCCAGACCGTTCGCGTCTGAGCGGAGCGGGAACGTCCGGCGCCGCGTCGGGTGACGAGCGGGCTGCGGGCGGGACGCGCGAAGCCGGCGGCGCCGGCGTCGCCGTGGCCGCCGGCACGAGCGAGACGGGCGGTCAGGCGGGTTTTCGTCCGTCGGACGCGGAGCCTTCGGGCGGAAAGTCGAGCGTGCCGGCGAGTTCGCGCTGCACCGGAAGGGGCATCCACGGAAGCGGCATGGACTTCGCCTCGCGCCACGAGCGCACGCTCGCCTCGGCGGCAGCGACGCGGTCGTCCGGAAGCCCGGAGTCGCTGCTCATGTAGAGCGTCTGCGACGGGAACGCGAAGCCGGTGCCGCTTCGCGCGACGATGTCCATGATCCGCAGGTAGATGTCCTCCTTGATGGAGAGGAACTCGTCGAAGTCGGAGGTCCTGACGTACGCGAAGATCTCCAGGTTCAGCGAGTAGTCGCCGAACTCGACGAAGCGGACCCGGGCCGGCTCCGGCGAGACGCGAGGGTGGGCGACCAGCATCTTCTTCAGTTCGACGAGCAGGAAGCGCAGCTGGTCCGGGGTCGTCTCGTAGCGGATGCCGAGGATCGGGTGCAGCCAGATCCGGTCGCGGCGCGTGAAGTTCTCGATCTGCATGTTCGAGAACTCCGAGTTCGGCACGGAGACGACCGTGCGCTCGAGCGTGCGAATCCTCGTCGATCGCAACCCGATGTCCTCGACCGTGCCGATCGTGCCGCTGAAGCGGCAGAAGTCGCCGACCCGCACCGGCTGGTCCGCGATGATCGTCAGGCCTCCGAACAGGTTCTCCAGCGTCTTCTGGGCCGCGAGGGCGACGGCGAGGCCGCCGATCCCGAGGCCGGCGAGGATGCCGGTCACGTGGAAGCCGAAGTTCTGGAGCGCCGCCAGCGTCGCGAACGCGAGGACGACGGCTTTCGCGCCACGGCGCCCGAGTGGGAGGATCGCGGCCGTGCCCGCCTGCCCGCGCTGCACGAGCTTGTCTTCCACGTTCTTCGACACGACGTCGACCAGTCGCAGCAACAGCCAGCTGAGCGCCAGGATCACCGCGACCTTGCCGACCTGGTCGAGGAAGCGCTGGACCGGGACGGCCGGCCCGATCACGCGCGTGAGACTGACGAAGATCGCGACCGAGAGCACGAGGCGCAGCGGTCCGGCCGTCAAGTCGAGGAGTCGGTCGTCGATCGTCGTCTTCGACTGCCGGACCAGCGGACCCAGGATGCGGCCGAGCGTGAACGTCACGAGCCACGACGCGAGCCACGCGAGGGCGCAGAACGCGAGCAGTCCCGCCCACTGCCAGAGCTGGACCTCGAGGAAGCTCACGTCGAAGAACACCGGGGGAAGGATCTCGCCGATGATCCCGGGACCGAACTGGTTGTAGAGGCCCGGCGTCGCGGCCACGGTCGCGGCGGAGATCTTCCAGACGCTCGCGTCGCCGGCGCCCGAGACGCGTTCCATCTCGATCGGGGCTTTCTTGTCCCCGGTCGCGATCACTCCCACCGTATCGCGTGTCGACGGCAACCCGTCGTCCGCGGCGCCCGCCGGGTCGTCGCTGAGGGCGTCGAGCTCGATCCAGAGTTCGCGGTCGAGCACGGCCTTGAGCTGGCGCGCGAGCCGGGGACCCCGCTCGGCGCGCTCGGCCTTCGGGAGACGGCGCAGGTCGAGGTGCCCGGCCGCGCGCGCCCAGTCGGAATCGCGGGCGGCGAGCAGGAAGTTCTCCATGCTGCGACGAGGAGTGCTGCTGTCGTCGGGGTCGAGCTTTGGTCCGGTCGTTTCTTCCCTCGGTCGGCCATCCTCGACGCTCGTCGGGGCGGCGGTCGTCGCGGTGTCGGGCGGCTGCGCTTCGGTGCGAGCGGGGACGGCCGCGAGCAGCATCGCGCAGAAGATCAAGGGCAGATGGCAACGAAAGGGGCGCTGGAGCATCGAAGACCTCCTCGAGTCGAAATCGTCATCGTGCCGTCCCTCGGGCGGATCGCGGGGACGAGCGGGGTCGTCACGCCCGCCGGGACGCGGTTCGGGGTGGTTGCGTTCGAGGATCGGCGATCGCGGGGGCGACGCAAGCCCTTGCGACTCGACGCCGGCGCAGGTGGTTCCCGCGGCGCAGGGCGTTCGATCGGTCAGTCGGAGCCGGCGAGTGTCATCGTTCGCACCGCGCGGGCGTACGCCATGTTGGTCTTCAGGCCGGAGGCGATCGTTCCGTCGTCGAAGTCGACGGCCTTCGCGAAGCCGGGCACGACGGAGTCGGTCGTGACGGTCCAGTACGGCCCCGAACGATTCGGCACGAACGCCGTGTCGGCCACGCATGGCGCGGCCTTGCAGTCGGGGTCGAGGATCGCGATCGTCGAGAGCTCCTCCAGCGTCGGGATCCGCCAGTCCGTGTGTCCCGCGAACCCTTCGCCGTCTTCCGCGCCGTTCAGGACGGCGAGGAACTCGACGAAGAGCGATCCGTCGGGCGCAGTGCTGCTCACCCCACGCGGTGAAGACACGATGATCCCGGGATCGGACCACGTGTAGACGTTGTCGACGTCGTGGGCGTTGGAGTAGTCGGGCGTGTTGTTCGATCCGCTCTTGCGCGCCCACTCGAGGCCGGTCGCATGATCGCGGATGGTGAGCTTGCTCAGCCCGTAGCGCGTCGCGTAGCACCCGGTGGTGTCCCACTCGCACGCCGTTCCGCAACGCAGGTTGCCGCCCGCGAATCCGAGCGAAGAGCAGGTGGCGACGAACAGGGCGTTCTTCTCGCAGTCCTCTCCGGCCTCGAGCTCGCCGTTGCCGCAGGAAGGCTGGGCGAGGCAGTCCGCAAGATCCGCATTCGTGCTGGAGAGGTCGCCGAGACATGTGTCGAACTTCGTCTCGCACGTCCCGAGGTCGTCGTTGCAATCCAGGAGGTCGCCGGTGCAGGCAGCCAGGTCCGCCTCGCAGGTGCCGCTGTCGCCCGAGCACTCGCAGGTGAGGTCCTGCGGTTGCCCGACCGCGGTCTTGAGGACCTTGAGCGCATCGCTCGTGTTGACCGAGCCGGTCGCGTCGACGTCGCCGCAAGGGCCGACCGGCGCGCAGGTCTCCGCGAGCGACGGGGTGTTCGTGGAAGCGATGACGGACAGCAGAACGGCCCTCAGGCCGAGAGTGATTCGATCGCGAACGTCGTGCATCGTTCCTCCGTTGTTCTGAATCTTGCGCGGCGCAATGCGTGCTCCGCGTCCCGCATGCGTTCGTGTATATCCGCCGATGCACGAGCGCGCCAGAGTTCCACGGCCGCGAGTGGATTCAACGATGACGCGGTCGACACACGAACGTTGCGAAAGGATTTCGATTGCGACTTCGGTGAAGCGCGACGGCGTCGTCGTGGCGACGGATCGCGCGAGCGCAGCCGCGAACTCTTCCGAGTCGCGAAGCGGCATGTTAGTGGTGGCGCAACCGGGCGTTCACGCGTTCCGGTTCCCGGACCACGTTCCGCGGGAGCTTCGGGCGATCCTGCGTGCTCGTCGCTTCCGCCCACCGCCTGGCGCGGAACGAATCGCCCGTTCAAGGGAGGAGGCTCTTGATGCATCGACCCATTGTTTTTCCGCTGGCCGCCGGCCTGTTGCTCTCCGCTGTCGTCCTTTCGGCTTCGACGGCGACGGCGAGCACGATCACGCAGAACACGTCGTGGACGATCGACAGGGCGGGGACCGCCGCCAACTGGCGTGTCGTCGCGTATGGCGACTCGATCTACGCCGGGTACCACGGTTCGCTGTCGGATGTGGCGCGTCGGGCGGCCCCATGGGTGGAAGGGGAGTATCTTTCGGCCGCCTGGAACGCCGACATCGAGGTGGTCCGGCGCACGAAGTCGGGCGCCGTCGCTTCCGACATCTACAACAGCAAGATCGTCTCGGAGCGTTCGTACATGCAGTCGTCGAACACGCGCGTGGTCACGTTCGAGATGTGCGGCAACGACGGACTGCAGGCGCGTTCCAGCTTCGTCGGGCAGTCGGGCACCTGCAACTACGGCGTCCTCGACACCGCCCTGGCCAACTGCACGACGTACCAGGAGGCCGCGATGCAGTACGTGAACGCGAACGCCTCGCCTTCCACGGAGCTCAAGGTCATCGCGAACCTGTACTATCCCGGCTACGACGCGGACGACGGGCTTGCCGGCTGTACCGATCCGGTCTCCGGCCGGCGCCCGAACAAGCAGGAGGTCTTCCTGCCGTACATCGCCCGGATGAACTGGAGGGCCTGCAACTTCGCGAACACCTACGGCTGGGCCTGCGTCGACAGCTTCGCGGAGTACATGGGCGCCGACTACGATTCGAACGGAGACGGTGTCGTGGATTCGGAGGCCCTGCGGTACGTGCAGGGCGAGAGCGAAGCCGACTACATCACCCGGATCACGCAGACGCTTCGCTCGACGGTCCGCGACGCCAACGTTCATCTGGCGGCGGCCGGCACGTCGTACGATTACGTCCAGTCGGACGATACGCATCCGACGTACACCGGCGGAACGGTCTACGTCGGCCTCTTCGGCGGGACCGGGTCCGGTTCCGGGGCGCCGGACCACGCGAACATCAGCGGCGGCAGGAATCCGGTGTGGAACCGGTACGGACACGAGCGCATGGGCTGGTCGCTGTCGACGCACTCGGTGACGCCGCCGACGACGACGACCACCACCACGAGCACGACGACGACCACCACCACCACGAGTTCGACGACCACGACGACGACGCTTCCTCCGAGCTGCGTCGCGGACGGCCAGGGAGTGCCGTGCACGCCCACGACCAACTGTTGTTCGGGGGTCGGCAACTGCACGGGCGGGAAGCCGTCGGATCGCGTCTGCGCTGCGGCGCCCGCGGTGTGCGGGGACGGCGTGATCGGTGACGGCGAGGACTGCGAGCCCGGTTTCGCGCTCGGCGACTCCTGCCAGACGCTCGGGTTCGCGGGGGGCTCCCTCGCGTGCGGCGGGGACTGTCGCTACGACACGAGCGGTTGCAGCGGTGCGCCGACCTGCGGCGCCGCGGGCGATGCCTGTGCCGGGGACGGCGATTGCTGCTCCAGCCGGTGCAATACGCGCAAGGGGACTTGTCGCTGAGGTTCTCGCGGGCTCGCGTCTGAGCGGAGAAAAGGGCGCCGCGCCGTTTCCTGGACAGGAGGCGGCGCGGCGTTCTCGTTCGAGCGCTCGCGGGAGCAGTGGGTGAGGGGAACGAGTACGGCGAGGGCGCTACGCGGCGCGAATCCTCATGCGACGAATCCGGTTCATCGCGGCCTCGCGGGCGGGATCCCGGTTGGGGTCCGTGTCGTCGACCGTCGGCGCGCTGTTCGCGGCAGGAGCGGAATCGGCTCCCTTCAGGAAATCGCTCACCCGCGGTCCCGGCTCCTCGTTGCGAGCCGCCGGAACCAGCCGCTGCAGGATCCCGAGCGGAGAGGCGGGGAGTCGGAAGGGGTCGTCGCGATTGATCACCAGGCCGTCCTTGGGCTTCTCACGGTCGCTATCGTCAGCCGGATGTCCGATGCCCCTCCCAGCCAGCCGGACATCCTCGTTCCCCGGAGCCGGCCCCCTGAACCAGACTCCCGAGCTTAGCAACCAAATTCTTTGGGCCTTTTAAAGTCCCAATTGCGGCGCTGCCACCGAGATACGTACAACTCCGAGGAATTCCAGTCGGTTACGGGCTGTGCTCGGATCCGCTCGCGCGGCGTGGCGTCTTACCCGAGGGGGGGGGCGTGGTGCTCCTGCCCCCGCGGCGAGATCCCGGTGTCGCCAGTCGCTTGGCGGCGTCGTGACGGGAGTCCCCGCCGAAGCCCCGCGGGCCCCCCCTCCCTCAGGGGGCGCGACGAATCGACAGCGTGCCGGGACGACTCGCCGTCGAAGAGGCGGATGAGTTCGGCGAGCGCGAGGACGCCGTCGGCCATGGCCGCGATCTCGATGCGCTCGTCGTTGCCGTGTACGCCCGCGAACGCATCGGACGCGAGACGGTGCGCATGACGTCGTCGGGATCCCGGCCGGGCAGCAGGCGCAGATCGACGACGGCCGACGCCTCCGCAGGCAGGACGTTCTCCTTGTCGCTGCCTCGCAGCATCGTGATCGCGACCGTGTCGCGCACGAGCGCGACGCGGTGCGGGGCCTCGAGGAACGCCGCCCGGAACGCGGGGCTGCGCATCGACCGGGCGAGGTCTGCCGCGGCTGGTCAGCTTCAGCCAGAGCGGCGCCTTTTGCGTCACTTCGACGCTGTAGAGGAGGCGGTCGGGCTGCACTTCGACGATCGCACCGCCTTCGTTCAGCACGTGCGCGATCCCGCTCAGCAGTTCCGGGTGGCCGGATGTCAGGAAGCGCGTACCGTGCTCTCCTTCGGCTTCCTCGTCGGCTACGGCGATCAGGACAAGGTCGTGCTCGAGCGGCACGCCGAGCCGTCGCAGCAGCAAGGCTGCCAGGAACTGCACGACGCCGGGCAGGCTGTTCGACATCCGGACCCTTGGCATGATCGATGGTTCGCGGCGGGACCCCGCCCGGAAGGAGCGACTGTATCGGCCGTTCGGGCGGTTGGCCAGCGGGCCGCGCGCGGGCTATGCGGTCGGCGCAGCCCGAACGGAATCGTTCGAGACCGTTGCCGGCGCAAAGGACCCTTCATGTCGGAACGCTTCGCGTCCGCGCCCGCCGCACCCGACGGTCACGCGGCGGAGCCGCCGTCTTCCCTGCCGGCCGCTGCACGCCTCACGTCGATCGACCAGGTGCGCGGCCTCGTGATCGCGTTGATGGTGCTCGATCACGCGCGCGATTTCTTCACCAACCCCGGGGTGTCGCCCACCGATCTGGGCGCGACGTCGGTCGGCCTGTTCCTGACCCGCTGGATCACGCACTTCTGCGCGCCGTCGTTCGTGTTCCTGGCGGGAACGAGCGCCTGGCTGTCGTCGCGCCGGAAGACACGGCGGGAACTCAGTTCGTTCCTGCTGAAGCGCGGCGCGTGGATCGCGCTTCTCGAGTTCACGGTGGTACGCTTCGCGTGGGGCTTCAACCTGGACTACGGCACGGGCCTGTTCCTGCTCGTGCTCTGGGCGATCGGCGCCTCGATGATCGTGCTGGCAGGCCTCGTCTGGCTGCCGGTCCGCGTCTCCGGCGCGCTGGGGATCGTCCTGATCTCGGCGCACAACCTGCTCGACGGCGTTTCCGCCGCACCGCTCGGCCTCTCGCCGGCGCTCTGGAGCGTGCTGCACGTTCCCGGTCGCGTCCCGTTCGGGTTCGTCGGCTATCCGCTGATCCCGTGGGTCGGCGTGATGGCCGCCGGATACGCCTTCGGCGGCGTGTACGCCTGGCCCGCGCCGAGGCGCCGAAGGCTGCTGGTCGCCCTGGGGATGGCCTCGACCGCCGCGTTCGTCGTCCTGCGCGCGATGAACGGCTACGGCGACCCGTCGCCGTGGTCGCCGCAGCCAACCGCGGCCTTCACGGTACTGTCGTTCCTCAACGTGACGAAGTATCCGCCGTCGCTCGCCTACCTTCTGATGACGCTCGGCCCGATGCTGCTCGTGCTCGGCCTCTTCGAGCGCTGGCCGTCGGTTTCGTCGCGCGTGCTCGTCACGTTCGGGCGCGTGCCGATGTTCGCGTACGTCCTGCACCTGCTGGTCGCGCACCTGGCGGCGATCGTGACGGCGGTCGTCGTCGGGTTCGACGCCACGCGCCTTCTCGTGTTCCCGTTTTTCCATCCGCCGGATTGGGGATTCCCGTTGCCGGTCGTCTACGTGGCCTGGGCGGTCGTGCTCGGACTGTTGTACCCGGCCTGCCGCTGGTTCGCGGGCGTCAAGCAGCGTCGCAGCGACTGGTGGCTGCAGTACCTCTGACGCGGACGGCGGGGCGCCGCCACGCGGGGACGCTTCACGAACGGCGCGCGGATCGCAGAGCCTGCAACAACTCGGCGGTGGGATAGGAGTCCGCGGGGAGCCCGAGTCGTCGCTGCTCGTCGCGCACGGCGATTCGCGTCTTGTTGCCGAGCACGCCGTCGATCTTGCCGACGTCGTGGCCGCGTTCGGCGAGCTCGCGCTGGAGCGACTTCATCTCGTCGATGCCGAGGGTCGGCACCTTGCCGTGCACGGTCATCTTCGGCCGGCCGTCGAGGCGCGTCGCGAGGTACGCGGCGGTCGTCGCGTAGACGAGCGACTTGTTCCACTCGAGGTGGACGCGCAGGAAGTTCGGGTAGGCGAGGAACGCCGGGCCGTGCCTGCCCGCGGGCAGAAGAAGCGACGCCTCGAGGGCGTCCGTCGGGAGCCGCGCTCCGTCGACGCGCGTGACCCCCCAGCGCGACCACTGCGAGCGCGGATGCGCGATGTCGGTGCCGGCCTGTTCCCACGGAAGCTGGGACGGCAGGCGCACTTCCTCGAGCCACGGCTCGCCGCGTCGCCATCCGAGCTTCGCGGCGTAGTTGGCCGCGGACGCGAGCGCGTCCGGGGCGCTGCGGACGAGGTTGCGGCGCCCGTCGCCGTCGAAGTCGACGGCGTAGTCCACGTAGTGCGTCGGCAGGAACTGCAGCTGCCCGAGCTCGCCGGCGAACGGGCCCTTCATCTGTTCGAGCGGCAGATCGTTGCCCTGCAGGAGTCGCAGCGCGGCGAACAGCTGCTCGCGGAACAGTTCCGGCCGCCGGCAGTCGTGCGCCAGGGTCGTCAGCGAGCGGATCGTCGGGATGTCGCCGGTGTTCGCGCCGAAGTCGGTCTCGAGCGCCCAGAACGCGACGATGACGGGAGCCGGCACGCCGAACTCGCGCTCGATGCGCTCGAACAGCGCGCCGTTGCGGCGGATCCGTTCCCGGCCCTGCGGGACGCGATAGCCGTCGGCCATGCGTCCGGCGAACTCGACGAAGTTCTGCGCGAAGACCTTCTGGCCGCGGTCCTTCGCGAGGACGGACGCGTCGGTCTTCAGGAGCGGCGCAGCCTCGGCGAGCGTTTCGCTCGTGATGCCCCTCGACAGCGCTTCGCGGCGCACGCCGGAGAGCCACGCCTCGAAGGGGCCGCCGCACGGCACGGTCTGCGCGCGTGCGAGCAGCGGGGTCGCGCAGAGGAGAAGTATCGCGAGCATCGAGCGGCTGGTCATCTCGTCAGGGCCTCCGGGGCGCAGCGCCTCGCTGCGGGATCGTCGTCGAGGCGTTCCTCGATCAGGCGACTGCGGCACGCCCCTGTCCTCGGCTATCCCCTTGGGACTCGCCGATCAACATTGCCCCGCGCCGGCGCCTGCCGAACCGTGTCGATCTCGCTGGCGAATCCTGCTTGCAAGCGGCCCGCAAGCGGTTCCGAACCGCGAACCCCCTTGGTCAGAGCCGGTTCGGCGGCTAAGGTGCGCGGAGTCGACGGATCCTTCCGCGACCGGGGGAAGACTCATGAACAGCTGGACCCGCTCCTCGTTCGTTGCGGCAGCCTGTGCATTCGGATTGGCGACGACCGTGGCCGAGTCGGTCGCGGATCCGCAGCGGTGCAGCGCGACGATCGTCTCCGCCTCCGCTTCCTACGCGCAGAAGCGCGCCGGCGCCCTGGCCAAGTGCGAAGGCAAGGTGCTGAAGGGCGCGCTCGACCCGGGCACGGACTGCGCGACCGAGCCCAGGACCGCGGGCGCGATCTCGAAGGCCGGCGCCAAGCTGCGCGCGCTCGTCGACAAGGCCTGCGGCGGGGCGGACCTTGCTTGCGGTGTCGGCGGCGACGACGAAGCGCTCGCGGCGATCGGCTGGGACGGCGGATCCTGTCCGGCATCCGACGACTGCGACTTCGTCGTTTCCGATTGCTCGGACATCGCGGACTGCGTCGCCTGCGCGGGCGATGCGGCGACCGATGCCGCCGCGGACGTCGTCGCCGGCGCTCTCGCGTCGGCCGGCGGCGACGCGGACCTCCTGAAGTGCCAGCGCACGATCGTGAAGTCGGCGAACAAGCTGCTGAAGTCTCGTTCGAAGAGCCTCGCGAAGTGCTGGAAGGCCGTCGTGGCGGGCGGCGCGACCGGACCGTGCCCGGATCCCGGCGACGGCAAGGCCGCGACGGCGATCTCGCGCGCCGGGCAGAAGCTCGTGGCGTCGGTATGCAGGGCGTGCGGCGGGGGCGACGGCGGATGCGACGACGCGGCGGGAGGAGTCGCCGGAACCGGAGGCAGCGACGATTTCACGCCGTCGGCGATCGGCTTCGCCGCCACGTGCCCGGACGTCACGCCTCCCGGGGCCGGCTCGAGCTGCAGCGCGTCCGTGACGACGCTCGGCGGTCTTGCCGACTGCGTGCTGTGCCAGCACGAGTTCGAAGGAAGCTGCGTCGACCTGCTCGCGGTCCCGGCGATCGCTGCGTACCCGGCCTCGTGCGTTCTCGAAGACAGCGACGACTGCGAGGCCGTCGTGTACACGGAGGAGTTCACGCTCGCGGATGCGGCCCCGTGGCCCACGCCGTGGACGGTGCAGCCGAACGTGGCCGTGTCGGACGTCCAGGGCGGGCGCGCGCGGCTGCGGCCCACGCTCGAACCTTCGTACTCGCTCGCGCGCATGACCGCGGACCTTCCGGCCGAAGAATCCGACGTCGACGTCACGTTCACGTTCGAGTTCGCCGACGCGAGCAGCCAGGGCATCGGGTTCTACGTCCGGCAGAACGGCGGGCACCTGCAGCTGACGAGTCCGCACGGCCAGGGCTACGCGGTCTTCGTCGAAGGCTACGCGGTGTTCGGCGAGGGCGGGGGACAGCAGGGGATCGGCCTCTGGAAGGAGGTCGACGGGGTGGAGATCGCGCTCACGCGAACGCTGCTGCCGGCCGGCACGATGCTCGACGGCGAGCGCTACCGCGCGCGCCTGCGCGTGCACGAGGCGAGTCCGACGCAGACCTGGCTTCGCGCGAAGCTCTGGCCGGAAGGCGATCCGGAACCCGCGGCATGGAACGTCGAGATCGTCGACTCCGAGCCGCTGCTGCAGGGGGCCGGCGGCGGAATCGCGGTCGATTCGTGGAGCCGCCACAACCAGGGCGATCCCGGCCCGCAGGGCGACACGTTCGTCGACGACATCGAGGTCACGCGCCTGTGCAATCCGCTCGCGGGACTCGCGGCCCCGGCGCTGGTCGCGGACAACCACCTCGGCACGCCGTTCCAGTTCACCGAAGGGCCGCTCTGGCGCGCGGACGACGGCGTGCTGCTGTTCACGGATCTCGATCTGCAGACGATCTATGAATTCACGCCGCCGGCGACGATCACCGAGTACCGGCCGCTCAGCAACGCGGCCAACGGGCTCGCCACGGACGCGAACGGCGACCTGCTGGCCTGCGAGCACGCCACCCGTCGCGTGAGCCGCACCGACGCGACGTCGACGATCACGACCGTGACCGGCGATTTCGGCGGCGACCAGTACCACTCCCCGAACGACCTCACGGTGCGTTCCGACGGCACGATCTTCTTCACCGACCCGCAGTACGGCGCCGGCGCGCACGGCCAGCCGCTCGAGCTGGGATTCAACGGCCTGTTCCGTGTGGCGCCGGGCGGCGCGGTGACCGCCGAGTGGATGGGCGGGCTCGCCTCCGGTCCGAACGGCGTCGTCCTGTCGCCGGACGAGAGCGTCCTGTACATGAGCGACACGGCGACGGGAGAGGTCCGCTCCTGGGACGTCCAGCCCGACGGCAGCCTCGCGAACGGGCAGCTGTTCGCGTCCGCTCTCGTCACGCCGGACGGCCTGTGCATGGACGCGCGCGGCAACCTGTTCGTGGCCGAGTGGGGCGTCACCGCCGCGAGCGGAACCCTCGCGGTGTTCGACCCGAGCGGCCTGCAATGGGGATGGATCCCGGTGGGGCATGCGGCGACGAACTGCGGGTTCGGCGGCGCCGACGCCCGGACGCTCTACATCACCGCGAACGAGGGCTACCTGAGCGGAGTCGCCGCGCTCTACAGCGTGTCGGTCCCGTTGGCGGGTCTGTACTGAGGGCGGACGAGGCCTCGGGTCCGGCGGAGCGCAAAGCGCAGTCCGGTGCAGGAGATGTCCCGAACCGCCCCCGCCACCATGCCGCTGCGCGTCTCGCGCGATGGCGCCGGCCGGGCGCTCATTCTAGGTTTCCCCCGATGAGCGAGAACACCGGCTACACGCCTCCCAAGGTCTGGCAATGGAAGAAGGACTCCGGCGGCCGCTTCGCGGAGATCAACCGCCCGATCGCCGGGGCGACGCACGACAAGGAACTGCCCGTCGGCAGGCATCCGCTCCAGCTCTACTCCCTCGGCACGCCGAACGGCGTCAAGGTGACGATCCTTCTCGAGGAGCTGCTCGCCCTCGGCCACGCCGGCGCCGAGTACGACGCGTGGCTGATCAACATCCTCGCGGGTGACCAGTTCGGCAGCGGCTTCGTCGCGGCGAACCCGAACTCGAAGATCCCGGCGTTGATGGACCACAGCACGTCTCCGCCGACGCGCGTGTTCGAGTCCGGAGCGATCCTTCTTTACCTAGCGGAAAAGTTCGGCGCCTTCCTGCCGACGGAGCACCGGGCGCGGACCGAGTGCCTCTGCTGGCTGTTCTGGCAGATGGGCTCCGCGCCGTTCCTCGGCGGCGGGTTCGGCCACTTTTATGCCTACGCCCCGGTCAAGATCGAGTACGCGATCGACCGATTCGCGATGGAAGTGAAACGCCAGCTCGACGTGCTGGATCGTCACCTCGCCGAGCACCAGTACATGGCCGGCGCCGAGTACACGATCGCGGACATGGCGATCTGGCCCTGGTACGGCGCCGTGATGTCGAACGCGGCTTACAACGCCGCGGAGTTCCTCGAGACGCACACCTATACGAACGTCGCGCGCTGGACCGCCGAGATCGGCGCGCGACCGGCGGTTCGCCGCGGGCGCATGGTCAACGCGGTCTTCGGAAAGCCCGAGAACCAGCTGCGCGAGCGGCACGACGCGTCCGACTTCGAGTCGCGCACGCAGGACAAGATCGAGGCCGCGGGCTGAACGGGCCGGACGAGGGAGCACGGGGAGACGTCGCCATGGCGACGCGGCGCATGAGGATCCTGCACGCCATCCACGATTTCCTCCCTCGGCATCGCGCGGGATCCGAGATCTATGCCTTCGAGCTCTGTCGCGAACTGTCGCGTTCGCACGAAGTCGCGGTGCTGTGCGCGGAGTACGATCCTTCCCGGGAACATGGCTCGCTGACCGAGCGCACCTGCGATGGCTTGCCGGTGCTCGAACTCGTCAACAACTGGGAGTTCCGAGAGTTCGCGGAGACCTACTCGTCCCCCCTTCTTCGCGGGGTCCTCGAGGACGCGCTGGCGGCTTTCGAGCCCGACGTCCTGCACGTCCACAGCATGCTGAACCTGTCGCTGGAACTGCCGAAGCTGGCCAGGGCGCGCGGGATCCCGTGCGTGGCCACGCTGCACGACTACACGCTCGTGTGTCCGTCCGGCGGCCAACGCGTGCACCTGTCCGATCGGCATGTCTGCCGCACCATCGATCCGGAGCGTTGTGCGCGGTGTTTCCCGGAGTCGCCGTTCTACGCGCAGATGGCCTGTCATCGCGCCGCGCGGCTGGCCGGGGCCTCGCCGGCCTTGCTGGGCCTGGCGGACGTCGTGAGGCGGCGCGCTCCGCGCGTCTTCTCGTCGCTTCAGCGGTTCGCCGGCTTGCCGGCGGCCCCGGTCACGGCCGAGGACATCCGGCGGCGGCTCACGGCCGTGCGCCGGATGACCGAGGACGTGGATCTGTTCGTCGCGCCATCCGAGGCCCTTGCCTTGGAGTACGAGAACCTCGGGATCCCGGCCGGGAAGCTGAAGGTTTCGGACTACGGGTTCGTGCCGCTGCGGGTCGTGCGCCGCGCGGGCGACGGGCGCTTGCGAATCGGCTTCGTCGGGACGCTCGCCTGGCACAAGGGGGCGCACGTGCTGGTCGAGGCGGTCAAGAAGCTTCCGCCCGAGGCTTTCGAAGTGCTGGTGCACGGAGACCCCGCCGTCGCCCCGGCGTACTCGGCGGAACTGGAACGCATGGCCGAGCACCTCCCGGTGCGTTTCCTCGGCGGATTCGACGGGACGCGGGTCGCGGACGTCTACGCCGGTCTCGACGTTCTCGTGGTGTCGTCGCTGTGGCCGGAGAACTCCCCGCTCGTGATCCACGAAGCGTTCCAGGCCGGCGTCCCGGTCGTGGGCGCTCGCCGCGGCGGCATCCCCGGGCTCGTCACCGACGGACGCAACGGTCTTCTCTACGACGCGGACTCGCCGACCGACCTGGCCGCCGCCCTTCGGCGTCTTCTCGACGACCCGACGCTGCTCGCGTCGTTCGCGTCGAACCTTCCGGCCGTCAAGTCGATCGTGGACGATGCAGCGGAGTGGGAGTCGGTGTACGAAAGCGTGCTCGGCATCGGTGAAGCCTCCCCGGCGGCGATCTCGTGAACCCCGACGTCTCGATCCTGATCCTGACCCGCGACGGGATCGCGACGCTGCCGGGTCTGCTCGATGCGCTGGATGCCCAGGTGACGGGATTCTCCTTCGAAACGGTCGCCGTCGACTCGGGGTCGCGCGACGGCAGCCTCGAGTTGCTGCGACGCCGCGTGCACACTCTCGTGCAAGTCGCACCCGAGGACTTCAATCACGGCTCGACACGGAACCTCGGCATCGATCGTTGCCGTGGAGAGTTCGTCGTGATGATCGTGCAGGATGCGGAGCCTTGTGATCCGGGATGGCTCTCGGCCCTCGTCGCGCCGCTCGTTTCCGATCCTCGCCTGGCCGCGACGTTCGCTCGCCAGGTGCCGCGCGCCGACGCATCGGCCGTCACTCGCCATTACCTTTCCCGCTGGATCGCCGCGAGCCCGGACCCGAGGCGGACGTTCGTCGAGTCGCCCGAGGCCTTCGGGCGGCTGTCGGCGATGGACCGCTACCTGACGTGCGTCTTCGACAACGTGTGCTCGTGCCTCCGCCGCTCGGTCTGGGAGCGGATTCCGTTCCGGCGGACGACGATCGCCGAAGACCTCGAGTGGGGACGCGACGTCCTGCTGGCCGGACACGGCATCGCGTACGTCCCTGGAGCCGCGGTGTTCCATTCCCACGACCGGCCGGCTTCGTACGAACTGCGGCGAACCTACTTCGTGCACCAGCGGCTGCGCGAATTGTTCGGACTCGCGACCGTCGCGGACCTGCGTGGATTCGTTCGCGCCGTCGCCGTGTCGCTCCCCGTGCACATGCGGTGCGTGGTGGCCTCCGGCGGTCGTCGACGGCTCCGGGAACTACCGCGGGCTCTGGCGCTCGCGATCGCGTTTCCGCTCGGGCAGTACCTCGGTGCGCGTTCCGCCGACACCCGTCACGATTGGTTCGAGCCGGGGGGCGTGTGATGCGGGTTCTCCAACTCGTGCACGGCTTCCCTCCCTGGGCGATGGGCGGCGCCGAGGTCTACGCCCACGACCTGTCGCGCGCGCTCGTCGATCGTTTCGGCGCCGAGGTGTTCGTGTTGACCCGTGAATCCGACCCGGGACTGCCCGAGCACCATGTGCGACGCGAGGTCCGCGACGGGCTCGACCTGACGATCGTCAACAACACCTTCGCCGCATCGCGGTCGTTCGACGACAGTTATCGGCAGCCCCGGATTCGGAGGATCGGCGCGGAGTTGCTCGATTCGATCCGGCCCGACGTCGTCCATGTCCAGCACCTGACCGGCCTGTCGAGCTCGCTGCCGTTCGAGACCGCCGCGCGGGGGATCCCCACCATCTTCACGCTGCACGACTACTGGATGATCTGCCATCGCGGGCAGCTGCTCGACGAGAACCTCCAGCGCTGCCCGGGGCCGTACCCGGCCGGTTGCGCGGGATGCGTCGGCGTGGCCGGCACGGTCGGGGCCGGCAGCTACCGGCTGGCCTCGGGACTGAAACGCTTCGGGTTTCCCATGCCGTCCATGACGGGTCTGCTCGCCAAAGGCGTGCTTGCCGCGAAGGGAAACGAGCGATCGACGGCAGCCTCCGCCGCGCGCTTGCGGCACATGCGGGACGTCTGTGGCGTCGTCTCGCACTTCCTCGCGCCCTCGCGAACGCTGCGGGAACGCTTCCTCGAGTTCGGCATCCCCGCCGGCCGCATCACCCACCATGAGTACGGGATCGACCAGTCGCGCCTGGCCGGCGTGAAGCCGACGCCGGGCGACCGGCTGCGCATCGGCTTTCTCGGCAGCCTCATGGTCTCGAAGGCGCCGCATCTCGTGCTCGAGGCCTTCGCGCGGCTTCCCGCCGGATCCGCGTCGCTGCACGTCTGCGGGTGGCACGCGGCGTATCACGGCGACGACGGTTACCGCCGCATCCTCGATCCGCTCCTGGCGACGCCCGGCGTGGAATGGCCGGGGGCGATTCCTCACGATCGCGTGGCGGATGTCCTCGCTTCACTCGACGTTCTGGTCGTTCCGTCGATCTGGATCGAGAATTCGCCGCTCGTCATTCGCGAGGCCTTCGCCGCCGGAATTCCCGTCGTCGCTTCCGACCTCGGCGGCATGGCCGAGCTGGTCACGCACGAGCGCAACGGCCTGCTGTTCGAGCCCGGAAGCGTCGAATCCCTCGCCCGGGCGCTGCGGCGCCTCGTCGACGAGCCGCAGTTGCTCGCTGCCCTGCGAAGCGGGGTCCCGCCGGTGCGCACCATCGAGGATGACGCCGGGGCGACGTTCGAGTTGTACCGGACGCACGTTGCGTCGGCTTCGCGCCGGGGCGGCGATCGCGCTCCCGCCTCGCTGGCCGCGGTCGTGCTGAACTACGGCACGCCGGTGGAAACCGGGCGGGCGGTCCGCTCGATCGCGGAGTCGGGACGCACGGTCGACGCGATCCTCGTCGTCGAGAACGGTTCCGGTGACGGGTCGGCCGAGCGTTTACGCGCGACGTTGCCGAATGCCGAGGTCCTCGAGTCGCCGGGCAACCTCGGCTTCGCGGGAGGATGCAACCTCGGGATCACCGCCGCTCTCGAACGCGGCGCCGAGCTCATTCTGCTCGTGAACTCCGACGCCGTCGTGGCGGAGGATGCCGTCCAGCGGCTGGAGGACGCCCTGCTCGCCGACTCGGCCTGTGGGATCTCGGCGCCGGTGCTGCGCTCCCGAAAGGATCCCGACCGTATCGAATCCGCGGGGATCGTCTTCTCGGCGATGACCGGACGCATGCTGCACGAGGCCGCCGCGCAGCCGACCGGGTCCGGTACGGCCGGCGGTCGCGCGGTCGTCGACGCGGCCAGCGCCTGCGTGATGCTGGTGCGACGCGATGTGTTCGAACGCGCCGGACTGTTCGACGATGCCTATTTCTTCTCGTTCGAGGACGTCGAGTTCTGCCTTCGCGCCCGCCGGGCCGGCTTCTCCACCGTCGTCGCGACCGACGCCACGGCCTTTCACGACGGGGGGTTGTCGATCGGGCCTCGTTCCCCGCGCCGGCTCTACTTCGCGACGCGCAACCACCTGCTAACAGCGTCGCTGTGGGGAGAACGCCGCTTCGCGGGGCATGGCGTTCTGCGCGCTGCGTGGATCGTCGCGTTGAATCTCGCGTTCGCGCTTCGCCCCGGTGGCGCGCCGCGAGCGGCAGGACTCGGGAGCGTCGCCCGCGGGACCTGGCACCACCTGCGCGGGCGCTACGGCCCCGGCGACTGAAGCCGGACCTCTCCGGCGACGCAGGCCGCCCGTCGCGTCTCAGGCCGGCGAGGTCGCCGGTCCTTCGTGTTCGGACTGGAGCAGCGAGAAGTACGCCTCGACCACCTTGTTGGGCGGCCCGTCCAGGCGCACCATCCCGTCGTCGACGAGGATCGCGCGATCGCAAAAGCGGGCGACGGGGCTCGGGTCGTGGCTCACGAGGATCACCGTGTGCCCCGCGGCTCGCAGTTCCTGGTAGCGTTGCTCGCAACGAAGGCGGAAGCCGGCGTCGCCGACCGCGAAGATCTCGTCGAGCACGAGGATCTCGCGCGTGGCCTGGAAGGCGACCGCGTAGGCGAGCCGGGAAGCCATGCCGCTCGAGTAATGCCGCAGCTCGAGGTTCGCGAATCGTTCGAGCTCGGCGAACGCGAGGATCTCGTCGAGCGCGGCACGGACCTCGCGGATGCTCATCCCCAGCACCGTGCCCATCAGGTAGGCGTTGTCGATCGCGGTCAGCGCCGGGTTCCAGCCGACCCCGAGTTCGAGGATCGGGGTCACGCCGCCGCGGACCGTCACCGTGCCGGTGTCCGGCTGGTAGATCCCGCAGAGGATCTTGAGCAGCGTGCTCTTGCCGCACCCGTTGCGCCCCATGATCCCGAGGGTTTCGCCGGGGTCGACGCTGAACCCGATGTTGCGCAGCACGGCCAGCGTCTCGTAGGGCCGGCGTCGAAAGAGGTCGAACGCGTGGTCACGGACGCTCTCGCGGCGTACGGACGGGATGCGAAAGCTCTTCGAGACCCCGCGGATGTCGATGATCGCCACGCCTGCGCCCCTTCTCAGACGTGCTCGGCGATCCGCGGGCGGTAGCGCCGGAAGATCGCGCAGCCGAGCGCGAACACGATCGCCGTCTCGGCCGACAGCATCAGGTGCGCCTTGAGCGTCGGCACGCTGCCGTTCACGAGGACCTCGCGGGAAAACTGGATGATCGGCGTGGGCGGCCACAAATAGAGCCAGAAGTGCAGCCGCTCCGGCATGATGTCGATCGGGTAGATGATCGGGGCGATGAAGAAGCCTGCGTGAGTCGTGACGTCCCACAATTCGTGGAGGTCGCGGTACTCGAGGAACAGCACGCCGAGCGCGAGCGAGATCCCGACGACCATCACGACGAAGTGAACGGCGTAGAGCGCCAGGAACCCGAGCGTGGACGCGCCCGGCGCGTTCCCGCCGATCGTCAGCACCGCCAGGAAGACGACCCACACGGTCAGCGCGGTGATCACGGCATTAGAGATGGACGTGACGACGATGATCCAGGAAGGCGCGACGCTCTTGTTCAGCAGGAAGCTCTTGGACATCAGCGAACCGAGTCCGGCCTTGGTCGCGTCGGTGAAGAAGTCGTAGAGGAGCAGCCCGATGACCAGGTAGGTCGCGTACGAAGGGCGATCGCCGAAGACGAACGAGAAAACGCCCATCAGCACCAGGACGAGCGCCAGCGGTTTCAGCAGTGCCCAAAGGAAGCCGGCCCAGGTGCCGTGGTACCGTGTCTTGAAATCGGTGCGGATCAACGTCCACACGAGGTCCAGCGGCCTGTAGCTCGCGCCCGCGCGGAAACGGGTCGATGCGGCGGCGGCGCGGCCACGCCCCGTCATCGCCGGTTCGTCGTTGCGAGGGGGCGCGTCCTCGCGAGGTGATGTCTTGGGCATGGCCGGTCGTCCGGTTCTCCCCGACGGTCTCGCAGCGAGACGACGGCGAATCGACTTGTCTGGGGCTTCGACGCCGGAATATACTCGCCGCGCCTCGCGGTTGGAACCACCTCGAGGCGTTGCACGGCCAGCTCCGGGGCGAGGGAAGGTCGTCGGCCGTGGCCGTCGCGGCTGGGCCGCTGGTGACGGGATGGCGCCGCGACGGCCAGGTGTCTCGTCGTTTTCGTCCGTTGGGCTCAGCCTCGTCGACCTGCGCAGGAAAGGTACCGCTTGGCCGGAGTCGTCATGCCGATGTCGCCACGAAGCGCTACGACGCCGGTAGCGCCGCCGCGGACCGGCGAGGCGCGCTCCGGCAACACGCTGCCGATCCTGCTGGCGGTCGGGGCGGCGGTTCTCGGTGGGCTCCTGTATCGGAACGCCCTCCACAACCCGTTCGTTTACGACGATCATCGGCTGATCGTCACCAATCCTGCTCTCCAGGACCCGTGGGACCTGCGTGCCGTGGTGTTGCGAGACGTCCTGCGACCGGTCGTGAACCTGTCGTACGCGTTCGATACCGCGGTCTGGGGGAACACCCCGTTCGGCTACCACCTGACGAGCGTCCTGCTGCATGCCCTGAACGTCTGCCTCGTCTTCCGCGTGGTGTATCTCGTGGGCAGCGACCGCAAGAGGCGGGCGGAACAGGTGGTGGGGCAGCGGGCCTCCGCGACGGCCTCGGCGTTCCCGGCGGCCCTGCTCTTCGCCGTCCACCCGATGATGTCCGAAGCGGTGGGCTACATCACCGGACGTTCGGATGTCGTCTGCTGCAGTCTCTTCCTTCTCTCGTTCCTGGCGGGTCGCAGGTGGCTGCTGACAGCCGGCGTCGGGTGGTGGGCGACGTGCGTGGCGCTCTGGGCGGCGGCGCTCCTGGCGAAGGAAACGGCGGCGATGCTGCCGTTCGTCCTTCTCGCCTACGGTTCTCTCGTCCTCGGGCCACGACCGGCTGAACATCGCAGCCGTATCTTGCTGATGGGAGGAGGACTGCTCGTCGCCGTGGTCGCAGCGGCTGCGGTTCGCCTCGCGGTGTTGGGCCTCGTGGAGTACCGGATCGCGGGGCTCGACTCGCGGTTCGTTCTGGCGGCGGCCGAGAGTCTCTGGAGGTACCTGGTCTTCTTCGTGTACCCGACCGGCCTGGCGCAGTACCACGCCGTCGACGTCACGGAGGAGGTCGCGCCGCTGCGGATCGTCGCGGTGCTCGGCATTCTCGCGATGCCGCTGCTGGCCTGGCGGCTGCGGCGCGTGCACAGCGCGGTCGCGTTCGGGGGCGCCTGGTTCGTGTTGCTGCTGCTGCCGTCCTGCAGCCTGTTCGCGCTCGGCATCGGGGAACCGCTGGCCGAACGCCGCAGCTACCTGGCCGCGGCGGGATTGTTCCTGGCCGCCGGCAACTCGTTCTCGATCTTGTGGGAGCGCACGTCCGGGCGCGCGCCGTTGCGGCTGGTCACGGCCGTTCTGGCAATCCTGTTCGTCGCGCAGTTGTCGCTGCGCACCTGGGTACGCAACGAGATCTGGAGCGATCCGGTGGTGCTTGCCGGCGAGGCGGTCGCGCTGGCGCCGAGCCATTGGGTCCCGTGGATGCTGCTGGGGGAGGCCCTTCGTCACGAAGGGCGCTGCGACGAGGCCATTCCGATCTACCGCAAGGTCCTCGAGTTGAGTCCCCGGCAGAAGAGCGCGTACCCGGTGCTCGGCGTCTGCCTGCTCGAACAGCGCCGCTTCGACGAAGCGGAAGCCGCCATGAAGGAATTCCGGGAGGTCGACCCGACCTGCCGGGAGGCCCCGGTCGCGCTCGGCATGCTGGCCATGCTCGAAGACGACCTCCCGGCCGCGAAGGCGTATTGGATCGAGGCGATCCGGAACCATCCTGAACTCGAGGAGCCGCGACTGCTTCTTGCCTTCGTCGACGGCACGCTGGCTCCGGAACCGAGGCGTCGGGTCTGCGACGATTTTCGGGTGATGGCCGGTGGCGTCGATATCGCGGCCTGCAAGAATGGCGGTGGGGCGACCGTCTCCAGTCCCCGCGCTGCTGCCGGGACGGGACAGTCCCCCCGGTCCGCCCAGACCAACGACGACCCTGCCCATGACGATCGCTTCGAATAGCTCCTCCCCCTCGCGACCGGCGCTTCCCCGCGTCACGGCCATCCTTGCCGTCCACAACGAGGCGGACGTGATCCGGGCCTCCGTTCTCGATCTCGTCGAACAGGGAGTGGCGGTCTACCTGCTCGATCATGCGTCGACCGACGGAACGGTCGACGCGATCGCGGACCTCGTGGACCGCGGTGCCGTCCGGGTGGAGCGGTATCCGGAGGACTCCGGGACGGAGGCCGGCACCGACGAGTTCCGGTTGCGCCGGATCATCGAGCGCAAGGAGCAGGTCGTTCGCGAGCTCGGCCCGGGCTGGTACATCAATCACGACGCCGACGAGTTTCGCGAGAGTCCGTGGACCGGGGTCGGGCTGCGGGAAGGGATCGCCCGCGTGGAGGCCCTCGGCTTCAACGCCATCGACTTCGAGGTGCTCGACTTCCTCCCGACGCACGATCGATTCCAGCCCGGCGAGGACCCGAGGAAGGCTTTCCCGTTCTACCGGCCTTCCTCGAGCGTCAACCGGGTGCAGATCCGTTGTTTCCGATTCGACGGAGGGCCGCTCGACATGGCCAGCTCGGCCGGACACGAAGCGGTGTTCCCGAACCGGCGGGTCTTCCCGGTCCGTTTCCTGTTGCGTCACTACCCGTATCGAGGCCAGCGGCACGGCGAACGAAAGGTCTTCCGGGAGCGGCGTCCACGCTACTCGGCGGACGAGATCGCGCAGGGGTGGCATGTCCAGCACGCTGCGGTCGTGCCGGGGCATCGCTTCATCGTGCCCGTGGAGGAGCTCGAATCGTTCGATGCGGAGAGCGTTCGCACGCGTCTGTGGTTCCGCACCCGGGCCGTAGAGGAAGCGGAAGAGGCGCGGGACGCGGCGAGCGCCAGCGCGGAAGCTGCGCGCGCGGAATCGGCGCGACTGCGCCGCAGCCTGTCCGATGCTCTGGCGAACGTCGAACG
>CAYYZO010000033.1:29996-37370 GCA_964476185.1 uncultured Myxococcales bacterium
CGGCGAGGAACGCGCCGGGGCCGTCGCGGGCCTGGAAGGTCGACTGGCGGAGGTCTACGCCTCCTGGAGCTGGAGGGTTACGCGGCCGTTGCGCGCGGTGTTCTCGATTCTTCTTGCGATACGGCGAGGAGTCCGGCGTGGCTGAGGCAGCATCGGGCCGTTCGCCTCGAATCTCGGTCCTGGTCCCCGTCTTCAACCTCGGCTCGTATGTCGACGAGGCCGTCGAGAGCGTCCTTGCGCAGAGCTACACCGATTTCGAGATCCTGGTCGTGGACGACGGATCGGACGATCCGGAGACGATCCGTATCCTGCAGGATCTCCGCCGGCCGCATACGCTGGTCTTCCGCACCGAGAACCGCGGCCTCGCGGCTGCACGCAACTTCCTCATCGACCTCGCCCGCGGCGACCTCCTGTGCGCGCTCGACGCCGACGACCGGCTCCACCCGCACTACTTCGCGAAGGCGGTCGCGATGCTCGATTCCGATCCCGGGCTGACCTTCGTTTCCAGCTGGGTCCGGACGTTCGGTCGCGAGGAGCGGGACTGGCGCCAGCAGCGCTGCGACCTGCCGGCCTTGCTCGCGGAGGATACGGTGATGACGGCGTCGCTCGTTCGCCGCGCGGCCGTCGTCGACGTCGGCGGGTACGACGAGAAGATGCCGCACATGGGCGACGAGGACTGGGACCTCTGGATCCGGCTCGTCGCTGCCGGGGGACGGGGCGCGATCCTTCCGGAGACGCTGTTCTTCTACCGTCGACGCGGGGACTCGATGGGCGACCGCTGTGTCGAAGGCGAAGTCCACCTGGAACTCGTTCGTTACCTGTTTCGCAAGCACGAGGCGCTCTACCGAAGGCACTTGCGCGAGGTGCTGCGGGCCAAGGAAGCGACGATCGGGGAATACCTCTCCGCCAACGATCGAATGGAACAGGAGATCGCCGGCCTCGAACTGGATCTGGCCGCACGTCGGGGCGAACTCACGCGGTTGCGCGAACGTCGCGCCGGGAAGCGCTCCGAGCCGTGAACGCGCCGCAACCGGAGATCGCCGTCGTCCTTACGTGCTTCGATCTCGGCCGCACGATCGGGGAAGCGTTGGCCAGCGTGCACGCGCAGACGTTGCCGGCGGCCGAGGTCGTAATCGTCGACGACGGTTCGACCGACGTCGTCACGCGCCAGATCCTCGCCGGCCTCGAGCAGCAAGGGCATCGCGTGGTCCGGTCCGCGAACCGCGGGGCGGCCGCCGCGCGGAACCTGGGGGTAGCCGCCACTTCGGCTCCCTTGCTCGTGTTTCTCGACGCCGACGATCGACTCGCCCCGACGCACCTCGCGGCCACTTCGGCGCGGCTCGGCGCGCAGCCGGAACTGGACTACGTCTCGACGGCCCTCGCGGCCTTCGGCGGCGCCGACTATGTCTGGCGCGCCGTCGAGCCCGATCTCCCGAGGGCGATCGCCTTCGGGACGCTGCACGTCAGCACGTTGCTGCGGCGATCGGTCTTCGACGCCGTGGGCGGCTACGACGAGTCGCTGCGTGCGTTCGAGGACCTCGACTTCTGGACGCGCGTGATGAAGCGCGGGTACCGCGGCACCGTGCTCGAGGAGCCCTTGCTCCATTATCGCGTCCGTCCGGATTCGAACTGGCATCGCGACGTCGGGCGATGGGCGGAGTTGCTCGACCGTTTCTACGACGCCCATTGGGACGTCGTCGCGCAGAACACGGAAGAGGTCCTTCTCGCGAAGGAGGCCTTCATCCTCGAGCAGCGCAGCCACGGACGCTATCTCGACGCGCGCCGGACGGCGCTCCGCGCGGAGCTGGCTGCGGTCAAGACGGAGGTCGAAGCCGCTGCAGCGGAGTTCCGCGAGGGGGGCGCAACGGGGACGGTCGATCTGGGCGACCTCCGTCGCACGACCCCGTTGTCTCCGAGCTGGGGGGGAGACCGCGGGCTTCCGATCGATCGCGTCTACATCGAGGCGTTCCTCGAGAGGAACCGCCATGACGTCCGTGGTCGCGTCCTCGAGATCAAGGATCCCGGCTACACGCGGGTCTACGGGGAGGGACGCGTGTCCGTGTCCGACGTCCTCGATGTCGACCGTCGCAATCCGCTCGCGACGATCGTGGCCGATCTCGCCGCCGCGGACTCGATCCCGGACGATACCTATGACTGTTTCCTGTTGACGCAGACGCTGAACATCATCCTCGACGTGCGCTCCGCCCTTCGACACGCTCACCGGATCCTCAAGCCGGGTGGGGTGCTTCTCTGCACGGTTTCGGCGTTGAACCGCTGCTCCTGCGAGGACGGCGGCCGCGACCGCGACTACTGGCGCTTCACCGAAGCCTCTCTGAGGGCGCTGTTGGCCGAGCACTTTCCTCCGGATGCGTTCGATGTGGGAAGCGACGGGAACGTGCTGTCCTGTTCCGCGTTCCTGTACGGCCTCGCGAAGCAGGAACTTCGCCCGGAGGAACTCGAGGCGCGGGATCCGGACTTCCCGCTCGTCTGTACCGCACGTGCCGTCAAGCTCGCCCCGCTCGTTCCCGAGCCGGCGATCGTGGCGGCACCGACGAAGGCGCCGGTGATCGCATCCGTCGAGAAACCCGTCGCGTCGCGGGGGGTCGTTCTCGCGTACCACCGCATCGTCGGTCCGGAAGTGGATTCGCGCGGCTGGGCGGTCTCTCCTGCTGCGTTCCGCGCACAGATGGAGATGCTGCGACGCGATTTTCGACCGATGTCGCTGCGCGAGTTGACGGCTGCGGCTGCCGGCGGGGAGATCCCGGAGCATGCTGTCGCCGTGACGCTCGACGACGGGTACGTCGATGCGCTCGAGACGGCCGCACCGATCCTCGCGGGACTCGGGGTCCCGGCGACCTTCTTCGCGACGACGGACGGCCTCGACGCGCCTTCGACGTACTGGTGGGACGCGCTCGACCGGATCTTCGCGGAGACGAAAGACTGGTCGCCCGTGCTCGAGATCGAGAACGGCGGCGGTGTCCTTCGGTTCGCGACCGCGACGCCCAAGGAGCGCATGGACGCGTACCGCCTCTTGACCGAGGCGATCTACGCCGCCGGCCGCGACGACCGCCGCGCGCTGCTCGAACAGCTCGCCCGGCGGAGCGGTTGCGACCTCGACGCGCGCGATGGCCATCGCCCGCTCCTCGCGGCCGAACTCGCCCGCCTCGCCGACGTGGCCGGGGTCGAGGTCGGAAGCCACACGCGCGCGCACCTGTGCCTGCCGGCCCAGCCGAAGGCCGCTCAGCGCGACGAACTCGAGGAGAGTCGTCGCGCGCTCGAAGCGGTGACGGGTCGGCCGGTCACCGGTCTTGCCTACCCGTACGGCGAGCACGACGCCGAGACGGTCCGCCTCGTGCGCGAAGCCGGCTACACGATCGCCGTCACCGTGGCCGGCGGCCCGGTTCGTTCCGGGGCTTATCCGCTCCTCGTTCCGCGTCTCGAGGTTCGAAGCGACGACACCGCGTCGCTGGCTCGCGCCATCGCGACGACCATGGGCCTCCGATGAAGCTGCCGCCGCGCGATCCCGACGTTTCGATACGGGAATCGAAGAGGTTGCGCTTCGTCGTGAGCCTGCTGGCGTTCCGTCCGGGCCGGATCGGCGGAACCGAGCAATTCCTGCGATCGCTGCTCTCCGAGTTGCCCTCGGTGCTCGGGAAGGACGAACTCGTGATCGTCGCCGGGCGAGAGGCGGCGGATTCCATCGCGACACCGGGGCTCGATCGCCTGGTGCTCGACCTCGGAGATGCCTCGATCGTGGGTCGACGTGTTGCCGAAGCCTTCACGCCGTGGAGGGATCGTCGCCTCGAGGAAGCCATTCTCGGGCTGCAACCCGACGCGATCCTCTTTCCCCAGATCTCCATGTTTCCGAAAGCCACGGCCATTCCGGCGGTGGTGATGGTCGGCGACCTGCAGCACCTGGTGCTTCCACATCATATCCCGCTCGTTCACCGTGCGTTTCGTCGCGCGATTTATCCTCGCAGCCTTTCCCGCGCTCGCGTTGTCGTCGCGGTGTCGGACAGGACGCGCGATGACGTGGTGGAGCGCGCCGGCGTGGATGCCGGGAAGGTGCGCGTCGTGCGGGCGGGCTGCATGCCGATGCGCGGCGCTGGCACGACAGGGCCGCCGCCGGTCGCGGGGGACTACCTGTACTATCCGGCGGTCTCGCATCCCCACAAGGGACACGAGGAATTGTTCGACTCGTTCGCGATGCTTGCGGACTCGCACGGTTCCCTGCGGCTCGTGCTCACCGGGCAGCGAACCCCGCACTGGCGCCGTCTGTCGGCGCGGGTTCACGCGCTCGGCCTGCACGAGCGGGTCGTCCACCTCGGCCACGTCGCGCCGGAGGTGGTCGAGTCGCTGTACGCTCACGCGGCGGCCGTCGTGTTTCCCTCGCGTTTCGAGGGGTTCGGGCTTCCGGTCGTCGAAGCCGCCTCGCACGGCGCGCGCGTGATCGCTTCGGCGCTGTCCGTCTTCGACGAGAACGACACCGAGGGCGTGCAGCGCATCGATTTCCGCGATGTCGAGCAGTTACGAGCGGCGCTGGCATCCGATGGGAGGGCGCGCGTGGTCGAGGGGGCGTGGAGTTGGCGTGATGCGGCGTCCGGGATCGTGGAAGCCTTGCGCGAAGCGGCGCGGGACCCGAGCGGAGACGGCACTTTCGGCTAGCGGGACGTCCCCGCGTGACCACAGCCCGAGATGCAGTCGTCGGACGGTCGTGCTCCTGCCGCCGCAGGTCAGCCGGCGGCAGGAAGCCGGACGGAACGGGGCAGGCGAGGAGCCATCGGGACGGGGCGTCGCCATCGCGACGGTTCGGTGCGACGGCTCTGCCGCCGCACGCGAACTTCAGCCGGGGGTCGTCGAGGACTTACTCGCCCTGCATCGTGACCGAAGCGTTCAGGATCAGGTTGCCGTTCCCGTCCACCGCGGTCTGCGCGAACTTCATCCTGGACAGGATCGCGAAACTGCTCGGGTAGGTTGCCGCAACCGTCAGGGGGACGCCCTCCGAGGACGGGCACCCGGTGGGAGTCACCGACGTCTGGGACGACTCGAATCCGGCATTGACGAGGTAGTTCCTCACGGTGGTCTGGATCTGGCCGCAGGTCAGGCGCGGTGACGACGCTTGAATGCCCGCGCGAGCCCCCTCGCGGACGGCTGCGGTCAGGATCTGCTTGCGCCAGAACGCGAGGCCGAACTCGACGATTCCGGCGAGGATGACCAAGACCACCGGCAGGGCGATCGCGAATTCGATTGCCGACAATCCCTGCTGATCGGATTTCCTGCGCTTCATGACCCTACTCCCTGCCAGCCCTTCCCGGTCGCCCGGGAAACAGCGAGGACGGAACCACGCACGAACGGCACCGGCTCGTCGCCGGACGGCGTCTGTGGCGTCCCGGGACTTTCCAGCGCACGGCCGCGCCGGGAAACAGTCCCCGCCCTCAGGGCGGCGCTCGGGACGCGCCACATCGGACCCTGGGTCGGCGGCCGGGCTCCAACGTGAATATACGACAATCCCGAAGCCGCAAATACCCTTCGGCGCCCAGCGGCGAAGAATCTCCCCGCAGCGGGCGCCGGATCCTCGGTCACGAAGGCTCCGTCCGGAGTATCGGCCGGTCGGGGAGGGGCCGATGTCGATCGCGGGCGGCGCGGCGGCCGGCCTGGTAGATCGACCGTCGCAGGTCTGCGCCGGCGACGTCTACTCCGCACATCCGCGGTGGCTGCGCTCCCCGTGCCCTCGGCGCCGCTCGCCGCGGCGGCGATGCTGTTGCGGCGTCTCCGGCGTGGGGATACCTGCGAGGAGGCGATCGGGAAGCGAGCGCGCGGTGCGACCGTTTTTCGGGCTCCTGCGGCGACCCCGCGCCGCGCGACTGCCGGGAGGATGCTTGCGTGCTGGCTCGTCGAAGCACGCGGGCGTGCCGGGCTCTTCACCAGGTGGCGCGGCAGCGGGAGTTCGCTCGCCCGAACCGGCTACGTCCCCGAGTGCGTGGATGGACGAGGGCCGAGTCGCGCCTCAGGACTGCGCCGTCGATGGACCGCTGGCAGCCGGGAAGGACGCGAGTCATGAGCGAACGACGAAAGGACGAGAGGTCGCCGCCGAAGCCGGCTGTACGCGCCGCGCGGCGCGAGACGAACCGAGCGGCGCCGGCCATGGACGATTGCGTCCTCGTATTGAACGCCGGCTCGTCGAGCCTCAAGTTCCGCGTGTACAGCGCCCTGAACCGTGCGGCGTGGAGCGTGGAGGCCCGCGGCGGCGTCGACGGGATCGGGACTTCGCCGCGGTTCACGGCCGAGGATCGCGACGGCGCCGTCCTCGTCGACGAGACGCTGGGCTGCGCCGCCGGCGACGGCCGCGCCGCGCTCGACCGCCTCGCGCGCTGGTTGGGCGACCGCTACGCGGGCGCTCGCGTTCTCGGCGTCGGCCATCGCGTGGTCCACGGCGGCGCCGTTTACGACAAGGCCTGCGTCGTGACGCCCCGGCTGCTGGAGAACTTGAGAGCGCTGGTGCCGCTGGCTCCTCTTCACCAGCCGCACAACCTCGACGCCATCGACGCCGTGGCGCAATTGTTTCCCGGCGTGCCGCAGGTCGCCTGCTTCGATACCGGCTTCCATCGCGGGCACGCGGCGGTCGCCGACCTCGTGCCGCTCCCGAAGCCGGTTCGCGACGCCGGCGTCGAGCGCTACGGCTTCCACGGGCTCTCGTTCGAGCACATCGCGTCGGTGCTTCCCGAGGTGGCGCCGCGCATCGCCGACGGGCGCGTGATCGTCGCGCATCTCGGCAATGGCGCGAGCCTGTGCGCGCTGCGCGGACGGCGAAGCGTCGACAGCACGCTGGGCTTCACGGCGCTCGACGGACTGTGCATGGGCACGCGCCCCGGCTCGGTCGACCCCGGCGTCATCCTGTACCTGCTCCAGGCGATGAAGATGACGGCCGCCGAGGTCGAGGACCTTCTCTACACGCGGTCCGGGCTGCTCGGCGTCTCGGGCATCAGCAGCGACATGCGCGTTCTGCTCGGGCACCCCGATCCGGCTGCGCGGCTGGCCGTGGACTACTTCGTCTACCAGGCGGCCAAGCAGATCGGCGCGATGGCCGCCGCGCTCGGCGGCGTGGATGCGATCGTGTTCACCGCCGGAATCGGGGAGCACTCCGTCGAGATCCGCCGTCGCCTCGGCGAAGCCTCGGCCTGGCTCGGCCTCGAGCTCGATCCCGACGCCAATGCCGCGCACGCCACGAGGATCTCCACCGAGGGAAGCCGGGTCTCGGCGTGGAGGATTCCGACGAACGAAGAGCTGGTGATCGCCCGCCACGTGGGCGACCTGCTCGGGATCGGCGGGCCGGGCTGAGCAAGGGCGGCGCGCGATGGTCGCTGCGCGAGACAA
>CAYYZO010000033.1:37470-38769 GCA_964476185.1 uncultured Myxococcales bacterium
TGAACTACGCTGTCTCGTTCTTCGTGATCGCCCTGATCGCCTCCCTGCTCACACACAAGCTCCATAGTGGCCACTGTTCGAGCACGGCGTCGTCTGCAGGAGGTCAGGAGCCGATGATCTCGAGAAGCCCTTCGACCAGATGGTCGATCTCTTCGGGGTGCATCCGGCCGATCTTGCGGCCGAGCCTGCGCACCGACAGCGTTCGAATCCGGCTGATCTTGACCCAAGCCGGCGTCTTCAACGAGACGGATCGCAGTTCGTCGGTAAGCGGGAAGCCGGCGCGCTGGGCCTGGCTGGTCAAGGCCATCGCGAGGACAGTCCCGGAGCGTTCATTGAGGACGTCCGCACTGAGGATCACGACCGGGCGTTGCCCCGGCTGTTCGTGACCGACGGTCGGATCGAGTTTCTCCCAGACGACGTCCCCCCTCAGAACTCCGCCATTCCGCGAAATCCTCCCCAAGCCCCTCTTCCGCAAGGTCCTGCTCGGAATCCTTGTGGAGCTTGGCGCATTCTCGAGCGAGGCGCCCGCGATCGAGTCGCGCCAAGGTTTCGCGGACGGCCTCCTGGATGGCGCGGCTTCGGTTCGGGAACTTCTTCCGGGCCACCAGTCGGTCGATGCGTTCCAGCAACTCTTCGTCGATCGTGATGGCGACTTTGGCGGCTCCCATGGCGGCGCTTCTTCTTAGGTATGATGGATCCTCATGCCGCCGGCCGGGAGCTGGGGCAACGGGAAAGAGGCAGGGGCCAAGCGCCCCCGATCGCTCGTCGTTCGTCGTCGCCCCGCGGGTATCTCGTGGCGACGTCGCGTGCGGCGACTCAGCGCGGAACCAACGGGTTTCCCGCGGGAGCAGTCGCCGCCACCTCCGGTGCTGTCGAAGGCGCCGCGTCGCGCGAGGGCACGCGATATTGCAGCGCCTCGTGCACGTGGACCCGGTCCGTCTCGTCGGCTCCGGCGAGACAGGCGACGGTCCGCGCCACGCCGATGCAGCGCGAGATGCCACGCGCGGACAGTGCCATCGTCCGGGCCGCGCGCGCGATGGTCGCTTCGGCGTCGGGCGTGAGGCGGGTGGCCGCCCCGAGCCGGAGCCGTCGTCGCGCTTTCTCGACGCGGCCGCGCACGGCCGCGCTGCCCTCTTCGTTGCCGCCGGCACGCAACTCGCCGACATCGATGCTCGGCACGTCCACGTAGAGGTCGATGCGGTCGAGCAACGGGCCGCTGACGCGCGACTGGTATCGCGCGACGTCGCCGTCCGAGCATCGGCAGTGGCGCACTTCGGACCGCCACCAGCCGCAGTTGCA
>CAYYZO010000034.1:0-37652 GCA_964476185.1 uncultured Myxococcales bacterium
GACCGCGAACGCTGCCTCGCGGCCGGCATGGACGATTACCTGGCCAAGCCCGTGCGGGGCGAGCAGCTGGCCGGCTTGTTGCGGCAGTGGGATCCCCCGCTGGATCCCGGCGCGCTTCGCGATCTCCGGGATGTCGTGGACGGGGATGAGGCAGCGGTGCAGGGCCTGGTGTCCGACTTCCTCGACGAGATGACGATGCAGCAGGCGCGCATCCGCGAGGGCTTGATGGGCTCCGGGCGCGACGAAGACCTGCGGCGGGCGGCGCACGCGCTCAAGGGAGCCTGCCTCGTCGTCGGCGCACGCCGGCTCGCGGACCTCTGCGGCTGGATCGAGGAGGGAGGGGGCGCGGATGCCGCGAGCGCCGATGCGCTCGTCGCGGCGCTGGATTCCGAGGCGGCGCTGCTCGCCGACGCACTGGCGCGCGGGACACCGTGAAGGAAGCGCGGCAGCGGGGCCGGGCGACGAGCGGAAGGCTGGCGGCGTTCGGTGCGCTCGCGTTGTCGCTGCTGGCCACGGGCGTCGCCGCGCGGTTCGCGCACGTCAGCGCGGAGAAACTTGCCGCCGCCGAGTTCGACCGTCGCGCCGACGAATTCACCTCCGCGGTCCGCGAGCGCATGCGCACTTATGAGGAAGTGCTGCGCGGCGCCCTCGGGTTCTTCACGTTGAGCGAGGCGGTCGGCCAACGCCGCTGGTCCGACTACGTCCAGTCGCTCGATCTCGACACGTACTATCCCGGCGTGCACGGCATCGGTTTCGTTGCCCGTGTCGGCGCCGACGACCTCGCCGCGTTCGTTGCCGAGGCGGCGAACGACGACCTGCCGGCCTACCGCGTCTTCCCACGGCGCGAGGACGCCGAGCACTGGCCGGTGAGGCTGCTCGAGCCGCTCAACCGCAACCTCGACTTGATCGGTTTCGACCTGCGCTCGGAGACCGTTCGACGGGAAGCGCTCGAGAGGGCTCGCGACACCGGCCGCGTCGCGATCAGCGGCCGCTTCGACATCCTCCGCCCGGAAGGCACGGAGGCCGGATTCCCGATGGTGCTGCCGGTCTACCGGGGCGTGACGCCGCCGGCGACGGTGGAGCAGAGGCGAGAGGACCTGGTGGGCTGGGCGTACGCGCGCTTCCGCGTCGAGGAACTCCTCGAAGGCATCGTCGACGACCGCATCGACGGCGTTAAGCTGGCGCTGTACGACGGCGACGGCGAGTCGGTGGATGCGATGCTGCACGGCGACGCTGCCGGCGCGGGCGCCGCCCGTTGGCGGACATGGCGCGCGATCGAGGTCGGCGGTCGCAGGTGGTCGCTTCGATTCGCTAGCACGCCTGACTTCGAACGGCAGATCGACTTCAGCAAGGCGGGCGTGCTCGCCGGTTCCGGGCTGCTGGTCAGCCTGCTGCTGTTCGCCGTAACGTGGAACCTCGCGGCTTCGCACGAGGAGACGAGGGGCCTGGCCGATCGCCTCGAGGCCGATCGCGACGAACTGGCCGCCTGGCAGGAAGCCATGCTCGACAGCACCGATCTCTCTGTCGTCTCTACGGACGCGACTGCCGGGATCATCCGCACGTTCAATCGCGGCGCCGAGCGCCTCCTCGGCTACTCCGCCGAGGAGGTGGTCGGCAAGGCCACTCCGGAACTGTTCCACGACGACCGGGAACTGACGGCGCGCGCGAAGGAACTGGCCGGCGACCAGCCGATCGCTCCGCGCGAACGGTTGCCGCGGATCGTCGCGGGGACCCGCGACGGCGGGATCCACCGCGGCGAATGGACCTACGTTCGCAAGGACGGCACGCGCGTGCCCGTGTCGCTGACCATCTCCGCGCTTCGCGATTCGCGAGGAGCGGTGGCCGGGTACCTCGGGATCGCGGCGGACATCTCGGAGCGCCGCGCGATCGAGGTCGAACAGGCCCTTCGGCAGCGCATCACGGCGTTCAGTGCCGAGGTGGGGACGGTGCTGACTACGAGCGAAAGCACGCAGGCCATGCTCGATCGCGTCGCCCGGGCCTTCGTCGACCATCTCGACGCGGCTTTCGCACGGGTGTGGATCTACGAAGAGGCCGGGGATGTGCTGGAACTGCGCGCCAGCGCGGGGCTGTACACGCACGTCGACGGCGCGCACGCGCGCATCCCGGTCGGGATGTTCAAGATCGGGCGCATAGCCGCCGATCGCGAGCCGCACCTGACGAACGACGTCCTCCACGACCCGCGCATCAGCGATCCGGACTGGGCACGTCGCGAAGGGATGGTCGCCTTCGCCGGGTTCCCGCTCGTGGTCAACGACCGCCTCGTCGGCGTGATGGCGATGTTCGCGCGGCGTCGCCTCGAGTCGTTCGTGCTCGAGGCGATGGAGTCGGTCGCCGACTCGGTGGCGATCGGCATCGAGAGGCGACGTGCGCTGAGGGAGTTGCAGGACCGCGAGGCCGAGATCCGGGCGATCGTCGAAACGGCGGTGGACGGGATCGTGACGATCGATGGGCTCGGCCTCGTCCGATCGTTCAACGCCGCGGCCGAGCGTATCTTCGGGTATCGCTCCGACGAGATCCTCGGTCGCCCGATCAGCCTGTTGATGCCGGAGGATCGACGAGAGGCGTACGTGGCCCGGCTGCTGGCGCGCATGCGCGGAGAGATCCTCGGGACGGGCGCGGGAGGCGAGGAGTTCCTCGCCAGGCGCAAGGACGGTTCCGTCTTCCCCATGGAACTCACCGTCGGCGAGGTCAGGCTGGGCCACTCGCCGCTGTTCACGGGAATCCTGCGCGACGTCACCGACCGCAAGGCGGCCGAAGCGGAATTGCTGCAGGCGCGCGACGCCGCGCTCGACGCCGCGCGCGCCAAGTCCGAGTTCCTCGCCAACATGAGCCACGAGATCCGCACGCCGATGAACGGCATCCTCGGGATGACCGATCTGCTGGCGGACACGACGCTGTCGGCCGACCAGAAGGAGTTCGTCGACACCATCCGCGACTGCGGGGACGCGCTGCTGGTGATCATCGACGACATCCTCGACTTCTCGAAGATCGACGCGGGCAAGCTGCGGCTGGCGTGCGTGGACTTCGAACTGCGCGAGACGGTCGAGCAGTCGGTCGACATGGTGGCCGCGCAGGCCGAGGCCAAGCGCATCGAGCTGGCGCTGCTCGTCGATCACGACGTGCCGCCGACCTTGCGTGGCGACCCCGCCCGGCTGCGGCAGGTCCTCGCGAACCTCGTCGGGAATGCCGTGAAGTTCACCGAACGCGGCGAAGTGGTCGTGCGGGTGGCGTCGCGCGGTGCAGCGGGCGCCCGCGCCCGCGTCGTGTTCACCGTCACCGACACCGGCATCGGCGTGCCGGCCGATGCGCGGGCACGCCTGTTCGAGAGTTTCTCGCAGGCCGACGGCTCCTCGACCCGGCGGCACGGGGGCACCGGACTCGGGCTGGCCATCTCCAGGCGGCTGGTCGAGGCGATGGGCGGGACGATCGGATTCGACAGCGTCGAGGGGCAGGGCTCCACGTTCTGGTTCGAACTCGAGCTCGAGGCGGGCCCCTCCGCGAACCAGCCGCGCGAGCACGCCGCGACCCTGTCGGGCCTGCGCGTGCTCGTCGTCGACGACAACGCGACGAACCGCCGGATCCTCGAGGCCCAGCTCACCGGCTGGGGGGCGCGCTGCGCCTGCGTCGACGGCGGTGAGCGCGCCTTGCAGGCGCTGCGGGAAGCCGCGGCGACGCGCGAACCGTTCCCGTTGGTGATTCTCGACATGCAGATGCCAGGCATGGACGGCGCCACGCTGGCCCGCGCGATCCGTGCCGATCGGGCCATCGCGGGCGCCTCTCTTCTGCTGCTCACGTCGCTCGGGATGCGTGACGGCGACGTGCAGGCCGCAGCGGTGGACCGCTGCCTGTCCAAGCCCGTCAAGCAGTCGCGCCTGCTCGACTGCCTCCTCGAGATGCTCGATGCCCGCGGCGGCCTGCTTGGCCCGGATGCGACGACGGCGGTCGCCGACGAGCCGACGCGCCCACGCATCCTCGTCGTCGAAGACAACGTGGTGAACCGTCGCCTGGCGCTGCTGCAGTTGAAGCAACTCGGCCACGACTGCGACACGGCGGAGGACGGCGAGTCGGCGCTGGCCGCGCTGGAACGCCGGTCCTACCACCTGGTGTTGATGGACTGCCAGATGTCCGGCATGGACGGCTTCGCCACGACGCGCGAGATCCGCCGCCGGGAGGGGGAAGGGCGCCGCGTTCCGATCGTCGCGATGACCGCCAGCGTGATGCCCGAGGACAGGGCTCGTTGTCGCGAGGCCGGGATGGACGACCATCTCGGCAAGCCGGTGCGGCTCCCGGCGTTGGCCGACATCCTTGCGCGCTGGTTGCCGCCGGCAGCGGATTCGTCGGGGTCGGCGGCAACCGCGTCCCGGTCGCCCGATGTGAGCTGACCGGGCGGCGCGGGTTCCCGGAGGCACGCCTCGGCGTGCATCGGCGTTCGACGTTCAGCAGATCACGCCCGGATTCATGATCCCCGCCGGGTCGAGCTCGCGCTTGGCCGCGGTGAGCGCACGGCCGAACAGCGCGGGACGCTGGCGCTCGTACCACGCGGCGTGGTCGCGGCCGACGGCGTGGTGGTGCGTGATCGTCCCGCCGTGGCGCAGCAGCGCGTCGGAGGCGACCTCCTTGATCGCGTCCCAGTCCTCGAGCTGGCGGTCGGGGCGGGAAGGCGCGAGCACGGTGAAGTACGGCGCCGGCCCGTCCGGATACGCGTGCGTGAAGCGGCAGGTGACCGTGCCGCCGCCGCACAGGCGCGCGAGTTCGCCGCGGACGGCTTCGGTGACGCCGCCGTGGAACTCCTCGAAGCGGTCCCAGGTGACCGCCGTCTCGAACGTCTCGCTGATCATCCCGAGTCCGACGAGCGCGTCGCGCAGGTACGGCGCGCGCAGGAACGCGTCGCGCCACGCGCCGGCCGCGCCTTCGCGCGAGGCGCCGTCGTCGGTGCGCGTGCGGCCGGCGCCCTCCGGGTAGCGGCCGCCGTGGTCGGCGACGAGTTCGAGCGCGCGCTGCATCCACGCCTCCAGCGGGTGGTCGGCGGACTCGAAGCCGAGCACCAGCAGGTGCGAACTGCCGTCGCCGGCGCCGGTCGTCATCGCTTCGTCGGCGTCGACCAGGCGCACGTTGGTCGGGAACAGCGCGGCCTGCGAAAGCGCGCGCACCGCTCGCGCGGCCGCGTGGAAGTCGGAGAACAGCACGCTCGCCGACGCGCGGTACTTCGGCCGGTCCTGGAGCCGCATCCACGCCTCGGTGATGATCCCGACCGAGCCTTCCGAGCCGATCACGAAGCGGTCGGGGCTCGGGCCGGCACCCGATCCGGGAAGCCGGCGGCTTTCCATCACGCCCGCGGGCGTCACCGTCCGCAGCGACTCGACGAAGTCGTCGATGTGCGTGTACAGCGTCGCGTAATGGCCGCCCGAGCGCGTCGCGATCCAGCCGCCGAGCGTCGAGAACTCGAACGACTGCGGGAAGTGCCTCAGCGTCAGGCCGTGCGGCCGCAGCGCGTCCTCGAGCGCCGGCCCGTAGATGCCGCCCTCGATGCGCGCCGCGCGCGACGTACGGTCGATCTCCAGCACGCGGCCGAGCCCGGCGAGGTCGATCGAGACGGCGCCCGCGAAGCCGTCGAGCCCGCGCGCTTCGACGCCTCCGACCACGGACGAGCCGCCGCCGTAGGGGATCGCCGCGATGCGCGAGGACGCGCACCAGTCGAGCAGACGGACGACGTCCTCCTCGTTGACCGGGTGCGCGACGAGGTCCGGCGCGGCCGAGAAGTCGCGGCGGAACCCGCGAACGATGTCGCGGAACGACTTGCCGTACGTGTGCCCCGCGCGATCGAGCGCGTCGGCGGACAGGAGCGGCGCGAGCGCGGCCGGCGCGGAGCCGGCGTCGATGCGCGGCGGCGGGAGACGGACCTCCTCGATACGCGGCTCCGGCAGCGGCTCGCCGACGTCGAAGCCGAAGCGCGTCTCCAGCATCGCGCCGATCGCCTTCTGGTGATCGGCGCTCGGCCCCTCGCCCTCGTAGCCCCAGCCCCAGAACTTGCGCTTCCTCGATGCCATGCGACTGCTCCCTGGCGGCGTGCGCGGACTCCCGCCGGCGCCGGGCGACGCGCCTCGCTGCCGCATCGCGTGCGCGGCCCGCCGCGGCCGGGCCTTTTCACTGCGCGCGGTTCAGTGCAAGCACCCGGCGTGGCCGTCCCCCGCGTCTCGATCGCGATGCCGGTGCGCGACGCCGCGCCGTGGCTCGCCGAATGCCTCGCGTCGATCGCGACGCAGACCGAGCCGTCGTTCGAGCTCGTGGCCGTCGACGACGGCAGCACGGACGCGAGCCGTGCGATCCTCGACGCGGCGGCGCGTCGCGACGCGAGGGTTCGCGTGCTCCAGACGCGGTCGGACGATCGAGGCATCGTCGCGGCGCTGAACGTCGCGCTGGGCGCTGCACGCGCACCGTACCTGGCGCGCATGGACGCGGACGATCGCATGCTCCCGCATCGCCTCGCCGTGCAGGCCGCGACGCTCGATTCCGACGCGTCGCTGTTCGGCGTGGCGTCGCGCGCGACGGCGTTCCCGCCCGAGGCGCTGCGCGACGGGATGCGCGCGTACCTCGAATGGCAGAACGCGCTCGTCTCTCCCGAGGACCTCGCGCGCGACCGCTTCGTCGAGAGTCCGGTGCTGCACCCGTCGGTCCTGCTGCGCACGGACGCGGTGCGCGCCGCGCTCGGCGGCTGGCGCGAGACCGCTTGGCCCGAGGACTGGGACTTCTTCCTGCGCGCGTTCGCGGCGGGACTGCGCATCGCGCGCGTTCCCGACGTCCTGCTGGAGTGGCGGCTGCACGATCGGCAGCTCACGCGCACGCACGGTCGCTACAGCGAGGAAGCGCTGATGGAGGCGCGGGCGTTCCACCTCGCGCGGCACCTCGAGGTCGTCGCGGGACGACGCCCGCTGTGGATCCTCGGCGCGGGCCCGGTCGGCAAGCGCCTCGTGAAGGCGCTGGCCCGCCGGGGCGCCGTCGCGAGCGGGCTCGCGGACGTGGACCCCCGCAAGATCGGCGGCGTCGTGCGCGGCGCAGGCCGCAGCTGGCGAGTCGTCGAGCACGGGTCCTTGCGGGAGGTCGCGCCGCGCCCGTTCGCGGTCAGCGCCGTGGCCGGAGCGCCCGCGCGCGCGAGGGTCCGAGCCGAACTCGGCTCCTGGGGGTGGGCGGAGGGAGACGACTTCGTCGTCGCGGCGTGACCGGCTGCCCGCGACGCCCGGGCCGTGCGCGTGCCGGCGGCGCGCGTCGACCGCCGGGGTTCTCTCTCGGCTGCGTCTCGAATAAGAGGAGCGCCGCGCAGCGGAAGGACCGCGTCGAACGCGCCCGCCGCGCAACAACCGAAAGAACGGCAGGACCGGCGGCCCCCGCAGGACGCGGAGGCGGCGGACGAGCCGCAGGATCAACAGGATCAAGAGGAGACCCGACCATGACCATGCAACGCACGCCCCTGCTTCTTTCGCGCCTGATGGAGCGCGGCCCTCTCCTGTGCCCCGAGGAGCAGATCGTCACGCGCACGGAGAACGGCCTGCACCGCTACACCTACGCGGACCTGCGCCGGCGCTCCCACCAGCTCGCGCACGCGCTGGCCGCGAGCGGCGTCGAGATCGGGGATCGCGTCGCGAGCTTCCTCTGGAACAACCACCGTCACCTCGAGCTCTACTACGCGGTGCCGTCGATGGGCGCGGTGCTGCACACGCTGAACATCCGGCTGAGCCCGCGCGACCTCGAGTACATCGTGGGCCACGCCGCCGACCGCGTCGTGTTCGTGGACGAGGACCTCCTGCCCCTGATCGAGCCGCTGGCCCCGAAGTGCCCGAGCGTCGAGCAGTGGGTGGTCTGCTCGGACAAGGGCGCCGGGAACTGGACGTCGTCGCTCCCGGGCGCCGTCGACTACGAGGAATGGATCGCCGGCCACAGCGGCGACTACGACTGGCCCGAGATCGACGAGAACTCGCCGATGGGCCTGTGCTACACGAGCGGCACCACCGGCAAGCCGAAGGGCGTGATGTACACGCACCGCTCGACGTACCTGCACACGATGGCCCAGGCCATGACCGACGCGATCGGGCTCTCGGCGCTCGACAGCGCGTTGCCGATCGTGCCGATGTTCCACGCGATGAGCTGGGGACTGCCGTTCACGTCGACGATGCTCGGCTGCAAGGTCGTCTTCCCGAACCGCTACATGGCGCCGAAGGACATCCTGGACCTGATGATGGGCGAGCAGGTCACCGTCTCGGCCGGCGTGCCGACGATCTGGCAGGGGCTGCGCGCGGCGATCGAGGCCGAGCCGGAGCGCTGGGACCTCGGGCGGCTGTCGCGCGTGACCTGCGGCGGCTCGGCGCCGCCGATCTCGCTGATGCGGTGGTATTGGGACCGGCTCGGCGTCGAGATGATCCAGGGCTGGGGCATGACCGAGACGAACCCGCTCGGCACGCTCTCGCGCAAGGTCGCCAAGCGCTCGCAGCTCGAGCTGTCGCTCGACGAGCAGTTCGCGAACGCGGCGAAGGCCGGCCTTCCGATCCCGGGCCTCGAGATCGAGATCTTCGACGAGAACTGGAAGCCGCTGCCGCACGACGGCAAGAGCGTCGGCGAACTGCTGATCCGCGGGCCGTGGATCGCGGCCGAGTACTACAACAACCCGCAGCCGGAGAAGTTCCACGACGGCTGGCTCGTCACCGGCGACGTCGCGAAGATCGACCCCGGGCAGTACCTGATCATCGCGGACCGCAGCAAGGACCTGATCAAGAGCGGCGGCGAGTGGATCAGCTCGGTCGACATCGAGAACGACATCGTCGCGGTTCCGGGCGTCGCGCAGGCGGCCGTGGTCGCGCAGCCGCACCCGAAGTGGGACGAGCGCCCGGTCGCGCTCGTCGTGCGCTCGCCCGGCTCGTCCGTCACGCGCGACGAGATCGTCGCCCACCTGTCGAAGGGCTTCGCGAAGTGGCAGCTGCCGGACGAGGTGCTGTTCGTCGACGCCTTGCCGCTGACCTCGACCGGCAAGCTCGACAAGAAAGTGATCCGGGCGGACCTGCAGGAGAAGGGCTACAAGCTGCCCGACCTTCGCTCCGTCGAGGTCTGACGTGGAGCGCGTCGTCGCGCGCGCGAGCCGCGCCGCGCTCGAGGAGCGCACGCGGCGCGCGTTCGCGCGGCGCTTCGGGCGCGAGCCGGCCGTGTGCGGGAGCGCGCCGGGCCGCGCCAACCTGATCGGCGAGCACACCGACTACAACGACGGCTTCGTGCTGCCGTTCGCGATCGGGCGCCGCACGGCCGTCGCCGCCGCGCCTCGCTCCGACCGGCGCGTTCGGCTCGAGAGCGCTCTCGTCGAAGGCGCGGTCGAGATCGACCTCGACGCGCCGATCGTGCGCGGCGAGCCGCGCTGGGGCGACTACGCGCGCGGCGTCGTCGCCGAGTGCCTAGCGCTCGAGGCTCCGCTCGACGCCGGCGGGTTCGACGCCTGGATCGAGTCCGACGTTCCGGTGGGCGCCGGGCTCTCGAGCAGCGCAGCGCTCGAGGTCGCGCTCGCGACCGTCGTCGAGTCGCTGGCGGGCCGCACGCTCGGCGCCGCCGCGAAGGCAGCGCTCTGCCGGCGCGCCGAGCACCGGTTCGCGGGGGTCCCGTGCGGGATCATGGACCAGCTCGCGAGTGCGCTCGCGGCCGACGACGCGCTGCTGCACGTCGACTGCCGAAGCGGCGAGGTTCGCCTCGTGCCGTGGCCGGAGCGCGAGGTCGAACTCGTGGTCGTCGACTCGGGGCTCGCGCACGATCTCGGGCAGGGCGAGTTCGCGCGACGCGTGGAGCAGTGCCGCGAGGCCGCGCGCCGGCTCGGCCTCGCGAGCCTGCGGGACGCCACGCGCGAGGATGCCGCGCGCCTGGCCGCGGGCGGAGAGCGCCTTCTCGCGGCGCGCGTGCAGCACGTGGTCGAGGAGAACCGGCGGGTCGGCGCCGCGCTCGACGCGATCCGAACGAACGATTGGCCGCGGCTCGGGCGAATCCTCGACGAGAGCCACGCTTCGCTTCGCGACCTCTATGAGGTCAGCCGTCCCGAGATGGACGACCTCGTCGAGCGCTTGCGCGGCGCCGGCGCGATCGGCGCGCGAATGACGGGAGGCGGATTCGGCGGTTGCGCCGTCGCGCTCGTCGCGGCCGGGAACGACGTCGCAACCGCGTTGCTCGCGGGCCGGGGCGGGATTTGCGCCGCACGACTTCCCGACGGATAGATCGGCCCACTGCGCCCATGTCGGCCCTCCCGTCCCACCACCCGGCCCCGGATTCGGCGCACCTCGAAACGCCAGCCCGTCGCTTCTCGGAAACCTTGCGCGCGATCGAGCGTCGCGCCGAACTCGGCCCCGTCACGCTCGGCGAGCTGCGCGACCTCTGCGGCAACCAGGGGCACGGCTTCCTCGCGATCTTCCTCGTCCTTCCGTTCCTGCAGCCGATCCCGCTTCCCGGCGTGTCGAGCGCGATCGGCGTATTGCTCGTGATCCTCGGCGTGTTCGTCGCGCTGCGCCGCCCGCCGTGGATCCCGTCGCGCCTGGCGCGCGCCGAGATCAAGCCGGACGCCGTCCTGCGCATCTGCGCGAACCTCGAGAAGCTGCTCGCCGCGCTCGAGCACGTCGTCCGGCCGCGACAGCCGTGGGTGTTCTCGCACCGCTGGTTTCGCCTGACCAACGGGCTCCTGTGGATGACGCACGCGTTCCTGTTCGCGCTGCCCCTTCCGATCCCGTTCTCGAACGCGCTGCCGGCGATCGTCGTCCTGCTGCTTGCGCTCGGTATCCTGGAGGAGGACCTTTGGGTCATCGTGATCGCCTACGTCGCGGCGGCTCTCACCCTGCTGTTCTTCGCCAGCCTGGCGGCGCTGCCCGCCCTCGGCTGGCAGGCGCTGTCTTCGTGATTCGCTGACCGCGGTTGAAGGCCGCGGCGCCGGCTGCGTCGAAGGGGCGGGTCCGCTGCCCCGAATGGGCCGGCCCAGGAGATCCAGGATGCACACTTCCGGGTTGGCGCGTTCTTTCCTGTTCGCGTCGTGGCTGGGGGCGGGAATGGTCGGCGGCATCGCGGCCGAGGCGATCGCGCCGCAGGAGGCCGAGGCCTTCGACGACTCCCAGTTCTACGTCTCGCTGAGTTCGCACGGGAACTGGGTCCAGAACGCCCAGTTCGGCTGGGTCTGGTACCCGCGCTACCGCCCCGCCTACTGGCGGCCCTACACGGTCGGCCGCTGGGTCTGGACCGACTACGGCGAATGGATGTGGGTTTCCGACGAGCCCTGGGGCTGGGCTACCTACCATTACGGCCGTTGGTCCCTCGATCCGTTCTACGGCTGGGTCTGGATTCCGGGGCGCGTGTGGGCGCCGGCCTGGGTGACCTGGCGCTACAGCGACAACTACATCGGCTGGGCGCCGCTCGGTCCGTACGGCTACTGGAGCGTCGGACTCGGCTGGCGCGGCTGGTACGACCGCTACAACTACTACGACTACCGCCACCATCATCACCATGACCGTGACCGGGATCGTTACGACGATCGCGACTGGGACGAGCACGACTACCGGCGCGACGGCCGCGGCGACTACGGTCGCGGCGGTGACGGCAGCGGCGACTACGCGCGCGGCGACGACCGCGACGGACGCGGCAGCCGGGGTCGCGGCGGCTACGACGACGAGAACTACTGGACCTTCACGCGGGCGCGCGACTTCACGAGCCCGCGCGTCGACAAGGTGGCGGTCGACCGCAACCACCTGCCGGAAGTGATGCGCCGGACGCGCGAGGTCGCGCCGCCGAGCCAGGAAGCCGAGAAGCAGGGGCGCGGCGTCAACCGGGGGATCGACAAGAGCCTCGTCGAACGCGCGGCCGGCCGGCCGATTCGCCCGGTGAAGGTCGAGGACGCCGGGGCGCCTCCGTCCACCGGCAAGGCCGAGTTGCGCGGCGATCGCGTGCGCGTGTACCGGCCGCCGGTCGAAGTGGCGAAGCCGGGTCGCACGCCCGACAAGCTCGGCATCGCGAAGCCGTCCGACCGCGGCCAGCGTCCGACGCGCGAGACGCAGGGCGGCGTGCGCGGCCCACGCGACGTCGCCCCCGGTCGCGAGGGCGAGCAGGGCCGCGGCGGCGGGGACGTTCGCGAGCAGACCGGTCGCGGCACCCGCGCCGACGACCGCAACGGCGCCGGCCGCACGACGACGGACGAACGGCAGCCGGCCGGTCGCGAGAATCGCGGTGACGACCGCGCCGCGACGGATCGGGGCGGGAAGTCCAGGGCCGGCGGCTACGAGCGCCCCGCGCGTCCCGACGAGCTCGGCGGCTACGAGCGCGAGGCGCGACCCGACGAGCGCGGCGGTTACGAGCGCATCCGTCCCGCGGAGCCGTCGCAGCGCGGTCGCGAGTCCTCGCCGGGAAGGGAAGCCGCGGGCGGCGACTCCCGCGCGCGGCAGCCCGATCGTTCGACCCAGTCGCGCGCGCAGCCGTCGCGGCCGGGTTCGTCGCCGGAGCCGGCTTCGCGTCCGGAAATGCGTGCCCCTTCGTCGCCGGGCGCGGGACGCGGGACCACGCGACCGGAGGCGTCCTCGCGAATGCAGGCGCCGCGTGCACCGCAGGATCCGCCGTCCGCGCGTTCGCCGCAGCGGGTGGAGCCGGAGCGTTCCGGGTCGAAGGCGACGTCGCCGCGAGGGAGCGGGGCGGTGCAGCCGAGCCGGCCCCAGGTGCAACCGGCGCGGCCTGCCCCTCCGGCGAAATCGAATCCGTCGCGTAGCCAGGGCGCGGCGCCGGTGGGCGCGCCCGCTCCGGCCCGCGGCGGCCCGAGCGATGGCAGGTCGGCGCCGCCGGGCGCCGGCATGGGCTCCGGCGCTCCGTCGTACAGCGGCGTCGCCCCTTCGTACGGCGGCGGCCCAGCCTCCGGCGGCGGGCGTTCTTATGGCGGCGGTGGAGGCGGTTCGTATGGCGGAAGCGCGCCGTCCGGCGGCGGCTCCGGCGGCGGGCGCGGTGCTCCGTCCGGCGGCGTTCACGGCGGCGGTCGCTGAGCGCCGGGCAACTTCGAACGAAAACGGGACGGGGGCTTCGGTGGAGAACCGAAGCCCCCGTCTTCGTCGTTCGGGAGCGGGGCGGGGACGTTCGATCGCCGCGGGAAGCGGTTCAGCCGACGAGTTTCAGGATTTCGGCCGTGTGCGTCGAGGGATCCACCTTCGGCAGCACGTGGCGGATGATGCCCCCTTCGTCGATCACGTAGGTGATGCGTTTCGCGTACCCGGCGTCCGGCTTGTCGGCCGCGCCGTAGGCGAGGCCGAGGCTGCGGTCGGTGTCGCACAGCAGCCGGAACGGGTAGCCGAACTTCTCGGCGAACGCCTTGTTGGCCGCCTGGTCGTCGAAGCTGGCGCCGAGGATCACGACGCCGCGCGAACGGAACTGGTCATATTCGGAACGGAACCCGTTCCCCTGGACCGTTCAACCGGGGGTGTCGGCCTTGGGATAGAACCACAGCACGACCTTGTGGCCGCGCAGGTCCGACAGCGCGACGGTGCTGCCGTCGTGCGCTTTCACGCGGAAATCGGGAGCCGGCATGCCGGGCTCGAGCAAGCCGCCCGAGCCGGATCCACCGCCGCCGAATACTTTGCGCAGGAGTCCTGCCATCGCGTCGCCTCCGTCGAGTTTCGTCGGCGCCGAGTTTCCGCGACGCGCGCAGCCATCACAACCCGGCCGCTTGCAGGGGGAGCATCCGGCCCCTACGCTCCTCCGCGCCGCGCGGGAACACGACGGCGCAGCACGCAGAGATGCAATGAAGGGATCTCGAGGAGCACGCGGATGGGCACGGCTCGCCCTCGCGTTCGGATTCGTCGCCGCAGCCGTGCCGGTGCGGCACGCCGAGGCCGGGCGCGCGTGGATCGAGGATCCGACCGGGAGCGCCGTCCTCCAGGTCGCGTTCCGCGAGATGCCGACCTACGAGGATCTCGCCGAGGCGCAGTCCGCGCTCACGCGCGCCGCCCAACTGCTCTGCGACGCCACCGAAGGCCAGGTGCGCATCTCGCAGATCCGCCTGGTCGCCTCGCCGTCCACCAAGGACATCGCCGCGCTCTGGTTTCACAACGACGACGCGGCCTCCGGCGGTCCGTACGATGCCGCCGGCGGCGACCTGCGCCGGCTCGGCGCGCACATGGACGTCTTCGCGTCGGCCCGGCTGCGCCCGGACCGGCTGGCCCACCTGATCGGCCACCACGCGTTCGGCCTGGGCGACCAGTACGACGACCAGCGCCGTCGCGGGGACGCGTGCGGCGTCGGTCCCGGTTTCGACGCGTCGCTGCTCGACGAGACCAATCACTCGCTGATGCAGGCCTCGGGCGGCATGCGCTGCCTCGACGGGCCGCTGCTCGGGCAGACGTGCCTGCGCGACGACCAGTGCGCGGGAAGCGTCTGCCGCGCCGAACTCGCCAGCGAGTTCAGCATCCCGGGCAATCACGACCTGCTGCGCGGCGACGGCAACGTCTGCCCGAGTGCGGTGGCGACATCGCGTGTGCGCCTGGGGGGCCTGCTGCCGGCGCGGTCCGAACTGGTTCCCGCGTTCGACGGCACGGATTTCCTGTCCGCGCGCGCGACGTCGGCCTGGCGGCGAGAACTCGAGGTGTTCGGTCCCGCCGGAGGACAGCCGGGACTGCGCCTGCAGCTCTACCTGTCGCATCTTTCCCGTCTCGTCTGGCAGCTCACCGTGGCCGCCGACGCGGCCGACTTCGGCGGCAAGGGCGGGGAGTTGCTCGTGCTGCGTTCCTGGACGCTGACGTTCAACGACGACTTCTCGCTGGCGGGCGTGTCGCCCGTCGAGCTTCGCCTCGAGCTTCCGCCGAGCGGCGGACGAGGGCCGGTCGAGTTCGCGATCGACCTCGGGTCGCGAAACCCGCAGGGAAGGAGCAACCCCGGCGAGGGGTTCGACGGCCTTCAGATGGTCACGGCCGGATCGATCGACATCGACGTTCGCGGCGACGGGGCGCCTGGCTGCGCGGCGCCCTGGTGCGCGTCCAGCTGGAACGGGCGCACGGGTCGCTGGGAGCTTTCAGAGCAGAGCCTGCTGCACGAGGGGGCGAGCGACTGGCAGACCCTCGCGGCCAACCTGCCGTTCCTCGTGCCGCCGTTCGCGGGCGTGACGGTCGATCCCCCGGCGGTCTGCCAGGTCGCGCCGCAGTTTTTCACGGAGATCCTCGGCGCCGACCAGGTCGTGCTGGTGCTCGACACCTCGACGAGCACCGGGATGCGCACCGACGGCCGCGCCGGGGAAGTCTGCGCGAACGGACGCGACGACGACGACGACGACGTCGTCGACGAGCCGGACTGCGCGGACTCGCGCCTCGAGTACGAGCGGCTGGCGGCGCGCGTGTTCCTCGAACTGGCGGACAGCCGTGCGCTGCAGGTCGGCGTCGTCTCGATGCACACCGACGCGGAGATCGTCAGCGACGTCGAGGGCGTCGACGGACCTCGGCGCACCGTGCTCGGCGCGATGCTGGCGTCGCTCGATGCCGACGGCGACACGGCGCTCGGGACGGGCCTCGAGCGCGCGCAGGAAGCGCTGCAGAAGTTCGAGCGCGCGGCGCGCAGCCGCCACGTGATCCTGATGACCGACGGCTCCAACAACGTCGGTGTCGCGCCCGGACAGGAACCGCGCCGGATCGATCCGCTGCTCTACCGCGTCTTCACCGTCGGCATCGGCAGCGCCGCCGACCAGATGACGCTGTCGGCCGTGGCGGCGCGCAGCGGCGGCGTCGCCTACGGCGCCGCGCGCGCGAACGACGCGCCGGCCATCCTCGCGGAACTCGCGGCGCGCCACGCGGGAAGCGCGCCGGCGCTTCCTCGCACGCCGTTCGACCTCGCGAGGCCCGGCGAGGCCAAGGCCGTGGCGACCTCGCTCGAGTTCGAGATCCCGGTCGAGGAAAAGTCGCGCGAGCTCGTCGTTTACCTCGGTACCCGCAACGACCGGATCGACGACTGGCGGCTGCTGTTCGAGCTGCGCTCTCCGGAGGGCGAGAGCATCGACGAGACCTCCGGCCAGGCGCGCACGGAGCGCGGCTTCGTCGTCGTGCGCGTGCTCGACCCGAGGCCCGGTCGCTGGTCGCTGCGCGTCCTGCCGGCGGGCCGCGGCGTGCAGCACAGCGACGTCCTCGCGTGGACGCAGCAGCCGAACGCGGACTTCTTCGCGGAGGCGGACCCGCGCCTGGCGTCCGTCAGCCGCGGCGTGCGCATCACGGCGCGCCCGAGCTACGTCAGCGACATCGACGGGGACGTCGCGGTCGACGGCGTCGTGCGCCGGCCCGACGGCTCGGAGGTGCCGGTCCGGCTCGAACGCGACCCGATCACGCGTGCCTGGGGCTCCTCGTTCGAGGCGTTCTCGGGACGCGGGCTCTACGACGTGCGGTTGCACCTGCGCGTCGGCGAGGATGCGCGGCCTGCGCTCGGCGAGCCGATCTTCCCGGGGCCGGCGCGCGTCCTGCGCCGCGTGGTCCCGTTCGAGCGCCATGCGACCGCGTCGTTCTTCGTCGCCGACGGCGGCGCGCCGCCGTGCGCGACGCCGGATTGCGACGACGACGGCCTCGCGGACGCGCTCGAGACCGGCTGCCCGGAGGACGCGGACGGCGACGGCATGCCGAACCGCTTCGACGCCGACTCCGACAACGACGAACGGTTCGACGGCGCCGAGGGCACCGGCGATTCCGACGCCGACGGAGTGCCGGACTGGTGCGACGCGCAGACGTCGCCGGACTCGATCGCGGGCGCGATCGAAGCCGAACAGGCGGCGGTGGCGGCGGCCTGCGGCGAGGAAGCGGCGCTCAGCCGAGACCGCCTGCGGACGTCGTTATCGACGCTCCGCCGCATCGTGCAGGTGCTGCGGACGAAATCGGGAGTGCCGGCGGCGGAGCGCGACGACCTCGTCCAGCGCCTCGAGCAGGCGATCCGGCTCAAGAAACAGGCCTCGGTGATCAGCGAGGTGCTCCCGGAGTTCTGCCGCAAGTTCCAGGCGAGGATCGAGGACGCGCTCGTGGTCGAGCGCGGGTTGCAGGCGCGCGTGGACGCCCTGCTGCTGGGGCCGGCGAGGTGAGCGAACGGGCCGATTCGGTCGGCGGCTGCGCCGATTGCGAGCGCGACGGCGCGTCGTCGAACGCGTCCCGGCGGGAGGCGTCGTCCCGCCTGCGCGTGACGCTGATGCTCGCCGCGGGCTACCTCGTGGCCGAGGCCGTGGGCGGCTGGCTGACGAACTCGCTCGCGCTGCTTGCCGACGCCGGGCACATGCTGTCGGACGTGGCGGCGCTCGGCATCTCGCTCGCGGCGCTGAAGGCCTCGTCGTTGCCGGCCACGTCGTCGCGCACCTACGGATACCACCGCGCCGAGGCCCTCGCCGCGCTCGTCAACGCGGTCGCGCTCGGCGTCGTCGCCATCGGTATCGCGTGGGAAGCCGTGCAGCGCCTCGGCGAGCCTCCCGACGTGGCCGCCCCGGTCGCGTTCCTGATCGCGAGCGGCGGCCTCATCGTGAACCTGGCCGGCCTGGCGGTGCTGCGCGACCACCACCACGACGGCGGCGTCGCGGTGCGAAGCGCGTGGCTCCACCTGCTCGGCGACGCGCTCGGCAGCGTCGGGGCGATGACGTCGGCCGCCGTGATCGCGCTCTACGGCTGGCGCTGGGCCGATCCGCTCGCCTCGCTGCTGATCGCGGCCCTGATCGTCCGCTCCGCGGCCGGCCTGCTGCTGGAGACGCTCGACGTCCTGATGGAGCACGCCCCGCCCCACATCGACGTGGACCAGGTGCGCGCGAGCCTGGCGGCCCTGCCCGGGGTCCGCGGCGTGCACGACCTGCACGTGTGGACGATCACCTCCGGGATGGACGCCTTGAGCGGACACGTGGTGCTTGCACCAGGCGCGCGCGGGCGGGAAGTTCTCGCGGGGGCCAGGGAGATGCTGTCCGGGCGGTTCGGCCTCGGCCACGTCACCCTCCAACTCGAGGAAACGGACGGCGAAGCGGAGCCTTCGCCGAAGGAGTAGCCAGATGCTGAAGGAATTTCGGGATTTCGCGATGCGCGGCAACGTCGTCGACATGGCGGTCGGCATCGTGATCGGGGCGGCCTTCGGCAAGATCGTCTCGAGCGTCGTCTCCGACGTGATGATGCCGCCGATCGGCCTGCTGCTCGGCGGCGTGGACTTCAGCAACCTCTACGTCGTGCTGAAGGAGGGCGCCAAGCCCGCGCCGTATCTTGCTCTCGCGGACGCCCAGGCCGCCGGCGCGGTGACGCTGAACTACGGGTTGTTCATCAACCAGATCGTCAGCTTCACGATCGTCGCGTTCGCGCTGTTCCTGGTCGTAAAGGGCATGAACTCGATGAAGCGCGACGCGCCGGCTCCGGCGCCCGCGCCGACCGAGAAGCAGTGCCCCGAGTGCGCGATGGTGATCCCGCTGGCCGCCAAGCGCTGCGGCCACTGCACCTCGCCGGTCTAGCCGAGCACGCAGCGCACGCCGGCCCGGTCCATCTCCGCGACGCACTTGTTGCAGGACGTGCAGCGGGAGCGCTCGGCGGTGCCGGCGGCGAAGCGGCGGACGAGGTCCGGGTCGGCGATCAGCGCGCGGCCCATCGCGACGAAGTCGAATCCTTCGCGCATGGCCGTCTCGAGGCTCGAGGTCGACAGGCAGCCGCCGAGCAGGATGAGCGGAAGCTGCACGCGCTCGCGGACGCGGCGCGCGAGGGGCAGGAAGTAGAGCTCCTCGAACGGATAGTCGCGGATCGCGGTGCGGCCGAACAGCCGCAGCGCGATCCGCTGCAGCCGGCTCTTCTCGACCTCGATCATTTCCTTGAGCGGCGCGCGGCCGCGGAACAGGTAGAACGGCGTGCGGCTCGTGAAGCCGCCGGTCAGCTCGATCGCGTCGACGCCGGCGCGTTCGAGCGCCTCGCAGACGGCGACCGCCTCGTCGATCTCGAGTCCGCCGCGGAAGCCGTCGCTCAGGTTCGTCTTGACGATCACGGCCAGGCGCGTGCTCACGCGCGAGCGCACGGCCTCGAGCACGGCGAGCGGGAAACGCAGGCGGTTCTCGAGGCTGCCGCCGAAGCGGTCGGTGCGGCGGTTGGTGGCGGGGCTCAGGAACTGGCTCAGCAGGTAGCCGTGGCCGAAGTGCACCTCGACCGCGTCGAAGCCCGCGCGCTCGGCGCGGCTCGCGGCGCTCGCGTAGTCGTCGGCCGTCCGCGCGAGGTCGGCCTCCGTCATCTCGCGCGACAGCGGCACGCCCGAGAGCAGCCCGTACTGGTTGACGAGCCGCGACGGGCCGAGCGAGCGGCGCCCGGGCAGCTCGGTGTTGCGGCTGAAGTAGCCGCAGTGGCCGAGCTGCAGCGAGACGAGCGCGCCCTCGGCGTGTACGTCGCGCGTCAGGTCGGCGAGGGCCGGCACGATCTCCTCGCGCATCCACATCTGCTCGGCGAACGTGCGGCCGTCCGGGGAGACGGCGCAGTACGCGACGGTCGTCAGGCCGACTCCGCCGCGCGCGAGCTCGACGTGGTGGCGGCTGAGCGCCGGCGACGGCGCGCCGTGCGGGGTCATGCCCTCGTAGGTCGCGGTCTTGACGATGCGGTTGCGCAGGCGCAGCGGCCCGAGGCTCGCGGGCGACAGCGCGCGCTCGAGCATCGGGCGCCTGTCCGGCGCCGAGGTGCTCATTCGGAGAACCCGCGCGCCCAGGCCACGCGCTCGTCGACGTGCCGGTTCATCACGATCTCGATCGGCACGAAGCCCTTCGACGGCCAGAACCGGCCGCCGCGGGGATTGCCCGAGACGAAGTGCAGCGCGCACCACTCGACTCCGCGTTCGTTCAGGCGCTCGAGGGCGTGGTCGAGCAGCATGGAGCCGACTCCGATCGTGCGGTGGTCGTCGTCGACGAAGCCTTCCCAGAGGTACATCATCTGCTCGCGGACGAGCAGCGGGGAGAGGAACACCGACGGGACGAACAGCAGCGAGCCGAGCGGCTCGCCCTTGCGGCCGCGCGCGACGTACGCGAAGCCCTGGCCGCTCGCCATCGCGTCGCGACGCACCGCGCGGACCTTCGCGTCGGACTCCCCGGTGTAGGGCCAGAACATCGGCGCGCCGGTCTGGAACGTCATCAGGCGGCGGTGGAAGGTCTCGAGGATCTCGTCGTCGCGACCGCGGATCTCCTCGATGCGCACGTCGGCGCGGCGCTTGCCGTCTCCCGGGAGCGGCGACGTCGTCCGCACGGCGCAGACCGACTTCCGGCCGAAGCCGAGCAGCGACCACGCTTCGGCGACCGGCGCTTCCTGCGCGCTGACCGCGACGTTGTGGATGAAGAACCCGTCCGCGACCCACTGGCGCGAGAGTTCGGCGTAGAGCGCTTCGTAGAGGGCGGCGGCGTCCTCGCCATCCGCGACCGCGTGACCGTGAAGCGGCACGGTGGTCGAGCGCGGCTCGGCGTAGATGGAGGCGAAGTCCTCGGGGGCGTAGAGCTGGCGCTCGCCGGCCAGGTAGCCCTGCACCCGGCCGTCTCGCTCGCAGACCACCGCCGTCGCGCGCGGCGACGACAGCAGTTGCTCGACCAGCAGGCTGCAGCCGGAGCGCTCGAGGAAGCGCTCGCCGAGGCGCGGGCCCGCGAGCTGCCGGCGCGCGTGGGCGGCTGCGAGCAGCGTCGCGGCGGAATGCAGGTCGCCGGGACGGAACTCCCGGACGGTCAGTCTTGCCACGGTCCTCGCTCCACGCCGTCGTGCATAGCCCGCGTGCCGAGGCTTCGCCATCCGTCGGGACCGCGGCTATGGTCGGCCGCATGACGCCGCGCCACCCGGAAGCCCTCGACCTGATCGCGTTCCTCGACGCTTCGCCGACGCCGTACCATGCCGTCGAGGAAGCGCGTCAGCGCCTGGAAGCGGCCGGATACCGGGCGCTTCGCGAGCAGGACGCGTGGGACTTGGCGGCGGGCGACCGCGGTCACGTCGTGCGCGGCGGCAGCCTCGTCGCGTTCGAGGTCGGCAGCGAGGAGATCGCGGAAGCGGGCCTGCGCGTGATCGGGGCCCACACCGACTCGCCGAACCTCCGGGTCAAGCCTCGCGCGGACGTGAAGGCGCACGGCTACCGGCAGGTCGCCGTCGAGCCTTACGGCGGCGTGCTGCTGCACACGTGGCTCGATCGCGACCTCGCGCTGGCGGGCCGCGTCAGCATCGCGGCGGGAGCCGAGCCGCGCACCGTGCTCGTCGACCTCCGCAGGCCGATCGCGCGCATCCCGAGCCTCGCGATCCACCTGCACCGCGAGGTCCGCACGGAGGGGCTCAAGCTCAACGAGCAGACGCACCTTCCGCCGCTGCTCGGCCTCGAGTCGGGGCCGGAACTGGCGACGCTGCTTGCCGAGGAACTCGACGGCGCCGGCGAGGAGGGGATCGACGCGGACGACATCCTCGGTTTCGACCTGATGTTCTACGACCTGCAGGGCGCGGCGATCGGCGGCGCCTCGGGCGAGTTCGTGTTCTCCGGGCGGCTCGACAACCTCGCGTCGTCGCACGCGGCGCTGACGGCGCTCGTCCGCGCCGGCGAGCGCGAGGCCGCGGCGCCGTTCACGCGCGTCGTCGCGCTGCACGACCACGAGGAAGTCGGCAGCCGCAGCTCGGAAGGCGCGTCCGGCACGTTCCTGCTCGACGTCGTCGAGCGCCTCGCGCTCGCGACCGGCGGCGGCGACGGCGAAGCGCGTCCGCGCGCGATCGCGCGCTCGATGTTCGTCTCGGCCGACGTCGCGCACGCGGTGCACCCGAACTATGCCGACCGTCACGAGCCCGGCCACAAGCCGGTCGTCGGCGGCGGGCCGGTGCTGAAGGTGAACGCGGGCCTGTCTTACGCGAGCGAGTCGGCGATGCAGGCGATGTTCGCGTCGGTGTGCCGGCGCGCGGACGTTCCGCTGCAGCACTTCGTGACCCGGAGCGACATCGCGTGCGGCGGCACGATCGGCTCGATCACGGCCGCGCGCACCGGAATGCGCGCGGTGGACGTCGGCATTCCCGTGATGTCGATGCACTCGGCGCGCGAGATGTGCGGGGCGGCCGACATCGCGCCGATGATCCGCGCGTTCACGACGTACTTCGAAGCCGCCGAGTAGGCGGCCGCCCGCGGGAGATCCTCGGATGGAAGCGCCGAAATGGTTCCTCGACGCGGTTTCGACCGCGGCCGACGAACGCGAAGTCGAAGTCGAGGGCTGCGCGATCCGTTACCTGCGCTGGGGCGAGGTCGGAAGGCCGGGCCTGCTGCTCGTGCACGGAGGCGCCGCGCACTCGAGGTGGTGGAGCTTCCTGGCCCCCCTGCTCGCGCGCGACTACTGCGTCGCGGCGCTCGACCTGAGCGGGCACGGCGACAGCGGGCGGCGGCAGCTGTACCCGCGCGAGGTCTGGGCGATGGAGGCGATCGCGGTGGCCGAGCACGCCGAACTCGGTCGCAGCGGCCCGCCGATCATCGTCGGCCACAGCCTCGGCGGCCTCGTGACGATCGTCGCCGCGTCCCTCTACGGCGACCGCATGGCCGGGGCGGTGATCGTGGACTCGCCGGTGCAGAGGCCCGATCCCGAGAGCCAGGAAGGACGGCAGGGTCGCGCGTTCCGCAATCCGAAGGTCTACCCGACGCTCGAGGAAGCCGTCACGCACTTCCACCTGATCCCGTTCCAGCCGTGCGACAACCCGTACATCGTCGATCACGTCGCGCGGCATTCGCTGAAGCCGGTGGACGACGGCTGGACGTGGAAGTTCGATCCCGTCGTGTTCGAGCGCGTGTCGCTGAAGCCGATGAGCGACTACCTGGCCGACACGCGCTGCCGCGTCGCGATCCTGCGCGGGGAGCTTTCCGACCTCGTGCCGCCGGAGACGGGGCAGTACATGTACGAGTTGCTGAACCGCAATGCGCCGGTGGTCGAGATCCCGCAGGCGCACCACCACCTGATCCTCGACCAGCCGCTCTCGTTCATCGCGGCGCTGCGCGCGATCCTCGCGGACTGGGAGCATTCGCTGCCGCGCGGGGGACGGGTTCACGGCGGACCTCGGGCCGCGACGACGTAGGACCCCTTCGTCGTTGCCGCCGCCCGAAGCGCCGGTTTCGGGGCTTCGGGCGGCGGCGCAAGCGTCCGGCCGATCCGTTCGCCAACATCCCCCAGCCCGAAGAGATGGTGCCCGTCGGGAAGCCCCGTCCGCCGTGCGGGTCGGGATGCGAGCGGCCGGGACGATCCGAGGACGGTGTGGCGCCGCCGTGATCCCGAACGAGAGCAGGATTCGTCGATCGCGCGTCTCGGGGCCGACCGTTGCGATCGATACTGTGCCATACATCACTCGCCGGCGTTGCCCGACGTCGGCCGACCGGTAAGGTCGCCGTTTCGAGTCCTCGACCGCTCTGCCGGGAGGACATCGAGGAGGGCCATGAACGTTTCGAAACCTGTCGTCGTCGCGTGCGCCGCTTACCTGCTGGCTTCCGGGTGCAACCGCATCGAGTACCTGCCGCCCGCCCAGAACGGTTCCGGAACGGAACTCACGATCGTCAAGCGCGGATTGAGCGCCGATTCCCACGGGTTTCGGTTCCTCGGGATCCTGCCGCTGGCGTTCCCCAGCATCACCGACGCGGAGCGCAAGATCCTGGAGCAGGCGGCGATCCCGCCCCACGATCCCAACTACGTGCTCGTGAACAAAGTGAAGCAGACGAACACCGTGTATCTGTTCATCGCTTCGGTCCACTCGCTGAAGCTGACGGCGGACGTCGCCGAGATCCGCAGGATCCAGGCTCCGGACGCACGCCGGTGACCGACGGGGAGAGGTGACGAGATGAGAACGGCGATCTTCGCAGCGGCCGCCGGCGTCCTGCTGGTTTCCGGCTGCACCGCGATGCGGGTGACGGGTCGGGTCCTCGACTCCGTCACCGGCGAACCGGCCGGCAACTGCTACGTGACGATCGGTTCGAGGACATTCCTCACGGACTTCCGCGGGCACTTCAACGCCAAGGTGCGCCGGCGAAAGACGGAGACGATGAACGTGACCTGCCCGGACCACGAGCCGCAGGTCGTGCTCATCGACGCCTCACGAACGCGCCGACCCGTCGTCGACGTGCGGATGGTCCCGATCAGGAGGTGACGCAGCCTGTTCCTCGACGGCAGTGTCGGCGCCGGCGGGCGGCGGCTCCCGCTGCGGCCTCGTGCGGGGAGGCTCGAACCCGCTGGTCGTCGAACCGTTCGAACCCGGGGAACCCGAAGGCGACTCCCGGCCGAGTTCCCCGTGAGGCGGATTTCCTGCCCGTGTGACTAGGCGGCTTCGGTTTCCTCCATCCAGCGCTCGATCTGGTCCGCGACCCACGGGTCCTTGATCTCGGGGTCGAAGCCCTTGGCGAAGTACCGACCCACCGATTCGCGGTCGACACCCCATTCCGTATCCCCGAGCCCGCGCAGGAACATCGCCAGGTGGGGCCAGAAGCGCTTGCCGTTGGCCCTGGCGTCCTTCCATACGATCTCGGGGATCAGCGCGGTGACGATCAGGTGGGCGACGATCTGGCCTTCGACGAAGCCCAGGGCCTTGATCCAGTAGGAATCGTCGAGGTGGTTGATCACCTTCAGCTTGATGAAGGAGTGCTCGAGCTCCTCGGCGATGTGCCACTTCCACAGCCTGGCCATCTCCAGTTGCATGCCCGACGTGTCGAGCACGTGCCGGTCGATGTGGCTCTTGAAGAAGCCGAACCCGACGAACTCGAGGAAGCCGGCGGAGGCGACCGACACGTAGGTCGGCGTCAGCCGCCGGAGGAAACGGACGATCCTCTCGGTCGCCCGGATCGTCACGATGCGGTCCATGCCGATCCGGCGATTGGTGCGCAGGTGCTGGCGGGTGTGCTCGGCCTCCTGGCGGATGAAGACGTCGATGAGGGCGCGCAGGCGCGGCTGCTGCTCGAGCCGCGGATCGTCGCGAACCTCGTGCAACGCCGAGATGACGTAGCGTTCGAACGCCGGGATGGCCGCGTTCAGGACGTTGTAGAAGATCCGGTAGAAGTCGTCCTCGCACCACTTCGGCTCGATTCCGTCCAACGAGACCCGGATGCGCCTGGACCGCAGCGCCGTCTTCGCGGTCGGGGTTTCCGCCGTGTGTGCTCTCATCGGAATGACTCCTGTCGGTTCGAATCCCCAAGGGGCGGGTGGGAGGCGAGCGTGATCGCGGTGAAAGCGACGAGCGCGACGACGGCCACGAACGGGTTGCCGACCGCGAGGCCGTCGGCGGAGAACCCGTCGGCGTTCACGTCGAGATAAATGTCGAGCTTGGCCGCGTAGAGGCAGAGGTGCGCGAAGGCCCAGACCAGCGGAAACACCATCAGCAGGGGGTCGCGCGGCGCGCGGGGGCGCCGGGACCACAGCACGAAGGTCATTCCTGCCACGCCGAACGACACGGCGTAGAGCGCGGCGATCCAGCCGTGGAGGCCGTAGAACCCGAGCACGTTCAGAGGGACGAACACGAGGATCCCGGCGATGCAGGTGACCAACGGGAACAGCGCGACGCCGGCCGCGATCCGGGCAGGACCGCGGCCGGCCTCGACCCAGTCCCAGCAGACCACGCGGCAGACCGCCGCGAAGATCGCCGTCCACGCGAAGAACCAGAAGTAGCTCGTGATCGGCACGGCCCAGAGGAAGGGCCAGTTGGTCGGGTCGCTGCGATCCCAGATCCACCACTCGAGCATGGGGCCGAGGTTGTCGAAGATCATGTACATCAGCCCGCCGTAGAACCCGACGCCGAGGGCCTCGACGGTGCGTGGGAACTCGTAGCGACGCATCGTCATGCACAAGTGGTAAAGCAGCGTCGCGAGCAGGACCGAGATGTACAGCGGCAACCGGTTGAACAGCAGCATCACGGAGAACTCCCCGTGCCAGAAGCTCTCGACCGTGTAGTAGGAAACGATGTCGTTGAGCAGCCCGAAGAGGAACGCGCCGAGCAGGGTCAGCAGCGCCGAAGGCCGGCCGCCGAGCTTGTAGTCGCGCCAGGCGTGAAGGACGGCGCACACCACGCCGACCAGCAGGACGAACTCGATGGCGAGGAAGCTCCAGTCGTGAAGTTCACCCGGCGAATTGAAGCTCACCCAGCGGCCGGTCGCCTCGGTGTTCCGCATGGCGTAGGCGATGTGTTCGTTCACTCTCCCCGGACCTCCGTGCGCCGATCTGCCGTGAACGCGCCGGTCGGACTCCCGGCGCCGGTTCCCGGAGGAACCCCCGGCGCAGGGCGATCATACAGACAGGCGGTTCGTGTATGATGTGTGGCACGGATCCCGGATCGAGGGAACCCCGGCCCCCGGGCCGGCCGACCGGCGGGAAGGCCGGGCGATCCCGGCAGGAGCGACCCGATGGCGCGACGCAGAGCTTGGAACGGGCGGACGCCGGGCAGCGAGGCGGAAGCGAGGCGCTACCTCCTCGACGTGACCCAGCAGTGCATCGAGCGATCGGGGCCCGGCAGGGCGAGCCTCTCGGACGTGGCCGCCGCGGCCGGCGTGACGCGACAGACCGTCTATCGCTACTTCACCGACGCCGAAGACCTCTTCCAGACCGCCGCCGTGCTGGCCAGCGGCGGCTTCCTCGAACGGATGCGAGCGCGCGTGCGCAAGCGCCAGGGGCTCTCCAGCCGCACCGTCGAGTGGCTCGTCCGGACGGTTCGCGAGATTCCCGGGGACGCGCACCTGAGCGCGCTCGTGAGATCGGAGAACGCCTTCAACGTCTCCTCCGCCCTGGAGCTGGGTTTCGTCCAGGAAGAACTGGCGGCACTGGCCGAGGCGGAACCGGGCCTCGGCAAGACCGACCTCGACGAACTCGCCGAGCTTCTCGTGCGCCTGCTTCGCAGTTTCCTGGACGACCCGGGCCCGAGGCGCAGCGAGGCGCAACTGCGGACCTACCTGTCCCGCTGGCTCGTGCCCGCGATCGAGGAGCGGATCCGTTCGAAACCGGCGAGTGGGCGGAGCCGGCGGAGCACCAACGGCGTGACTCGCCCCCGGCGACGATGAGCACGGTCAGCGCCGCAAGGGTCGGGCAGCCGCTCGCGTCGTTCCTTGCGTAAGTCGCGGCCGGGGAGCTCGCCGCGGACGCGTGCTCAGCGGTGGAACAGCGCCGTCGCGATGCCCATGCCGTAACCGAGGACGCGCTCGGGCGCGAGTCCGTAGCCGGGCGGCACGATGCAGAGGGAGTCCGCGAATCCGGAGACGCGCGCGAAGCGCTCGCGCACGGCCGACGCATCGCCGATGGCCACGAAGGTCCGGACCATCTCGTCCGGGACGAGCGAGGCCGCGCGGCGGTAATCGCCGCTCTGCACCGCGACCTGCAGCTTCTTCGCGACGTCCGCGAAGCCGTGCGCGGCGAAGAACGGCTCGTACTGCGCGATGCCGCCGTAGAACGCCATCGTCGGGCGCGAGTCGTCGAGCGCCTGCCGCTCGTCGTCGCCGGGCGCGGCCCAGTACCAGAGGTTCACCTCGAGATCCTCGCGCTTTCGCCCTGCCGCCGCGAGGGCACTCTCCAGCTCGGGCTTCATGCGATCCAGCGTCCATTCGATCGACCACATCGGGTGGCCGATCAGCCCGTCGCCGACCTCGGCGGCCAGTCGCAGCATCTTCGAGCGCAGCGCGGCGATCCAGATCGGGATCCGCTCGCGAACCGGCGGCGCCAGCGGCTGCAGTTCACGGAAATCGGCGCGGTAGAACTCGCCCTCGAACGGAGCGAGGCCGAGGTGACCGCCGGCGACCACGTGCCGGATCGCCGCGACCGTCTCGCGCAGGTGGGAGACCTGCTTCTCCACCGGGTTGCCGAAGACGCCCTTCGTCCACGCGAGCACGCTCGTGCCGAGTCCGAGCACGAAGCGACCGTCGGACAGGCGGTCCATGTCGAGCGCTGCCACGGCCGTTTCGAACGGGCTGCGCGCCGCCGCGATCGCGATGCCGCTTCCGAGCAGCACGCGATCGGTCACGGCCGCCGCGGCGGCAAGGGGGATCCACGGCGGGCCGAGCACCTGCGGCGCGAACAGGCCGTCGATCCCGGCCTCCTCCATCATGCGCGCCGAAGCGACGAGCTCGCGCGCCGGCATCGGGGTCAGCACGCTCCAGTACCGGGGGCGACGGGACGCGGTGTCGTTCATGATCGAGGATCCTCCATGCTGCGCTTGTCCTGAACGACCGCGGCGCGTCGCTTCGTCGTCGAGGGCGCCGTTCCAGGCCATCTTCCCCGTGGGGTGGCCTTGCTCGTTCGTCACCGAGGGGAAACCCTCCGTCGTTCGCAACGTCGCGAACGATCGCCCTCACGGCGGTCGGCGTGACGGTGGCACGGGATCGCGCGGGAGGGAAGTCCGCCGGCGGCCAGGCTTCCGGGAGAAGACGAAGCGTTGCGGCCGTTCGACGTTACGACGAGCGCGCGGAGCGACGCGCGTGTTGCGGTCCAGGATGCGGAGCGGGCGTCGGGCCGGTGCTCCGGCGCCCGCTCCGTCCTCAGTCGACCAGTTCCACCCCGGTGACCAGCCGGCAGTCGCTCGCCGCGCAGCTGCAGGCCGTACCGCTCGTGTCGGCAGCGCTGTAGTAGATCAGCAGGCGCTTGCCGGCGATCTTCGCCGCCGTGAACTCGCTGAGAACCTTCGCGGAATACGCGGAATTCCCGTCCGTGCACACGGCGAAGTAGTTGATCCCGCCGGCCGCCGCCGCCGTGCAAAGCACATGGACCCTGTTCGTGAACGTCGCGACCTGCTGCGGGGTGCAGAGATGGGTCGCGGCGATCGCTCCCGGGGCATGACTGACGAGCGTTGCGAGGACGACGGGAAGCAGGACTCCCGAGAACCGAGCTGCGCTGCGCCTCATGGTCATCCCTCCTGGCGGAGTTCTTCTCGCCTCGATTCGACGGGTGACAAACCCCGCGTTCGCCTTACGAGTAGGCACGGAAGAGAGAGGTGCAAGCCATGAAGGAATCGCATCGCACACGAAGCGACGCTGACGGCGGCACGAGGGGCTTCGCGTCGTGGTGTCGCACATCTTGGAATGTTCTCGTTCTTGCGGCTGCAGGCGCAGCCCTTGTCGCGACAGCGACCACGTCATCGGCTGCCGGCGAAGTGCAGGCCGTGCTGATCTCCAACCAGATCCTTCTGTCACCCGTTTGCGACGACGGGATGTGCGACAACTACGATCATTCCTGTCGGCGGTGCGCCCAGCCGGTCACGGACGGACACGCCCCGATGGTTTCCGACGCGCTCGCCGTCCTGCGCGCGGCGGTCGGGCAAGCGCTTTGCACCCGCTGCATCTGCGACGTCGACGCGAGCGGCGGGGTGCAGGCCACCGACGCGTTGCTGACGCTTCGCCGTGCGGTGGGACAGCCCGTCGACTTGTCGTGCCCCGAAGGGTGAGGAGAGGGCCCGGCCCCAGGTCCCCTTGCTTTGCCTGCTGCCGCCTGCGATTTCCGCGCGCCGCGATTGTTCGGTTGCCTCTCCTTCCCAAGCAGGAAACCCCATGAACCTTTCCTCTCGTGTCTCCGCTTTCGCCCTGATCCTGGCCTGCCTGGCCGTGCCGGACCCGTTTTCGTCGGCTTCGGCAGCGGAGTCCACCTGTGGAGACGTCAACAAGTCCGGGACGGTCACCTCGGGCGATGCTCTCGCGGTCCTGAGGAAGTCGGTGGGACAGAGCGTGCAACTGGCCTGTCCGCCGCCGGCGACCCCGCTGAAGACCGGCCAGACGACTTGTTACACGCCCACCGGTAATCCTCTCTCGTGTCCCGGATCGACCGAAGACGGCGACTTCCAGAAGGGGGCCAGTCGAGATTTCACGGACAACGGCGACGGCACCATCACCGACAACGCGACGGGGTTGATGTGGGAGAAGCTGTCCAACGACGGCGGCTACCATGACAGGGACACCCTGTTCAGTTGGGCCAATGCCGTGGAGAAGGCCAAGTTCCTCAACGATATCGAGTTTGCGGGGCACGATGACTGGCGGCTTCCGAATCAGTTCGAACTCTTCTCGCTCGTTCATCTCGGCACGGGCACGCCTGCGAACGATCCGCTCTTCCACACGCCCTGTCCCCCGGGCTGCACGGTGCTGGACTGCAGCTGCACGGCGACGACCGATCCCGTCTATTGGTCCTCGACGACCTATCTCAACGGCACGTCGGGAACCGGTGCGTGGGCAGTACAGTTCGACGGCGGCTTCACGGTAGCCGTCGACAAGACGTTCGGGATCTACGCGCGCGTCGTTCGAGACGCTCCGTAGGGCACCATGCCCGGGGCGCACGGACGGCGGCGGGGAAGCCCGCCGCCGTTCCTGCTCCAATGGCGGCTCTGCTTTCCAATCCGGAACGCGAGCCTGCCCGGACCCGGCCCTCGCGCGCGTCGCCCTACAGCATCCCCGAAAGCATCGTCGCGATGCCGAGGAAGCTGAAGAAGCCGACGATGTCGGTCACGGTCGTCAGGATGATCGACGACGACTGAGCCGGGTCCTGCTTGAGCGCGGTCAGCACCATCGGCACGCACGCGCCGGAGAGGCCGGCCGCCACCATCGAAATCACCATCGACAGGCCGATCACCAGCGCGAGGCCGGTGGACCGGCTCCACACCCACACGCCGGCGGAGGTCGTCGCGGCGACGGCCAGGCCGTTCACGAACGCGACCGCGACCTCCTTGCGCGAAACGCGCATCCAGCTCGACAGGCGGATCTCGCGCAGCGCGAGACCGCGCATCGTGACCGCCAGCGCCTGCGCTCCGGTGTTGCCCGACTGCCCGGCGACCACCGGCAGCAGCACGGCCAGCGCCGAGTACCGCGCGATGGTGTCCTCGAAGATCCCGACCACCGACGCCGCGAGGAAGGCCGTCAGCAGGTTGATCTCCAGCCACGGCAGGCGCTTGCGCACGGCGAAGGACGCGCTCGACAGCGCGCGCTCCTCCTTGCTGACGCCGACCATGGTCTGGATGTCCATGCTCGCCTCGGCCTCGACGGCCTGCAGGAACGCATCGGGACGGATGACGCCGAGCAGGCGGTCGTCGTAGTCGACGACGGGCAGGTTGCCGGCCTTGCGGTCCGCGAACTCCTGCACGACGTCCTCGCGCGTGGCGGTGGCCTGCACTCGCGACGGCTCGCGACGCGCGAGTTCGAGCAGGGCCTCCGATGGCTCGGCGACGGCGATGTCCTGCAGCGCGACGGCGCCGGCGAGGCGCCCGTCGTCGTCGACGACGTAGACGTCCTGGATGCGGCGCCGGCCGAGCGCGCGGATGCGCTCGAGCACGTCGCCGACCGTCGCGTCCTCGCGGAAGGCCGTCACGCGCGGGTCCATCAGGTGAGCCGCGCTGTCCGCCGGGTACTCGAGCAGCGCGCGAAGCTCGGCAGCCGTCGCTGCGCCGACGTGGCCGAGCCGCTCGTCGCGCTCCTCGTCGCCGAGACGCGACAGCAGCATCGCCGCGCGCGCCGCGTCCACCTCCGGGAGCGTCGCGGCAAGGAAGGCGGCGTCGGCTTCCTCGAGGACGGCCGCGCCGAGGTCGGGGCTCAATCGCTCGAGGACGCGCGCGGCGGCGGCTCCGCGGTCCGGCGACAGGACCTCGAGCACTTCGGCGGCTCGCGCGCGCTCGAGCGCGGCCGCGACTTCCCCGGGGTAGAGGCGCACATAGCCGCCGCGCAGGACGTCGCGGCCGACCGAGGCCACCGCTGCGGTCGCCGCGCTCATTCGGCGGCCCTCGCGTCGCTCGCTCCCGGCGTCACCGTGGTGGCGAGTCCGGACAGCATCCCGGCCATGCCGATCCAGCACAGTTCCCCGAGACTGACGACCGTCTTCAGGGCCTGCCCGCTCTCGGCGCCCGACTCCTCCTCTTCGAGACGCCGCAGCGTCTGGTAACGAATCGCGCCGAGGAAGACGCGGTGCTCGTCCACGACGGGCAGCGCGTGCAGGCGCCGCCATCCGGGATGCGCGAGCACCTGCGTGCGCGCGGCGCGCCCGGAGATGGCCTGGACGCCGGTCGTCATCTGCGACTCCAGCGTCGCGCCCGGGTCGGCGAGCATCATCTCGCGAAGATTCATCACGCCGACGAGCTTCTGTTCGCGGTCCACGACGTAGACGTAGGAGAGCACGAACTCGGGAGCGCGACGCACGCGGTCGAGCGCTTCGCCGACTTCGAGTTCGTCCGGCAGCGCGAGCACCTTCGGATCCATCAGCGCGCCGGCGCTCCCTTCCTCGTAGCGCAGCAGGCGCCCGAGCGCCGCGGCCTGGCTGCGGCCGGTCGCGGCAAGGACCGCGTCGCGCGCGGCGGGATCGACGCGGCGCAACAGCGCTGCCGAGAGGTCGAGGGGCATCCGGCCGACGATGCGGGCGGCGGCGACGGCATCCATTCGCGCCAGGCACCAGGCGGCTTCCATCGGCCCCATCTGGTGGAGCACGCCGGCGGCGTCGTCGGGCTCCGCGTTCGCCAGCGTTGCCGCCGCTTCCTCGGCCGGCAGCGTTTCGAGCAGGCGAGCGGCGTCGCCGGGGTGTTCGTCCAGGAAGCGGCGCACGAGGCGCGCGTGCACGTCCCCGGTCGAACGCTCCCGTTCGCTGGAGGTGGAAAGCCGCTGTTCGCCGGCGACGGGCCCCTCGCCTTCGCCGGGAGCGGGGCGTCCGCCGTCGCCCGCGGCCGGACGTCGGCGCGCACTCACGATGCGCCTCCGGTCGTGCGCAGCACCGAAACCGTGCGGCTGAACTCGGAGGCCGGCACGCGCACGCGCCCGTGCTCCCCGTCCAGGATCACGGCGGTCGCGGTGAACTCGACGATCGCGCCCTCGACGTCGCCGACCCGGACGACGTGCCCGAGGCGGTAGCTCTGCCGGACGTAGTGCGAAGCGATGATGTTGGCGACCTCGCCGCGCGCGCCGAGCCCGAAGGCGAGCGCCGCCGCCCCGATCACCGCGCCCGCGACGACCGTGACCATCGAGCGCAGGAACTGGCTGTCGATGCCGACCTGGTCCACGGCAGTGACGATCGCGATCGACACGATGGCGACCTGCGCGATGCGACCGAGCAACTCGCCGTAGCCGGCGCCGGCGGCGGCGACCGCGGTCGTGATCGCGTCGCGGGCGAGGCCGCCGCCGAGCAGTCCGACCAGCAGCAGCAGCAGCGCCATCAGGATGCGCGGCAGGTACTCGGAGACACCTCGCACCCAGGCGGCCAGCACGGGAAGGCCCAGGGTTTCGGTCGCGGCGGTCAGGAAGAACAGCAGCACGACCCAGAACACGATCCCGGCCAGGATCTCGGAGACCGGGCGGACGACGCCGACGCGGCGAAGCGCCGTCTCGACGTTGCGCTCGTATCCGAACCAGCCGAGCCGACCGAGCAGGCTGGACGTCCACGAGCGCAGCACCGTGGCGGCCACGACGCCGGCCAGCGCGAAGGCCGCCGCGGCCAGCAGGCTCGGCAGGTACTGGCCGGCCCGGTCGGTGAGTGCGCCGAGTGCGACCTGAAGGGTTTCGCTCCAGTCTTTCATCGCTTCCTCCGGTGGTGGCGGGCCGTTCGCCGGATGCGACGACCTTTCGTTTCCTCTCGCGGGAGTTCTTCCTTATCCCGAAGACGTGGCGCGCGGCGAACTGCTTCCCGCATTCGGCATCGACGGTGTGCGCACGGCGCCACGGCCGGGTGGTACGACAAGGAGGAGGACGGGACGCCTGCCGGTTTGACAACGGCCCCCGGAAGGTTCGAGGGTAGCTCGTGCCGCCGGGAACGGCGGAACCGGCCGACCGAGGGGAAGTTTTCATGACGTACACGTTCTACGAGCCGCTGACTGCCGTCGACGCGGCGTTCCTCGCCGTCGAGGACTCCAACGCGCACATGCACATCGGCAGCGTCGCCATCTTCGACGCGGAGCCGCTGATGCATCCCGCGGGCGGGCTCGACATCGCGCGCATCCGCGCGTTCGTCGACTCGCAGCTCTTCCGCTTCCCGCGTTTTCGGCAGCGTCTCGCCTACGTCCCGCTGACCGGCGCGCCGGTGTGGATCGACGCGGCCAACTTCAACCTCGTCTACCACCTGCGCCACACGGCGCTCCCGTACCCGGGCGACGAGCGCAAGCTCAAGGACCTGATGGGGCGCATCATGTCCCAGCACCTCGAGCGCCAGAAGCCGCTGTGGGAGATGTGGTTCGTCGAGGGACTCGAGGGCAACCGCGTCGCGTTGATCTCGAAGATCCACCACGCGCTGGCGGACGGCATCTCCGGCGTCGACCTGATGTCGGCGCTGATCGTTCCCGACAAGGACTATCGGCCGGAGCCGGCTCCGCAGTGGATCCCGCGACAGGCGCCGAGCGGCTGGGACCTGTTCGCGGACCAGGCCACGCGCGGCGTGACGACCCCGCTGCGCTACCTGGTCGAGGCCGGATTCGGAGGCGACGACGAGCCGTCCGGCGGGAACGCACGGACGGGTCGGGCAGGCGCGTTCTCGAGCGACAGCGGGAGCGGCGACGCGCTGTCGACCCCCGACGAATCGCGCGGCACGCTTCGCAAGCTCTTCGACGCCGCCACGGCCGCGGTCGGCACCAGCGACCCCACGCCGCTGAACGTCGACATCGGTCCTTATCGCCGCTTCGACTGGACGAAACTTTCCTTCGACGACGTGAAGGCCATCCGCGCCGCGATGGGCGGCAAGATGAACGACGTCGTGCTCTGCATCGTCAGCGGGGCGGTCGGCCGCTTCCTGCAGCGGCGCGGTGTCAGCGTGAGAGGCCTCGACTACCGCGCGATGGTCCCCGTGAGCCTGCGCCAGACCTCGGAGGCGGGGGCGCTCGGTAATCGCATCACGCAGATCCTGACCAGGCTCCCGATCGACCAGCGCGATCCGATCAAGCGCATGAACGAGGTCATCGAGATCACGTCCGGCCTCAAGCACTCCGGTCAGGCCGAGGGAGGCGAAGCGTTCACCGCGCTGATCGAGTACCTGACGGCGCCGGTCGCCAACGCGCTGGCGCGCTACGCGTCCCGCCACGGGTTCGGCAACATGGTGGTGACGAACGTCCCTGGCCCGTCGATGCCGACGTACTTCCTCGGGGCGCAGACGCAGGAGGCCTACCCGCTGGTGCCCCTGTCCCCGAACCAGGCCCTCAACGTCGCGGTGCTGTCCTACAACAAGGTGCTCCACTGGGGGATCAACGCCGACTGGGACGCGGTGCCGGACGTGGCCGACTTCACGGCCCTGCTCAACCAGGAGATCGCGACGCTGAAGAAGATCGCGACCAGCCGGCCCCCCGAGGTCGACTCGCACGAAACGGCGCAAGTCGCGGAGGCCACGGCGACGCCGGCTGCAGCCCCGCGAGAAGGCGCCGGCGCGGACTCTCCCGGCCGCCGGCGCTCGCGCGCGAAGGCGGGTGGCGACACCCCGCCGACGTCGCTGCACTGACGGAACCGGGGCCCTTCCCCCCGGGCGATGCTGGCGTGAATCGGCGGCCGCGGCTAGCCTCCGGGCAGCGTTCCTTCGGAGAGGTCCCATGCCCGTAACGTTTCGCGTCGATCCCAAGGCCGGTCTCGTCTGGGCTCGTGCGACCGGCGAGTTGAAGGATTCGGATCTGCTCGGACTTCAGGATGCGCTGGCCGCGGATCCGGAGTTCGATCCGTCGTTCAACCAGCTCTTCGATTTCAACGGCGTGACGGAAGTCGCGCTCACTTCGGACGGGGTCTGGATGCTGGCCCAGCGCAACATGTTCCGCGAAGGCGCCCGACGCGCATTCGTCGTCGCGCCGGGCGACCTCGAGGTCTACGGCATGATGCGGATGTTTCAGATCCTGACGGAGAAGTTCCCCGACGAGCTCCGGGTCCAGTTCAACCACATCGAGCAAGCCCGCGCCTGGCTCGGGATACCGGAGGATTGAGCGCCGGGGACGTCGGGCCGGGCGCCTGACTTCCACGAACGGAGACAGGCTGGAGCTTTCGGTCCGGTTCCCGTGTTCGCGGCTCGAAGTCATGGGGGTCGCGACGGAGGAAGCGGGCTCCCGCGGCTTGCGGCAACCGGCCCGTCGGCGGTGCACTGACGTTCCCGGTCGCCTCGGCGCCGGCCTCCTCGTTTCGGACGCCTTCGACACAGCCCGATCCGCCCCCTAGAAGACCCGCGCATCGGGCCGCACGGTGCGGAGCCGAAAGAACGCTGCGACGGGGACCACCATGAATCGCAATCCTGTACGACACCGAGCCGTCCGGGCGTGGCTGTGCACGCTCTCCCTCCTGGGGCTTCCGGCAGCCGCGCTGGCCGACGGCGGCGAGATCGACACCGGCACGACCGCGTGGATGCTGATCGCGACCGGGCTCGTGCTGCTCATGGTGCCCGGTCTCGCCATGTTCTACGGCGGCCTCGTGCGCACGAAGAACGTGCTGTCCACGATGATGCACAGCTTCGTCGCGATGGCGATCATCGGCGTGCTGTGGGTGGTCTGCGGCTACGCGCTGTGCTTCGGTTCGAACGTCGCCGGCGGCTGGGTCGGGTGGAACCCGGCGTACGTGATGCTGAGCGGGATCGACGACTCCGTCGTCAACGGGGTGCCCGAGTACGTGCTGGCCATGTTCCAGGGGAAGTTCGCGATCATCACGCCGGCGCTGATCAGCGGCGCCCTGGCCGAGCGAGTGTACTTCCGCGGGTACTCCCTGTTCATCACGTTGTGGTTCCTCTTCGTGTACTGTCCGCTCTGCCACTGGGTCTGGGCGAGCGACGGCTGGCTGTTCAACTTCGGGGCGGCCGGCCTCATCGACCTCGCCGGCGGCACCGTGATCCACGTTTCGGCCGGCACCAGCGCGCTCGTCGTCGCGCTGTTCCTCGGCGCGCGCATCGGCTACCCGCGCCAGATGTTCATGCCGAGCAACCTCGTCATGACGATGATGGGCGCCGGGCTGCTGTGGGTCGGCTGGTACGGGTTCAACGCGGGATCGACCGTCCACAGCGGGCTCGACACCGCGCGGGCGCTGACCATGACGCAGGTCTCCGCGGCGAGCGGCGCGCTCACCTGGCTCGTGATCGAAGGCTGGAAGCTCGGCAAGGCCACCGCGCTCGGGTTCGCCTCCGGAATCCTCGCCGGGCTCGTCGTGATCACGCCGGCGGCGGGCGTCGTGCAGCCGGGCGGAGCGATCATCCTCGGGGCGGTGTCCTCGGTCGCGTGCTTCTACGCCCTCACGCTGAAGCAGCGCTTCGGCTACGACGACAGCCTCGACTGCTTCGGCATCCACGGCGTCGGCAGCGGGCTCGGCGTGCTGTTGCTGAGCTTTTTCATCCGCGACAGCTGGATGCAGGATGCGGCGGCGAAGGCCGGCGGATCGTGGACGGCCATCGACCAGCTCGGCGTGCAGGCCGTCGGCATGGGGGCGACGATCGCGCTGTCGGTCGTCGCGACCACCGCGATCTGCTTCCTCGTCGAGAAGACCGTCGGCTTCCGCGTCGACCGCGAATCGGAACTGCGCGGCCTCGACCACGCGCTGCACGGCGAGAGCGGTTACGGGATGACGCAGTCGGAGATGTGACGGGGTTCGGCGAGGCGTCGGCGATCCGGCAAGGCTCGCCGGCGCCGCGTCGAAGATCGACCCGAGAGCGGCGGAGGCCGCAGTGCCCATGACCGACCGTGCACGGGATCGACTTCGCAACGCAGCCGGCACGTGGCTCGCGGCCTACGTCGGCCTCGTCGTCCTGCCGCTGGCGGTCG
>CAYYZO010000035.1:0-37388 GCA_964476185.1 uncultured Myxococcales bacterium
CGTCGACGCCGACGAGCTCGACACGCGGCTGATCATGCGCCCGCTGCGCAATACCGAGCGCGTGCTGAAGAACGCGGCCGTCGAGAAGATCCGCGAGATCGAGGCGGAGAAGGGCGCCGCGACGACGATCGAGGACATCTACCCGCTCGTCGCCGGCACGCAGAACCGCAAGGTGCTGCAGGAAGGGGAGATGGACGCCGCGGCGTGGAGCTGCGGCATGGTCGCCGGCCTCATCCACGACATCCCGACCTGCAAGGAACTCGTCGAGCGCATCGTGCGCGAGGCCGAGGAAATCCTGCGCGGACGCGTGATGCCGATGTTCGCGGACTGAGGCCGATCCAGCCCGACCCCGCGGCGAGCCGCGGTTGGCGCACCGCGTCAACCGCGGCCCGCCGGAGCCCTCCCACCGCCGGGCCGCGGAGGCGTTGACGTAATTCGTGGCAGGGGCGTAGAAAACGGCCCCATGATGTACCCCACCTCCCGCAAGACCATTCTCCTTTCGCTCGGGTTCCTCTTCGCGATCGGCATCGCCCCGGTCTTGTCCCGGGACGCGCACGCGTTCGGGCTCGGCGGCGGAACAGCCGCCGACGTGAAGAGCCAGCAACAGATCCGCGACCTCTACACGGAGTTCGTCAAGGCCTGGAACAAGCACGACGTCGAGACGATGGCCGCGCGCTGGGCCGTCGACGGCGACCACGTCGAACCGGACGGCCAGGTCGCCAAGGGTCGCGACGAAGTCACCCAGCTGCTGAAGCGCCAGCACGACGGCGTGTTCAAGAACTCCAAGCTGGATCTTTCGGTGAAGTCGGTCTGGATGATCACCGACAAGGTCGCGCTGGTGGACGGCACGTACGAGCTGTCCGGCGCCGTCGCCCCGGACGGCACCACCGTGCCGCCGCGCAAGGGCCTGCTCACGTCCGTGCTGATCCAGGAGAAGGACACCTGGTCGATCGCGGCCAGCCGGCTCATGATCCCGACGTCGCTGCCGTACAAGCCGAAGGGCGCGGAGGCGGCCAAGCCTTAACCGTCCCGTTCCGGGCAACGACCCCGATGGGTCCAAACAGAGACGCCGCGCAACCTGTCCGGGTTGCGCGGCGTCTGTCGTTCGAGATCGGGGTCGGCCGACTCGGGGAGCCGGCGCCGCTGCCACGAGGCCGGATGCTCGCCGCTCGCGTTGGCCGTGCGTCGATTCGCGGCTCAGCGCCCGCGTTCGCGCCTCGCCGGTTCGGGACTCACTCCGAGTACTTGTCGAGCATCAGCTTCATCGACTTTCGCAACCGCTCGACGGCGGCGGCGAGCTTCTGAGTCTCGTTGTCGGAGACTGCCTCGATCGGCGTCTCGAGGTCGCCCTTGCTCATGCGGTCGACGGCTTCCGTCAAAGCGACGATGGGGCTCGTGACCCATTGCGCCACGATCACGCCGAAACCGAGCGCGAGCAACAGCGCGAGGCCGGTGAGCGAGTTGAACACCGTGCGGAGGCTCGACGCCTTCTCGTAGAGCACCTCGGTCGGCATCAGGTCGATCAACACGCCGAGACCGCCGCGCGGGACGCCCGGGATCGGGATCGGCTTGGCGATCGTGAGCGTGTCGTCGCCTTCCTCCTTGTACAGCGCGTCGGCCGCCAGGAGCTTCGGCCCCAGTTCCGGATAGTCCTTGGTCAGGTTCTCCCCGGTCGCGCGATCGCGCTCGCTGCCGAAGAGCTTGCCTTCGTCGGGATGGCTCAGGTACGCGCCGCCGGAATCGGCGACCAGCAGCGTCTCGCCGGGCAACGAGGACGAGGCGACGAGCTTCAGGATCGGATCCACGGCTACGCTGATGATGAGCACGCCGCGGCGCCTGGAAGTGTTGTCGAAGACGGACGTGCTGTAGCGCAGGATCGGCCGCGGGACGTCTTCCAGCGTGCCCTTCTCGCGGTTCAGTTCGATCGGCGAGATCATGACCTCGCCCTTGGGCAGCTTGAGCGCGGCCTGGAAGTCGGGGGTCTGGCGGCGTGTCTCGAGCTTGTCGGGCGCGACCACGACCGTGACGTCCTTGTCGCGGTCGATGCGCAACCGCTCGGCGCCGGAGATGTCGAAGTAGCGGACCTGGTAATAGTTGCCGCGGATCTCCGAGAGCCGCACGAACGCCAGGGAGAGGTTCTTCCTGGCGGCGTCGATCAGCGCGGTGTCGCCGCTGTCGGACGCGAGCAGGTACTGCGCGAGCGCCGGCGTATCGGCCAGCAGGAGAAGGTCGCCGTCGACGCCGGCCAGGTAGCGTTCGATCTGGGACGACAGGCTCGAGATGCGGGCTTCGAGCCTGTCCAGGCCCTCGGCCCTCAGGACCTCCTCGACCTGGCTGCCGCCGTACCAGCCGAGCGCGATCAGCGGCGGCAGGGTGACGGCGGCCGAAGCCACGACGAGCTTGTTGCGGATGCTGCTCATGAACTACCCGGTCTCCTTCGGTTGCGGCGGCGCCCAAGCGCCTGCCGACCTCGGGCCAACTCCCAAGGCGGACGTTTTAACACGTCATACATATTCCCCGGCGCGCTTGCACGGGCCAACGCCGGCGACCCGGCGGTTCAGCTTCCCCGCAGCCGGTCGACGGCGTCCATGAACGCCTTCTTCTCGCTGTCGGTCGAGAGGTCGGCGGCCAGGATCTTCGCGAGTTCGTTCAGCGTGCCGACGGTCGGCGTGCTCGTCTCGCGCCAGCGCGTCACGCCGCGCTTGAAGCTCACGCGGGCGACCGGGCCGATGTACTCCGTGAGCAGCGCCAGGACCTGCGGGAGCACCGGCTCGGCGTCCTTTTCCGCGGGCTTGGGCGCTGCGGCAGCAGGCGGAGACGCGGGCGTCGCCGGCTTCGCTCCCGGTCCTGCCGGCGCTCCGCTCGCTCCGGGCTTGGGCGCCTGGGCTGCGGTTGCCTGGGCGCCGGTCGCCTGGGCCGCGGCGGGCTGGGCCGGCTTCGCGGGCTGCGGCTGTCCGGCGGCGGGCCGACCCGGCGGCGGCGGAGGGGGCGGAGCGGCCGGGCGTCCCGGGGGCGGAGGAGGTTGCGGTCGACCGGTGGGCGCGGGCTTCGCGCCCTGCGGCGGCGGAGGCGCGGCGGGCTGCGGCCTGGGCGGCACGGGCGACGTCGGAGCGGCACCCGGCTTCGGCGCGGCTGCCGACGGCGGCGGCGGCGGAGCGCCCGGTCTCGCGGCAGCGGGCTGCGGGGCGGCCGTGGCCGGCTCCGCCTTCTCGGGGATCTCGTGCATTCGCCTGAGCTGGCGAACCGAGGACCCCATCACCACGCGCAGCAACTGCGTGTTCGAATCGGGGGCGGCGAGCATCGCGAGGACGAAGTCCTTCGCGACCGGGGCGACCATCAGCGACCGGCCCTGGAAGTCGACCTGGAGTTCCTCGAGCCCGCGGTCGACGAGTTCGAGCCCGTCGCTGATCCCGCGCACGAAACCGAGGCTCGCCGCCTGCGCCACGGCCTCCGATTCGGGGAACGTCGTCGCGAGGACCTGCCCCCCGCGCACGATGCACGCGCACTGGACGCCGCTGACGGTTCCTAGGTCTCTGAGTAACGTTCGCACGACTATCCTTTCTTCAGCAGCTCGCCCACTTCGGCGAAGAGCTCGTTCTGGGGCCGCGACCGCTCGGAGACGATCGCGAGGGCCTCCTTGTCCTTGATCATCAGCGAGAGATCCTCGTCCTTGTCGGTGCGCACGACCACGCGATGGACCGGGCCGAGCGCGGACGTGCTCTTGCCGTCGAACGCGGTCTTGAACAACAACTCGAAGAAGTCGTTCAGCTCCTTCTGCGGAATCGTGCTGTTCGAAACCGTGCCCTGGCCCGCGAGCACGGCTGCGCCGCGAACCCCGCGGACTTTCATCACGTCGTCAACGATCGCCTTGTTCATCGGTACTGTCTCCCCTCAACGGGTCGATCGAACGGCCCGCCCCGGCCTCCCGCTCATTCCCCGAGATCCGTGCTCGCCAGCGCCTGCTTGCGCATCTTCATGCGCTGCTGCTGCAGGTCCTCGCGCTCCTCGGCCACCTCACGCAACGCGTTCTCGAGACGCATGCGCGAGTCGGCCAGCCAGCTCTCGAGCTGCGACAGTTCCTTGCGGCGGGCCGCGATGCGCGACTCGAGCTGCTGCTGGTCGTCGAGCAGGCTCTCGCGCTCGCGCGTGAGGGCTGCGCGGGCGTCGCGCAGCAGCTTCTCCTGGTCCGCGACGCGCTGCGCCTGCTCGTCGGCCTTCTTCTCGAGCGCGGCGACCTCGTCTTCCAGCGCCTTGCGGTCCCGCGCGAGACGCGCGTGATCCGCCTCGATCTCCTTCTGGCGCCCTTCGAGCCGCGCCTGCACGGCCTGGCGCTCGGTCTCGATCGACTTGCGCTCGTTCTCGATCTTCGCGCGCTCGCCCGCCCACTGGGCCTCGGCGCCCTGGATGCGCGCGGCCAGGTCCTTGTCGCGCTTGTCGAGGTCCGCCAGCGAAGCGGCGAGCTTCTGCTGCTCCGCTTCGGCGCGACGGCGCGAGTCCGCGAGCCACTTCTCGAGGTCCGCGATCTCCTTCAGCCGGTCCGCGACCTGCTCCTCGACCTTGTCGCGCTGCCTGCGGATGTCCTCGCGCTCGCGGTCGAGCTCGGCGCGCCGCTCGTCGAGCGTGCGCTGCTTCGCCGCGAGGTCGCGCTCGGCGGCGTCGGACTTCTCCTCGAGCGCCTTGAACTCGCTCTCGACGGCTTCACGGTCGGCCTTCAGCCGGGCCTGCAGCTTGCCGAGCTCGACCTCGCGCGCGTCCAGCGCCGAGGTGCGCTCGTCGAGGTCCTGGACGAGCTCGTCGCGGCGCGATTCGAGGTCGCGCATGCGCCGGTCGAGCTCGGCCTCGGCGGCTTCGACGGCCTTCGCGCGGGCCGTCGCCTCGGCGTCGAATTCCTTGGCCTGCCGATCGTGATTCGCCCGATCCGTGTCGAGCGCGGCGCGGTCGGCGTTCTGCTTCGCGCGCGAGTCGGCGAGCCACGCTTCGAGGGAACGGATCTCCTCGAGCCGCGCGGCGGCCTCGGCCCCGAGCCGCTTGCGCTCCTCGGCCACGGCCTGGCGATCGCGGTCGAGCTCCACCCGGCGATCGGTCAGGTCCTTGTCGCGCTCCGCCAGCTCCCTCGAGGTCGCTTCGGTCTTCTGTTCCAGCGCCGTCAACTCGGCCTCGAGCGCCACGCGGTCGGCCTTCAACCGGTCGGTCGCGGCCTGCAGTTCCTTCTCGCGCGCCGTCACGTCGGCGGCGCGCTTCTCGATCTCGGCCGAGAGCTGGCTGCGACGGGTCTCGAGTTCCTGGATGCCCTTCTCGAGCTCCTGGCGGCGGCTCTCGAAGGCTTTTTCCCGGTCGCTCGCGTCCCGGGCGGCTTTCGCGACGCCGGTTTCGTGATCCTTGCGGGCCGTATCCAGCGCGGAGAGGTCCTTCTCGAGCCTGGTCCGCGAGCCGGCCAGCCACTGCTCGAGTTGCGTCATTTCCGTGCGGCGTCCGGCCAGCTCGGCCTCGAGCTTCTGGCGCTCGGCGGTGATCGCCTCGCGGCTGCGCGCGAGCTCTTCCTTGCGCTCGGCGAGCGCACGCTCGCCCGCCGCGATGACCTGGGCGGCCGCGTCGGAGCGCTCCTCGAGCGCCTTGACCTCGCTCTCAAGCGCGGCGCGGTCCGCCTTCAGCCGCTCGTCGGTGTTCTTGAGTTCGGCGTCGCGGAGGTCGAGCGCTTCGGAACGCTCGTCGAGGCTCAGCGCGAGCTGGTCCCGCCGCTGTTCGAGCTCGGCCGCTCGGCGCTGCAGGTCGGCCTGCTCCTTCTGGATGGCCTCCAGCTTCGCCCTCGCGTCCTGGTCGGCCTTCGCGACGGCCTCGGCGTGCTGGCGACGCTGGGCCTCGAGGGCCTGCAGGTCGGCGTCGAGGCGGTTGCGCGAGGCCGCGAGCCAGTTCTCGAGCTCGGCGGCGGCGCGAACCCTCGCCTCGGCTTCGCCGCGCAGTTCGCGGGCGTCCTTCTCCAGGCCGGCGCGGTCGCGGGCGAGCAGCTCGCGGTCCTGCTCGATGGCCCTGGCGCGGGTGTCGACTTCCGCCGCCCGCCGCTCGATGTCCGCGCGCACCCTGGCACGCTCGGCCTCGACGCGCTCGCACTCCTTGGCGAAGTCTTCCTGGGCCTTGAGGCAGGCCTTCTCGAGCTCGCGGACGCGGGCCTCTTCGGTCGCGACGTTCGAGCGCTGGGCCTGATACTCGAGTTCGAGCTGCTGGCGACGGGCTTCGACGTCGCGCATGCGGGTTTCGAACTCGGCCTGGGACTGGTCGCGCACGCGCTTGAGCTCGGCGCGCTCGGTCGCCATCGCGGTGCGCTCGAGCTCGAGGGCCGCCCCACGTTCGTCGAGTTCGCGACTACGCAGCGCGAACGCGCGGGCACTCGCCGCCTCGCGGGTCTCGGCTTCCTTCAGCCGGGCCTCGAGTTCGGCCCGCTGGTCGGCGAGAAGCTGCCTGGCGGCCTCGATCTCGCGCTCGCGCAGCTCGATCGCCGCCGTGCGCTCCTGGTCCTTGGCCTCGATACCCGCGCGCTCGGCACGGAAGGTTTCGATTTCCCGCGTGATCTGCGCGCGCTCCGCGGCCAGCATCGACTCCCGCGCCGCGAGCTCGCGCGTGGCGGACTGGTTCCGGGCGTCGGCGGCGGCCTTCTCGCGCGCGAGGGCCTGCAGTTCCTCGTCGAGACGGTCGTGCGCCTCCTGGTAGGACTTCTCCCTCGCGGCGATCTCGTCGGCGCGCTTGGCCGTTCGCTCGCGGATCGTCTTCTTCTCGGCCTCGAACAGCGCGCGCTCTTCTTCCAGGCGGTCGCGCTCCTCGATCAGGCGGCGCTCGAAGGTTTCCGGATCGAGCGGCTGGCTGGCGCGCCTGTCGAGTTCCTCCTTCTGGAGGTCGAAGAGACGCCGCTCTTCCTCGAACTTCTCCAGCGCGTGAACGAGTTCCCCGTGCACTTCGCCGATCGCGTCGGCGCGCGCCCGCAGCGCGTCCTTCAGCGCGAGGATCGAGGCGACGGCTTCCCGCTTGACGGACTCGATGCGGTTCAGGACCGCGTCGGTCGCAAGGGCCGGTTCTGGCGTTTCGAGTTTCATCGTCTTCAGCCGCGGTCGCCGCGAGAGCCGCCTCCCGCGAAGGCGCGGGCGACGGCCAGGCGGGACGCTTCCTGCCGGAGTTCCTCGAGCTGCACCGAATGGGCGGACTCGATGGTATCGACCAGCAGCAGGATCTTTTCTTCCAGCCTCGCGAAGGCGGAGTCAATCTCCGCCGAGCCGGCCCCCTGGCCCTCCGCGAGCCTTCTCCTCAGGATCTCGATGTTCGGTTCGCTCATGTCCGTTCCGACCCCCGGGGACGCCTCCTCAGCGCCCCTCGCCGATCAGGCTGGCCACGTCGAACACGCTCTCCGTGACGCCCTCCCGATCTCCCAGGTTGAGGTACCAGCCGTCCTCCTTCCCGCGCAGGCTTTCGTCCGGGAAGTGGCACCGGGTCGCGTGGCCCAGCTGCATGTCGAAGAGCTCCGTGCTGGCCAGCACCACCCGCTCGTAGCCGACCGAGTACTGGGATTCCGGCCGCATCTTGTCCCGCATGGTCCAGCTCGAGACCAGCCCCTTCCAGAGCTTGCCCTTCAGGTCGAAGATCTCCGTGTACGGGATGAAGAACGACTCGCGGTCGACGTAGATCACGCGGCTGCCGAATGCGTACCCGGGCAGCCGGGAGCGGCCCTCGAGCACCCAGACGTCGCGCGGCTCCCAGCCGTCGTCGTGGAGGAAGTCGTTCGGCGGCGGGAGCCATTTGGCCGGCAGCCACTCGCCGTGCATCGTCGCGATGATCGTCTTCGTCCCGAGCAGGCGCCAGTCGGTCCAGGACGGGTTTCCCCCGTAGCCGCCGTAGCTGTCGAGGTCGATGTCCTGCCCGAAGACGCCCTCGGAGCGCTGGGCGGTGCTCAGGCGCCGCACGCGCTTGGTCTGCGGGAAATACAGCCAGGAATCGTCCTGGCGGCGCGGGTCCTGGTAGCGGTTGTAGGTGAAGCCCGCGCCCTTCAGGTCGAACGGCTCCATCACCGGGTGCAGCATCTCGCGGTAGCGGATGCCCTCCGGATTGACCCACGTCGGCTTCGGATCGGTGTGGAACCGGCTCACGTAGTAGAGCCGCCGGAAGTGGCCGGTCATGTAGTCCCGCTCGATGTCCATGCCGGTCGTGGCGTCGAACGAACCGGTCTGGCAACCCCAGTTCCGGATGTCGAAGTCGTCGTTCACGATCCGGTTGTCCCAGTTCAGGATCATCTTGATCCCGGCGTCCGGATCGTCGGTCTGCACGAACGGGAACGGCACGCCCGCGACGTAGTTCAGCATGTGCGTCTTGTCGTCGGACAGCCGCACCTGGGCGTGGTAGCGCTGCGTCGCCTCGGCGCGGAACGGCTCCATCGGGATCGGCTTGTTCTCGACGACGCGGAGCTTCGCGCCGCGACGCACGACCCACTGGATGGACGGGCTGATGAAGTCCTTCCAGCGATCCAGGTTCGCCGTCTCGACGACGGTGCCCGGCGGAGGAACGTCCGGCGAGATGAACGCGGCGGCGGGCTTCATCGCTTCGGCGGGCGACGGCTCGACCGGTGCGGCGGCTTCCTGCGCCGGCTCCGCCTTCTGGACCGGGGCCGGCTTCCTGGCCGGAGGCGCCTTGGGCTTGGAGCGGGTGACGGGCTTCTTCGTGGGGGCCGGGGCGGCCTTGGCCGCCGGCTTCGCCGGCTCCGGCTCCGGCTCCGCAGCCGGCGGAGGTTCGGGCGTGGCGACGGGCTCGGGTTCGGGGGGCGGCGCGGCCTGCCGGGTGGGAGGCGCCTGCACGCCCAGCAACTTGCGGAGGACGTCGTAGTCAGCCTCGGTCGACGGCGGCGCGCCGGTGCCGCTCTCCGGCGGGGCCTGCGCGAACACGGGCGCTGTCGCGAGCACGGCGACGATGCACGTCAGCACCCAAGGCCGCCGCCCGGACGAACGCCTCGCCGAAGTGGAACAACGCTGACTCAAGGTGGTCGAGCCCTCCGATACCGATGGGTTGATCCTCGGGGGGGCTGGGTTTCTGGTCGACTCGCGAGCTGGCTCGCGAACGGTCCGGGCCCCTTGCCGCCCCTCGTCCCTGCGGGGCGATCCGCCGATCGGCTGGCGCGATGTTGCGTTCGCACCCCCCGATCAGCAACCAGAAAATCGGACTTGGCTGGTGCCCCCGGCCGGGAGGGCTCTTCGTTGTGCCGGCCTTTCGTACGCCAACGCCCGAACGGATCGCTTCCTACGGTCCGGACCGCAGCAATGCAATGGGGAACCACCGTTCCGGGCACCCACGGGGTCCCGGAAAAACCGGGGCTTGCGGCCCCGGGCCCCCGCCGCGGGGTCGACCCCACGCGAGGTTGCTGTTACGCCCCCGCCGACTGCCGGCGCCGCACGCCCCCGGGGCCGCCCAGCGGCCGAGGGGCGAGTCCGACGGCCCGGCGCGCAGGAGGACACCGTTCATGATCAGGACCCGGTTCACCGAGATCTTCGGGGTGGAGCATCCGATCGCCCAGGGCGGCATGCAGTGGGTCGGTCGGGCCGAGCTCGTCGCCGCGGTCGCCAACGCGGGGGCGCTCGGATTCCTCACCGCGCTGACCCAGCCGAGCCCCGAAGCGCTCGTCGCCGAGATCCGCCGGTGCCGGGAGATGACCGACAAGCCGTTCGGCGTGAACCTGACGATCCTGCCCGCCATCAAGCCGCCGCCGTACGCGGAGTACCGGCAGGCGATCATCGAGAGCGGGATCAAGATCGTCGAGACGGCCGGCTACAAGCCGCAGGAGCACGTCGACGACTTCAAGCAGCACGGCATCAAGATCATCCACAAGTGCACGGCCGTCCGGCATGCGCTTTCGGCCGAGCGCATGGGCGTCGACGCGATCTCGATCGACGGGTTCGAGTGCGCCGGGCACCCGGGCGAGGACGACATCCCGGGCCTCATCCTGATCCCGGCCGCCGCCAACAAGGTGAAGGTGCCGATGCTGGCCTCGGGAGGGTTCGGCGACGGCCGCGGCCTCGTCGCCGCGCTCGCGCTCGGCGCCGACGGCATCAACATGGGCACGCGCTTCTGTGCGACGAAGGAAGCCCCGATCCACGACGCCGTGAAGCAGCAGATGGTCGCCAACGACGAGCGCTCCACCGAGCTGATCTTCCGCACGATGCACAACACCGCCCGCGTCGCGAAGAACGCGATCAGCCAGCAGGTCGTCGCGCTCGAGAAGCAGGGCGCGAAGTTCGAGGACGTCCGCGATCTCGTCGCCGGCGCGCGCGGGCGCCAGGTCTACGAGATCGGCGACCCCGATTTCGGCGTCTGGTCGGCCGGCATGGTGCAGGGACTGATCGACGACGTGCCGACGGTCCGGGAGCTCGTCGACCGCATCATGAGCGAGGCCGAGACCATCATCCGGTCCCGGCTCGAGGGCATGTTGTCGACCGCGGCCTCGTAGGGCCGTCGGCCAGTCGCCAGGCGACCGCGAACGCGGCGAGCAGCGTCGTGCCGAGCGCCGCGCCGAACGGCCAGTTGCGCGCGCTGCCGCGGAACTGGTTCTCGATCACGTTGCCGATCATGTCGACCTTGCCGCCGCCGAGCAGGTCGTTGACCGCGTAGAGCCCGAGCGCCGGCACGAACACGAGCAGCGTGCCGGCCGCGACGCCGGGCCAGGTCATCGGCAGGACGACCCTGGTGAAGGCGCGAAACCGCGTTGCGCCGAGGTCGAGCGCGGCCTCGACCAGCGAGCGGTCGAGCTTCTCCACGGATCCGTGGATCGGCAGGATCATGAACGGCAGGAAGGTGTAGACGAGGCCCACGAGCACCGCTCCCGGCGTGTACAGCATCTGCAGCGGCGCCTCGACGATACCCGCCCAGAGCAGGATGCCGTTCAGCAATCCTTCGGTCCTCAGGATCGCGACCCACGCCATCGTCCTCACGAGGAAGCTCGTCCAGAACGGGATCATCACGATCAGCAGCAGCCGCCGGCGTGCCGCCTCGGGCGCGCGGCCGATGTGCCAGGCCACCGGGTAGGCGATCGCGAGACAGCAGGCGGTCGTCACGGACGCGCAGGCGACCGAGCGCCCGAGGATCTTCAGGTAGACGGGATCGGCCACCGCCTTCCAGTTCGCGAGCGTGAACTCCCAGACGACGCCTCCGAGCGTACCGCGACGGCAAAAGCTGTACGCGAGCATCAGCAGCGCCGGCGCGGCCACGAACGAGAGCGCCCAGAGAACGAGCGGAGCGAACAGCAGCCACGCGAACGGCGTCGGGTCGGGGCGCGAACGGGAGTCCGCGGCGAAGTCGAAGGGTTGCTGCAGCATCGGCCGGCTCAGCTCCCGGCCTTGAGGTCGGTCACGAGCTTGTCGATCTCGACCGCGCGATCGCCGATGTCGGCGAGGCTCCTCATCGGCGGCGGGTTCTCCGGGTAGCTCGCCGGGTTCTCCAGTTCCTGCGCCGACAGCAGGCGGCGAGCCGCCAGGTTCGGGTTCGTGTAGGGGAACTCGGCCGAGATCCGGCGGCTGACCTCCGGACGCAGCACGTAGTCGAGGAACCGCATCGCCCCTTCCGGATTCGCGGCGTTGGTCGGGATCGCGAGCGTGTCGAGGAAGCGGTGCGCGCCCTCCTGGGGCAGCACGTAACGGAACCTGCGGTCCGCGTTCCAGAGCACCGCGGCCTCGCCCGACCAGACGACGCCGAGATCGGCCTCGCCGCTGAGCAGCGCTGTCTTCGGGCTGTCGGAATCGAAGACCTTCACGAGCGGCAGCCAGCCGGCGAGCAGCGGCCGCACCTCGGCCAGAGTCGCCGTCGAGACATCGTTCGGATCGCGGCCGAGGACCGCAAGGGCCCACGTCACCATCTCGCGCGGGTCGTCGACGACCACGATGCGGCCGGAGTGCTCCGGGCGGAACACGTCGGCGTAGCCGCGCACGGGCTCCCGGATCTTCGCGGTGTCGACCACGATGCCGACCGAGCCGGCCATCCAGGGCACCGTGAACCGGTCCTCCGGGTCGTGCGGCAGCCTGCGGTACTCGGCCGCGATGTTGCGAATGTTCGGGACCCTGGACCAGTCGATCGGCAGCAGCCAGCCTTCCTTGCGAAGGGCCTCGGCCGCGTAGTCGGAAGGCTGGATCACGTCGTAGCGCGCGGCTCCCGAGACGAGCTTGGCCAGCATCTCCTCGTTCGACGCGAACGTCTCGTAGTCGACGCGGATGCCGGTTTCGGCCGTGAACCCGTCGACGACCGGCCGCGGGACGTACTCCGACCACGCGAGCAGCGTCAGCACCGCGCCGGCCCCGTCCGGCGGCGCCCCGGCTTCCGTTCCGGTCCGGGTGCACGCGGTCGAGACGAGCGCGACGGCCACCCCGAGCGCCGTCGCGAAGAGACGGGCCGGTCGCCTCATGAGGACTCCTCGCCGTCGGCGACCGCCGTCCCCGCACGCCGCTGCAGAAGCCGGATCGCCAGGACGAGCGCGAAGGCGAGGGCGACGAACACGGTCGAGATCGCGTTCAGCGACGGGTCGAGCCCCTTCTTGACGCGGCCGAAGATCTCGAGCGGAAGCGTGCGGGAGCCGGCGCTCGCCGTGAACGACGTGACGATCAACTCGTCGAACGACAGCGAGAACGCCATCAGAGCGCCGGCCGCGATCGCCGGAGCCAGGTACGGAAGGATCACGCGACGGAACGCCGTCGCGGCGGTCGCGCCGAGGTCGAGCGCCGCCTCCTCCAGCGACGGGTCGAGTCCGGCCAGGCGGGCCTGCACCGCCACGAGCACGAACGGAACGCAGAACGTCACGTGAGAGAGCACGACCGTGGCGAGGCCCAGCTCGAGCCCGGCCGCGACGAACAGCACGAGCAGGCTCGCGCCGAGGATCACCTCGGGCACCAGCATCGGGACCAGCATCATCGCCTGCCACCAGCGGGCTCCGCGGAACCGGTAGCGGTGAAGCAGCCACGCTCCGGCCGTCCCGAGCACCACCGACAGCGTCGTGCTCACGGTCGCGACCACGAGGCTGTTGCGGAGCGAGCGGACCAGCTCCGCGTCACGCCCGGCGGCGCCGTACCACTCGAGCGTGAAGCCCTCCCACGCCACGTTCAGGCGGGAGTCGTTGAACGAGAACGCGAAGAGCACGACGATCGGCAGGTACAGGAAGCCGATCGTCGCGGCCGTCCATGCACCGGTCGCACGCCGAAGCGCGCTCACGGGCGCGACCCCGGCAAGCCGCGCCGCCGGTCGGCATCGGACGCCTTCATGCCGCGCGCGTACACCACGACGGCGGCGCTTTGCAAAGACGGGCCGGAGAGGAAGACGATTCGCGCAGGCGCCGCGCCGCACCCGCGACGGGCGAAGCCCGCCGGAACGCCGCCTGGCGCCGGCGGGCGTCGCGGATTCCGGTCCGGCAGGCGGGCCGCCCGCGCTCAGCGCATCTCGTAACGGATCGGCACGCTCTTCGGGCCGCCGACGAACGTCGCGAGCATGTACTGCGGCGTGCCGTCGAGCTCGACCGACTTCAGCCGCGGCAGCAGCTCGCGGAAGAACGCCCGGAGCTCCATGCGGGCCAGGTGCGAGCCGAGGCAGAAGTGCACGCCGATGCCGAACGCGAGGTGCTCGTCCGCGTTCCTGCGCTTCACGTCGAAGCGGAACGGGTCCTCGAAGACCGTCTCGTCGCGGTTCGCCGACAGGTACGACATGAACAGGCGGTCGCCCTTCTTGATCGTGCGGCCGGCCAGCTCGTAGTCCTCCTGCGCGTGGCGCAGGAAGTGGCGCACCGGCGACGCGAAGCGGATGATCTCGTCGACCGCGTTGTCGACGAGCGACATGTCCTCCTGCACGGCGCGAAGCTGGTCGGGGTTGCGCGCGAACAGCTCCATGCCCGCCGCCAGCGAGTTCGACGTGGTGTCGTGCCCGGCCGTCGCCGCGATCGTGTAGTAGCTCGCGGTCTCGAGGTCGCCGAGCGGCTCGCCGCCGACCTTCCCGTTCGCGATCGTGCTGGCGAGGTCGCTCTTCGGATGGGCGCGGCGATCGGCGGTCATCGCGGAGAAATAGACCGCGAAGTCCATGATGGAGTCGAGGATCGCCTTGATGCGATCGTCGGTGCCGGAGAACTCCGTGTCCTCGTTGCCGAACATCTGCTGCGTGAGCTGCAGCATGCGCGGCTCGTCCGTGTACGGGACGCCGAGGATCTCCATGATGACCTTCAGCGGGTACAGGAACGAGATGTCGCGCGCGAAGTCGCAGCGGCCGCCCATCGCGGCCATCTTGTCGACGTACTCCTTCGCGAGCCCGTCGACTCGCTCGCCGACGATGCGCTTGAGGTTGCCCGGCTTGAACCAGTCGTGCGTGACGGCGCGGTACGCGCGGTGCTCGGCGCCGTCCATGTGCACGAGCGTCTTGATCGGCACCCCGATGCTGTCGCGCTCCTCCTGGGCCGCCGCCGGCATCAGCACCGACTCGACGGTGTTCCAGAAACGCTCGTGCTGGCGCTCGATCTCGATCACGTGCTCGTGCTTCATCACGGCCCAGAACGGGTCGAAGCCCGGCACCTCGACCAGGTGCACGGGATCCTCGCGGCGCAGCCGTTCGGCCGCGCCGTGCCAGCGCTTCTCGTCGGCGTAGGCCTTGGGGTCGACGAAAATGCTGCCGAGCTCGAGTCGTTCGGATTCGGTCATGTCAGTTCCTTCTCCGCGTTCGCGAAGTCGCGCCGGCGGCGGTCGCCGGGGGTTTGGCCGCGCGTGCCCGCGCCGGCATGGGGAGGGAGGGGCGGGAAGCCGCGGCTGCGGGTCGCTCCCGCGCGAAACCGTCGATCCCGGCGAGGACCAGCGAGACGCAGAACTCCGCCGCGGCGTCGACCTCGCCCGGGGATCGGTCCACGGCGCAAGCCGCGACCTCGAAGGCGAGGCCGCTGACGGCCGCGGCGAGATACTCCGGATCGACGCCGCGCACGCCGCTTCGGCGCAGCGCGCGATCGAGGTCGAGGCGCAGGTCGTCGCGCTGCGCGACGAAGCTCGGTTCGTCGAGGATCGCGCGGATCGCGCCGGCGTTGCGCTGCATCAGCTCGAACACCTCGCGATCCTCGACGACCATCGCGAACGCGAGCTGGAGCGTGCGCCGGACGACCTCGTCGACGGTCTTCGCGTCGCGCCGGGCCTGCTGGGCCCGTTGTCGCATCTCGGCCATCTTCTCGTCGAGCAGCGCGCGCAGCACCGATTCCTTGTCGCGGAAGTAGTTGTAGAAGGTCCCGGCCGCGAGGTCCGTCGCGCCGATCACGTCGCGCACCGTGGCCGCTTCGTAGCCGAGGCTCGAGAACACCCGTCGCGCGGCAACGAGGATCGCCGTGCGGTTCTCCGCCTTGTTGCGCTCGCGCTTGCCGGTCCCCGCCACGCCGGCGCTTATGTCCAAAGTTGACGCGAGCGTCAACTTCATGCCCCGCGGGGCTAGCTCCGGCGGAGGCGGGGCCGGGGTGCCGCCCGCCGCTGCCACCCGTGGCCGAGCTCGCGCCGCGGGATCACGGGGAGCCGCCTCGCCGCGACTTTTGCGGGCCGCCACCGCATCTGCCACAAGCGCGGCGTTGCCCGCCTCCGTCTCGAACGCCCCCGTCGTCTCGCTCGAGAACGTCCACAAGCGCTTCGGCTCGTTCGCCGCGTTGCAGGACGTGAGCCTCGACGTGCGCCGCGGAGAGTTCTTCTCGCTGCTCGGGCCGTCCGGCTGCGGGAAGACGACGCTGCTGCGCCTCGTCGCCGGTTTCGAGGAGCCGACTTCCGGTCGCGTCCTGCTCGACGGCGAGGACACGCGAGGCGTCCCGCCGAACCGTCGCGCCGTGAACACCGTGTTCCAGCACTACGCGCTGTTCCCCCACCTCGACGTGTTCGCGAACGTCGCGTTCGGCCCGCGCGCGCGCCACCTCGGCGAACCCGAGGTGCGCCGGCGGGTCGGCGAGATGCTGAAGGTCGTGCGCCTCGGCGACCTCGCCTCGCGCCGCCCCGATCAGCTCTCGGGCGGACAACGCCAGCGCGTCGCGCTGGCCCGCGCGCTGGTGAACGCCCCGAGCGCCCTGCTGCTCGACGAGCCGCTTTCGGCCCTCGATCCCGAGCTTCGCCAGGCGATGCAGCTCGAGCTCGCCCGCATCCAGCGCGAAACCGGCATCGCGTTCGTGCTGGTGACCCACGACCAGGCCGAGGCGCTCGCGCTGTCCGACCGCCTCGCGATCCTGCGCCGCGGCCGGATCGAGCAGGTCGGGACTCCGCAGCAGATCTATCGCCGTCCGGACAGCGTCTTCGTCGCCGGATTCGTCGGCGCCGCGAACCTGCTGCCGGTGCGCGTGCTGGAACGTTCCGGCGAAACGGCCGACATCGAGCTGCCGGACGGGCGGAAAACCGGCGTCCCGTGCGGACCGGGTCGACTGGTCGCGGACACCGCGGCGGTGTTGCTGGTCAGGCCGGAGCTCGTGCGCCTCTCGGCATCGCCGCCGGAATCCGGCGCACACGACATCGCGCTGGCGGCGACGCTCCTGGACGTGGCCTTCCAGGGCCCCTTGCTGCGCTGCCGCCTCGGCCTCGCCAGCGGCGACGACATCATCGCGAGCATCGTCGACGCCGGGCCCCTTGCCGGCCTCGAGCCGGGGACGAAGCTCTGGGCGCGATTCGAGCCCGCCTCGACGCGACTGCTCGCCATCGAAGGAACGACGACATGACGACGACCACCGATCTTCGATCGCTCTTCAACCTTTCGGCCCACGGCGCGGACGTCTACGTCGGCGAAGGGCTCAGCTACCCCTGGGGCGGCCTGTACGGCGGCCACATCGTCGCGCAGGCGCTGCGCGCGGCCGCGAACACCGTCGACGACGGCCTGCTGCCGCACTCGCTGCGCGCCTACTTCATCCGGCGCGGCGACAACCAGGAGCCGGTGCGCTACGAAGTCGACCGCATCCGCAACGGCCGCAGCTTCGCCACCCGGCGCGTGGTAGCCCGCCAGTCGGTCGGCGCGATCCTGAACCTCGAGGCGTCGTTCCAGCGCGAGGAGGAAAGCCCCGACATCCAGACGGTCGCCTTGCCCGCTGCGATCCCGGCGCCGGGCGAGTTGGCGTCCACGTCGTGGAGTTCGTTCTTCGAGCGCAGCTTCGTGCCGGAGGATGCGCTCGCCGACGCACCGGGCGCCGGGCGCGGCCGCGTCGCGGCCTGGATGAAGGTGACGAGCGACCTCGGCGACGACCAGCTGCTGCAGCGCTGCGCCCTGGCCTACCTGTCGGACGACCTGCCGACCGACGCCGTGATCCGGGCCTGGCCCGAGGCGCGCGCGTACACCCAGGGCGGGCAGTTCCCGTTCAACGCGAGCCTCGACCACACGATCTGGTTCCACCGCACGGTGCGCGCCGACCGCTGGCACCTGCACGACATGGCCAGCCACGGCTTCACCGGCGGCCGCGGCCTCGCGATCGGCCACGTCTTCTCCGAAGACGGCGTGCACGTCGCGACGCTCGCGCAGGAAGCCCTGGTGCGGATGCCGCGGTAACCGCCGGTTGCCGACGCAGCCCGACGCGCGGTGGCGGACGCCTGGCTCGCCGATCGCCGTGCCCGGCTTCAGCGCCGCGGCACCACGAGGATCTTGCCGTCGCGCTCGCCGCGCGCGGCCGCCGCGACCGCCTCTCGGATGTCGGCCACGTCGTACGTGGCGGCGACCGGCGCCTTCAGCTCCCCGGCGACGATGCGGGCGGTCAGGCCGCCGTACAGCTCCATCTGTTCGGCCGGCGTCGCGGTGCGGAACCACTTCGCGAGCCAGAACCCGCGCAGCGTGACGTCGCGGAACACGAACGAGCGCGGGGCGACGACGCAGGGCTCCCCGCTCATCGCGCCGTAGTTCACGAGCACGCCGCCCTCGGCGAGGCACTCCGACAGGCGACCGGTGGCCTTGCCGGCGACCGCGTCGATGCCGAGGCGGATCTTCGCGCGGCCGGTCGCGTCGGCGACGCGCCGCGGGAGATCGTCGCCGTCGACGATCACGACGTCCGCGCCCTGGCGCTCGAGGCCCGCGAGCGCGTTCTCGCGCCGCACGACGTTCACGGTCTTGAGGCCGCGGCTCTTCGCCAGCTGGATCAGGTAACTGCCGACAGCGGAGTTGGCCGCGTTCTGGAGGACCCACTCGCCGGGCTGGAGGTCGACGAACTCGCGCAGCATCAGCGCCGCCGTCGGCGGGTTCACGGTGATCATCGAGAGCTGGAGGGCATCGGCCTCGTTCGGCAGCGGCACCAGCCGCTTCGCTTCAGCGACGACGTGCGTGGCCCAGGTGCCGATCCCGACCGGCAGCAGCACGGTCTGGCCGACGGGCAGCGACCCCGCGTCGTCTCCCTTGGCGACGATGCGGCCGACTCCCTCGTTTCCGCCGACGGCCGGAAGCGGCGGCAGCATCCCGTACTCGCCGGTCAGCGTGAGCACGTCCGACGGGTTGATCGGGGCAGCGAGCACCTCGAGGAGCGCCTGTCCCGGCGCGAGCGGCGGCGCCTCGAACTCGACGGGCGCGATCACGTCCTCCGGAACCGGGCCGCGTCGTTCGTACTGGGCCTTGAGCATCGTCTCCTCCTTCGGCGTTCACCGCAGCTCGGCGGCTCGCCCGTTCGCCGGCCCGCCGCCGCATGGCGCATGCGGCGCAGCGTCGGCCGTCATGGTTCGTGGCGCCGGGGTCGCGGCGCAGGGCCTCGGTCGTCGCGCGGCAGCGCCGCGGCGGTCGCCCGCAGCTATCACGCCCGCTGTACCCGCGCGACGCTTCGACCGACGCGCCACGACGCCGGTTCGCCGAGCCGCGACCCGCTTCCGCGCCGACGCGCGTTCGTGGCATGGTCGTCTCCATGCTGACGGCCCTCGACCACGTGATCCTCGCCGTGAACGACCTCGATTCCGCGAGCCGGGACTACCGCGCGCTGCTCGGCCTCGCACCGTCCTGGCACGGCGAGCATCCGGGCTCCGGCACGTCCAACGTGCTGTTCCGCGTGGACAACACGTACCTCGAGCTGCTCGCCCCGAGCGGCTCCGGGCCAATCGGCGACGGCCTCCGTTCGATCCTCGAACATCGCGGCGAGGGCCTGGTCGGCCTCGCGTTCGCGACCGAGGATCTCGACGCCTGCTGCCGCACGCTTTCCGAGCGAGGCCTCGAGCCGGGGGCGATCGAACGAGGCGCCGGCCGCGACCGACCGACCGGCGCCGAACGGCGGTGGCGCCGCGCGCCGCTTTCGCCCGCGAGCACGCGCGGCGTCGTGCTGTTCCCCATTCAGCACGAGTCCCCGGCGGACGAGCTCCCGAGGGCGGTGGCCTCCGGCGCCCCGGGATCCGCCGTCCACGCCCTCGACCACGCCGTCGTCCAGACGACCGACAGCGAAGCGACCAGGAAGCTCTACGGCGACACGCTCGGCCTGCGTCTCGCGCTCGACCGGGAGTTCCCGGACTGGGGCGTGCGCCTGATGTTCTTTCGCGTCGGCGGAGTCACCCTCGAGGTCGCCGGCGTGCTCGCCGGCGCCGACGCGGGCGGGGCTCTGCCGGGCGCGACGATGCCGGACCCCGGCGCGGATCGTCTCTACGGGCTGTCCTGGCGGGTGCGCAACGCGGACGCGGCGCGAGAGAGGCTCGTGCAGGCGGGGATCGACGTTTCGGAGATCCGGACGGGCAGGCGGCCCGGCACGCGCGTGTTCACCGTTCGCAGCGGCACCCGCGGCGTGCCGACGCTCGTGCTCGAGCTCGACCGGGAGCGCGAACAGCCCTGAGCGACCTCAGTCCTTCTTCTTTTCCTTGCCCATCTTGATCTTCAGGCGGGCTTCCTCGTCGAGAAGTTTTCCGAGCGACAGAAGGTCGCGGCTGTGCTTGATCGACGCCTCCATGTCGAAGGTGTGCCACTCCAGCGAAATGGCGAGCAGGATCTTCTCCATGTCGTGGAAGCGCTTGACCGCCTCCTCGTGCCAGTCGGGGGCGACCGCCTTGGCGTCGTCCAGCGTGCGATGCGTGCGCAGCAGCTGCGTCTTCGCCGCGGACAGCCACGACAGCGCGGAGCGGGCCTCGACCGGGCGCTCGTGACAGACCGTGCAGCGCGAACTGAGCTCGCGCGGCGACGGGTAACTGGTCGCCATCGAACCGTGGCAGGTCAGGCACGTCGCGGCATCGCCTTCCTTGGTGATCTCCTTCGCGTGGATCGTGGTACGGAAGGACTTCCACTCCTCCTCGTGGCAGGAGCCGCAAGTCGCGGCGACGTTCTGGGGACTGACCTTGCTGGCCGGATCCGAACTGGGAAGGACGCCCTCGTGCGCGGCCTTGGCTTCGCGCGCCGACGGATTGCCGCCGTGGCACTTCTCGCACGCCACGCCGCTGCGGGCATGCGGCGACGCGCGCCACTCGCTCATGCTGTGCCCGAGCGAGATCGACAGTTCCTCGACCTGATGACAGGCCACGCACTGGTTGGCCGGCTCGGTGACTTCCGCGGTCGCGACCCGCGCGATGCCGAGCAGCACTGCCACCCCGAGGCTTCGAATCGTGGTTCCCATGCCCTCGCCCCTTGCCATGCGGAGTTCTTCCACGGCATTCCACCAAGCACGCCGCGTGCCGCGGTCCCATGCCGACCCTATCGCAGAACGAATAGCCGGCAAAAGGGCTCCAGCGGCGGCGATGCGCGCCGGCATGGCTCGGGAAGTGCTACGCGATCCTCGTGGGGTCGACAGCGCCAACGACTTCCGGAACCCGCTCGGGACGGGACCCGACCTTCGGCGTCATTCGCGCCGTCCTGGCGGCGATGCTCGCGGCGACCTTCCCGACAACGGCGTTCCCGGAAGTGACGAACCAGGATTGCTTCGATTGTCACGGATCGGAATCTGCCAAGGATGACGGTCACCCTCCGATCGTCCACGAGAAGGCATACGAGGCATCCGGGCACTCCGACATGGATTGCACGTCCTGCCACGACGATGCCGAGGACATCCCGCACGAAGACGACCTGAAGGACGTCGGCCTCGAAGTCTGCACCGACTGCCACGACGACGTGATCGTCGAGTACCGCGAGGGCAGCCACGCGAAGGCCCGCGAGCGCGGCATCTCCGCGGCGCCGGATTGCGCCGGCTGTCACGGGGACATCCACGCCGTCGTCGACCGCAGCGACGACCTTTCCGCGGAGCACTGGGAAGACCTGGCCGAGACCTGCGCGCGCTGCCACGCCGACCCGAAGCTCGCCGTGGAACTCAAGCTCTCCGTCGTGCGGCCCGTCGAAGCTTACCTCGAGAGCGCGCACGCGCGCGCGATCCGCGACGGCAAGCGCGGCGCCGTCTGCTCGGACTGCCACCAGCCGCACCGCACGCGTCCGCCCGTGGACCCGCAGTCGAGCATCTGGCCCGCGAACGTCCCGGCCACGTGCGGCAAGTGCCACGAGGAGGTCGTCGAGAAGTTCGAGCGCAGCGTGCACGGCCAGGCCTTGGCGCGCGGCGTCCGCGACGCCCCGACCTGCACCGACTGCCACGGCGAGCACCGCATCCTCTCGCATTCGGATTCCGCCTCGCCGGTGTTCGCGACCAACGTGCCGCGCGAGACGTGCGGCCGCTGCCACGGGGATACCAGGCTCGTCGAGCGGCACGGCCTGAAAGAAACGAACTTCTCCGCGTTCCAGGACAGCTTCCACGGCCTCGCCATCCGTGCCGGCCAGGTGTCGGCCGCGAACTGCTCGAGCTGCCACGGCGTGCACGACGTGCTCCCCGCGAGCGACCCGGACTCGATGGTGCACGCGGACAACGTGGCCACGACCTGCGCCCGCTGCCATCCCGGCGCCGGCAAGAGATTCGCGGTCGGGCCGGTGCACGTGACCGCCTCGATGGAGGAGACCGGCCTCGAGTACTGGATCCGCAAGATCTACCTGTGGCTGATCGCCGTCGTGATCGGCGGCATGCTGTTGCACAACCTGGCGGACTTCGTCCGCAAGGCCCGCTCGCCGCGCCCGATCCTCCACGAATCGATCCCGGCGCCGGTACGCATGCCGCGCGTGCTGCGCTGGCAGCATCGCCTCGTGATGATCAGCTTCCCGCTGCTCGTCTACAGCGGCTTCGCGCTGACCGCTCCGGAGAGCTGGTGGGCCAAGCCGCTGCTCGACTGGGAGACGAACGTCGCCACCCGGGGAATCGTCCATCGCGTGGCCGCGGTGGTGCTGATCGTCGCCGTCGCGTGGCACGTCGGCGGGCTGCTCGCGAGCGCCCGGCAGCGCGGCTGGATGAGCGGCATCTGGTGGGGCTGGTCCGACGTGCGCCACTTCTTCGCGATGATGGCCCACTACGCCGGCCTGCGCCGCGAGCGGCCGACGAACGGCAAATTCAGCTACATCGAGAAGGCCGAGTACTGGGCCTTCCTGTGGGGAACGGTCCTCATGGCCGCGACCGGCCTGCCGCTCTGGTTCGCGGACACGACGCTGCGCTGGTTCCCGAAGTGGGTGACCGACGTCGCGACCACGCTGCACTTCTACGAAGCGGTGCTGGCGACCCTCGCGATCCTGGTGTGGCACCTCTACTGGGTGATCTTCGATCCGGACGTGTATCCGATGGACGCGAGCTGGTGGACGGGCCATGCTCCGCCCGCGCGCAACGAGGAACGACTCGGCGAAGACGCGCGCCCAGGAGAACTGCCCAGCGAATGAACCCGGATCCGACGTCTGCCGTTCCCGCGCCGGAAGTCGAGAGCAGTTCGGCTCCAGGCGCGATGCAAACCCCGCTGTCCTTCCTCTGCCCGACGCCGTCGAGCCCCTGGGGGACGTTCCTCGCCCAGATCGATCGCGTGGTCCCGTACCTCGGCGAGTACGCCCGCTGGGCGGAGACGTTGCGCCGCCCCAAGCGAATCCTGATCGTCGACGTGCCGATCGAGATGGACGACGGCACCGTGCGCCACTTCGAGGGCTATCGCGTGCAGCACAACCTCTCGCGCGGGCCGGGCAAGGGAGGCATCCGCTTCCACCCTCAGGTCACCCTCGAGGAAGTCATGGCGCTCTCGGGGTGGATGACGATCAAGAACGCCGCCGTCGGGCTGCCCTACGGCGGCGCGAAGGGCGGCGTGCGCGTCGACCCGAAGATGCTGTCGATGAAGGAGCTCGAGCGCATGACGCGCCGGTACACGAGCGAGATCGGCATCATCATCGGCCCGCAACAGGACATCCCGGCGCCGGACATGAACACGAACGCCCAGGTCATGGCGTGGATCATGGACACCTACTCGATGAACATCCACGGGACCGTGACCGGCGTCGTCACCGGCAAGCCCCTCGATCTCGGCGGCTCGCTCGGCCGTACGAAAGCGACTGGTCGCGGGGTGTTCGTGACCGGGCGCGAGGCGGCGCGCCGGATCGGGCTGCCGCTCGAGGGCGCGCGCGTCGCGATCCAGGGCTTCGGGAACGTCGGCTCGGCGGCGGCCGAGATGTTCACCGGCGCCGGCGCGAAGATCGTCGCGGTCCAGGACCACGCCGGCACGATCTACAACCCCGACGGCCTCGACATGCCGTCGCTGATGGTCGTCGTGCGCCGCGACGGCTCGGTGCGCGCGTTCGTGGACGAAGGCGGCGCGCGCCTGCTCGACGAAGCGCAGTTCTGGAGCGTGCCCTGCGACATCCTCGTGCCGGCGGCCCTCGAGGGACAGATCGACGCGGCACGCGCCTCGAGCATCACCGCCCGGCTGGTCCTCGAAGGGGCCAACGGCCCCACGCTGCCGGAAGCCGACGACGTGCTCGCGGAGCGCGGCGTCGTCGTGATCCCCGACGTGATCTGCAACGCCGGCGGCGTGACCGTCAGCTACTTCGAATGGGTGCAGGACTTCTCGAGCTTTTTCTGGTCCGAGGACGAGATCAACGTGCGCCTCGACAAGATCCTGATCGATTCGCTGCGCCGGGTCTGGGACACCGCGGACCGCCTCGGCGTCTCGCTGCGCACGGCGGCGTTCGCCGTCGCGTGCGAGCGCGTGCTCGGCGCGAGGAAAGTCCGCGGCCTCTATCCGTAGCGGCCGCCGCGGTGACGCCCGGGACGTCGCGGCCCGGGCCGCCGACCGGACGGGTCACTCCGGGAGGAAGCCCGCGAAGTCCTTCTGGTGCAGCAGCCAGCCGCGCGGCGTCGCTTGCCACTCGGCCGTGAGGAACCCGACCTCCGGGCCCGCCGACAGCTTGGTCGTGATCAGGAAGTGATTCGCGGCCGAGAGGTTCGCGTACGCGCGCAGCGTGAACACGATGTACTCGACCCCGCGGATCCTTCGCACGCGGAAACGCACCCACGACAGGCCGCCGCGCAGGCTGTCCTCGCCGAGGGTTTCGGCATCGCGGTCCCTCCAGCGGAAGTACCGGCCCGCGATGCCGGCCTTCAGGTCGCCGGGGCCCAGCTCGGCGCGGTAGATCGGCCCGTACTGGTTGGATACCTCGAACACCGCGCCGCGACCGACCTGGAGGAAGTCGCCGATCTTCGGGATGCGGCCGTGCAAATAGATCTCGTCGGGACCGCCCTTGCGATCGAACACGATTCGGGCGGGATCGCGGATGAAGACCTGGCACGGCAGGTCGAGTTCGCAGCCCTCGTCGCACAGCGGACCGCGGCCGTTCGGCCGGCAGTCGCGGTCGCGGCAGTCGATGTCGCCGTCCCTGTCGTCGTCGACCCCGTTGTTGCAGTCCTCGAACGTGCCGGCCGTGACGGGCGGATCGCAGACCTCGCTCCCGGTCACCTCGTTGTCGCCGCAGACGCACGGCGAGAAGTCGTGGGCGCACGAGTCGGTCGCTTCCACGCAGGAATCCGCGGTGCAGACGAACTGGTCGTTGCACGGCACCGGGATGCCGGGGACACAGCCGACGCCGACGCTGCAGATCTCGTTGCCGTCGCAGTACAGCCCGTTCTGGCAGACCGAGTTGTCCGGCGCGTGCGCGCACGCATCGGTCGCCTCGTTGCACGAATCGGTCGTGCAGGGGATCTGGTCGTCGCAGTCCGGCGGCGTGCCGGGCTGGCAGTCGTCGACCGCGTCGCAGGTCTCGTCGCCGTCGCAGAACGCGTCGTTGTCGCAGTTGTCGTCGTTCGGGGTGGCGGCGCAGTCGTCGGTCTGCGGATCGCAGACGTCGTCGGTGCACTCGACGCCGTCGTCGCACACCGGCGGGGAGCCGGCCTCGCACCCCGTTTCGACGTCGCAGGTCTCGACGCCGTTGCAGAACGTGTCGTCGTCGCAGAAATCGTCGTCCGGGGTGTTCTGGCACTGGTTGGTCTGCGGGTCGCACGAATCCGTCGTGCAATCGATGTCGTCGTCGCAGTCGAGCGGCGGGCCGAGGTCGCAGACGCCGCCGGTGCAGATCGGCGTCTGGCAGTTGGCCGGGTCGACGGGGACGCCGTCGTTGTTGTCGCAGCTGCCGCCCTCGTTCGCGGGGATCTCGGCCTGGCTGCAGACGCCGACCCCACCCTCGTTCACGCACGCCGGCGTCGCGCAGTCGGTCGCGTTCTCGTCGTCGCCGCACGCGGAGCCGAGGTTGGCCGGCTCGCAGTGCGGGTCGGTCGCGACGTCCGCGCAGACGTTGCAGGCCGGGTCGCCGCAATCGGCGTTCGACTGGCACAGCGAGGCATGGAGGTTCGCGCTCGCCTGCGCGCCGGCCGTGAGCGCGGTGTCGCACAGGGCGTCGGTCGTCGTGACGATGTCGCCGGTCGAGTCGATCCGGGTGAAGAACTCGCCGCAGACCGCGGGCAACCCGACGAGCCCCGTCACGCGCACGCGGATCGTCGCGAGCGTCTTCTGCTCGCCGCCCGCGAACACGATGTCCTGCCCGGCCGCGAGCACGAGCTTGTTCGGATTCACGCCGGCGGTGCACGTCACGCCCGGAAGGTTGCTCACGCAGCCGCACGGCGCGCTGCCGCACTGGGCAAGGTTCGGATCGCACTCGTCGCCGGGGCCCAGCGAGCCGCCGACGCTGCCGGCCGGGCAGACCGGGACGAACGTCAGCACGCCGGGAAGCTGCGGAGAACCGACGCTCGAGGTCTCCTGGGCAAGGGTCCCGACCAACTCGGCTCCGGCCAGGATGGTCGACTGGACCGGCGTGCCGTCGTTGGCGCCACCGTCGACGATGCTGGCATTCCGCATCCGGTAGGTGAACGTGAGCTCGTCGTTCAGCGACAGCGATACCGGGCACGTGCCGCCGTCCGAACGAGAGATGATCACCGAAGCCCCGGCGGAGCAGGAATCCGCCTGGGCCGGGGCGGTTGGAGCCACGAAGGCCAGGAGCGAGGCCGCCAGCGCGACGTTGCGAGCGCGTTCCACCGTTCTGGACATCATGGTTCGCCGTTCCCCTCCCGACCGGCCCGTTGCGCCGTTCACGGCCGCTGCCCCAGCTGGACGAGCACGCCGATGCAGGCGTCGTCCTGCGCGAGGTGATCGCAACCGTCGGCGTCCTCGTTGCACTGGTCGACCGTGCAGTCGATGCCGTCGCGGCAATCCGGCGCCGCGCCGGCGCGGCAATCGTCCTTCGGGTCGCAGACCTCGACGCCGTTGCAGTAGAGCCCGTCGCTGCAGACGGAGTTGCGCGGTTCGCTCACGCAGGCGTCGGCGATCTCGTCGCAGGAATCGAGGGTGCAGTCGACGCCGTCGTCGCAGACGACGGGCCCGTCCGAGGAACCGCACAGGCCGAGAGCGCTGCAACGCTCTTCGCCGTTGCACCAGATCCCGTCGTCGCACGAGGCGCCGGCCTGCGGAAGGCGCAGGCAAACGCCCGAGGCGTCGCACGAGTCCGCCGTGCAGGGACTCCCGTCGTCACAATCGGCGGCGCTGGCGCAGGCGCGCAGAACGAGGCAGTCGGCGGGAGCGGAATCGGGCGCCTCGCCCGAGTACGAGCAGGCGTCGAGCGGCCGCGCAGCCGCTCCGGGCACGCCGAAGTCGTCGAGATCCACCGAACAACGCACGAGGGTGTCGAGGGGATAGTGCTGGCCCGGGCCCGGCGCGGGACCGGGGAACGGGTCTTCCTTCTCCTGGCCCACCGTGCACGAGGTCCCGTAAGCGCCCGGAACGAGCGTTGCCGACGAGCAGCGGTCCGCGGCCCCGTCCGTGCAGGTGAACAGCCTCAGGCCAGCGAGCACCAGGTCGTTGCCGGCGCCGCTCGAGCGCTTCACCGCGGCGCAGAGCGCCAGGTTCGCGAAGACGTCGGAATCGGTATCGTACAGTTCGCAGGAGAGAATCGTCGCCGCGCCGTCATGCCGGGACTTGTCGAGGCTGGTCGCGGTCTGGAGCTCGAACGGCGCCTCCGCGACCCGGGTACAGGACCGGGTGAGGTCCAGCTCGCCGGGGACGTCGTTGGCGCCGTCCAGATCGGACCGACAGTCCGGTGTGACCGGCAGGATGACCGTGCCGGCCGCCCGGGCTTCGACGACTCCGGCCACGAGCAGCACCGCGACGACACGGGCCATCCCCGCGGCGCCCGCCCAACGAACCCGCGCGATCGAACCTTCCTCGGACATGTGGTTCCCCTCTTCCGGCAGGCGGGCAGCCGCCTGCGTGCGCCGCCATCCCCCCGCAGCGCTCTGGCATGCCTCGATCGACTGGGCCGCTGTCCGGGGGTCCCCTTTAGCGGCGTACCACCGGGCTATTGCCGGAAAAGCCGCGACCTGTCGAGCAAAATCGTCGCTGCGGCGCCCGTGGAACCGCGCTCGACCCGGGCCCGAACCCGCGCGGCAGTGCGTCCGGACGACCCGGGTTTCGAGGCCGCCCGCGGGTCACGCCCCCATCGGCATGGCCGACCCCGCGGTCATCCCGCCGTCGATCGGAATGGCCGCGCCGGTGAGGAAGGACGCATCGTCGCTCGCCAGGAACGTGACGAGTTTGGCGACCTCGGCCGCCTCCCCGATGCGGCCGAGCGGATGCACGCGCCGCGCGAACTCCTCGACCGTATGCGAACCCATGCTTCCGTCGCCGAAGGCGTCGGCCATCGGCGTCCGGATGATTCCCGGGCAGACGGCGTTCACCCGAATCCCGAGGGGCGCCGCTTCGAGGGCGCCGACCTTGGTGAGCAGGACCACGCCGCCCTTGGCGGCGTTGTAGCTCGACAGGCCCGGAGCGCCGATCAGGCCGGCGACCGAGGCCGTGTTCACGATCGACCCGCGCGCCGGCCCCGGATTGTTCGCCATCGCGCGAATGACCGACTGAAGGCAGTAGTAGACGCCGTTCAGGTCGACGTCGATGACCCGGCGGTGCTCGACGGGATCCATCGCCGCGATCGGGGCGTGCCGCTCGATGCCCGCGTTGTTGAAGAACACGTCGAGGCGGCCGAAGTGCCCGACCGTCCGCTGGACCATGTCCTCGACCTGCTCCGGATCGGTGACGTCGACCTTCAGCGCGAGCGCCCCGAACTCCCGCGCGGCCGGCGACGAGTCCGCGATGTCCGCGATCGCGAGCCGGGCGCCGGCCGCGTGGAACTCGCGCGCGGTCGCCAGGCCGATGCCGGACGCGCCGCCGGTGATCAGGGCGATCTTTCCGTCGAGACGATTCATCGCGAATGCTCCAGGCTGCCGCGGGCGCGTCCCGCCTGCGACGGCAGCGGCTTCGGCTCCGCCGCGGGGTGCAGCGGGCGCCCCGCGGGGTAGACCGACGGCGGCGCGCAAGCAACAATGCGCCGCCGTTCGCCGCCGGGAGGCAGCGGTCGGCGGACGACCCGGCGGATTCCTCCGATCCCGCCGATCGCCGCCGCGAGCGACCGCTGCGAGTGCCCGCCGATGGATCTTCTTTTCTACGAGCGCCTCCTTCTCGCGCCGCTGTTCGCGATCGTCGCGGCGGCGCTCGTCGCCTTGCTGCGCCGGTTCGGCTCCCTTCGTCGACTGCGGATGTGGAGCATGCTGGCCGGGTTCTGCGCGGGGCTCTACCTCGCGGTGAACGGATCGAACCTGCCCTACGAGCCCATCCTCCTGCAGGCGCTCTCGGCCGCCATGGCTTTCGCGACCGCCGCGGCGGTCCTGCGCCTGATCGACCTCATCCTCTGGGACTGGTTCCTCGGCCGTCGACGGCACGTCCCGGTTCCCCGCCTCGCCGTCGACCTGTTCAAGCTCGTCGCACTCGTCGGCGTCGTGATCGCCGTCCTCAAGTACGTCTACGGCATGGAACTGAGCGGGCTGCTGGTGACTTCCACCGTCGTCTCGGCGGTGATCGGCCTCGCGATCCAGGACCTGCTCGCGAACGTCGCGGCCGGGCTCGGCGTGCAGATCGAGCGCCCGTTCGCGGTCGGGGACTGGCTGCTGATCGGAAGCCACGAGGGCGTCGTCACCCAGTTCAACTGGCGCACGCTCACGTTGCTCACGCGCGACCGGCACCAGGTCCTGGTGCCGAACTCGACGGTCGCCAAGACCGAGGTCGCCAACTTCTCGCGCCCCAGCACCCTGCAGCGCGCCCATGCGTACGTGGGCGTCGCGTACCGGCATCCGCCCGGCGTCGTGAAGGCCGCGCTCGCGCGTGCCGCCCAGTCCTGCCCGGAAGTCGTCGCCGATCCTCCGGTCGAGGTGCTCGTGAAGGGATTCCTCGCGTCGGCGATCGAGTACGACGTGCGTTTCTGGATCAACGACTACGGCCGGCTGCTGCAGATCACGGACGACGTCTACTCGCGCTGCTGGTACGAACTGAAGCGCTGCCACCTGGAGATCCCGTTCTCGCAGATGGATGTCTCCGTTCGCACCGCGTCCGACGAGCAGGAGATCCTGAAGGCCGAGAGGCAGCGCAGCCTGTTGTTCTCGGTGCTTCGTTCGCTGCCGTTGTTCGCCCCGCTCGGCGACGAGCAGATCCGGACGCTCGTGCAGGGGGCCGAGATGCGGGCCTTCATGGCGGGCGAGACCCTGGTCCAGCAGGGAGAGCGCGGCGAGTCGCTGTTCGTGATCCGCTCGGGATCGGTTCGCATCGACCGCACGCTCGACAGCGGACCCGCCACGACGGTGGCGCGGCTCGGCCCGGGCGAGTTCTTCGGCGAGATGAGCCTTCTGACCGGCGAACCTCGCAGCGCCTCGATCGTGGCCGAGGAGGAGACCGAGGTGATCGTGGTCGACAAGGCGGCGTTCGCGCCGGTGCTGACCGCGGACACGGGGATCCTGACGGGCCTTTCCGAGGCGCTCGAGGCGCGAGCCCGCCAGACGGCGCAGCGGATCGCGGAAGAGTCGTCGCTCGTTCGCGGGGAACAGAAGGTCGCGCAACAGCGATCCGCGATGCTGCGCAGCATCCACCGCTTCTTCGGCCTGGACCAGGAAAGCTGAGCGCCGGGGTTCCCGCACGGTCGGCAGTCGCCGCCGGACCCGGAGCGCCTCGAGTCCGGGATCAGTCGATCCAGCTCGTGTCGATCTCCTTCGAGTTCGCGGGCAGCGTGACGAGCAATCCGTCGCGCGACATCACCACGCCGCTGGCGCGAACGTCCGAGACGCCGCGCAGGAAGATCCGCTCGACGACCGGGCTCGGCGGCGGCGGGGTCAGGTGGTAGAGCACCAGCAGCCCGACGTTGGCCTCGTTCGCGACGTTGGCGGCGTCGACCGGCGACGTGTGGTAGCTCGGGATGTCGCCGAGGATGTGGGAGTACTGCGACGCGCCGGCCTTGCCGGCTTCCTCGCGAATGATGTCGACGAGGAAGTTCGCCTGCGCCTCGTGGAACAGCACGTCCGCGTCGCGGCTGGCGGCCACCAGCGACTTCGACGGAACCGTATCGCCGCTCACGGCGACGGAGCGGCCCTTGTAGTCGAAGCGGTACCCGACCGCAGGCTTGATCGGATCGTGGTCCACGAGGAACGCGCGGATCACGAGCCCGTCCTCCTCGTGCACCACGGTGCCCGCGGGGTCCTTCTCGTCCACCGTGAACGGCTTCGCCACCATCCTGCCCTTGTCCGGGTTCATGACCTCGGGGCCGTGGTGGGCGGTGCGATACGAGCGGTCGAGCGCGTAGGCCTCGCTGAATCCCGCCACCAAGCGCTCGACGCCGACGGTGCCGTACACGTCGAGCGGCCCCGGACGGCCGGCGCCCCAGGTCTGCAGGTTGAACTCCCCGAGCTCCGCGATGTGGTCCGAGTGGAAGTGCGTGTAGAGGATCGCGCCGACGCGCTGGCCGGGGATGCGCCAGAGCGCGAGGTTCTTCCACGACCCCATGCCGGTGTCGACGACCCAGAACTTCCCGGCGGCGAAGACGGCGACGCACGCGCTCGCGCGTTTCGGGTCGGCCAGCGGCGACGAAGTGCCGCAAGCGAGCGCGCGCAGCGCGTCCTCTTCGAACAGGTCGTTCCTCTGCCCGGTCAGGATCGAGGCGGCGATGCGCCGCACGATCGCGTCCTGGAGCGGCTCGAAACGCGTCAGCGCCAGGAACGCGCCGAACCCGAGGAAGACGATCGCCACCAGAATCTGCACCAGACGTCGCATGTGGTTCTCCTTCCCGCGTGCTCCTTTCCCGGGAGCCGCGCACCACGGCGCGTTGCGCCGTGGGCTACCAGGCCGTGTATCCGCCGTCGACCGGCACGACCGCACCGGTCACGTAGCTGCTCGCCGGCGACGCGAGGAAGAGACAGGCTGTGCGAAGCTCGCCTTCGGCGCCGATGCGGCCCATGGGGTTTCCCGAAGCCATCCGCTCCTCGATGCCCTGCTGCTCGAGGCTTCCGTGCGTCATCTCGCTCGGGAACCACGACGGTGCGATCGCGTTGACGGTGATGCCGTCCCGGGCCCATTCCACCGCGAGCTGCCGGGTCAGGTTCTCCGCGCCCCCCTTGCTCGCCGCGTAGCTCGCGACCCGGAACAGGGAACTCCCGAGCCTGCCGAAAATCGACGTCACGTTGACGATGCGACCGCCGCTCCCGCCGGCCTTCATCTGGCCGGCGGCAAGCAGGCAGCACTGGAACAGCGCCGACAGGTTCAACTCGATCGTGCGGTCCCAGTCGGCGGGCCACTGTCGTTCGGCCTTCCCCGTCGGTGCCAGCCCCGCGTTGTTGACGAGCACCCACGTTCGCCCGAGGTCGGCCTCGACCTTCGCAAACGCCGCTTCCGCAGCCTCCCGGTCGGTGATGTCGACTTCGACCGGCAGCACGCGCACGCCGTAGCGCTCGCGGAGCCCGGACGCGACGTGCTCCAGCCGGTCCGCGCGGCGCGCCATCAGCGCGACGTCGGCGCCGGCACACGCGAGCGCGTCGGCGAACTCGACGCCGAGGCCCGACGACGCGCCCGTGACGACGGCGACGCGTCCTTTCAACCCGAACAGCGAATCGAGGGAAGTGGGGGCGAGCGGCATGAGGCAGGTCCTTCGCACCGGATCCGTGATCGGACCCGACGCCGGCGCGTCTCCTTACCGGTCGAAAGCGAGCGTGGCAACGCGGGCGCACGGACTTGCACCGGGAGCGGGAGGTGCGACAAGGCCGGGCGAGATGCCTGAGGACGATTCGTTCCCGGATCGGCGCGACTGGAAGATCCGCGTCGGCCGGCTCTCTTTCCACGCGACGGAATGGGGCGGCGCAAAGAGCGACGACTGCCTCTTCTTCGCGCACCCGACCGGCTTCCTCGGCGCGGTCTGGAAGCCGCTGCTCGTGCGATTGCGCCGGCTCGGCGTCACGTCGCGCCTCATCACGTACGACCAGCGCGGTCACGGGCTGTCCTCGAAGCCGGACGACGACTACGCCTGGGAGCGGTTCGTCACCGACACGATCGGCGTGATGCGCGAGCTCGGTCTCGAAGGCGCGTTCGCCGTCGGCCATTCCGCGGGAGCGACGACGCTCGCGGGCGTCGCGGCCGCCGAGCCTTCGCTCGTGCGCCGGCTCGTGATGATCGATCCCGTGCTGTTCCACCCCGAACTGGCCCGGCTGGTCGAGGAAGCGGGCCAGAACCCGATGGCTGCGCGCACTCGCACGCGACGGATCGTGTGGTCGTCGCGGGAGGAGCTTTTCCGCTCGTTCCACAAGCGCGAACCGTACAAGACCTGGACCGGGGAGGCGCTGCGCGCCTACGTGGACGAGGGAACGTTCGAGCGCCCCGACGGCGAGATCGAGCTGCTGTGTCCGGCGCGGATCGAGGCGCAGGTCTATTCGGGCGCTTCGCAGTTCGACGGTTTCGCGAGGCTCCGGCAGGTGCGAATCCCCGTGCTCGTGCTGCGCGGAGAGCACAGCACGACCCTCGACGAGGAGCGCGCGCGACGTGCGATCGAGTGCGCGCCGCACGCGCGACTCCTGACCGTCAGCGGCACGACCCACTTCCTGCCGATGGAGCGGCCCGACGAGATCGCGCGAATCGTCGTTGCCGAACACGCGGCCGGGGCGTAGGAGGGAACGATGGATCGCGCGGACTCCGGCGTATCGCCCTGGCGGCTGCTTTTCGCGCTTGCCGTCCATGCCTACACGGCCTTCGGCGCCGTGCTCGGGTTCCTCGCGCTCGCGGCCGCCTTCCGCGGGGACTACGCGACCGTGTTCGCGATGCTCGCCGCGGCGTTCGTGATCGACGCTTCCGACGGGACGCTCGCCCGCCGAGCGCGCGTCAAGCAGGTCGTGCCGTGGATCGACGGCGGCCTGCTCGACAACATCATCGACTATCTCACGTACACGGTCGTTCCGGTCGCCGTGCTCGTGCAGCCCGGCATCCTGCCGGACGGCCTGCAGTGGATCTCGTTGTCGGTGCTCCTCGCGAGCGCTTACGGTTTCTCGCGCACCGACGCGAAGGGGTTCGTCGAGCACTACTTCCAGGGATTCCCGTCGTACTGGAACGTGCTCGTGTTCTATTACGTCGTGCTCGGCACGTCGCCGTGGGTGAACCTCGCGTTCCTCGTCGGCTTCGTCGCGATGGTGTTCGTGCCGATGCGCTGGCTGTACCCGAGCCGCATGGAACGCGGGCGGGGCGTCGCGGTCTGGCTCGGCGTCCTGTGGGCGGTGATGGGCGTGACGTTGATCTGGCAGCTGCCCGCGCCGTCGCCGACGCTGGCCTGGGCGTCCCTGTTCTACCCGATCTACTACACGGTCGGATCGTTCGTGTACCACTGGCGAAGCCGCTGACGGACCGCCGCGTTTCGGACCGGCGCGCGACGTTCAGCCGCCGCCCTTCGTCTCCGCCAGCATCGCCGCGCGGATCTCCGACGGATTGACGAGCGGGCGGCGCCGCAGCGGCGCGACCTCCTCGGCCGTGAACGGCCGGAAATCCGGCGGCAGATGGCTCGGATCGAAGTACGCGAGCATCCAGTTGAGGAGCGCCGCGACGGCCGCGTCGTCGAGCTGCGACTGCGCAACGCCCGGAACGCGGGAGACGTACTCCCGACCGCCGGGCAGCGCGGCGATGCGCGCGACCGAGTCGCGCAATTCCGGGACCGCGCCGGGAAGGCCGACGCCGCCGGCCTGGTGGCATCCCTGGCAGTGCAGCATGTAGTCGAGCGCCGGATCGCCGGTCGAGTTCGAGCCGATGTCGGTGTCGTGCTGCCGGGGCACGCGCCCCGGCGCCGCGAAGCTCACGCCCTGCGCCGTCGCGGCGCCCGGCGCGATCGCGACCGCCGCGAGGACCGCGGCGGCGGCCAGCGTCCGGATGACGCGGGGTTCAGGCCTTCTTCGTCGCAAGCCCGACCACCACGGAGACGCTGCAGTGCACCGCGCGGCTCTCGGTGCCGAAGCACCACAGCAGGTCGTTGTTGCGGAACGTGTTGTAGACGGGCTGCTCGCCCTCGGTGCGCGAGCACAGGCAGCGGCCGCACAGCGACTGGCCGCAGCAGTCGTTGTACGCGATCACGTACTCCTTGCCGTCGACCGGGTTGCGACAGGTGCCGAGCCAGGTGATCGGCGACATCTCGGTGCCGGGCGGGCAGGTGTTCGTCGTCCCGCCGCAGCACGCGCACAGGTAGCCGTGGATCGCGCAGTGGCGCCAGTACTGGCAGTCGGACTGGTCGCCGGTCTCGTCGGGCGCCGGCGCGCGCGATTCCTCGGCCGAGGCCAGCCTCGCGACCGGCAGCAGCGGCAGCGCCGCCCCGCCGACGAGCGCCGTGCCGAGCCGCGCGAGAAAGCCGCGTCGCGACGTGCGCCGCGCCATCTGCCGCGCGCCGCGTTCGATCCAGTCGTCGAGCTTCTTCCAGCCGTGATCGTTCGCCATCGTCATGCCACCTTCGCCCGCGGGCGGGAGGAATCGTCGTCGTGGTGCCGGTGGTCCGCGCCCTGCCGGCGCGCGAACTCCTGGATCGAGCCGACGCCGCGGTCTCGCGCCTCGACCAGGCTCTCGAGGTGCTCGCGCGAGTTCACGATGCCGTGCGCACGCACGACGCCGGAGGCGTCCACGAGCACCGCGTACGGAAGCTTCGCGACCTGCCAGGTCATCGCGAGCTGCGTCGAGACGACGTACGGCAGGCCGGCCAGCCGCTCGTCGCGGGCGAGCTCCTCGTGCTCGGCCAGCGCGCCGTCGCCGGCCAGCAGGATCCGAAGATGCGATCGTTCCGCGGACGCCATCGACAGCAGCGCCGGCAGCAGCGTCTTGCAGACCGGGCAGGTCGGCGACAGGAAGAACACGAGCGTCGAGCGGCCGTCGGCGGCGGCGGCCCCGACCATCTCGTCCCCGCCCGCGAGGAGCGGCGCCCGCACCACCGGGGCAGGCTCGCCGGCCGCGACGCCGCGCCCGATCGTCAGCGCGCCGGCCGGCGCGACGCGCTCGTACAGCACTCCGATCTGCCGCGTCAGCGCGAACACCACGCCCGCGAGCACGAGCACGACGATCCACAGCAGGACGACCGAAGCAGCGAGCGCGGCGGTCACGACGTTCTCCGGCGCGCGCGAAGCGCCGCCGCGCGGGGAGCGAGGGCGAGCAGCCGCTCGCTGGCCGTCCAGCTCGCCGCGAGCGTCGCGGTCGCGGCGAGCGCGCTCGCGACGTCGATCCACGTCAGAGGCCGCGACACGACCGGAAGCGCGAGAAGCGCCGCCCCGCCCGCGAGGCCGACGTTGCGAACGACGAGCGCGCGGCTGAGCGGCACGCGCGCCGCCGCGCCCGTGCAGCCGCAGTCGATGTCGCGCCGCCCGCGTCGCACGTTCGTCTCGATTGCCAGCGCGTAGGCGAGCATCAACGAGGCCGTCGCAAGCGCGGCCTCCGCGCTGCCGAGGGCGACCGCGAAGGCGAGCGCCGCCTCGACCGGGCCGACCGCCGCGGAAAGCGGGGCCACGAAGCGCCCGGGAAGCAGGTCGTAGGCCGCGAGCACCGCGCGGAACCGCGCGGGATCGGCGAGCTTGTGCCAGGCCGCCGTCGCCAGCAGCACGGCGAACGAGGCGCGGAGCGCGAGGGAAACCACCGGATCCACGACGGGCCTCAGGGCGCGAAGAAGAGGCTGAAGCCGAGGCCCGGCTCGCTCACCTCGGTTCGGACGTCGCCGGTGTCGGCGTCGTGCACGGTGATCGTGGGGGGGAACCCGGACGACGCGATCAGGAGCGGGTCGTCGCCCTGCGTGACGAGGATGCGCTCGACGCCCGGGTTCGGCAGCGTCGCCGACAGCGCCGCACGCGCGAGCCGCGAGGTCAGGTCCTCGGCGCCGACCGGGGCAAGGCCCGCCTGGTCCGCGACGAAGCTGACCAGCGGGCTCGGCATCTCGAGGCGCTGCCGGCGCCGGCGTTCCTCGATGTCGTAGACCCAGACCTCCGTGCCCGGATCCTTGTGCGTGTCGCGCGGGCCCTGGTGCACCAGCGCGAAGAGGCGCCCGCTCGCCTCGTGCACCGCGAGGTGCTGCAGGCCGCCGACGCGCCACTCGTCCTTGCGGTCGGCGTCGTCGAGCAGCGACCAGGTCGCGCCGAACTTCAGCGCCGGCCCGCCGACGTCGACCGTGTGGATCACGCCGTCGTACGAAACGAAGATCCATTGGTCGTCGCGACGCACGGCCTTCTCCGTGACCGGGTCCTTGACGGGGTCGAACCACGGCTCGGTGCGCTCCGCCTTCGCCGCGCCACGGTCGTCGAGGCTGACGACAAGCGCGCTGCCGTCGCCGCACACGGAGAAAAACCTCCTCGGCCCGGCCGCGAACACCAGGCTGCAGCCCGGGGTCTCGATCTCGCCCGCGAAACGGCGCTCCTTGACGTCGACGATGGTGAGCGAAGTGGCGGGCGTGATGTTGAAGACCGCGAGGAAGCGGCCGTCGTCGGAAAGGGCGTTGGCCGCGTTGCCGGGAAAGTACTCCCCGCGCTTGGCCGGGATCGGGATCTCGGCCTTCGGCTTCAGCGTGCGCGCGTCGTAGACCGTGACGACGTCGGTGCGCTCGCCCCGGATGCCTCGCGACCAGTACGTCTCCGGGATGTAGATCTCGTCGTGCGACGGCGCGAAGAGCGGCTGGATCACGAACCCGCTTCCGGCCGACCCCGAACTGATCGTGCCGAGCAGGCGTCCGTCGGCCGCGTCGAACAGCGTCGTGCGGTGCAGCAGGATGTCGCTGGCCCAGAACCAGTGCGG
>CAYYZO010000036.1:0-15509 GCA_964476185.1 uncultured Myxococcales bacterium
ACCCGCATCAACATCGTCGACACGCCGGGCCACGCCGACTTCGGCGGCGAGGTCGAGCGCACCCTGGCGATGGTCGACGGCGTGATGCTGCTCGTCGACGCGTCCGAAGGCCCGCTGCCGCAGACCCGTTTCGTGCTGCAGAAGGCCCTTTCGCTCGGGCTCGAGCCGATCGTCTGCATCAACAAGATCGACCGTGCGGACGCGCGCATACAGGAAGTGCTGAACGAGGTCTACGACCTCTTCATCGACCTCGACGCCGACGAGGGCCAGCTCGAGTTCCCGGTGATCTACACGAACGGGCGCGCGGGGACCGCGACGAGGGACCTGGCGCAGCCTGCCGACAACCTGCAGGTCCTGTTCGACACGATCATCGAGACGATCCCGGGTCCGGAGTGCGACCCCGAGGCGACCGTCCAGTTCCAGTGCAACAACCTCGACTACAACGAGTACGTCGGTCGCCTCGCGATCGGCCGCCTCAAGAACGGGCGGCTCGCCAAGGGGCAGACCTACTCGCTGTGTCGCGACGGCCAGCCGACGAGGCCGGTCAAGGTCACGCAGCTCTACTCGTGGAAGGGCTTCCAGCGCAGCGAGAGCGACGAAGTCGTGGCCGGGGACATCGTCGCGGTGGCCGGGATCGAGGACATCCTCATCGGCGACACGATCGGGGACCGGGAGAACCCCGTCGCGCTACCGCCGATCCGCGTGGACGAGCCGACGATCTCGATGATCTTCAGCACGAACACCTCGCCGTGGTGCGGGCGCGAGGGCGAGCACGTCACCTCTCGCAAGCTGCGCGACCGCCTGTATCAGGAGCAGCGCCGCAACGTCAGCATGCGCATCGAGGACACCGAGTCGCCGGACTCGATCAAGGTCACCGGCCGCGGCGAGCTCCAGCTCGGCATCCTGATCGAGACGATGCGGCGCGAGGGCTACGAGATGCAGGTCTCGCGGCCCACCGTGGTCACGCGCGACATCGACGGCGAGAAGCACGAGCCGGTCGAGCTGCTGGTCGTGGACGTGGCCGAGGAGTACGTCGGCGTGGTCTCCCAGCTGCTGGCGCTGCGCAAGGGCAAGATGACGAAGATGATGCCTGCCGGCACCGGCCGCATGCGCATCGAGTTCAAGGTGCCGTCGCGCGGCCTGATCGGCCTGCGCTCCCGCTTCATGACCGAGACGCGCGGCACCGGGATCATGAACGCGCTGTTCGACGGCTGGACGCCGTGGTCGGGCCCGATCGAGGCGCGCACGAACGGCGCGCTCGTCGCGGACCGGGAAGGAGTGGCGACCCCGTACGCCGTCTTCCACATGCAGGAGCGCGGCGTGATGTTCATCGCGCCCGGCACGCGCGTCTACGAAGGCATGGTCATCGGCGAGTACTCGCGCGACAACGACCTCAACATCAACATCGTGCGCGAGAAGAAGCTGACGAACATGCGGGCGTCCGGCCACGACGAGGCCGTCATCATCACCCCGCACCGGCAGATGAGCCTCGAGACGGCCGTCGAGTGGATCGCCGACGACGAGCTCGTCGAGGTGACCCCGAAGTCGATCCGCATTCGCAAGCGTCTGTTGAAGCAGGGCGACCGGCCCCGCTCGAAGAAGGAAGACTGAGGCCCGCGTCACGCACCGGGCTTGAATGACCGCGGGCCGGCGCCGATAACGGTTCCATGATCGAGACGCTCCTGGTCGCGGCGTTGGCCGCGTCGCTGCTGGCGGCCGCGCTCACGGGTATCCTGCTGGCGCGCGCCGGGCGCCTCGACCCGGCGGCGCTCGAGCGCGCGCTGCGCGAGGAGCTGCGGATCGGCCGCGAGGAAGCCGCGCGCGCCGCGCGCGAGCTGCGCGACGAGACCCGTCAGTCGGCGGCCGCGTCGCGGGAGGAAGCGACCCGCGCGATCGCCGGGGTCAGGGAAGGCATCGAGCAGCGCCTGCGCGACCTGCAGGCCAGCAACGAGGCCAAGCTCGAGCAGATGCGGCGCACCGTGGACGAGAAGCTCCACGACACGCTCGAGAAGCGCCTCGGCGAGTCGTTCCGGACGGTGAGCCAGCAACTGGAGGCCGTGCACAAGGGGCTCGGCGAGATGCAGTCGCTCGCTTCCGGCGTCGGCGACCTCAAGCGCGTGCTGACGAACGTCAAGGTGCGCGGCACCTGGGGCGAGGTGCAGCTCGGCGCGATCCTCGAGCAGGTGCTGACCCCCGAGCAGTACGACCGCAACGTCGCGACGAAGAAGGGCTCGCGCGAGGTCGTCGAGTTCGCGGTGAGGCTGCCGGGCGGCGGCGACGGCGACATCGTTCACCTGCCGATCGACTCCAAGTTCCCGCACGAGGATTACGCGCGCCTCGTCGAGGCCTCCGAGGCCGGCGACCACGAGGCCGTGCAGAAGGCGTCGGCGGAGCTCGCACGCGCTGTCAAGAAGTGCGCGCAGGACATCCGCGACAAGTACCTCGACCCGCCGCACACCACCGACTTCGCGCTGATGTTCCTGCCGACCGAGGGGCTGTACGCGGAGATCGTGCGCCAGGGCGGGCTCTGCGAGGAATTGCAGCAGACGTTTCGCGTCGTGGTGGCCGGGCCGACCACGCTGTCGGCGCTGCTGTCGAGCCTGCGCATGGGGTTTCGCACGCTCGCGATCGAGAAGAGCGCGAGCGAGGTCTGGCGCGTGCTCTCCGCCGTCAAGACGGAGTTCGGCAAGTTCGGCGGCTTCCTCGACAAGGTCCGCTCGCAGCTGGCGACCGCGAGCCGGACGCTCGAGGACGCCGGCACGCGCACGAAGCAGATGGAGCGGCGGCTGAAGCAGGTCGAGGGCCTCGGCGACGCCGAGGCGAGGAGCGTGCTCGGGATCGAGCTCGACGTCGACGACGACGAGTCGCGCGAGGCCTGAGCGCCGCGATCCCGGCCGTCAGCGATCGGCCATCATCGCCTGGTAGGCGTCGAGCGCGAGGCGCTTGGCCTGGTCGTGCGCGACGATCGGGGCCGGGTACGTCTCGCCGATCCGCACGCCGGCGGCGCCGAGCACGCCGGGCGGCGCGGCGTGCGGTTCGTGGATCCACTTCGAGTCGAGTCGCGCGAGTTCCGGCAGCCAGCGGCGCAGGTACGCGCCGTCGGGATCGTACCGGCGGCTCTGCAGCACGGGGTTGAACACGCGGAAGTACGGCGCGGCGTCCGCTCCGCAGCCGGCGGTCCACTGCCAGCCGAGCGTGTTGTTCGCGAGGTCGGCGTCCACCAGCGTGTCCCAGAACCAGCGCGCGCCGGCTTGCCACGGCAGCCGCAGGTCCTTGACGAGGAACGACGCGACCACCATGCGCACGCGGTTGTGCATCCATCCCGTCGTCCACAGTTCCCGCATGCCCGCGTCGACGATCGGGTAGCCGGTGCGCCCGTGCCGCCACTCCTCCAGCAGCGTGTCGTCGTCGGCCCATTCGAAGCGGCCGAACTCCGGACGAAGGGGCTCGGTCGGCGTCTTCGGGAAGTGGAACAGCAGGTGGTGTCCGAACTCGCGCCACGCGAGCTGCCGCAGCCAGGATTCCGCTGCCGCGTCGAAGCTCGCCTCGGCCCGTTCCTCGGCGAGTCCGCGCACCGAGTGCCAGGCCTCGCGTGGGCCGATCTCGCCGAAGTGGAGGTGGGGCGAAAGACGCGACGTGCCCGCGTCCGACGGAACGTCGCGTCTCGACGGATAGCCGGCGATGCCGCGGCGCAGGAACCGCTCGATCGCGGCGTGCGCGCCGGCTTCCCCCGGAGTCCAGGCCTCGCGCATTCCCGCGGCCCAGTCGATGCGCGGAAGGAGCGCGAGGTCGTCCACCGAATCGCTGCGCGGCCACGGGGCCGGGGCGGCCAGGCCCGCCGGCGCCGGCAGCGGCGGCGGCACGTTCCCGCGTCGCAGCATCGCCTTCCAGAACGGGGTGAACACACGGTACGGCGTGCCGTCGTCCTTGCCGTTCTCCCACGGTTCCAGCAGCAGCGAAGAATTGTGGCTCGTCGCCGTGAGCCCGTCCGCGCGCAGCGACTGCTTGACGCGGCGGTCGCGCTCCACGGCCGCCGGTTCGTAGCGACGGTTCCACGTCACCGCCGTCGCGCCGCACTCGCGCGCGACCGAGCGGAGCACGTCGAGCGAGGCGCCGCGACGCACGACGAGACGGGAGCCGAGCCCCCGGAGCGACGCGTCGAGCGTGCGCAGGGAGCCGTCGAGCCACCAGCGCGACGCGGCCCCGGGCGGCCAGTCGCCCTCCTCGTCCGGCGCCCAGACGTAAAGCGGGACCACGGCGCCGCTCGCGGCCGCCGAGGAAAGGGCGGGGTTGTCGGCGACGCGCAGGTCCTGCCGGAACCAGACGATGGTCGTTGGCGCCACGGCCCGGACGCTATGGGCGCGAACGCGAACGGGCAACCCGTGGCCGCTTCGTTGTCGTGGAGGGGCAGCGGGACCCCCCTCGTTTTCGCGATGCTGCACGCCCGTGCACAGCGGGCACGCGGCAGCGGACGGCCCGGACGCTTGCACGCGGCCCGTCCGCCGGTAGCCTCCGCGCGCGCCCGAGGTCGCCGCACGCATGAACGATGCCCCGCACGTCTCCGAACTGCGCCGCCAGCTGCGACGTTTCGTCGCCGAGCACGTCCCGCGCGACAAGCGCCGCGAATGGGACCGTGCGCACACCTGGCCGCGCGAGGCCTTCCGCGCGCTGGCCGACATGGGGCTGTGCGGGCTGACCGTTCCCGAAGAGTACGGCGGGCAAGGGCAGGACATCCTGGCGGCCGTCGCCGTCATCGAGGAACTCGCGCGCGTCGGCCCGTTCCTCGCGGGCCCGTTCATCCACTGTGCGTTCTACGGCGGCATGAACATCTCGGAGAACGGCAGCGCCGCGCAGAAAGCGGAACTCCTTCCGCGGCTCGCACGCGGCGAACTGCTGTTCGCCTACGGGCTGTCGGAGCCGGACGTCGGCGGCGACCTCGCGAGCGTGAAGACGCGGGCCCGGATCGAAGGCGACACCGTCGTGGTCAGCGGCACGAAGCGCTGGTGCACGGGCGCGGACTGGGCCGACTACATCTATTGCCTCGTGAATTCCGACCCCGACGCCCCGAAGCGCTCGGCGCTCAGCTTCCTGCTGATCCCCGCCCGCGCTCCGGGCATCACGGTCGCGCCGATCGAGCACGTCAACCTTCGCTACACGGCCTCCTGCGACGTGCACTTCGACGAGGTCCGCCTGCCGCTCGACGCGATCGTCGGCGGCCCCGACCGATGGTGCCGGGGGTGGGGCATGCTCGCGGGCCGTGCCCTCGACGTGGAGAAGCTCGAGGTCGCGGCCTGCACGTTCGGCGTCGCGCGGGCCGCGGTCGACGAGGCGTGGGAATACGCGCAGCAGCGCGTGCAGTTCGGCAAGCCGATCTGCGCGCACCAGGCGATCCGGCACAAGCTCGTCACGGCGCGCACGCGGCTCGAGGCCTGCCGGCTGATGCTTTACCACGCGGCCGCGCTCGCGCACGAGGGGCGGCCGTGCGCCGTCGAGACGTCGATGGCGAAGCTCTTCGTCGCCGACACCGGCGTGGAGATCGCGCTCGCGTGCCAGCAGGTGATGGGCGCGTACGCGCTTTCGGACGAGTACGACATGGATCGCAACGTGCGCGACCTGCTCGGCATGCCGATCGTCGGCGGATCGTCCGACATGCAGAAGAACAACCTGGCCGCGCTCTGGAAGCTGCCGGGCTGACCGTGTGCGCCGCCGTCGCCGCGGCACGGCGGACACGGAGCGCGGCGCAAGGGGACCCCATGGATCTCAAGCTCTTCGTCACGGTGTTCTCGACGGTGTTCCTCGCCGAACTCGGCGACAAGACCCAGCTGGCGACCCTGCTGTACGCGGCGAAGAGCCCCCACGCGAAGTGGGTCGTCTTCGCTGGTGCGGCGGCCGCCCTCGTGCTGACGTCCGCGCTCGGCGTGCTTGCCGGCGACCTCGTCTCGCGGACGGTGGATCCGCGCACGTTGTCGCGCGTCGCGGGCGCGGGATTCGTCGCGATCGGGATCTGGACGCTCTCCAGCGCGTGACGAGCCGCGCGCCGCGACGATCGAGGTCGCCGGGATTCGCGGCGGCAGATCGACGCCGCCGACCGATCGGCCCGACCCGAACCCGCCTTGCCGGGCCTGCCGGCGCTCCATAAGATCCGCCGATGCCCGCCGACGCCTCCGCGCGTCCGCAGCGTGCAGGAGGGGCCCGATGGTTCGTTCCCGTTTCTCGCCGTTCGTCCTCGTCGGTTTCGTCGCGCTGGCAGCGGGCTCGACCGCGCGTGCACAGGCCATCCCGGGCGCGGTGGGACAGGCCGGCTCGCCGCCCGCCGCCGCCCAATCGACGACCGCGGCCCTGGCCGGCACGCCGGCTGCCACGGCCATCACCGCTTCGGGCGTGCCCGGGCCGGTCGAGAAGCCGTCGGCCGCGGCGCTCGGTGCGTTCGCGCAGACCGCGACGATCGGCGACGCCGCACTCGTCGCGGCCGGCGACGACCGCGCCAACTGGATCACGCACGGCCGCACGTACTCCGAGCAGCGCTACAGCCCGCTCGACGAGATCAGCGACGCCAACGTCACGCAGCTGAAGCCCGTCTGGACGTTCTACACGGGGCTGACCCGTGGCCACGAAGCGACGCCGATCGCGGTCGGCGGCGTGCTGTTCTTCACCGGCTCGTGGTCGGTCGTCTACGCCGTCGACGCGCGCAGCGGATCCTTGCTGTGGCGCTACGACCCCAAGGTCCCGGGCGAGACCGCGCCGAAGGCCTGTTGCGACGTCGTCAACCGCGGCGTCGCGGTCTACGAGGGCAAGGTCTTCGCGGGGTCGCTCGATGGCCGGCTGTTCGCGCTCGATGCGAAGACGGGGGCCCTGCTCTGGGAGAAGGTGACCGTCGATCCGTCGAAGCCCTACACGATCACCGGCGCGCCGCGCGTCGTGAAAGGCAGGATCATCCTCGGCAACGGCGGCGCCGAGCTCGGCGTGCGCGGCTACGTGTCCGCGTACGACCCGAACAACGGCGAGATGCTCTGGCGCACGTACACCGTGCCCGGCAATCCGGCCGACGGCTTCGAGTCGAAGGCGCTCGAAGAGGCAGCCGCGACCTGGAAAGGCGGCAACTGGTGGGAAATCGGGGGCGGCGGGACCGTCTGGGATTCGATGGCCTTCGACCCCGAACTCGACTTCCTCTACGTCGGCACGGGCAACGGCTCCCCGTGGGTTCGCCACATCCGCAGCCCCGGCGGCGGCGACAACCTGTACCTGTCGTCGATCCTCGCGCTCGATCCCGACACGGGCGAGATCCAGTGGCACTACCAGACCACGCCCGGCGACACCTGGGACTTCACGGCCACGCAGCACATGATCCTGGCCGACCTGAAGATAGGCGGCGAGGTCCGCAAGGTGCTGATGCAGGCGCCGAAGAACGGCTTCTTCTACGTCGTCGACCGCACGAACGGGAAGCTCGTCTCGGCGGACAAGTACGTCGAGGTCACCTGGGCCGACAGGGTCGACCTCGCGACCGGACGGCCGATCGAGAACAAGGGCCAGGATTTCAAGGACGGCCCGGCGTTCGTGAAGCCGACGCCGTTCGGCGGCCACAACTGGCAGCCGATGTCGTACAGCCCGAAGACGGGGCTGGTCTACCTGCCGGCGCAGGAAGTGCTGGGCTTCTACCGCTGGAACAAGCAGTACGAGGTCCGGCCCGGCAACTGGAACACCGGCACCGACTTCAATGCGTTCTCGCTGCTGACGCCGGAGCTGACGTCCGGCGCGCTCGTCGCGTGGGATCCGGTCCGCCGCAAGGAAGCGTGGCGCCACCCGTACGCGATGGCATGGAACGGCGGCACGCTCGCGACCGGTGGGAACCTGGTGTTCCAGGGCTCGGCGGACGGGCGCTTCCTCGCGTTCGACGCGACCAGCGGCCGCGAGCTTTGGGAGTGGCGCATCGGCACCGGCATCGGGGCGGGGCCGATCACGTACCAGGTCGACGGCAAGCAGTACGTGACGGTCGTGGCGGGCTGGGGCGGCGCGTTCGCGCTCGGCGGCGGCGCGGCGGCGCGGCAGGGCAACAGTGATGCGCGCGGGCGCGTCGTCACGTTCACGATTCCGACCGATGCTCCGCCGACTCCGGAAGCGGTTCTCGCGATGCTGGACGAGGCGGGCGAGGTCAACGAAGGCGGGCGTCTCTACCACCACAACTGCGCCGAGTGCCACGGGGGCGGCGGCGTCTCCGGATCGAAGGCGATCCCGGACCTGCGCCACACGCCGCTCCCGTACGAAGCGTTCGACGCGGTGGTGCGCCAGGGGCTCAAGGTCGCGAACGGCATGCCGAACCTCGGCCGCTGGGTCACGGCCGAGGACACGAAGCTCATCAAGCTGTACCTGGAGTCGGTCCCGAAGTGAGCGTGGACCACGCCTTCGTGCGATGAACGCCGCGGGGTGAACGCCTGATGCGGCACCGACGCGCGCCGGCCTGGCGGATTTTCGTCGCGATCGCCTTCTGGTGGATCGCAACCGGCGCGTCGGCAGCCGACGACCGCGCGGTCGTGCCGGCGATCACGGGCGCGACCGTCAGCGAACCGCGCGGCATTCCGCCGACGCCCGACTCCGGCGACGGCGAAGCGCCGAATCCCGACGACGACCGCGGCGGCATCGCGCCGGCGGTCTCGGACGTTGCAGGGCCGCAGTCCGGGATCGTGCTCGTTCCGATCAGCGTGACCGCGACGCGTTCGGCGCTTCCGTCCGCGGATCCGACCGCTTCGGTCGCCGAGGTCAGCGGCGAGGAAATTCGGCGCTCCGGCGCGCGGGCCGTCGACGACGTGCTGCGACGCGTCCCCGGCTTCAGCCTGTTCCGCCGGCTCGGCAGCGGCGCCGCTCACCCGACCACCCAGGGCGTCTCGCTGCGCGGGATCGGCGCCAGCGGCGCGAGTCGCGCGCTCGTGCTCGTCGACGGCGTGCCCGTCAACGACCCGTTCGGCGGCTGGATCTACTGGAGCCGCCTTCCGTCCGAGACGATCGAGCGGATCGAGGTGCTGCGCGGGAGCGGCGCGAGCCTCTGGGGGAACTATGCGATGGGCGGCGTCGTCGGCCTCCGCACGCGTGGCTCCTCGCGGGACGGCGCGGGACTGCTCGTCGAAGGCGGGGAGCGCGGCGGCGCTCGAACCGAGGGGTGGGCGGTGCAGAACGTCGGTGACACCGCGGTCCAGGCCGACGGACGCTGGATGCGAAGCGGGGACTATCCGGTCATCGACGAACGGTGGCGCGGGCCGATCGACCGCCCGGCCGGCAGCGCGCACGGGATGGGCGGCGTTCGCGTCGAGCACCGCCTCCGGCCGGGCGCGAGCGTGCACGTCTCCGCGCGCGGCTTTCACGAGGATCGGGACAACGGCACGCCGTACACGCGCAACGAGACGAGTTCGGGCTTCTTCCGCTCCGGGCTCGAGGTCGACACGGCCTCGCGCGGCACGGTGTCGGCCGACGTGTTCGGCACGGTGCAGGAGTTCTCGAGCACGTTCTCGGCGGTCCCGGAGGGCCGCGCGAGCGAGACGCCGGCCGCCGACCAGTTCTCGGTCCCGTCGCAGAGCGCGGGCGGTTCGTTCGTGTGGTCGACGCTCGCGCGCGAGCGTCACCACGTGGTCGCCGGCGTCGACGCGCTCTGGGTGGACGGCGCCTCGAAAGAGTACGGACGCTACGTGGACGGCGGCTTCACCCGCCGCCGCGAAGGCGGCGCCACGCAGGCGATGGGCGGGGTCTTCGCGTCGGATGTCTTCGAGCTCACGCCGCGCCTCGACGTGACCGGCGCCCTTCGCGTCGACTACTGGGAGACGTACGACGGCTTCCGGCGCGAGAACGCGCTCGACTCCGGCGCGTCGCTGGCCGACCGTTCGCTCGACGGCCGCAGCGAAACCTTCTTCAGCCCGCGACTCGGCGTCGCCTTCGAGGCGCTTCCGCAGCTCTCGCTGCGATCGGCCGCGTATCGCGGCTTTCGCGCGCCGACGATCAACGAACAGGTCCGGCCGTTTCGCGTGCGCAACGACGTGACCGAGGCGAACGAGGGGCTCGACGCCGAGCAGCTCACCGGCGTCGAAGGCGGCTACGACTTCGATTCGGGCCGCTGGCGTTCGTCGGCCACGCTGTTCTGGAACCGCATCGACGACCCCGTCGTGAACGTGACGGTCGGCGACGGCGGCGGCGTGGTCGATCCGTGCGGGTTCGTGCCGGCCGGCGGCGTGTGCCGGCAGCGGCGCAACCTGGGCAGCTCGCGGGTCCTCGGCGTCGAGGCCGCCGCGGGCGTCGACCTCGGCCGCGGCGTTTCCGCGACGTTGGCCTACCTCTGGAGCGACGGCCGGATCCATTCGGCGGCCGACGAGCCGGCGCTGGCGGGCAACCGCATCCCGCAGGTCCCCGAGCACCAGGGCACGATCGCGCTCGACTGGCAGGGCGGCGGCCCGTGGAGCGCGTCGGTGCAGATGCGCGTCGTCGGAGAGCAGTACGAGGACGACGCGAACTCGCGCACGCTCGACGCCTTCGTCGCCGTCGATGCGTTCGTCGCGCGCGAGATCGGCGCGGGATTCGAGGTGTTCGCGGCGGCGGAGAACCTGTTCGACGAGACCATCCAGAACGGCCGAAGCGCCGACGGCGTGGTCTCGATCGCGGCGCCGCGCCTGGTGCGCGCGGGGCTGCGGTACACGTTCGAACGCTGAACGCGCGCCGCCGGGGATGACTTTGCCGCGCGGTTGCTGCCTACTGGTCGCGCCTCGACCGGCGAGGCGAGGGCGGCCAGGGCGCTGCCCGGCGGACACGGGCCAGCCCCGCGGAGGACGACACGAATGACCCACTCGAGCGCAAAGGCCACTTTCGTGACCAACCCTGCATTGGAAATGCCCGGGCGCCGGCACGCGCGCACGACCGCGGCACTGCGGGCCGTGGCGATGGTGGCCGCGGCGTTCGCGGCCGGCTGCACGCAGGAAACGCAGAACCAGCTCGGCCGCTCGATCCAGAACTGGACCGGCACGAACGGAGTGCTCGACGTGCTCGCCGGCGACAAGGTCCACATGCGCTTCATCCAGATCGACAAGCTGAGCACGGCGATGTCGACGTCGGGCAAGCGCGACAAGCCGAGACCGTACCGCTTCGGATACGGCATCCTGGACCGCAACCTGAACTCCAAGGCCGATCCCGGCGAGAAGAAGGTCTACTTCGAGGTCAGCGACTACGCCACGTCCTACGTCTTCTACGAGAACGACGTCCAGTAAGCATCGTGTCGCGGAACCGGTCCGCGTGGTGTGGAGAACTGCGTGCCGCCCGGTGCGCGGCGGCGATCAGCGCCCGCCGCGCGACGGCGGCGCCTGCAGGTAGTTGCCCTCGAGGGCGCCGAGGCCGCCCGGACCTCGCTGGCCGAGGCTGCCCGCGCCGTAGTTGCCGATCGAGTTCCCCTGCATCTGCCCGAGGCCGCCGTCGCTGAGCGATCCGGTGCGGCCCTCGCCGCCGCGGCCGCCGGTCGAATCCCGCCGTCCGAACTCGTCGCCGAGGCTGCCGCGGTCCATCTGGTGCACGCCGCCGCGCAGGCCGTCCTGCCCGGCGGCTCCGAGCATCCGCTCGTCGTGGCAGCAGTGGGCGAGCGCCGCCGGGGCCGGGCAGGCAAGAAGAATCGCCCAGAGGGTCGTGCAGGCGAGCGTGCTTTTCATCGCGAACCTCCGCATCGGTCCAGTCTGGACCTGCCGGCGCGTCGATGCACGCTGCGACGGCGGGACGCGCCCCGGCCGGGGACTACCACTTCGCGTAGTGACGCTCGGCGTAACCCAGCTGCCCGTCGAGTTCGACGGATTCGCCGGCCGCCGTGCGCAGCGTCCCTCGATAGCGTCCGATCATCTGGTGGAAGTTCGTCGCGACGACGAGGGCGTTCACCCTCTCGGCGTGGGAACTCTCCGGCGTGAATTCGAGTTCCAGCCGCCGGTCGCTGTCGCGCAGGCGCCACGGCTTCATCAGGTCCCGCCGGTCGTATTCGAACGCGACGGGGCCGAGCCGGTGCAGGCGGCCGTCCACCCAGAAGCAGTTCTCGCTGTGCCCCGTCTCGTTGACGCCGCACGAAACGTTCATGCCGACGAGGCGGCCGTCACCGAGTCGGCCGGACACGCAGCCCCAGTTCCAGAACGTGTCGCGCCGCATGTAGCCGGCGCTCCAGTCGTTGTGCCCGAGCATGCCGAGTTCCTCGAGGTCGAGCGTGCGGCCTTCCCAGCGCACGACGCCGCTGACCGGCGAGCCTGCGGTCTTGCGCGCGTACACGAAGCCGGCCGCTCCCGCGGGGGTCGAGATCCACATCGGCTCGACGAGCGGATCTTCCTCGTCGAAGATCGCGTCGATCTCGACGCCGCCCGCGAGCCGCACCCAGAGCTGGCGCTGGCGCGGGTCGCTCGTCGCCGTCATCGCGATGCGGTTGCCTCCGCTGCGGAAGGTGACGCTGCCGTCCTCGGGTCGTTGGTCGAAGTGCAGCCCGAACGCGAGCGGAGTACGGAAGCTGAATTCGACCTTCCGCCGCGTGGCCGGTTCGTAGAAGTACAGGAACGCCTGGCCGACGTAGCGGATGTCGACGAGCGCGCAACCGAAGATCAGCGAGTCGGACAGCCCGCCCAGGAACTGGAACTGGTTGAAGCCGAAGTAGCGCGCGAGGGAGCCGGCGGGACGGTCCATCGGCGTGCGCAGGTCGTAGTCGCGAAAGTTCACTTCCGTGACCGGCTCACGGAACACGCCGAAGCGCGCGTCGCCCTGCCGGTCGATCAGCCTGCCGCTGGATCCCAAGATGCCACCTCCGTGCTGTCGCGAACACGAGTCGCCGCCGGGCCCGGCGGCCGTGGCGGCGTCGCCGTCGACGGCTCGGCGATTGCCGTGGCGCGGCTTCAGTGCCACGGTCGCGACCGGCCCGCTCGCGCAGCGAACCGGGCCGCAATATCCGGGAGCCGGCGCCCGTTCCAGCGCCCTGCGACGTGCGGGCGCGCGGCACGTGCCGATCCCGGGGACGGGGGTCGTCGAGGTGAAAGAAACGTTTCCTGCCGTTTCGCTGACGGTGCTGCTGGCCGTCGTCGCGGTCGCACCATCGGGTTCGGCGGCCGAGGCGGAGCCGTCGGTCGCGGACATCGAGAACGCGCGTCGCTGCGCTGCGGAGACGCGCGTCGTCGGCTACGCCTTCACCGAGGTGCGCGACAGCGTGCGCGCGGGCGGCACGGCCCGCGCGGAGGCGTTGTTGTCGATCGCGGAGGATGCGCTGCGGTCGGCGCGTTCGGCCTGCCAGGACGACCCGGAGGTCACGGCTCAGCTCGAGTTGCTCGCCGTCGAGGCCGACGGCCTGCGCCGCTCGCTGCAAAGCGCTCCCCGATGACACGTCTCGGACCCGCGTGAATCCCGAGCGTCGCGGGATCTGGTACGGGATCGGCGCGTACGCGTCGTGGGGCGTCTTCCCGCTCTACTGGAAACTGCTGGCATCGGTGCCGGTCGTCGAGGTCGTCAGCCATCGCATCGTCTGGTCCGCGGCGCTCCTGCTCGCCTGGGTGGCCGCCCGCGGGCAGTGGCGGTCGCTCGCGGCCTCGCTGGCGACGCCCGGCGTCCTTGCGACCTACGCGACCGCTTCAGCGCTGATCGCCGTCAATTGGGGGATCTTCCTCTGGGCGGTCGGCGCCGGGCACGTCGTCGAGACGAGCCTCGGCTACTTCATCAACCCGCTGCTGAGCTTGCTGCTCGCCGTGTTCGTGCTCGGGGAACGGCTTCGACGCTGGCAATGGGTCGCGGTGGCGCTCGCGGCGGCGGGCGTGCTCTGGCTCGCGTTCGCTCATGGAGAACTGCCGTGGATCTCGCTGGTGCTCGCGACCACCTTCGCGCTCTACGGTCTGGTGAAGAAGCGGGCGCCGCTCGGCTCCGTCCACGGACTCACGATCGAGACGGGGCTGCTCGCGCTGCCGTCCGCCGCCCTGCTCGCCTGGACCCACCTGGTCGGCGAAGCGGCGTTCCTCGGCGGCTCGGGCGTCGTCGACGTGCTGCTCGTCTCCGCCGGGGCCGTCACGGTCGCGCCGCTCCTGATGTTCGCGACCGCCGCCCAGCGCATCCCCCTGCTCTGGGTGGGGTTGCTGCAATACATCGCCCCGACCCTGCAACTGGCGATCGGCGTTCTGGTGTTCGGTGAGCCGTTCACGCAGGATCGGGTCCTCGGCTTTTCGCTCGTGTGGCTCGCCCTCGTGGTCTTCGCCGTCGAGGGACTCGCGGCCCACCGGGCGACGGCCGTCGTGCCGCTGCCGGAGTGAAGACGAACTGGAGGTTCTCCTCATGGCCTGGATTCGAACGCCGTCCGCCTCCGAGGGCGGCCCCGAACTCGCCGCCGTGCATCGCGAGATGCACGAACTCGTCGGCGTCCCTCTCGTCGCCAACGTCGTCCGCCTGTTCAGCCTGCGCCCCGAGTCGATGCGGCGGATGATCCGTACCTGGGAACTCGCGATGTGGACCGGACCGGAGCCGCGCGCGACCCGGGAACTCGTCGCGGCGATGGTCTCGCGCGCGAACCGCTGCGTCTATTGAGAGGACAGCCATTCGGCGTTCCTGCAGGCTGCAGGAGGAGACAGGACGAAAGTCGCCGCGCTCGTCGATCATGAGGACGCTGCGGGGGCCTCGCCGCTGGAACGGTCGCTCGCAGCGCTCGTGCGCCGGGCGTGCTGGGAGCCGGCGCTGCTCGGCCCCGACGATCTCGGGCCGGTGCGCGAGGCGGCCGGCGACGGAGCGCTGACCTACACCCTGGTCCTCGGGGCTTTCCACTACATCAACCGCATGGCGGATCTCCTTCACGTGGAGTCGGAGATCCTGCCGCAAGCGCTGCGCCGCTTTCCCGTGGCGCGCCGCTTCGCCGTCTCGCTGGCGAGCCGGCTGTTCGCCCGGATGGACCTCGCCTCGAAAGAGCCGTTGCGCGACTTCGAGGAGTCGCTCGTTGCGATCGGGCCGATCTACCAGCGAGCGACCGGCCGGGCGGCGCGGAAGGATCTCGCCGGGCTGCGCGCGCGCCCGTTCCTCGTCGAGGTCCTGAGGGCCAGCCTCGAGGAGCGCGAGCGCGCGACGCTTTCGCTGCGAGAGGTCGCGCGCGTCCATGAACTCGTCGAGCGCTGGCTGCCGCGCTGCCGCGAAGAGGCCGAGGGTTTCCATCCGCGTCCCTCCGACCCGCTCGAGTCCTTCGTGTTCGTCGGCACGCGCCATGCCGCCCGCACCACGGGGAAGATGCTCGATGCCCTTCGCGCCGACGGGTACGACGACCTCGGGCTGCTCGACCTCGCCCACGCCGTCGCCGACGCGAACCAGTGGGCGAGGGTCCACCGGCTCCTCGGGCTCCCGAGCGACATCCTGGCCCCGGCCGCGCTGTGAATGCGCAGCCGTCGCCGGCCGCGCAGCGCCTTTTCCTCGGCGCCGCCGGTCCGGCGCCGTCCCGCCGAGGCGTTCTTTGGGGGCGTTCCTTGGGGACGTTCCTTGGGGACGTTCCTTGGGGACGTTCCTTGGGG
>CAYYZO010000036.1:15609-37095 GCA_964476185.1 uncultured Myxococcales bacterium
CGTTCCTTGGGGGCGTTCCTTGGGGGCGTTCCTTGGGGGCTGCGCGGTGGACGCGTCCGGATCGCGGACGGGCCTTGCACAGGGACGGACCCTTTCGAAGAGGAGGCGGGTCGTCGGGGACGCGAGGCCGGGAGCGACCACGGACGTGCGCCGGTTCACGCCCCCCGTCAGGCCTGGGATCGGGCGTCGATGCCGCCGGGGGATCGCGGCAGAATGTTCGAAAACCTGCCTGTTTCCTCGCGGTTGCGACGGTGGTGGGAGGGACTCGGGGGAGCCGGGGACCCGCCGGGGCGCCGGCGGGAATCCCGCCGCATCGAGCACGGCGAGGGGCGCCGGACCCCCACCATCGCGTTTTTGTGCATCGTTCGGGCGTGACTCGTCGCCATTCTAAGGTAAACTCTCGCTCCTGTAAGGCGTTGGATGCGCAGGGGGCGATTCCCGAGGGGGGACCCCGCGGGAGTATGCCCACCGGCATGCAACGTGCGCCGGGCGATTCGGATCGAGACAAAGTTCAAAGGAGAGACTTCCAATGAAGATGAAAGGTGTGAGTTCGTTGTTCTGCGCCGTGGCGTTCTTCGGCACGGCGTCGGTGGCCATGGCCGGCGCGTACGGAGAGCCCGAGCAGGCCGAGGAGATGCCGCGGTCGGCGCCGGTGGTGGAGGAAGTCGTTGCGGTCGACGAGTTCTCGCCCTTCGCTTACCTCGCGTTCGGCGCCGTGTACGCGCAGGAGTTCTTCGATGGCGACGCCCACGTCGTCAACAAGGCGTACGGCTGGGGATGGAACGGGCGCGTCGGTTACCGCCTGAACGAGATGCTCGCGGTCGAGTTGTTCGCCGAGCACATCGCCGAGTTCGACACGGACGACGGCGGCCGCGGCAACACCGACCGCCGCGCGTGGTCGTTGATGCCGAACGTCAAGCTCTACCCGATCCAGGGTTTCTGCGAGCCGTACCTGTCCGTGGGCGGCGGCTTGTTCCGCGGCGATCACGGCCACAACTGGCAGATCGTCGGTGGAGCGCCCACGCAGTTCGATCCGATCGGCGGCAAGACGTCGGGCAACGGCGTCGACCAGGGGTACGGCTTCGGCATGCGCTTCGGCATCGGCGCGGACTTCTACGCGACCGAGCAGATCTTCATCACGCCGGAAGTCGCGTACATGCTCCCGCTGACCGAAGGCATCAACAACTACGACTACCTGTCGGTCTCGCTCTCCGTCGGGTACGCGTTCAACTAGTTCCCGATCGTTCAGAAAGGCTCGGCGAAGGCCGGCCCGCGGCAACGCGGGCCGGCCTTTTTTTCGGCCCCCCCTCCGACAAGCCCGGCGGACGGGGCCGCGGCACGATCGGAGGTCATTCGTCGCGCGCCGTCGAATCCCGGGGGGAGAACGCGCGTTGGAGCGCGACGGCCGCCGCGGCGCCGATCACCACGGCGGCAAACGGCAGCAACGCGGCCGCCGGCAAGCGCCGCGCGGGATTCGCGACCGCGGTCCACGCGAGAGGCAGCGCCTGCAGGATCCCGGCGGCGGCTATCGCGAGCCCGGCCCTGTCCCTCGAGGCCGCGAGCACGACGATCGACAACACGAGCAGCACGGTGGTCACCGTGCCGAACTTGTCGCGTGGTGTTTCCCAGAACACGCGTCGCGCGCCCCAGCAGAATCGCTCCACCGCATCGGCCGCCTCGTGTTCCTCCGCGTACGTCGAGAACGAGTACTTCGGCGGCCCGGGAGTGTGCGCGCGCTCGTAGTCGTCCACCCACAGGTAGTTCGGCAGGTAGCCGTGGTAGATCGGATTGCCCGCGTAGATCGTGCGCGGCAGCCAGCTCGGCGTCGCCAGCACGATGAAGAGCGCGAACGCCGCGAACCATGCCTCGAGCGGGAGATACAGGGGAAGGTCGCGCGTCGGGGCGCCGGAACGCCGCGCACGCTGCACGTCCGCGGCGACGAGCACGGCGGCGAGCGTCGTCGCGAGGAAAAGACCGTTGACGCGCACGAGGTAGGACAGGGCCGCCATCGCGGCGCCGACCACGAGCGCGGTCGCGTTCAGGCGCCGCGCGTACCAGAGGCACGAGCTCACGGCGGCGACCGAGACGGCGACGTACAGCGGCTCGGTCAACAGCCGTTCGGTCGCGATCTCGAACAGGAACGGGGCGTCGTAGATCACCGCGGCCGAGAGCAGCGCCGCCAGTGCGGAGCCGGTCGCCAGGCGAACGCCGAGGAAGGCGATCCACATCGAGGCGATGAGGACGCCGAGGTTGACCCGCGCCAGGGACGGTGCGCCCTGCACGCCGAGCGCCTGGGCTGCCGCGAGCAGCGCAGGGTAGCCGGGTTGCCGATGCGCCCGGTCGGCCGCACCGGTCGGCTCGACGTGCGTCATGCGGAAGTCCCCCTCGCGAAGGGCGTCCGCGATCGCGAGGTAATGCTCGCTGTCGCCGCTGACGAGCTTGTGGATGCCGATCAGCGAGGAGGACACGTCCTCGATGTACTTCGCGCCCTGGTGCCAGCGCACGGCCGAGAGGATCGCAAGGCCGACGGTCGCCAGCACCATCGGGCGGCTTGCGAACTCGAACACGGACCGCGCCCGACGGCCCCACGGACTCGCCGGTGTCTCCTCGATTCCAGTCGAATCGGTCCGGGGCTGGTCGGGAGTCCTCATCCGCGTGCCCCGCGCGGGGGCTGTCGAACCGGTTGCGGCAAGCGGCGTTGTTCCTGCTCCGCTCCGACGCTTGTCGGGGCCGGTTGCGACGCAGGCAACTCGATGCCGAGGGAGGCCAGCGCGTCGCTTGCGGCCTGGCTCCAGCCGCGGTTGGCCGTCGGGCTGGCCGGGCTCGGATGCGGAATCGCGCCGGTCGGGATGCCTCGTCGCCTGGCGAGCGGCGCGGCGCGTCCGGCGGCGAAAGCGCCGACTCCGAGCAGCCATTCGGGTTCGAGCGCTTCGACGCACTCGGCGAGCGCGCGGTCACACGCCTCGAACAGGGCGGCCCGTTCGCCGGACGGCAGCTTGTCCGGTGTCAGGTTGCGACCGCCCGTTTCGACGAACGCGAGCGGGCAGTAGTTCAGCACGAACCATTCGGCGAAGAAGTTGCGGGCCTCGCCGAACGTCGCGCGCGCCCAGCCCCAGAGCCGCTCGCCGCTCACCTCGGACCTCGTGCAGGCGAAGCCGTGCACGGGACGCTTCGGATGCTCGCGGGCGGGCCGTTCGATCGGCACGTCGATGCCCATCCAGTCGCGCACGAGGCCGACGTGTCCGAACGGCACGCCGGTCTGCACCATGCCGAAGGGCCCCGGGTTCATGCCGACGAGCACGAAGCGCTTCGGGCCTGCGCCGTAGCGGCGCACGTACTCGGCGAAGCCGCGTCGCGCGTATCGCAGCGGGTTGTAGACGAAGGCGGCGTGGCTCCCGAAGCGAAGGTCGTCGCAGGCGGCCGCGAGCGAATCGGCGGCTGCAAGGATCGCTGCCTCGGCGCTACCGCACGGCATCGCTTCAGTTCTTCGCCGGCGCGAAGGCCTCGAGCACGTTCCAGTCCGGTGCGGGAAGTCCCATCGGATGCATCGGCTGGATGCAGACGTGGTTGGCGCCGGCGTCGTGGTGGGCGCGAATCCGCGTCGCGATCGCGTCCTCGTCTCCCCAGGCGACGACCGCGTCGACCAGGCGATCGCTGCCGCCGGCCGTGAAGTCCTCGTCACCGAACCCGAAGCGCTCGAGGTTGCGGCGATAGTTGGGCAGGCCGAAGTACATCGCGAGGGCCTTGCGCGCGATCGCGCGAGCCTTGCCGGGGTCGGACTCGAGCAGCACCTTCTGCTCGGTGCAGATCCACGCGTCCGGTCCGACGATCTCGCGTGCGAACGCGGTGTGCTCGGGCGGCACGAGGTACGGGTGCACGCCGCGCGTCTTCTCGGCGGCGAGACGGAGCATCTTCGGGTGGAGCGCGCCGATCACGGTCGGCGCCGGTTCGGAGGGGCCGACGGCCGTGAACGGGGCCGAATCCATCGCGGTGAGGTACTCGCGCATGTCCGTCAGCGGCTTCGACCAGTCGTGGCCGCGGATGCCCTGCACCAGCGGCCGGTGCGAGACGCCGATGCCGAGCAGGAACCTCCCGCCCGATTGTTCGGCGAGCGTACTGCGGCCCGCGGCCATCGCCATGGCGTCGCGCGCGTAGATGTTCGCGACCCCGGTGGCGACGACGAGTCGGCTCGTCGACGCGAGGAGCCAGCTGGCGGACGCGAACGCCTCGCGTCCGAGGGCCTCCGGAATCCAAAGGGCGCCGTAGCCGAGCGACTCGATCCTGCGCGCCGCGGCCGCTGCACCCGCGGACGGCATCGCGTCCAGGAAACACCACACTCCGATCCGTCCGAGTTCCATGATCGCGCCTCCACCCGCTCGCCGGAGTATGACCGCGATCCGCCTCGGGGCAACAGCACCGGTGCGTGCAGCGGCAGGGTTGCCGGAGGTGGGGGCCTCGGATAGCAGCGCGGGACGAGCCGTGTCGGCGCGGCCCGGGTCGCGTCGGTCCGCCGGCTCCGCATTGCGGCCGCAACGGATGGGAGAGTTTCGTCGGACCAGCGTCAGCTCGGGCAGCGGGCGGGCGCCGACGGGTTCGGGAGCCGAGGAGCAGATGGATCTCAGTTACAGCGCCGAGTACCAGGAGTTTCGCAGCCGGGTCCGCGCGTTTCTCGACGAGAACTGGAGCGCGGACGATCGCGCGAAGCACGGCGCCAGCGACGCGCTGATCGGCCGGATCGCGCGTCCGGAGCCGCGCGTGACCGGGTTTCGCGAGCAGGCGATCGCGGCCGGCTATCTCTACCGCAACATCCCGCGCGAGTGGGGCGGCGGCGAGCAGCCCTTCGACCCGCTGAAGTCGGCGATCATTCGCGAGGAATTCAAGCGGGCCAGGGCCCCGCGGGAGATGGTCGGCCAGGGCCCCTCGATGCTCGTCTTCACGCTGCTCGAGCACGGCACCGAGGAGCAGAAGCGCCGGTTCATCCGCAGCACGCTGCTCGGCGAGATCCTGTGGTGCCAGGGATACTCCGAGCCCGGCGCGGGCAGCGACCTGGCTTCCCTCCGCACGCGCGCCGACCTCGACGGCGACGAGTGGGTGATCAACGGCCAGAAGATCTGGACGTCGAACGCCCTCGAGGCCGACTGGATGTTCGCGCTGGTGCGCAGCGAGCCCGACGCCCCGAAGCACGACGGGATCAGTTACCTGCTGATCGACATGAAGACACCCGGCATCACGGTGCGCCCTCTGCGCCAGATGACCGGCGACTCGGACTTCAACGAGGTGTTCTTCGACAACGCCCGCGTCCCGCGTTCCTCGATCGTCGGCGAGCGGGGGAAAGGCTGGATCGTCAGCCGCTCGACGCTCAAGTACGAACGCGCGCTGATCGGCGACACCGACATCAACCGCCGCACGCTCGACGGCCTGGTGATGCTCGCTCGCGCGATCGACCGTCGCGGTCGCCCCGCCATCGAGGACCCGGTGCTGCGCGGCCGGCTCGTCGAGGTCGAGACGAAGCTCGTCGCGGCCGAGATGCACGCGATGCGGCTGCTGACGATGCAGGCGCGCGGGGAGGAGCCGGGCCTGGCGGGCATGGTGCCGAAGCTGTACGGCACGCAGCTCTCCTACGAACTGGCCCGGCTCGCGATGGACATCAGCGGCGACGGCGCCGCGCTCGCGCCCGGCGAGCCCGAAGCGCCGGCGATGGGGATGTTCGTGCACGCCTACCTCTGGTCGCTCGGGATCCTGATCGCCGGCGGCACCGCCAACGTGCAGCGCAACATCATCGCCGAGCGCGGCCTCGGGATGCCGCGCGACCCGTCGCAGAAGCGCTGAGGCGGCGAGGGCACACGGCAGGACGCGGCACGACACGAAGGAACAGGCATGGATTTCGGACTCTCCGCAGAACAGAAGGCGCTCGCGACGACGGTGCGCCGCTTCCTCGCCGACGAGTGCCCGACGACTCGCGTGCGCGCGATCCTGGAAGGCGAACGCGGCCACGACGACGACCTGTGGCGAGGCCTCATGGACCTCGGCATCGGCCTGCTCGGCGTTCCCGAAGCCCATGGCGGCCTGGGCGCCGAGTTCCTCGACCTCGCGCTCGTCGCCGAGGAACTCGGTTACGCCTGCACGCCGGGTCCGTTCCTCGGCACGGCGATGGCCACGATCGCGCTTGCCGCGGCCGAGGACCAGGCGCTCGCCGCGAGGTGGCTGCCGCGCATCGCTGCCGGGGAAGTCCTCGCGACGGCGGCGGTAGGCGAAGCCTGCGGGCGGTGGGACGACGGCGAGATCGCGGCGGTCGCGAAGGACGGCCGCCTGACCGCGACCAAGACGATGGTGCCGTACGGCAGCCTGGCGGACCTGCACGTCGTCGCCGCGGGCGACGGCGACGGCACGGCCCTGTGGCTCGTCGAGCGCGAGGCGGCAGGGGTCGTCGCGACGGACCTTTCCGGCAACGACCGGACGCGGAGGCTCTCGTCGGTCGAGTACCGCGGGGTCCCGGCCGTGCGCGTCGGGGGGCGGGACGCGTTCGAGAGGATGCGCGACGCCGCGCTCGTGCTCGTCGCCGCCGATGCGTTCGGCGGAGCGCGACGCTGCCTCGAGATGGCGCGCGACTACGCGCTCACGCGCGAACAGTTCGGACAGCCGATCGGCGCCTTCCAGGCCGTCAAGCACCAGCTCGCGAACCTCGCGGTCGATCTCGAGCCGGCGTTGGCTCTCTGGTGGTACGCGGCGCACGCGCTCGACTGCATCCAGGAGAACGCCTCGAGGCATGCGGCGCTCGCGAAGGCGTTCTCCACGGACCTGTTCGACCGTGCGGCGCGCGATTCGACCGAGCTGCACGGCGGCATCGGCTTCACGTGGGAGTTCGACCTGCACCTGTGGTTCCGCCGTTCGATCTACGACCGGGCCTTCTTCGGCGACGCCCACTATCATCGCGCGCGCGCTGCGACGCTGGCCGGCTGGTAGGCTCGGCCCGGGAGAACATCCGTTGATCGACGCGCCGCAGGCTCCGCGGGCAGCCCGGGCGGCGGCCGGGTTTTCCTCGCGCTCGCTGGCGGTCGGTGTCCTCGCGTTGTCGGCGCTCGCGCTCTGGATGGTGTGGCCGGCGTTCTCGCCGGGTCGCATCGTGAACCTCGACGCGCCGAGGCACCTGCTGCGCAGCGTCGTGATGACGACGCAGTTCCTGCCGTCGGGGCACGTCGACGGATGGTCGCCGTGGTGGTTCCTCGGCGCCCAGCTCTTCCTGTTCCAGTCCTACGGTTATTTTTTCCTGATCGGCGTGTCGGCGCTGCTGCTCGCGCCGGTCGTTCCGCTCGAGGCCGTCTTCAAGGCCTGGTACGTCCTGCCGATCGTCGTGCTGCCGGCCGCGACCGCGCTGCTGGCGCACAGGCTCGGGGTCGGGCCGCGTGGAGCGCTGGCGGCCGGTCTGGCCGGCGTCCTGTTCTCGTCGCCGCTCGGCTACGGCATGGACGGGATGTTCGTGATCGGCCTGCTGCTGCAGGGCGCCGGAGTGATCGGGTTCTCCCTGGCCTGGCCGGAGATGCTCGACGTGCTGCTCGATCGCCGACAGGCGCCCTGGCGAGCCGTGCTCGTCGTCGCGGCCGTGTTGCTGGTGCACTTCATCACCGGCGCCTGGACGCTGGCCGTCGCCGGCCTCGTCGCCACGGGGATCGCGCTGCACGACCGGACGAGTCGCCCGCTGCGGCGTTACCTGCTCGTCGCCGCGCTGGTGCTGCTGCTCGCGGGCCACTCCTTGTTCCCGAGCCTCCAGTGGCGCGAACTCTCCGGCATCGCGGTCGGCTGGGGCGCCGACCGCGACCGCTTCCATCGCTTCCTCGAGGGAACCCTCTTCGGCGCGCAGCCGATCGCCCTCGCGGCGATCGTCGCCGCGGCCTGGGCGACGCGCTTCGGGCCGAGGAGGCTCCGCATCACGGCGATCGTGCTGTTCGGGACCGTGCTGGTCGGCGGCGCGAACGCGCAGGGCTGGGAGCCGGCGCCGATGCGGCGGTTGCTCGACGTGTTCGTGCGCCCGCGCGCGCTCCCGTACGCGGCGCTGCTGCAGGCCGTGTTCTTCGGGGTCGCCGCCGAGGCTTCGCTGGCGTTCGTCGAGCGACGGTTCGGCGCGGCGGGCCGTCCGCGGCTCGCCGCGGCAGCGGCGCCGGTCGCGGCGTGCCTGCTGCTCGCCTGGGCGCTGCCGCAGCTGGCCGGGCATCGACGGGACGTGAAGACCGAGTCGCGCGTCGTCGTTCCGGAGCGCGAGGTCTACGACCGGCTCGTCGAGTGGCTGCGCCGGAACGTCGAGCCTCCGGCCGTCGTGGCCGTGCCGCGCCTGCTGTTCCCGGACGAACTGCTCGGAGCGCGCAGCGTGATCAGCTTCCTGAACCTCGACACGGGACTCTACACGCTCGGCGGCGACCAGGCCGAGCTCGTTCGTCCGCTCCGGCGGGCGTTTCGCGTGAACCTGGAGACGCTGCACGAGGCTCCCGCGCGCAGCGCGCGCCTTCTCCGCGCCTCCGGCGTCTCCCACGTGATCCTGGGCGGCGCCGAATCGCGACGGCGGCTCGAGGGCAAGCCGGGGTTCGAGCTCGTTTTCGAGTTCCAGCGCGAGAAGGCGACTCCGGTCCGCGGACGCAACGGCAAGTCGATCGAACCGGTGAGCGTGGGGGTGTTCCGCGTCGTGGACGGCGGGGCCTGGCTGCAGGGGAGGGGGGTGCGAGTGGGCGCCATGCAGCATTCGCCCGAACTCGTCTCGTGGCCGATTCAGGTGGCTCCCGGAGCGCCGACGCGCGAGGTGACGGCGTCGATCCAGTGGCACCCGAACTGGACAGCCTCCGTCGACGGCGCGCCGGTTCCGACGCGAAGCACGCCCGCCCACCAGGTCGGCTTCGACGTCCCGCGCGGCGCCACGCGCGTGACGCTGGCATTCGTGCGCAGCGCACGAGAAAAAGCCTACGACGCCCTTTCGGCCCTGACGCTGATCGGCGTGCTCGCGGCCTCGCGTCGCGACGCACGCCGCCGGCGCAGGCTGCCGCCGGCCGCGTCCACACCTGAACACGGAGATTGCGCATGAAAGTCCGAGCCGCCGTTGCCCATGCCGCCGCCCAGCCCCTCGCGATCGAGGAGGTCGATCTCGAAGGTCCGCGCGCGGGAGAAGTCCTCGTCGAGATCCGCGCGACGGGCATTTGCCACACCGACGCCTACACGCTGTCGGGCAAGGATCCGGAGGGCTTGTTCCCGGCGATTCTCGGTCACGAGGGCGCAGGCGTCGTCGTGGACATCGGTCCGGGCGTGACGAGCCTCGCCGAGGGAGACCACGTGATCCCGCTCTACGTGCCGGAGTGCCGGCAGTGCGAGTACTGCACGAGCGGACGAACGAACCTTTGCCAGTCGATCCGCGAGACGCAGGGGCGCGGCCTCATGCCGGACGGCACGAGCCGGTTCTCGCTCGGCGGCAAGCCGCTGCTGCACTACATGGGCACGTCCACGTTCTCGAACTATACCGTCGTTCCGGAGATCGCGCTGGCCAAGATCCGCAAGGACGCACCGTTCGACAAGGTCTGCTACATCGGATGCGGCGTGACGACCGGCATCGGCGCGGTCGTCAACACCGCGAAGGTGCGGCCCGGCGACAACGTCGTCGTCTTCGGACTCGGCGGCATCGGACTGAACGTCGTGCAGGGCGCGCGCCTGTCCGGTGCGGGGAGGATCGTGGGCGTCGACGTGAACCCCGCGCGAAAGGCGCTGGCGGAGAAGTTCGGCATGACGCACTTCGTGAATCCGACGGAAGTCGAGGGCGACCTCGTGCCGTACCTGGTCTACCTCACGAACGGCGGCGCCGACTTCAGCTTCGAGTGCATCGGCAACGTCGGCGTGATGCGGCAGGCGCTCGAGTGCTGCCACAAGGGCTGGGGCACCAGCGTGATCATCGGGGTGGCCGGCGCCGGCGAGGAGATCGCGACGCGGCCGTTCCAGCTCGTCACCGGCCGCGTCTGGAAGGGGACGGCCTTCGGCGGCGCCAGGGGACGCACCGACGTCCCCCGGATCGTCGACTGGTACATGGAAGGCCGCATCAACATCGACGATCTGATCACCCACACGATGCCGCTCGACGACATCAACCGGGCCTTCGACCTGATGCACCACGGGGAATCGATCCGCAGCGTCGTCACCTTCGACTGAGGCGACGGTCCCGGCGTTGCCGGCCCGGTCCTGCCGGCCGAGGCCGGGTCGAGGAGCGCTCGGGGCATCCGGGGGGCACACGAGGGCGACCGGCAACCGCGACGGGAGAGTTTGGACCTTGAAAGAGGCCGGAGTCTGCGGGCATAGTCCGCCACGAAATCTGCACTGCGAATGCAGAATCGAGAGGGAGGAGAATCGATGAGAAGTTTCCAGCTGCTTACGGGAGCACTGGCGGTCGCGGTGGCGCTCGTGCCGGCGGCGCCGGCCCGGGCCTTCGTCACGTTCGAGAGCGGTCAGGTCCGGCCGCTGGCCAAGTCACCGGACGGGACGCGGCTTTTCGCCTGCAACACCCCGGACAACCAGCTGGAGGTCTTCGACATCTCGGGCGGCGGCTTCTCGCACCTGGCATCCGTGCCGGTCGGCCTCGAGCCGGTGGCCGTCGCGGCCCGCACGAACGACGAAGTCTGGGTCGTCAACCACCTCTCCGACAGCGTCAGCATCGTCGACCTCAGCGACATCGCCGCGCCCCGAGTGGTGCGCACGCTGACGGTCGGCGACGAACCCCGCGACATCGTCTTCGCCGGCCCGGGCTTCACCCGGGCGTTCGTCACCACCGCGCACCGCGGGCAGAACATTCCGTTCGATCCCCAGCTCACCACCCCGGGCGTCGGGCGTGCCGACGTCTGGGTGTTCGACGCGACCGATCTCGGCACCAGCTTCGGCGGCGACGAAGAGACGATCGTGACGCTGTTCGGCGACACGCCGCGACCGTTGGCCGTCAGCCCGGACGGAGCGCGCGTCTACGCCGGCGTGTTCCTGTCCGGCAACCAGACGATGACGCTCGGCGAGGGCATGGTGCCGGACGGCGGCGAGGGGGCCGGCGGCCAGCCGTGGCCGCCGACGAACTCGCACGGCGACCCGGCGCCCGAGGTCGGCCTGATCGTCAAGTACGATGGCTCGCAGTGGGTCGACGAACTCGGCCGGAACTGGTCGAGCCAGGTGAAGTTCAACCTGCCCGACTACGACGTGTTCGCGATCGACGCGACGGCCAACCCTCCGGTGCAGGTCGCCGGGACGCCCGGCCGTTTCCCCCACGTCGGCACGACGCTGTTCAACATGGCCGTCAAGCCGGACGGCAAGGTGTACGTGAGCAACCTCGAGGCGCTCAACGAGGTCCGCTTCGAGGGGCCGGGCGACTTCGCGGACACGACCGTGCGGGGCCACATCGTCGAGAGCCGCATCACCGTCATCGATCCGGTCCTCGAGACCGTGACGCCGCACCACCTGAACAAGCACATCGACTACGATTCACCCTTCGCCCCGGCGCCGAACGCGACCAACGACAAGAGCCTCGCGTTCCCGCTCGACATGCAGTTCACGGGCGACGGGTCGACGCTGTACGTCGCCGCCCTCGGCTCGGGCAAGGTCGGCGTGTTCGACACGACGCTGCTCGAGAACGGCACGTTCGTGCCGGACCCGGCCGACCACGTCGAGCTGAGCGGCGGAGGTCCGACCGGTCTCGTGCTCGACGAAGGCAACAGCCGGCTGTTCGTCCTGACGCGTTTCGATAACTCGATCTCGGTCGTGAACACCGTGATGAAGGTCGAGTCGTCGCACGTCGCGCTGCACAACCCCGAGCCGGCCAGCGTCGTCGCGGGGCGTCCTTTCCTCTATGACGCGCGCCTGACGTCCTCGCGCGGCGACCAGGCCTGCGCCTCGTGCCATATCTTCGGCGACATGGACGCGCTGGCGTGGGACCTCGGCAATCCCGACGACGAGATCCTCGTCAACAACAACCTCTTCCGGTTCAGCCTCTTTTCGGCTGCGCCCAAGGATTTCCACCCGATGAAGGGGCCGATGACGACGCAGAGCCTGCGCGGCATGGACAACCACGGCCCGATGCACTGGCGCGGCGACCGCAACGTCTCGAGCGCGAACGTGCTGGCGAACGTGCAGCCCAACACCGGGACGTTCAACGAGGACGGCGCGTTCAAGAAGTTCAACCCGGCCTTCGTCGGGCTGCTCGGTCGAAGCGCCGAGCTGACGGCCGGCGAGATGCAGAGCTTCACGGACTTCGTCCTGCAGGTGATGTACCCGCCGAACCCGGTCCGGGCGCTCGACAACTCCCTGACGCCGCAGCAGGCGGCGGCGCAGACCATGTACTTCGTCGAGACGATGGACACCGTCCAGACCTGCAACGGCTGCCACGTGTTCGACCGCAACGCCAACGGGGTGGGGCCGAACGCGGTCGAGCGTCCCGGGTTCTTCGGCACGGACGGCCGCATGTCGTTCGAGAACGAGACGCAGAACATGAAGATCGCGCACCTGCGAAACATCTACCAGAAGGTCGGCATGTTCGGCATGGCCGCCGAGCCCTTCGTGAACGCCGGAGACAACGGCCACAAGGGCGACCAGGTGCGCGGTTTCGGGTTCCTGCACGACGGCAGCATCGACACCGTGTTCCGCTTCTTCCAGGCGACGGTGTTCAACCCGAGCGGGTCGAACAGGGGCTTCCTCAACGACACCGAGCGTCGCAACATGGAGAGCCTGATGTTCGCGTTCGACAGCAACCACCGGCCGATCGTCGGCCAGCAGGCGACGCTGAGCGACACGAGCGGCGTCGACGCCGACGCTCGCGTGGACCTGATCCTCGACCGTTCGGACGCCGGCGAGTGCGACGTGGTCGTCAAAGGCACGGTGGCCGGCGAGAAGCGCGGCTGGCTGTACGACGGCGCCGGGCAGTTCTCGAGCGATCGCGTCTCGGAGGGCAGCATCGCCGAGGCCGCGCTGCGTTCGCTCGCCGCGACGGCGGGGCAGGAGCTGACGTTCACGGCCGTGCCGAGCGGCGAGGGCCATCGCATCGGACTCGACCGTGACCTCGACGGCTATCGCGACACGGACGAGGTCGACGGCGGCGGCGATCCGGCCGATCCGAACAGCCTGCCGTGCACGAGCACGACGCCGGTCGTGATCAAGAGGGCGTCGCTGAAGGACAGCCGCGGCAAGATGACGGTCAAGGTCGACGTGACGCTCACGACGCCGTACGACGGCGGCGTGGTGGCGGTCGGGGCGGTCGACGGCGGTGGCACGATCACGATCAATGCGGTCGCGGCCGCGGACTTCGTGCAGAACAACAAGGGCACGACGTGGAAGTACAAGGCGCCCAAGGGCACCTCGGGCGTCGTGCGCGCGACCATCAAGCAGCGCAAGGATCCCGGCGTCTACCGGTTGAGCTGGAAGACCGACGATGCGTGGATCCCGCCCGCCGCGGACGAGACGATCGCGACCACGAACGTCACGGTGCACGTCGTCGATGAGTGCTTCACCGGTCCGGCGACCAAGGTCTACTGAAGACACGGATCGTCGCCGCGTTGCTTCGAGCGACGTCGGCGGCGGAAGAAAAAGAAAGGGGCGCGGGTTCGAAGCCCGCGCCCCTTCTCGTTGGCGCACCCGACCGGGACGCCCGTGGGGTTCAGCCCGCGATCAGGCGCCACGCGCACGTGCCGGTGGACGCGACTGCCGCGTCGTCCAGCGTGATTCGACCCTGCGTCGCGGCCTTGAACAGCCCGACGAACGCGCCGAACACGAGCGCGATGGCGATCTTCGGTTCGAGCGACGCGATCTCGCCGGCCGCCTGGCCGTCGCGCACGAAGCGCTCGGCCGCCGAGTAGACGGCCTCTCGAAGCGCACGGCTGTCTTCGTTCAAGTACTCCTCGTGGTGCTGGAGCTCGAGGAAGCGGATCGCCATCGGATCGGCGGCCGCCATCGCCGCCAGGCCGTGCCACATCTCGAGGAACCTCCGCTGCGCCGAGCCGTCTGCGGCAAACGACGCGCTCAGCATCTCGTGCATCGCCGATTTGCAGCGCTGGAACACCGAGTTCGCGAGGTCTTCCTTGCTCTGGAAGTGGCGGTACACGGTGCCGGTGCCGACACCCGCGCGAGCCGCGATGTCGGGAACCGGAGCCGCGCTGTACGTGCGTTCGGCGAAGAGCTCGAGCGCTGCGCGAAGCAGCGCCTCGCGCTTGTCGGGCGAAGCCTCGGGCCGGGCTTCGTGCAGGTTCGTGACGGTGGCGAGATTGGTGTCTCTTTGCATCAGCGGCAAATACGCGGGCTCCCTACTCACGTCAACGGAACCTTGCACTCCGTTTGCTGACAAGATGTCACGATACGGCTTCGAAATTGACATGAGGACTGACGCAAGAGGCGGACTTGAGGGTCCTCTGTCGTCTGCTATAGCCCCGCCGACCCGATGATCACCTGGCCCGGCCGACCCCTCGTCCTGTTCGTCCTGCTGTCGCCGCTCGTCGCGCTGCTGGTGGGCCTGTTCACTTACGCTGTGCGGGCCCTCGTGCTGGGCAACGCGCCGATCGACCTCGAGACGGACCGGCGCGGCCGCTCGGCGCTTCTCGGCCGGACGATCCGGCAGGGGTTCGCGTGGACGGCCGGACCGGTCGAACGCGGGCTGCTCGCGAGCGGTGTGTCGCCGGACGACCTGACGCTGGTCGGGGGCGGCGTGTGCTGCCTCGGCGCCGTCGCAGTGGCCGCCGGGGACCTCACGGTCGGAGGCCTGCTGGTCCTCGCGTCGGCCGGCCTCGATTTCCTCGACGGTCGCGTCGCGCGCACGCGCGGGGTGGCCAGCCGCGGCGGCGAGTTCTTCGATTCGACGCTGGACCGTTACTCGGATGCGTTCTGTTTCGGTGCGGCCGCCTTCCTCTTGCGGGACGAGCCCTGGAACCTCGTCATGGCTCTGGTCGCGTTCGGGGCGGCGGCGATCGTGCCGTACGCCCGCGCGAAAGCCGAGGCGCTCGGCGCCGAACTGCGCAACGGACTGATGCAGCGGCCCGAGCGCGTCGTCCTCTACAGCGCGGCGGCGATTTTCAGCGCGCCGCTTGACGACCTGCTGCGACCGGCGGCGCCCGGGGTGTCGTACCCGACGTTCACGGCTGCCATCTGGTTCCTGGCGATCGCGACGGCAGCAACGGCGGTCGCCCGTACACGCGAGGGGCTGCGACGCATCCGCGCCGCCGCGGGGCAGTGACGGGCGCGGCGCACGATCGCGATGCGCCGCCCGGGCCGACCGGTCATTTCTTCACGAGGACGAACATCGTGCCCCCCGGGCGTTCGACCAGGACGAGCGCGCTCTTGCTGTCGGCGACCTCGCCGGCGAGCTTGCGGAAATCGCCGCTGTCGTGGACGGGATTCTGGTCGATCTGCAGGATCACGTCGCCGGGCGCGATGCCGGCCTTCGCGCCGGCGCTTCCTCGCGCGATGTCGGTGACCACGACGCCGTCGTCGATCTTCGGCGGGATCTCGAACCGGCGGCGGACCTCGGTCGTCAGGTTCTCGACCGCGACGCCGCCGAGCAGCCCCGACGCCTCGGCCGGAGCTCTTTCCTCGCCCCGAGCCGCGGCCGCGGCGTCCTCGGCCAGCGTGCCGAGCTTCACGTCGATGTCGCGCCGCTTCTGGTCGCGCAGGATCGTGACCGTGACGCTCTTGCCGGCCTGGCTCGAGGCGACCAGGTTGCGGAGCTCTCCGGTCGAGCGCACTTCGCGACCCGCGATCGCGAGGATCACGTCGCCGCGCCGGATTCCGGCCTTCTGGGCCGGGCCGCCGTCGGTCACGTCCGCGACCAGCACGCCGTGGGCCTGCTCGATGCCGATCGCTTCGGCGAGCTCGCGATCGAGGGTCTGGATCGCGACTCCGAGCCAGCCGCGCTCGACCTTCCCGGTCTGCTGCAGGCTCGTCATGATGTTGCGCGCCATGTTGGAAGGAATCGCGAAGCCGATGCCCTGGTATCCGCCGGTGCGGCTGACGATCGCGGTGTTGATGCCGACGAGCTCGCCCTTGACGTTGAGCAGCGCGCCGCCGGAGTTGCCGGGGTTGATCGCCGCGTCGGTCTGGATGAAGTCCTCGTAATCGGCGATGCCGAGGTTCGCGCGGCCGGTCGCGGAAACGATGCCCATGGTGACGGTCTGGCCGACACCGAACGGATTGCCGATCGCGAGCACCGTGTCGGCCAGACGAAGGGCGGAAGAGTCGCCGAACGGAATCGCCTTCAGGCGCTCGGGGCTTCCCTTGATGCGGATCACGGCCACGTCGCTCTGCGGATCGGAGCCGACGAGCTCCGCGTCGAACTCGCGCCCGTCGGCGAGCGTGATCTTGATCTCGTCAGCGCCGTCGACGACGTGGTTGTTCGTCAGGATGACGCCGTCGTCGTCGACGATGACTCCCGAACCGAGGCTCTGCGCGCGGCGCTCCTGCGGGATGCCCTGGCCCGGCGGGAGCTGGAAGAAGCGGCGGAAGAACGGGTCGTCGAGGAACGGCGAGGCGTCGCCCGGGCCGCTGCGGACGACCTTGGTCGAGGAGATGTTGACGACGCTTTGGGTTGCCTCCTCGGCGATCTCGGCGAGGTCGACCGACGGGTAGTGGGCTTCGGCGTCGGGCGCCTGCAGCCAGGAAGCCCCGGGCAGGGCCGGACGACCGGGCGAGGGGGCGACCAGGCTCAGCGTGAGGATCGATCCGAACAGCCCGCCGACGACCGTCGCAGCGAGCAGGCCGCCGGAGGGCAGGCGCCTGGAGCGGGCGGGGCGAGGGCGGGGAGAAAACCGGATCGGGTTCTGCATCGAAGGCGGAGCTCCTGTCGTGGGGTCGCGAGCCGGCCGGCGCGGAATCGCCGAAGCCGAACGCGAAGTCGTCGATTCTGGCCGTCAGACGCCCTGATGCGGCAGGTATTCAGCGCGCGCCCTCTCGAAAGCCTGTGCGTTGCCGGCGTTGCCGCGTTCCGACACGGCTCGTAGGATGTCGAAGTCGCGGGCGGGCGGTGCGGTGCGACGATCTCGCCGGTGGGCTTGTCCAAGCGGAACCACCGAAGCGTCGGGAAGCGGGTTTCGGCGCGGCGTGCGGGAGCCGGGGGGATATCCAGTGTCGTTTCGGGCTCTTCCCGCCCAGGAACTTCATCCAGGTCGACCAGGAGGCGGGGAATGACGGAGCCGGAAGTCGGATTCAGCGGAAGCATCAACACCATGGTCGCGCTCTCCCTCGTGACGGGAGCGCTTTCCCTGGCGCTCAGCGTGTACTGCCTGTCGAGGATCGGCGACCTCGAGGCGTTCGTCGCCGTCCAGGCGGTCAAGCACGCGCAACAGCACCGGCAGGGATCCTGACGCCGGACCCGGCGACGCCGCGCGAGCCGCGACGAACCGGGCGGGCTTTTGCACTCCTTTCCGATTTCCCCCATTTTCCCGCGACCGTACTTCGCGCCGCACCCGACTCGTGTGCCGCTCGGCAACGACGGTTCGCGACCCCAGACCAGCGACGGCCGGGCAGGGGCGCCCGACCATGGCATCGGAGCAGTTCGCGGGCGTCTTCCGGGCGTCCGGCACGGCCGGGCCGGTCCGGCCCGTGCAGTCGCGATCGCGCGGGGCGGAACAGGGAAGATCGAACATGAACGACGAGAACCAGATCGTGATCATCGGCGTCGGGCAGTGCGTCCAGCGCGACGTCAGCCCCGAGAGCGCGCGGGACCCGGTCGGCCTGATGGTCGACGTCGCCGGCGCCGCCGCGGACGACGCGCGGCTTGGTCGCCGGCTCTTCGAGGAAATCAGCCTCGTCGCGACCGTCGACGCATTCGCGTGGCAACCGGCGAATGCCGCGGGCCTCGTCGCCGAGGCCATCGGCGCGAAACCGTCGCGGCTGGTCAACTCGACCGTCGGCGGCAACACGCCGCAGGCCTACGTGAACTGGCTCGCCGGCGAGATCCGGGCGGGCAAGGCGTCGACGTGCCTCGTCGCCGGCGTCAACGTCGTCGCGAGCATGATGAAGGCGCGCGCGGCGGGCGTTCGCCTCGCCTGGCCGACGGGCGGCGGTCCGTCCGGCGAACGCTTCGGCGACGACAAGCCCGGCGGCACCGACTACGAGAACGCGCACGGGCTGTTCCTGCCGGCCAACGCCTATCCGCTGTTCGAGAACGCCCTGCGCGCCCGGCGCGGCCTGTCGGTTCGCGAGCACAGCCTCGCCATCGGGCGCATGTTCTCGCGCTTCACGGAAGTGGCCGCGCGAAATCCCCATGCCTGGTTCCCGGTCGTCCGCAGCGCCGAGGAACTGGTCACTCCCGCCGAGTCGAACCGCTGGGTCGCGTTCCCGTACACGAAGTACCTGAACTCGGTGATGGCCGTCGACCAGGCGGCCGCGGTCGTGCTGACGAGCGCGGCGGAGGCGCGCCGGCTCGGGGTGCCCGAGGACCGCTGGGTCTGGTTCCTCGGCGGCGGCGCGGCCAGCGAGGATCCGTGGAACATGAGCGAGCGCCCGCGCCTGGACGCGTGTCCCTCGATGAAGTTCGCGGCCGAGCAGGCGATGGCGCGCGCCGGCGTCACGACCGGCGACCTCTCGTTCTTCGACCTGTACTCGTGCTTCCCGGTCGCGGTCGAACTCGCGTGCGAAGGCCTCGGCCTCTCCGAGACCGACCCGCGCGGACTGACGGTGACCGGCGGCCTGCCGTACTTCGGCGGCCCCGGCAACAACTACACGCTGCACGGCATCGCGGCGATGGCGGACGCGCTGCGCGCGAAGCCTGGATCGAGCGGCCTCGTGACCGCCAACGGCTGGTACCTGACCAAGCACGCCGCGGGCGTGTACTCGAGCGCGCCGCCTTCGAGGGAAGCCCGCCCCGAACCCGATCCGTCGTCGGCGCGTCACCCCGGGGAAGCCGTTCGCGTGGTGGAGACGCCGGAAGGCGCAGCGGTCATCGAAACCTACACCGTCGTGTGCGGTCGCGGCGGTGAACCCGAGACCGGCATCGTCGTCGGTCGTCTCGAGAGCGGCGAGCGGTTCCTCGCGCACACGCCCGAAGATCGCACCCTGCTCGAGGACATGATGACGAACGAGGCCGTGGGGCGCCGCGGGCGCGTTCGCACGGGCGGTCCCGTCAACGTGTTCACGCCCGAATGAACACCGGAGAGTCCCTCATGCACCAGCCCCATCCGTCCACGTTCCCGACGCTTCGCGAGGGATACTGCACCGAGATCGCCGGAGTCCCGGTCGTCGAGATCGCGCGCCGCTTCGGAACGCCGACCTTCGTCTACGACGCCGCGACGATCACGGAACGCGTGCGCTCGCTCTCGCGTTTCGATGTCGTTCGTTACGCGCAGAAGGCCTGTTCGAACATCGCCGTGCTCGACCTCGTGCGCCGGGAGGGAGCGCTCGTCGATGCGACGAGCGCCGGGGAAGTGCACCGCGCGCTTGCCGCCGGCTACGATTCGACGGGCGAGCCCGCCCCGATCGTCTACACGGCCGACATCTTCGATCGCGATTCGCTCGACCTCGTCGTCGAGCGCGGCGTGCACGTCAATTGCGGTTCGGCCGACATGATCGACCAGTACGCGGCCGCGCGGATCGGCAAGGGCGGCGACATCACGCTGCGGATCAATCCCGGCTTCGGGCATGGGCACAGCCGCAAGACCAACACCGGCGGCGATCATTCGAAGCACGGCATCTGGCACGAAGACCTGCCGGAAGTGCTCGGCCGCGCGGCCGGGCTCGGCCTGCGCGTGTCCGGCCTGCACGTGCACATCGGGTCGGGCAGCGACCTCGAACACCTCTCGCAGGTGTGCGACGCGATGGAGAAGCTCGCACGGCTGGTCGGCCCCCAGCTCGATTCGATCAGCGCCGGCGGCGGCCTGCCGGTCCCGTACAAGAGCGGCGACCCGACGATGGACGTCGAGGCTTATTTCCGGCTCTGGGACGCGACGCGCGGCCGGCTGCAGGAGACCTTCGGCCATCCGGTGCGCCTCGAGATCGAGCCGGGCCGCTACCTCGTGGCCGACAGCGGCTTCCTCGTCACGGAGGTCAGGGCGACCAAGCGGATGGGCGCGAACCGCTTCTGCCTCGTCGACGCCGGCTTCAACAATCTCGTGCGCCCGGCGATGTACGGATCGTTCCATCCGATGGCGGTCGCCCCGGCCGACGGCGTGATGGACCTTCCGGTCGCCGACTACGTGGTCGGCGGTCCGCTGTGCGAGTCGGGAGACATCTTCACCCAGTCCGGGGACGGCCTGGTCGGTCATGCCCGGCTTCCGCAGGTAAGGGTCGGGGACTACGTCGTGATCGGCGTCGCCGGCGCCTACGGGTTCTCGATGAGCTCGAACTACAATTCGAAGCCGCTGGCGGCCGAGGTCCTCGTCTGCGGCGGCCAGGGGCACCTCGTGCGGGCTCGGCAGGGGCTCGACGACCTCATCCAGGGGGAAAGGATCCCGACGCCATAGCGGTCGCTGGCGGAGGACCTGCCCCCCGATCGGTCGACCGGCCCGTGGGCTTGCCTGCGGCGTCGGGGTCGCCGGTCGCCGGCAGCAGGGGACGCCCGGTTCGTGCCCGGCGCGGTCCCAGCGTCGTGGCGGGACGCGAGGGCGAGGGCGAACGTTCATGATTCCGAGGAGTTGCCGGTTGCGCTGCCGCGCGGACGGCCTTTGCATACGGTGGCTTTCGCCGCTTCGGTGCGGCAGTTCGACAAGCATTGCGCCCAAGGCCATTGCACCGTCGCATGACCCGGCATAATGCCGCTGGGGGAATCGAGACATGGCGGCCTCGGGATGGACACAGTACTCCGAGACACAGATTCGCGAGATTCTCGAGCTGGCGAAGATGGGCATGCAGCCGGCGGACCTGGCCCGCCGGTACAACGTGCCGGTCGTCGTGATCCACGTCTGGCAGACCAAGTACGGCGCAAATGCGGGTGAATCCGACGCTTCGCGCCTGCAGCGCCTGCAGTCGGAGATCGCCAAGCTCAACCAGCTGGTCGCGGAACTGACGGTCGAACACGACGAACTCGAGGCGAAGCTGGCCTCGAGGAAAGAATGAGGTCGCCAGCGTGAAGCCGGTCGTACTCTACACCCTGAAGGGATGCCCGTACTGTGTCCGCGCCAAGGCGATCCTGGACGCGCGGCTGGAGTCCTACACCGAGGTCGACGTCACTTCGGATCCCGACGAGCGCGACCGGGTTCGCGAGCGCACCGGTCACCCGACCTTCCCGCAGGTCTTCATCGGCGAGACGTTCGTCGGGGGCTGCAACGAGTTGCTGGCGCTCGAACGGTCGGGGAGGCTCGACGAACTGCTGGCGGCCTGAGCTGTCGGCGTCGTGCCCGGAAGGACGAGAAAACCCGCCTATACAACCGTGCGCGTCCCATTTATCCTTCGGCGGGTCCGCGAGCGCCTGCGCTTCGGGGACCCTCGTGCCTTCCTCTGGCCAATCGGGAGGCGCGACCGGCCGGGCGATCGGACGCCCGGCCTCGAGCGGCGGTGGGTGCCGCCGGGGAATGCCTT
>CAYYZO010000037.1:0-36507 GCA_964476185.1 uncultured Myxococcales bacterium
CGACAACCGCTACGGCACCGGCCAGTCCACGATGGACGGCATCATCCGCGCGACCGACGTGCTGATCGCCGGCAAGGTCTTCGTGGTGATCGGCTACGGCTGGTGCGGGCGCGGCGTCGCCTCGCGCGCGGCCGGCGCCGGCGCGAAGGTCATCGTGACCGAGATCGACCCGATGAAGGCGCTCGAGGCGGCGATGGACGGGTTCCGCGTGATGCCGATGGCGCAGGCCGCCAAGGAAGGCGACATCTTCGTCAGCGTCACCGGCAACATGCACACGATCGCGGCGAAGCACTTCCCGCTGCTGAAGGACGGCGCGATCATCTCGAACGCGGGCCACTTCGACATCGAGATCGACGTGAAGGGCCTGACCAAGATCGCCAAGAAGGTGAACAAGAACATGCGCCACTGCGTCGACGAGTACGTTCTCGCCGGCGGCAAGCGCATCTACCTTCTCGCCGAGGGCCGTCTCGTGAACCTCGCCGCGGCGGAGGGCCACCCGGCCTCGGTGATGGACATGAGCTTCGCGACGCAGGCGCTCGCGGCCGAGTGGGCGTGGAAGGCGGCGCAGAAGGGCAAGCTCGACGTGCGCGTGCACGCGGTGCCGCGGACGATCGAGGAGAACGTCGCGTCGCTGAAGCTCGCGGCGATGGGCATCGCGATCGACAAGCTGACGCCGGAGCAGAAGAAGTACCTGAGCAGCTGGGAGTTCGGCACGAGCTGAGCGACGGCTCTCCGGTTCGATGGACAACGGCCCGCGGTGAGCTTCACCGCGGGCCGTTTCTCTTTTCACGGTCGTTGGCTCGCGACGTTCCGCCCTGACGGCGTCTGGGGCAGCCCTCGTTCGCTGGTCCTCGGTCGCTTCGCTCCCCGCGGAGTCGCTCACAAGGGCTGCCCCAGCCGCCGTCCAGCGAAGCCGCGGCTCTTTCGCTCACCCGACTCGTCGCGCGCCAGGACCGGCCGTTTCAGGGTTGAAGGGCATTCGGGTTGTCGACGGCGAGCTTCTCGGCGACGCACTGGCGCAGGTGGTCGAGCAGCTGCTCGCGCCACGGGCCCTCGTCGGCGTCGCCGGCGTCGATGCGGCGGCAGAGCTCGTGCGACCATTCGCGGACGGTCGCGGCGATGTCCTCGGGCGGGACCTCGTGATGGTCCCGTTCGAGCAGCGTCGCCAGTCGCTCGAGTTGGGCGCGATCCTGCGACGGGCCGAGCGCGATCTCGCGCGCGACGATGCCGGCGACGTTCGCGCCGACGAGCGCCTTGAAGCGCAGGCCGCCTTCGAGGCGCGGCGCGACTTCCTCGCGCAGGAACGCGGACAGCGCGTCGAGGAGTTCGGTCGAGGTCGGCTTGTCCTGCATTCGTTCCCGTCTCCCGGCGCCGCGCCCTTCGGTGACCGGCGCGCGGCACGCGTTCCGATCCGAACCGGCGCGGACCGTCAGCCTGGGCCGCCCGCCGCGTGCACGCGACGCTCCGCTTCGTCGAGCAGCGCGAGGATCTCGTGCTCGGTCTCGGCGACGCGGCGGCCGATCGTCGCGAGTTCCACGTCCGGCCACTTGCCGAGCTTGTGGCGCTCGGCCTGCATCCGGCAGATCACCGCCCACTTCCAGTTGCCGAACAGTTCCCACCAGCGCAGCGTGGCCATCTCGACCGGCGCACCGCCGGCTTCTTCGTACGCGCGCACGAGGTCCTCGCGCGAGCACAGCCCGCCGGCCGCGAGGTCGTCGTTGCCGAACCGCCACGTGCGCACGCAGAGCCAGCCGAGGTCCTCGACGGGATCGCCGACGTGGCAGAGTTCCCAGTCGAGCACGGCGCTGAGGCCCGCCTCGTCGAACATCACGTTGCCGATGCGGAAGTCGCCGTGCACGAGCACGGGACGCGCGGCCGCCGGCGCATGGCACTCGAGCCAGCGCGCGACGAGGCGCAGAAGCGTATACGGCTGGTCGGCCGAGAACGCGTCGAGGATCTGGAGATAGCGCTCGACCTCGGCGCGCGCGAACCGGCGCGGGTCGTCCCCGCTCGGCGCGCGCGCGACCAGGAACGCGAGGTCGGGGTGCCCGAGGTCGATCTCGTGCGTGCGCGCGAGTTCCGCGCCGAGCCGGCGCGGCAGCGCGGCGCGCGTCGCGGCGTAGCGCCCGTCCCGCAGCAGGCGGCGCGCGATGGCCTCTCCCGGCACGTGGTCCATCACGAACCAGGCGCCGCCGAGGCCGTCGGACTCGTCGCCGCAGCAGTGCACGGCCGGCACCGTCACACCCGCGCGGCGGGCCGCTCCGAGCACCGCATGTTCCTCGCGGCGGCTGCCGGGCGTGCCGCCGCCCGCGCCGTCCAGGCGAAGCACGAGCGAACGGACGCGGCCCTCGTGTTCGAGTTCGAAGGCATAGACCCGGGCGGAGGCGCCGCCGGCCAGGCGGCGCAACGAAACGATGGAGCCCGCCAGACCGTGGGCGGGGAGGGCCTGCTGAAGGGCTTCGCGAAGGCGTTCGTCGCTCACGTCGATTCGAAGCCGGCGGTCACGCGCGAGGCTCGCCCGGCGGGGCGACGCGACCGCGAAGCACGGAGAACCCGCCTTGTCTTTGCGCTGGGTAAAGAGTTACATCGTTGCAGTCAATCGGTTCGTTCCGCAGGCGCGTCCCGCGCCCGCGCACGTCGACCGCTGCCTCCGCATGAAGCTTCCGTTCTTCAAGTCGCGAAAGCGCAAGGCCGAGGAACAGGCGATGGCCAAGGCCAAGGCCGAAGCCGCCGAGGCCGGGGAAGCCAAGCCGAACGAAGCAACCGGACCCGCGAAGACCGAAGCGAAGCCCGCGACCGCCGCGCGACCGAGATCCCGCCGCGTGCCGGCCGAACAGGTCGTCGACGCGATCGGATACGTGCTCGCCGCGGTGCCGTCGCTAGGGCCGGTCGTCAAGGCGTGGCGCAAGCTCGGCTTCCATGTCAGCGACCCGTACCCCTGGCAGGGCTGCCAGGCAGCCCACATCGACCTCGAGGGCGGCGGCATCCGTTTCCTTGCCGCCGACCAGGCCGCGACGACGGCCGCGGCCGACCTCGTCCGCAACCGCCTGATCCTCGGCGCGGGAATGTTCGGCTGGACCTGGGCGTGCAGCGAACCACACCGCAGCGCGCTCGCGATCGGGCAGCTCGCCGGCAGCGACTTCCACGCGTCGTGCGAGGACTGGGACGACGACCTCGTGCAGATCCCCACCGAGCTCACGCCGGCCGCCGCGACCTGGCTCGAGCGTCCAGCCGCGAGCGGCGGCGACAAGCCCGCGCACCTCAACTCGATCGCGCGGCTCGACCACGTCGTGCTGCAGGTCAGCGCGTCGAAGGCGGCTTCGCAGACCTACGAGAAGCACTTCGGGCTGAAGAGCCGCACCGCCGCGATGAACGACCGCTACTACGCGTTCCTCAAGGCGGGGCCGTCCACGGTCGAGATCGTCGGCCCGCTCAAGCCGGCCGCGGTCGCCGAGCCCTCCCCGGCCAAGGCGGCGCTCACCGCCGCCGGCACGCCGCGCATCACCGGCGGCCCCTGGGGAGTCGCGTTCGGCAGCACGAGCCTCGACGCCACGGTGACGTTCCTGCGGATGGCCAGCATCGAAGTGAACGACCCGCACCGTGCGGTCCAGGGCGGGCGCATCACCGGCATGCCGGTCCCGCTCGGCGGCATCCAGCTCGCCTTCATGGGAGACTGACGGTGCGGCGGGCCCCGGCGAACCACGAGCTCGAGCGCCAGGCCGCCCTCGCCTTCGAACTGGCCGACATCGCGCGAAGCGTGTCGCTCCGCTACTTCCGCAACGACTTCGTGACCGACACCAAGTCCGATGCGAGCCCCGTCACGATCGCCGACCGCGAGAGCGAACGGCTCCTGCGCGAGCGCATCCGCGCGGCGTTCCCCGAGCACGGAATCATCGGCGAGGAGCACGGCAGCGAGAACGCCGGCGCGAGCCACGTCTGGGTGCTCGATCCGATCGACGGGACCAAGGCGTTCATCAGCGGGCGCCCGCTGTTCGGCTCGCTGATCGCCCTTTGCCGCGACGGGCGTCCGATCCTCGGCGTCATCGATTGTCCGGCCGTCGACGACCGCTGGGTCGGGATCGAAGGCCGCCCGACCGTGCACAACGACATGCCGTGCAGCACGCGCCGCTGCGGGCGGCTCGAGGACGCGCTGATGTACTCGACGTCGCCGTACATGTTCGGCGGCGACGATCTCGAGGCCTACGACCGCCTTCGCGGCCGCGTGAAGTACGCGCTGTTCGGCGGCGACTGCCACAACTACGGCCTGGCCGCGAGCGGCTGGATCGACTTCGTCGTCGAGGCGCAGATGGGCGTGCACGACTGGGCCGCGCTCGTGCCGGTCGCCGAGGGCGCCGGCGGCCGCATCACGGACTGGCAGGGCCGTCCGCTCACGTTCGACAGCGACGGGCGCATCCTGATGGCCGGCGACGAGCGCTGCCACGGCGCGGCCGTCGAACTGCTCGGCGGCCGCTGAGCGCGTCGCGCTAGCCGGCTTTCCCGACCCCGGGGCCGCGGATGCAGCGGCCGACTCGCTCGCCAACCGGATCCAGCCCCCGCCCGACCTCGTCGCGGCCCGACCACCGACTCCCCTCGCGGGAACTTCGACAAACGATCGTTTGGCTTTCGCCCGCCCGGCCCGCTACACACGCAAGCCGGGCGCCGCGCGCGGTCGCCCCGCCAAACTGGAGCGGACCCGCCCGCCGGGTCCCAGAAGACCATCCCGGGAGAGAGCCAGCATGCAGACCCACGACAAACTCTTCATCGGCGGCCAGTGGTGCGCCCCGTCCTCGGGCGCGACGATCGACGTGATCTCGCCCCACAGCGAGGAAGCGATCGCGCGCGTTCCGGAAGCGCGCGAGGCCGACGTCGACGCGGCGGTCGCCGCCGCGCGCCGCGCGTTCGACACGGGACCGTGGCCGCGCATGGCCGCGGCCGAGCGCGCCGCGCACATGGCGCAGCTCTCGGCCATCCTGCAGGGCCGCAGCGAGGAGATCGCCGAGACGATCACGCGCGAGATGGGCTCGCCGATCTCGTTCTCGAACCTCGGCCAGGCCATGGCCACCAACATGGTGCTCGACTACTACACCGGCCTCGCGCGCGAGTTCGCGTTCGAGGAGCTGCGCCAGGGCATGATGGGCCCGTGCCTCGTGCGCCACGAGCCGGTCGGCGTCGTCGCCGCGGTCGTACCGTGGAACGTCCCGCTGTTCACGATCATGCTGAAGCTCGCGCCCGCGCTCGCGGCCGGCTGCACGATCGTCGTCAAGCCCGCGCCCGAGACGCCGCTCGACGCGGTGATCCTGGCCGAGGCCTGCATCGCGGCCGGCATTCCCGAGGGCGTCGTCAGCATCGTCCCGACCGGCCGCGAGGTCGGCGAGTACCTGGTTCGCCATCCTGGCGTCGACAAGGTCGCGTTCACCGGGTCGACGACGGCCGGCCGCCGCATCGCCGCGATCTGCGGCGAGAACCTGAAGCGCGTCACGCTCGAGCTCGGCGGCAAGTCCGCCTGCATCGTGATGGAGGACGCCGACCTCGACATGGCGATCCCCGGCCTGATGGGCGGCGCGATCATGAACAACGGCCAGGCCTGCGTCGGGCAGACGCGAATCCTCGCGCCGCGCTCGCGCTACGACGAAGTCGCCGAGCGGCTCGCGGCGGCGGTCGGCGCGATGCGCGTCGGCGACCCGATGGACCCGATGACCGAGTGCGGGCCGCTCGTTTCCCAACGCCAGCGCGAGCGGGTCGAGGGCTACATCAGGATCGGCCGCGACGAGGGCGCGAAGGTCGCCGCCGGCGGCGGCCGCCCGTCGTCGATGGGCAAGGGCTGGTACGTCGAGCCGACGCTGTTCACCGGCGTCACCAACCAGATGCGCGTCGCGCGCGAGGAGATCTTCGGGCCGGTGCTCGTGCTGATCCCGTTCGACGACGAGGCCGACGCCGTCGCGATCGCGAACGACTCCGAGTACGGGCTCGCCGGCTCGGTGTGGACCGCGAACGTCGACCGCGGCGTCGAGGTCGCGCGCAGCGTGCGCACCGGCGTCTACACCGTCAACGGCTTCATGATGGAGTTCGGCTCGCCGTTCGGCGGCTTCAAGAACTCCGGCATCGGCCGCGAACTCGGCCCGGAGGGACTGCGCGCGTACCTCGAGTCGAAGCAGGTGAACCTGCCGTGGGGGACGGAGCCGGCGCTGCGGCAGTAGGCGCCGTTCGCGGCCGTCGAAACGAGAACGCCGCCCCCGCATTCTCTGCGGGGGCGGCGTTTTTTTCGTGTCGCCGGGATCGCCGGCTACGTGGCGGCGTCTCAGGCCAGCACGCGGATCGCGGTGAGCTTCGCGAAGTCCCGGTCGTGCGTGACGAGAGCGTCGGCGCCGACCGCGAGCGCGTGATTCGCCGCTGCCGCCCGCGGCGCCGGTCAGTCGGTGACCAGCCGCACGCGCGGCGGCGGCCACACGGGCGAGTCGTCCTCGCCCATCTGGTCGACGATGCGGATCTCGACGGGCCGCGCTTCCGCAACGGGGCCGCGCCGCGCGTAGACCGGGCAGCGCAGCAGCACGACCGGCCCCCGGAATCCCTGCAGCGAGATCACGCCGAAGCTGAGCACGCCGGGCGGGACGATCGCATCGGCGTACATCGCGTTCGGGACGCCGAACTCGCAGTGGGACTTCCCGTCGCCGAGGCCGAACGCGAGGTCGCTGCCCGAATAGTCCACCTCGACCTGGAGCGCCGTCAACAGAGGCGAAGCGTCGAGCACGAGGCTCGCCATGCCGACGGCCGGGCAGGCCAGCGTCACGTCCAGCCCCGCGGACGTTCGCAGCGCCCCTGACGCGTCGATCGACGTGATCGCGCCGTTGCCGTTCACGTCGCAGCGGTCGGGGGGACAGACTTTCTCGAGGTCGATCGCCGTGCGGAGGATCCGCAGCGAGTCGGCGGCCGTCGTCTGGCCGCTGGCGTCGGCGTCGCCGCACGGCTCGACGAAGCGGCAGTCGGCCGTGCAGTTGCCGCCGAGTTCGCTGCCGTCCGGATCGTCGCACTGCTCGATGCCGAGCCAGACGCGACCGTCGCCGCAGGTCGCGGGACGACACTCGTCGGTGCACGAGTTGCCTCCCCACCCGTCGCCATCGTCGCAGGCCTCGTCACCGCTGACCACGCCGTCGCCGCAGTACGCGGCCTTGCAGTCGTTGCGACAGGAGTCGTCGTCGGAGGTGTTCGCGTCGTCGCACTCTTCCCACGGGAGGTAGATGAAGCCGTCGCCGCAGACGGGACGCCGGCACGACGACGTGCACTCGTCGGTGTCATCGGCGTTGCCGTCGTCGCACTGCTCCGTCCACGGGTCCCGCTCAGCGTCGCCGCAGACCACCGGTTCACAGTCGCTCGCGCACCCGAGACCGCTCCCCGGATCGTCGTGCTCGCAGGACTCGCCAGCATCGAGCACCTCGTTGCGGCAGCCGGGGACCGTGCAGTTCGCGTTGCAGCCGTCGAGGTCGGCGTCGTTGCCGTCGTCGCACTCCTCGCCGGGGTCGAGCGCGCCGTCGCCGCAGGTCGAGCCCGCGATCGCGACGCGGACGGAGGCGTCCTGCGTCTCCCAGCGCCACCGCGCACTCATCGGCAGCGTCGTCCAGGCCACCGTCCAGCGACCGTCCCCCGTCGCGGCCACGAGCGGCGCAAGATCCTGGCGATCGTCACCGACGGCGGCCGGATCGACGATCGCGGGCGGGCTCCAGGTGCGGCCGGCGTCGAGCGAGATCGACGAGACGATGTCCGAATCCTCGCCGCACGCGCCGCCGAGCGGATCGTGCGACGACCACACGGCGAGCAGGCGGCCATCGGCGTCGCTGGCGAGCGCCGGCTCCTGGTCAGACGCACCGTCGGTCGCCGCGTACGCGTTCAGCGGCTCGGGCGCGCTCCAGGTCGCGCCGCCGTCCTGCGAGCGCGCGAAGAAGATGTCGCCGTCGGAACCGAACTTCGCCGGCGGGTACTTCTCTTCCCACGCGACGACCCAGGCGCCGGCTCCCGCCGTCGCGAGCGCGGCGCGACTGTACGGCCCGCGGCTGTCGTACCATTCCCCTTCCCACGAATCGGTCCACGGCGGCGGCTCCGCCGGGCCGCGGTGATTCGTCACGACCCAGTCGCCGCCTGCGGCGGCGGCGTGCGCGGTCCAGACCATGCCGCGGCTCTCGCTTCGCCAGACGAGCGCCCAACTCCCGTCGCGGCCGGCGACAGCCGTCGTCAGCAACCGGGTGCGTTCGTAGGCGTCGTATTCGACTGCGTCCGCGCCGGACCAGACCCGCCGGCCGGGCGACCACGAGCGCGCGTCGTCGTCGGACCACGACACCTCGATGGTCGTCCTGTACGTGTCCGGGCTGCCGATCGCGATGCGGTCGCTCGTGACCGTCGCCGCGATCCAGTGGCCGTTGCCGTCACCGGCGAGCGCGACCTCGTGGAACGCGAACTCGTCGCAGTCGCCGCATGCGACCAGGCCGATGCGCGCCGGCTCGGACCACGTCGCGCCGCCGTCGACCGAGCGGCGCGCGACGACGTTGCCGACGGTCCCCCACCACTCGCCGTCCTCATAATGGTCGTGCTCCCAGATCACCTCCGCCGCGACGAGCGTGCCGCTCGGCGCGCCAGCGTCCCACGGCGGCGTCTGCTGGTAGCGGTAGACCGGCGGAACGTCCGCGACGCGCGTCCAGCGCACGCCGGCGCTCGACGACCGGTACACGTTCGTCGACGGGACGTCCCCGTCGTACCACGGCTCGTAGCTCGTCGTCGCACCGAGCCAGCGGCGCAGCATCAGGCCGCCCCGACCGTCGCCGACGAGGCTCGCGAGCGACCCTTCGGAGAACGACGAGCCTTCGGGCGGCAGCGACGACTGGCCGACGGTGCGCACGAGGTCGAAGTCCGGCGCGTCCGGCGACGGCGGCAACGTCGTCGTCGTGACCGGCACCGCCGGGTAGAGATCGGGATCGAGACTGACGGTGCGTTCGAGGTCGCCGCCCGCGAACCAGTTCCACATCGACACCGAGAACAGCCCGTCGCCCGCGGCATCGACGCGAAGAAGGTAAGTGAGCGGGGTGATCGCCGCGTCGACCTGGAACGGCTCGCCGAGGACCTCGCCGTCCGCGGAGACACCGCGCGCCATCACGCGGGACTTGTACTGATGGGTGACCGGATCCTCGTCGTAGAGCTCGTTCCAGGTCACGAGGGCATGGCCGAGCGGGTCTTCGGCCACGCCCATGGACGTCGCCCAAACGGCCGACGGAGCGCGCACCCACAGCGGCTCCCGCTCGACGCCGCCCTCGGCCGGAAGCCGTCGCAGCGCGATGCCGGCTGGCCCGTCCGTCGCCTGGCAGGCGTCGAGCAGCAGCACGTCACCGTCGCGGGCGAGCGTCACGAAGTGCGGCCGGTGGCAGCGCGGATCCGCGTGCGCGACCGACGCCGCGCCGACAAGCGCCCCGCCGGCGTCGAAGCGCTGCAGCTCGAACTCCTCGGCCTGGTCGCCGTCCGCCATCACGATCACGCCGCCGCCCGTCTCGTCGCACAGGATCCAGTGCGGCGCGCAGCGGCGCTTCGCCGCGACCGGGGCGGTCGACAGCACGTTGCCGTCGATGTCGACGCGTTCGAGGTCGAACCGGCAGAAGTCCCACGAATCCTCGGACGCGAGCCTGGAGCGCAGGCGCAGCCGCTCGTCGTCCGTGCCGCAGACCGGCGACTCGGGAATCGACGCGACCTGGCGCAGCGGCGTGACGGGAGCCGGGTCCGCCGCGACGACCACGGCGCCGTGCGCGAGCAGCGCCGCCAGCACGGTGGCCGCGAGCGCGCGAGGACGGGGGGTCAGCCGGGACGCGGTCATCGGGAAAGCCGCGACTCTACGCCCCTGCGGCCCCGCGCCGCAAGGACCCATTCCGGTCGCGCTACGGCAGCACCGGGAGCTCGTACGCGGCGATGCCACCCGTGTTCGCGCCGACGTTGCCGTACGGGATGTAGACCACGCCGTTGTCGATCGCCGCGCCGCCGAGGACGTTTCCGCCCGGGACCGAGAGCGTGGCCTCGAGCGTGCCGAGCGTCGTGTCGTAGACGAACAGCGACGAGTCGGCGAGGTTGCCGACGTACAGCAGCCCGTTCGCGATCGTCGGGCTGCTCCAGCTCACGCCGATCTGGTCTGACCATCCGGTCGTGCCGTCCGCGCCCGCGAACGACAGCAGGTGGTCGTTCGAACCCGGGTAGCCGCTGATCGAATAGAGCGCGGCGAAGAACTGGTCCGTCGAGGCCTCGTAGGCGACCGCCCCGTTGAACAGCCCGAAGCCGGCGAACGTCGGCGCCGGCGCGAGCACGTTGGTCCACTCGAGCAGTCCGGTCGCCTGGTTCACCGCGTACAACGTGCCGTCCTTGCCGCCGGCCACCGCGACCGGCGTCGAGCCGCCGACCGTCGCGAGGATCGGGCCGTTCAGGAAGCCGTAGTCGTGGTAGGTCGGGCCGCCCGGGAACGACTGGAACTGCTCGGGCGCTTCCGAGCGGTAGACCCAGTCGATCGAACCGGTCGCGGCGTCGAGCTTGAAGATGCTGTCCGAGTTGCCGATCGACGGGAACGACAGGCAGCCGACGCTGGCCATGTACACGTCGTTGCCGTCGGCCGAGGCCGCCGGCGTCGCCGTCACGCCGCCGCCCTTGCCGGGGATGCAGGCCGGGCAGTCGGAGTCGCTCGAGCACGTGATCGACCGCTCGAGCCAGCATTCGCCGGTCACGCAGGTGCCGGGGGTCAGGAACGTGGCCGGGCAATCGCCGTTGGTCGCGCACGCCGTGTCGGGATTGCTGTCGCAGTGGCCCATCAGGCACGGCGATCCCGGCAGCGTGCAGTCGGCGTTCGCGCTGCACTCGTTCGTCGTGTCGTCGAAGCACACGCGCTCGGGGACCGTGTGCTGCCGCCACAGCTCGGCGCCGGTGTCGAGGTCGTACGCGATCAGCGTGCCGCGCGTGCAGGGCGCGTCGTTGTGCGACGCGATGCCGATCAGCACGCGGTTGTTGACGACGGTCGGGCTGCCCCAGATGTGCGCCGCGGTCGGGTCGGCCGAACCGGCGTCGGCCTGCCAGAGCAGGGACCCCTTCTTGCCGTCGAGGCAGTAGAGGCGGCCGAGGCTGTCGCCGACGAGCACGCGGCCGTCGGCGGTGAGCGTCACGGAGCTCTGCACGCCGAAGCTTCCGTACGCGTTCAGGGACGTCTCGGTGTCGAACGCCCACTTCACCTTGCCCTTCTTCTTGTCGACCGCGTAGACGCGGCCGTTCCAGGAGCTGGTGTAGACGAGCTTGCGACCGACGGTCACCGACGACGTGATCGCCTTCCCGCGGGCCGGCCCGGGGATGACCGTGGGGACGACGAACGTCCACTTCGGCACCAGGGACGCGACGTTCGTCGCGTCGATCTTCGTCTCGAGCGTCGACGCGCGCGTGTTGGACGCGTCGAACGAGTGGCTCGGCCACCCGCGCGGCACGCAGACGAACTTCACTGCGTCCTTGTCGTCGCTGCCGGCCGTCGCGACCGACTTGAACGTGAACTTCGTCGCCTTGTACTCGCCCTTGCTGGTCGGGCCCTTGAGCGGCACGACGACCTGCTGGCCGCTCGTGCAGGCATTCGTCGTCGCGGGGAGCAGCGCATCGACGGCGCCCTGCAGCGCCGCGAGCGCGGGGTACTTGCTCGTGCTGCCCTTGATCGACACCGCCGTCACGTCGGCCGCGGTGCAGCTCGGCAACTGCGGATCGGAGTTGCGCAGGCAGACGTCGAGGTCGAACGTGCACGAGTTGTTCGCGGCGCCGTCGAGATCGCAGCCCGGTTCGCCGTCGAAGCAGCGCACTTCCTTCGCGGCCTTCGGCTTGGCGGGATTGTAGAACGGCGAGTTCAGGCGGACGGCCTCGCTCGCGAGCTCGAGATGACAGTCGGTCGCGGGATCGCCGCCGCCCTTGACCGGACAGTCGGGCGGACACTGGGCGGCAGCGACGGCGGCGGAACCGGCGATCGCCAGCGCGAGCAGGACGGGGACGAACGACGCGACACGATGATGCATGACGGGGTCCTTGCGGTTTGGCTGGGTCCGATGCACGCGGAACGCGCGCCTCCTCCACGGACCCGGCCGCTTTGCGGGTTCGGTCTCCCGAGCCCGGCGGGCCCAACCTACGTGCTCGTGCACGCGCAATGCAAGAAGTTTTCGGGGAATCCCCGAGCGCCGCACCGCGGGCGGACGGCGATCGTTGCGCAGGTTCATGCCGGGATTCGCTCAGGAATTTTGCACGAGTCGATCTCGACAAGGCCCGGACCGGAGCGTACCTTGATCCGCAACCACACTGATTGCCTGGCCGAGGCGTACACAGGCCTCATCGCCGGCATTGCCGGTGGCCGGGGCCGAGAGGAAACACCGGCGGTTTCCTCTCAGGCAGCGGTGCTCGGGACCGCTCTTCGTTCCCCGCCGAAAACGAAGGAGGTGATCCAGTGATCTATTCGTCCAAGGTGAACTGTGAGGTGGTGTCCTCTTAGAGGACTCGCGCTCCAGCACGTTCGCTGGGTCGCCCCTGCAAGGGGAACCCAAACACCACCGAACTCCGGCAGTCCCGCTTTCACCGGCGGGCCGGCGCGTCTCGCGACGGAAGTACTGCCGGAGTTTGTGTTTTCACTCTCCGCCGCCGGCGCCCGGCAGGCGGACCATCTCGACCTTCCCCGCCAGTCCGCCCGTCACGTCCACGTGCCCCCGCGCGTCGACGAGCACCGCCTCCACGCCCGGCGTGCGCGCGGCCAGTTCGAGCGCGCGGGCGCGGCCGAGCACCATCATCGCGGTCGAGAGCGCATCGGCCAGGGTCGCGTCGGCCGAGGCGACCGTCACCCCGATCAGCGGGTCGTCCGGCGCGGCCGGCCATCCCGTGTCCGGATCGAGGATGTGGTGGTAGCGACGGCCGTCGATCACGAAGTAGCTCTCGTAGTCGCCGCTCGTCGACGTCGAGACGTTCGAGGCATCCATGAACGCGAACCAGTCCTCGGGTCTACCGCGCGGGTCGCGGATGCCGATGCGCCAGGGGCGTCCGTCGCGACGGCCGCCGGCCATCATCTGGCCTCCGCCCGCGATCAGGAAGTCGTCGACGCCGGCTTCGCGCAGCGCCGCCGCGGCCCGGTCGAGCGCGTATCCCTTCGCGATGCCGCCGAGCCCGACCATCATCCCGGCGACCGGCAGTTCGACCGTGCCCGCGTCGTCGTCGATCACGACGCGGCGCCAGTCGACGAGGGCCGCGCGCCGCTCGACCTCGGCGGGATCGGGAAGTCGCGGGATGGCCGCGCGGAAGTCCCACAGTCCCCACAGCGCGGCCCAGGTGATGTCGAAGGCGCCGCCGGTCCGGTCGCCGATCTCGACGCCGCGACGAAGCAGCGCACGAAGGTCGCCCGGCACCGCGACGGCGGCGCGACCCGCCTCGCGGTTCACCTGCGAGAGCGGCGACGTCGGCTTCCACTCGCTCATCACCGCGTCGACGTCGCGGAACACGTCGAAGACGATCGCCGCGCCGGCGGCCTGCTCGCGGCGCAGCGTCACGGAGATCGGCGTCGCCATGATCTCCTCGGTCGTCATGATCCATTCCGGCGACGACGACAAGCGCAGCCGGATCGCGACGGTCGCGACGACGGCGGCCGTCGAGACGAGGATCGCGACCCTGGCCCGCACGGAAAGCATGATGCCTCCTTGCCGCATTCGGCGGACGCCGCAAGCGGCGCGGCGGCGGCGCGCGGTTTACCGGGAGTGCGGCGGCTTCGCGGCGGTGCGGCCCTCGCGGCCGTCCGCGGAGCACCACGGATCGTCCTTCTGGATCTCGCAGAGCCGGTCGCCGCAGCAGCCGCCGCACGGCCGCGGGTCCGGCAGGTCCGGGTGGGCGCGCGCGATCCAGCGCTGCAGCAGGAACGAGCCTGCGCAGGCCGCACCGAGCATCAGCACCGGAACCAGCACGTCCACCGCGACCTCCTTCACCCGGCGCTGAACAGGCCGGCGAACCCCATGAACGCCATCGACAGCGTCCCGGCGACGATCATGTTCAGCGCGGTGCCGCGCACGACCGCCGGGACCGTCGACAGCGTGGCCTCCTCGCGCAGCCCCGCCATCAGCACCATCGCCAGCGTCGTGCCCGCCCCGGCGCCGAGCGCGAACACGATGCCCTGCACGACGCCGTAGCCGCGGCTGGTCTGGGTCAGCGCGAGGAACAGCACGGCGCAGTTCGTCGTGATCAGCGGCAGGAAGATGCCGAGCGCGCGGAACAGCGCGGGACTCGTCTTCTTGACCGCCATCTCGACGAACTGCACGGCCGACGCGATCGCGATGATGAAGCTGATGAGGCGCAGGTACGGCGCGTGCACGAGCACGAACGCGTTCAGGAAGGACACGCACAGGCTCGTGATGACGAGCACGAAGATCGTCGCGAGCCCGAGCCTCAGGCCCGTGTCGAGCCGGCCGGAGACGCCGAGGAACGGGCAGATGCCGAGGAAGTAGTACAGCGTGAAGTTGCTGACCAGCATCGCGTTGACGAAGATCCAGACGAGGCCCTCGTTCATGACGCGCTCCCGGTCGCGACGGCCGGCGCCGCCGGGTTCGCCGTGTTCGCGGCGGCACGCCGCGCGCGCCGCTCCCCGACCCAGTTGAAGAACAGCAGGATCGAGCCGAGCGTGATGAAGCCGCCCGGCGGCAGGATCATCACGATCCACGGCTCGAACGACGGCCCGAACAGCGGGTAGCCGAACAGCGACCCGGAGCCGAGGATCTCGCGCGGCACGCCCATGCAGAGCAGCGCGAACAGGAAGCCCACCGACATGCCGGCGGCGTCGGCGACGGCGAGCCCGACCGGATGGCGGCTCGCGAACGCCTCCTGGCGCCCGAGGATCACGCAGTTCACGACGATCAGCGCGATGAACGCGCCGAGCTCCTTGTGGATCTCCGGCAGCGCCGCCTTCAGCAGCAGGTCCGCCACGGTCACGAACGTCGCGATGATGATGATGTAGGCGCTGATGCGGACCTCGCGGGGGATCAGGCGGCGCAGCAGCGAGACGAGCAGGCTCGAGCCGATCAGCACGAAGGCGGTGGCGACGCCCATCGCGACGGCGTTGATCGCGCTGTTGGTCACCGCCAGCGTCGGGCACATGCCGAGCACCATCACGAAGATCGGGTTCTCCACCCAGATCCCCTTGAGGAACTCCGCATACGCGCGGTTCGGGTCTGTCGCGTCGCTCACCGATGTTCCTCCTTCACGGACGACGGCGTGCCTTCCGGCGCGGACGGCGCCGCTCCCGCCGGCGCGGCCAGCGGCGGCTCGCCGCCGGGCGCCGGCAGCCGCGACAGCCACTGCTCGTTGCCCCCGGCGACGATCCGGAGCACTGCTTTCGAAGAAATCGTCGCGCCGGTGATCGCGTCGACCTGGTTCGGCCGGGTCCGGCCTTCCTTGACGAGTTCGACGCCGGGGTCGACGGCGAGGTCGCGGAAGTTCGCCGCGAACTCCGGATCCTTCGCGATCTTGTCGCCGAGGCCGGGCGTCTCGAGGCTCGCGAGGATCTCCAGCCCGGTCACGATGCGCCGCCTCGGGTCGAAGCCGTACAGCAGCGTGATGGTGTCCTGGAAACCCGAGCCGCTGTTCTCGATCGCGTAGCCGACGAACGCGCCCGCGTCGTCGTACGCGCCGTAGATCACGGGCCCGCCGGCCGTCCCGCCTCCCTGCGCCGCGAGCGCCCCGTCCTGCGCCACGAGCGCCTGCATCCGCGTCGAGCCCGGCACCACCCGGAAGATCGCGCGGCGAAGCGCCTCGGCGTTGTTCGCGTCGATGATCGGCTTCGTCCACTCGAACACGCCGGCGATCGCGAGGCCCGACAGCGCGCCGGCGACGAACAGCGTCCCGACGAGGCGCAGGCTGCCGGGCTCCGCGGCGGCGGTCGCCGCCGCGCCCTGTCCCGCTGCGCTCACGACGCGCCTCCCGTCCCGGGCCCCGGCGTCCTCGCCTTCCCGAGGTTCGTGCGCCCGAACGCACGCGGCTGCGTGACGCGCTCGACCAGCGGCGTCGCCGCGTTCATCAGCAGGATCGCGTACATCACGCCTTCGGGCAGCCCTCCCCACAGGCGGATCGTGGCGGTCAGCAGCCCGACGCCGACGCCGAACACCACCGCGCCGCGCGGCGCGAGCGGGCACGTCACCGGGTCCGTGGCCATGTAGACCGCGCCGAACAGCAGTCCTCCCGACGTCAGCATGAACAGCGGGGACGGGCTCGCGGGATCGAAGAACTGCACCACGGCCGAGAACACGGCGACGGTCGCGAGGATCGAGGCCGGGATGCGCCAGTCGAGCGTGCGGCGCAGCGCGAGCGCGACGCCGCAGACGACGATCGCGATCGCGCAGGTCTCGCCGAGCGAGCCCGCCGTGTTGCCGACCGCGAGCGACCAGAGGTCGGTCGTCTCGTGCGAGAACTTGAGCCGGCCGAGCGGCGTCGCGGTCGTCACCGCGTCGACCGGTGCGTGCATCAGCGGCAGAGCGAAGTTGCTCGGGCGCAGCGTGAAGAACGCGGACGGCCCCGAAGCCGGCGACCACGTCGTGATCGCGGCGGGAAACGCCGCCTGCAGGAACGCGCGCCCGACGAGCGCCGGGTTGAACAGGTTCTGGCCGAGCCCGCCGAAGACGAGCTTGCCGAACCCGATGCCGACGACGCCGCCGACGAACGCCATCCACATCGGCATGCCCGGCGGCAAGGTCAGGCCGAGGATCACGCCGGTCAGCGCGGCGCTGTTGTCGCGCAGCGAGCGGCCGCGCTCGGCGTCCGGCGTGAACGCCCACTCCGCGCCCATCGCGCCCGCCGTGGCGGCCGCGAGCACGAACAGAGCGCTGATCCCGAAGAACCACGCCGACGCGACGACGACCGGCAGCAGCCCGACGACGACCTCGCCCATCAGCCCGCGCGTGGTCAGTCCCCGCCGCAGGAACGGCGCGGCCTGCAGCAGGAGTCGGAGCTCCGCGGCCACGGCTCAGCCCTTCGCCTTCTGCGCGCGGATCGCGTTCTTCGCCGCGCGGATCAGGTGCACGATCGGCACGCCGGACGGGCACGTGTACGTACACGCGCCGCACTCCATGCAGTCCATGACGTAGCTGTTCTCGAGCTCCTCGTAGCGGCCCGCTCGCGCGAGCCGCGCGAGCCGCGACGGGTTCAGCAGGTTGCTGCAGGCCTCCAGGCACTGGCCGCAGCGCACGCACGCGTACTCGGTCGGGTGGCCGATCGCGTCCTCGGTGAACGCGAGCAGCCCGCTCGTGCCCTTCAGCACCGGCACGTCGAGCGAGGCGAGCGGCATGCCCATCATCGGGCCGCCCATCACGACCTGGCGCGTCGAGCGGCGGATCCCGCAGTGCTGCAGCACCTCGCGCACCGGCGTCCCGATCGGCACCAGCAGGTTCGCGGGGCGCTCGACGCCGGGACCGGAGACGGTGACGATGCGCTCGACGAGCGGCTTGCCGCGGTCGAACCAGTCGGCGAGCGACGCCATCGACGCGACGTTGTTGACCACGGTGTCGAGGTCGAGGGGCAGCTTGCCGGCCGGGACCTCCTCGCCGAACAGCGCCCGGATCAGCATCTTCTCGGCGCCCTGGGGGTACTTCACCTCGAGCGGCACGACGCGGATGTTGCTGCCCGCCGGGATCGCCGCCTCGAGCGCCGCGATCCCGTCCGGCTTGTTCGCCTCGACGCCGATCGTGACCGTCGTCGCGCCGAGCATCGCGGCGGCGATCTGCATGCCGCGCACGACCGCCGCGGCCTGTTCGACCATCAGGCGATGGTCGCAGGTCAGGAACGGCTCGCACTCGCAGCCGTTGACGACCAGCCGCTCGCAGCGCTTGCCCTCGGGCAGCCGGTACTTGACGTGCGTCGGGAACGCCGCGCCGCCCATGCCGACGAGGCCGGCGCGCTGCACCTCGCCCACGAACTCGGCCGCGGACAGCTTCGTCCAGTCGACCGGCGGCCGCGCGGCGAGCTGCTGCGTCGAGAACGGGTCGGCCTCGACCTCGATCGAAGGGACCAGCTGTCCGTTCGGATGGCGCCGCGCGGCGATCGCGACGACGCGGCCCGTGACCGGGGCGTGCAGCGTCGTCGACACGAAGCCGCCCGGCTCGGCGATCACCTGCCCGCGCGCGACGTCCTGTCCGACGCCGACGACCGGCCTGCTCGGCAGACCGGCGTGCTGCGACAGCGGCAGCACGTAGCGCTCGACGAACGGCATGCGTTCGACGGCGAGGTGCTCGGTGGCTTCCTTGTGCTCGTCGGGATGGATCCCGTGGCGGAAGCCCCGCGTCTTCGCGAGCACGCTCACGACGCGGCCTCGGGGCCGGCCGGTCCACGGCTGCCGTCCGTCCCGTAACCGGCGAGCTTCATCAGCCCGCGCGTCACGCGCCGCGTGGCCTCGAGCTCGAACTCCGCGCGCAGCCGCGCGAGCCGGTCCTCGTGCTCGGCGCGCAGGCTCGCGACCTCGGCGGCGTGCGCGGCGGCGACCTCGCCGCTGGCCTGCTCGCGCACCGCGCGCGTGAACGGCGTGACGACCCCGGCCAGCTCCTGCAGCGTGCGCCAGAGGGCGGCGCGCTCGTCGGCGTCCGCGATGAGCACGGGCAGCACGCGCAGGCGGCGGCTGTCATCGCCCGGCGCGACGACGAACGGCGTGCGCCCCGCGCGCGCGGCCGGATCCATCGCGAGATACTCCGCCACCGGCGTCGGCAGCGGGTCGCCCGACGCGAGCGGCGCGAACGCGTGCGCGAAGCGCCGCTCGCCGAGCGCCCAGTCGGCCGGCGTCAGCCGCGTCCCGTCGTGCGCGGCCCAGGTCGCGCCGACGTCCGGGTTCGCGCCGAGCTCGAGCCGGGAGCCGAACACGCCCTCGCGCGACGGGTCGAACACGAACAGCGGGAACGCGCGCGACGCGACCGCCTCCCGCGCGCGCTCGAACAGCCCGGCGGCGCGGAAGCCGTGGCGTCCCGGGCTCGGCGCGTGCACGTGGATCAGCGCCGGCCCGTCGAACGCGAGCGCGCGCGCGACGCCGTCGGCGAAATGCGCCGGGTCGGCCGGCGACGCCTGCACGACGAACGCGCTGCGCGACAGCAGGCCGAGCAGCCCGACGTCGAAGCGCCGCGCCGGCGGCCAGCTGGCCAGCACGTCGACGCCGTGGCCCGCGTCCGCCCGGCCGCCGATCTCGTCGAGCACGAGCACCTTCACGGGCAGCTTCGAGTCGAGCAGCCACGCGAGCTGCGCGGCCGCGCGGCCGCCGAACGCGCCGCCGTCGCCGACCACGACGACCGGCGCGCACGCGCGACGCTCGGCGTCGTCGAGGTCCGCGAAGCCGAGGTGCGACAGCGCCTCGCGCTCGGCGTCGGTCGCGCCGGGCCGGTCGAGCTCGAGCCGCGCCCAGCGCACGAGGCGCACGCCGGCGAGCGCCTGCCGCATCTGGCCTTCCAGCAGTCCGGTCGCGAGCTGGGCCGTCTCGCCGCTCGCGTCGACGACGGCCGGCGACGGGAACGGGTTGTACGGGAACACCGCCGTCCACGACGCGGCCGAGCCCGGCGCGATCGCCAGCCCGACGCGCGCGCGGCCGAGCCCCGCCGGCCCCTTGGCGATGCGCCACGACAGGTCGGCGAGCCCGCGCGCGACCTCGACGAGGCGCGACAGGCGCGCGCCGTCGACGCGTCCGCTGCCGGTCGCGTGCTCGACCTTCGCGGTGAGGTCGGCCAGGTCCACGTCGTCGCGCCCGAACGCCGCGAGCCCCTCCGCGAGCGCGTCGAGGTCGCCGGTCGGCAGCGCGTCGGCGAGCAGCGCACGCGTGCGCTCGGCCAGCTTCGTCCGCAGTTCCTCGACCTCGGCGAGCTGCTTCTGCACGATCGGCTGCAGGTGGTACTCGGCGGCCGCGAGCACCCAGCGCAGCGCCAGCTTCGCGCCGGACGCCGGCTCGGCGCCGTCGCCGCCCGCCATCGCCTGCGAGGTGTGCCGCGACAACAGCATCGCGGCCAGCGGCCCCACGTCCTCGCGCGCGGCGACGCGCCGGATCGTCGCGCCCGGCGTGTCGGGCAACCGCTGCCACAGGCGCCACAGCCGGCGCGCCGCCTCGACGCTCGCGGCGGTCCTCGCGACCGCGCGAAGCCCGCGCCCGCCGCCCGTCGCGAGCAGCAGGTCCGCGCTGCGGCACGAGTCGGGGTCGACGACGAGCGCGAGCAGTTCGCCGCTGCCGGCGGCCGCGCGCTCGGCGGAATCGAAGAACGCCCCGGTGCGCGCGAGCGGCAGCTCGCCGACCTCGCGCACGACCGCGTCGAACGCGGCGTCGAGCGCCGCGTCCGAGCCGGACTCGGAGCAGACGTCGGTGTAGGCCGCCGCGAGCAACTCGGACGCGAGTCCCCAGCCTTCGCCGTCCTGCACGATGCGGCTCGCGCGCCGCGCGAGCTTGCCCGCGATGCGCCGCAGCGCGTCCGCCGGATGCCCGGCCGCCGACGCGAGCGCGATGCCCGCGTCGATCAGCGCCTTCGGCGAGATCGCGAGCGCCGCGACCGAACCGTCCGGGCACGTCGTCCACAGGCGTCCGTTCCCGTCGCAGGTCGCGGGGTCGAAGACCGGCAGCACGTCGGCGCCGGAAACCGCGCCGCGCAGCACCGACGTCAGCGGCGGCACCGCGCCGGTCGCGAGGTACGGATCGACCGACAGCTCGCCCGTGCTGCCGCTCTCGTACAGCACGCCGGTCTGGCTCCAGAAGCGCGGCAGCGAGTCGACGCGCTCGTCGCTGCGCGCGAGGTGCCGCAGCAGCGGCGGTGCGGAACGCTCGGCGAACTCGACCGGCGCCGCGACGACCGCCGACGGCTCGACGACGTGCAGCGCGTCGTATCCGGCGCGGAACGACGCGAGCGAGCGCTCGCGCGCGCCGGCGTCGAGCGTCTCGTCGAGCAGGGCCTCGCGCGCCGCCGCGATCTTCGTCCAGGCGGCCCACGCCGCGCGGCCCTTCGACTGCTCCGCGGCGCGGTCCGACAGCAGCCGCAGGACCCCGCCGAGCAGCGCCTCGCCGCCTTCGTCGGCCTCGCCGACCGCGTACAGCCGCACGTCGTCGCGGCCGTGCGCGGCCAGCTGCGCCTCGGCCTGCGGCGCGGCGGTCGCGGGCGCGAGCACGGCCCCGCCGCGCGCGAGCCGGGCGACGTCGTCGTGCACGACGCGGGCGCCGTCGCCGGCGATCACGAGGATGTCGACCACGCCGTCGTCGCCGGGGTCCGACGGGCCGCTGCCGGCGGGCGCGTGCACGACGCGATCGACCGCCGTCTCGCCGTGCTGCGGCCGTCCGTGCCCGCCGCGGCTGCGGATCGCGCCGCCCGCGAGCGCGTGCAGCAGCGAAGCCGTCGCCGCGGCCAGCGACTCGCCCTCGCCGCCCGCCGGCCGGTGGAACGACAGCGTCGTCGTGCCCGGCGGCCGAAGGTCGGGCGCCGCGCCGCGGCCGCGCAGGCCGAGGGCGTCGAGTCCCGGGTAGCCGCGCCGCAAGCGGTCGGCGAGCGCCTGCCGCTTCGGATGCGCGGCCGACGACGCGCCCGCGTCGAGGCCGAGCCACAGGCGCGACCGCGACGGCCGGTCCGCCAGCTCGTCCACGAGCGCCGACAGGTCGGCGGCGCGCAGCGGGAGCCCGCCGACGCCGCAGGTCACCGTCACGACGCGCGGCAGTTCGCGGCCGGACAGCGCCGGCCAGCCGGGATGCGTCTCCGGTCCGAACTCCGCGTTCTCCCGCGCGCGCTGCAGCGCCGCGCGCAGTTCCGTCGCGAGCGGCGCGTCCTCGCCGAGCGCGCGGTCGCTGCGCTCGAGCACCGCGACGACGGTGCTGCCGGCGAGCGCCCGGACCAGCGCCGGCCCCGGCAGCGGCCGCAGGCACGAGACGCCGAGCACGCCGACCTTCCGGCGGTGCGCCGCGCGCTCCCGGTCCGCGAGCGCGATCGCGGTCTCGACCGCGCTTCCCTGCGCGACGAGGCGGATCGTCGCGTCCTCGAGGCGGTGCTCGACGAGCGGCGCGTAGCGCCGGCCCGTCGCGGCGGCGAACTCGGCGCAGGCGTCCGCGAGGATCGCGGGCACGTGCGCGTCGAAGAACGCGCGCGCGCCGGCCGCGCCGAGCGCCCAGGCCTCGGGTCCTGCGATCGGCGAAAGCAGCACGGGACGCTCGAGGTCGAACGCGCGCGGCAGTGCGCGGCGCGTCTCGCCGTGGACGAGCTTCTGCGCCTCGGTGGGCGCCGGCACCGCGCGCGCCGGATCGCCGAGGAACCGGCGGACGAGCGCCTCGTCGGGAAGCCGCACGTCCTGCAGCGCCGTCGCGGTCTGCTCCGCGTCCATCGCGACGAGCGCCGGCACGAGCGCGCGCTCGGCCACGCGCCGCGCGATCAGCGCGAAGTCGACGGCCTCCTGCGCGTTGGCCGCGAAGAACTGCACCCAGCCGCTGCCGAGCGCGGCCGCGTAGGCTTCGTGGCCGCTGCCGAGCGCGTGCGCGTGCGCGGCGCCGCCGCGACACGCCAGGTGCACGACCAGCGGCAGCCGCAGGCCGGAGGCCTGTGCGAGCAGGTCGACGGCGCCGAGCAGGTCCGGACCGGAGACGAACGCGACGGCGCGCTCGCCGGAGGCCGCCATGCCGATCGCGGCCGCCAGCGCGCCGCGTGCCGAGTCGGCCTCGACCGAACCGAGCAACTGCCCGAACGCGTTCGTCGCGTGCGCGTCGCGGCGACGGCTCCACAGGCGCGCCGCGAGCGACGCTGGATACGACGCGGCGAGCGCCGCGCCTTCGCTGGCGACGGCCTCGGTCAACGCGACGGCCGAGAGCCCGTCGAGCACGACGGCCGGCCGGTCGTCGCGCACGCCGGCGGCCTCGTGGCGCCGCAGCAGCGCGCCGAGCCGGCGAAGCGTCGCGGCGGCAAAGCTAGGCAAGGCTCACCCCTTTCATCTCGGCCGCGCGGGCCGGCGCGAACTGCCCGCGCTCGACCCACCGGATCGCGCCGGTCGGGCAGCGCAGCGTCGCTTCCGGCGAGGCCGGTCCCCCGGCGCCGTAGTCGACGACCGGCAGGTTGCCCTCCATGCGGATCAGCCCGGGCGCCGCATCCTGCGCGCAGCGTCCGCACGCGTCGCAGGCCACGCTGCAGACCGAGCGCGCGAGTTCTCCTTCGAGCGGCGCGCGGCACTGCACGACGAGCGCGTGGGACAGCGGCTGGATCGTGAACAGGTCGCGCGGGCACGCGTCGACGCAGTCGCCGCACGCGGTGCAGCGGTCGACGTCGACGACCGGCAGCCGGTGCCCGTTCATCGCGATCGCGTGGAACGTGCAGGCGACCTCGCAGTCGGCGAGGCCGAGGCATCCCCACGAACAGCCCTTGCCGCCGCCGCCGACGAGGTGGGCGGCGCGGCAGCTCCCGTAGCCTTCGTACTCGGCGATCTGGCGCGCGAGGCCGAGGCCGCCGCCGCAGTGCAGCCGCGCGACGCGCTTCTCGGCCTTGCCCGGATCGACGCCGAGCAGCGCCGCGATGCCGGCGATGCCGTCGGCGTTGGAAACCGTGCAGCCGCTCGGCGCGTTGCGCCCCTCGAGCAGCGTCTCGGCGAACGCGCGGCAGCCGGCTTCGCCGCACGCGCCGCAGTTGGAACCCGGCAGCATGTCCGCGACCTGGTCGAGGCGCGGGTCTTCCTCGACGCGCAGGAAGCGGTTCGCGACGGCAAGGCCGGCCCCGAAGAAGATCCCGAGCCCGCCCATCACCGCCGTCGCGAGGATCGTCGAGTCCACGGCGCCGCCCTCACTGGAACTTCGCCGCGCGGCGCACGAGTTCTTCGACTCCGGGCTCGCCCCGGTTCGCGGGCAGGCCGGGATGGATGCAGCGCGCCGGGCACTTCTCGGCGGCCGTGACGAGCTCGGCATAGGTGCCGGCCGTGACGTCCCCGATCACCGCCTGCTTGTTCGCGTTGTAGGTGAACAGCTGCCCGTTCAGGTTGGTGCAGTCGTTGCACGACGTGCACAGCACCGAGTCGATCCACGGGTCTTCGGCGACCTGCGCGACGTCGGCGTCTGCGGCGACCGCAACGGCGGGGGTCGACGTGGCGGCGGGCACGACGGCCTCCACCGCAGCCGATGGCGCTGGAGCGGCGGCGGCGGCGGGAGAAGCCGCGGCCAACGACGCGGCCGCGCGCGGCGCGGCGACCGCCGCGAGCTGCTCGACGTCGGCCGACAGCAGCGTCTCGGCGAGCTTCTGCATCGCGAGTTCGGCCGCGGTCGCGGATGCCTCAGCGACCGCGCGCTGCTTGTCCGCGGCAAGGCGCTCGCGCTCGGCCGCGAACTCGCGCTCGAGTCGCTCGCGTTCGGCCGCCACCGCCTCGCGCACGTAGTCGCTGCGCCGGCCCGCGAGTTCCTGCAGCGTGCGCCACCAGTCGAGCCGGTCCCGGCACGCGACGACGAGATCGCGGCCGACGGCCAGGCGCACGCCGCGCCCCTCGGCGTCGATGCCCCAGACGAACGGCACGCGGCCCGCGGCAGCTTCGACGTCGAGGGAGAGGTAGTCCGCCACGGGGACCAGCAGGTCGCTCGGGACCTCGTCCGGAACCGCGCGGAACTGCGGGCGCCACGCGCGCTCGAGCAGCGCGAAGTCCGCGAACGTGAACGCGACGCGCAGCAGCGTCTCGGCGCCGCTCGCGTTGCGGCACGTCGCTTCGCCGGACGACCAGTCGTCGTCGGGCTGCGGGTTGCCCGAGAAGTCAAAGCGCCTCGCCCAGCCCTCGCCGGCAGCGGGATCGTAGTGGAAGAACGGGTGCGCCCGGCTCTCGATCGCCGCGCCGTCGTAGAGCCACGGCCCGACCAGCGCGGCGCCCTCGCCGGCGGCGACCGCGACCGCGTGCAGCGACGGCCGCGTCGCCGCGATGCTGCGCAGGAAGCCGTCGACGAGGTGCACGGGCCTGGCCGCCGACGACTGGTGCACGAGCACGTCGCGGTGGCTGAGCCCGAGGTAGCCGAGTTCGAAACGCACGGGCGCGTCGGCGGCGGGCGCGGCGGCCGGCGGGACCGTCACCATCACCTCGACCGGACGACCCGAGCGCAGCAGGTGCGACAGCGCGACGAGGCCCGCGCCGGCCAGCCGGCTCGCGCTCTCGAGCGCGAGGACCGGCGGGAGGCTCGCGAGTTCGTCCGCGGTGAACGCGTCGCGTCCGAAGCCCTGCACGAGCGCGTCGTGCCGCTTCTCGTCGTACGTGCCGGCCAGCTCGAGCCTCGCGACGCGGATCGCGGCGAACAGCGCCGCGTGCTCGCGCGCCTGCGCGTCGAACGCCTCGATGGCCTGCATGCACACCGACAGCGGCAGCGCCTTCTCCCAGCGGACGCCCGGCGCCGGCGATTGCGGGGCGTCGGACGCGCTGACCACCGTCATCAGCTGCGGCACGGCGGCGAGATAGCCGTCGAACGTCTCGACGATCGACGCGAGACGGCGCCGGCGCCGCTCGTCCATGCCGTGCGCGCCGCGCCGGGATCCGAGCAGGCGCGCGAGCGCGACCGGATCGACGCTCGCCGCGGCGAGGGCCTGGCCGAGCTCGCGCGGCGCCTGTCCTTCCCTGGCGTGGTCCGCGCGCAGCAGGTCGGTGATTCGCTGTCGCAGCCGTCCCACCTCGCGGCCGAGCGCCGCGCGACGCACGAGCGCCGAGCGGCGCGCCGCGTGCGTGAACAGCACGAGCGGCGCCTCGTCGATCGAGCCGAGCAGCATCCCGCCGCGTGGAAGCGCGGCGACGAGTCGTTCGAAGCCCGACGCGAGCTGCGTTCGCGCCGCGGCCGCGAGGCCGAGCCCCTCGACGACGTCGCTCGCCGCGGCGGCGACGACCCCGGCGGCGTCCGGCGTGCCGGACGCCCCGGCGATGCGGGCGCGCACGGCGACCTCGAGCCGCACGAGGTTGTCCTTCAGCAGCGCCGAGTCGGGCGCGTGCGCCGCCGCGGTTTCCTGCAGCACGTCGGCGAGCGGCGCGACGAGGCGCGCGTCGCCGCCGGCATCGGCCGCGAACAGGAACAGCGGGTAGTCGGTGCGCACCGCCGCCGCGTCGCGATACGGGTGCAGCAGCGCCGGCAGCACGCCGGCAGCGGGCTCCTCGAGGCCGGGGGCCGCCTCGAGTTCGCCGCGACAGAACTGCAGCAGCGCGCCAGCGAGCGCGTCCGGGGCCGCGACGCCGGGCGACGGCTCGGACGACGATCCCGCGGCGGCGGGCCGGGAGAGGCTCTGTTCGTGCATCGGCATGGTTTCCACGCGGGTCGCGCCGGCGTCCCGCCGCCTCCTCGTTCAGATCGCGAAGCGGTCGATCTCGCGCTCGAGGCCGGCGAGCTTGTCCTCGACGCTCATGTCGAGGCCGGCCTTCGTCCAGTCCTCGTAGCAGGGCCGGTCCTCGTTGCGGTAGAGCAACCCGATCGGCAGCACGTCCTCGCGCGCCGCGACCGACTGCGCGGACACGAGATCGGACGGGTCGTGCGGCTGCCGGTTCGGGAACACCTTCGCGACCGCCGGATCGAGGGTCACGCCGTTCTCGTGCTCGAGCAGCAGCAGCAGCGACGGGTCCTGCTGCGCCTCGGCGAACACCTGCGACGTGTACTGCGGGCAGCGCTGCAGGATGCGCACGAAGCTCAGGCCCCGGTGCTTGTGGGCCGCGCGCAGCGTCGCGTGCAGGTGCGCGGGGTTCCAGTCGACGGTCTGGGCCACGAACGAGCAGTTCGCGACGCCGAGCGACGTCGCCGACGGGTTGAGCGGCGGCAGGAACGAGCCCCTGGGGTGCGTGTTGGTCTTGAGCCCCGGCCGGCTGGTCGGCGACGTCTGCATCTTGGTGAGGCCGTAGACGTTGTTGTCGAACAGCATCACGACGAGGTTCATGTTGTAGCGGATCGCGTGGATCCAGTGCGCGGCCCCGATCGAGCAGCAGTCGCCGTCGCCGGTCGCGACCCAGACCGTCAGGTCGGGGCGGCGCGACTTGATGCCGCACGCGACCGGCAGCGCGCGCCCGTGCAGGCCGTGGAAGCCGTAGGTCTTCATGTAGTGCGGGAAGCGGCTCGAGCAGCCGATGCCGGAGACGCACACGGTCTTCTCCGGCGGGATCTGCTCGTCGCGGCAGATGCGCTGCACGGCCGTGAGCACGCCGTGGTCGCCGCAGCCCGGGCACCAGCGCGCCACGCCGCCTTCGTAGTCCTCGAGCGTGAAGTAGCGCGGGAGGACCTCGAGCGACCAATCCGTCTTCAGTCCGAACATCGTTCCTTCCTCCGTTCCCGCGCCGGTCCGGCGTCGCCCGGCTGACCGCTTGCCGCGCGGCTCATGCCGCCTGCTCGGCGGCCGCGCCGATCTTCTTCAGGCGGTCGACGATCACTTCGTGGATCTGCCCGGGGCTCAGCGGCTGTCCCGGCGTGATCGACCACCAGTCGATCTCGCGGCGGATCATCGAGCGCAGGTGCAGGTTGAACTGGGGCGGCCGCGGCGGCTGCGTGCCGTCGAGCATGCCCTCGGGCGGGTCGCTGTAGCCGAGCTCGACGGTCAACACGCGCTTGAAGCCCGCGAAGACCTCCTCGAGTCCCGGCTGCAGCGGATAGAGGAAGCGCGGGTGCACCGACGACACCGCGTAGCCGGCCGCGCGCGCGCGGTCGACGGCTTCCTCGATCGCGCCCAGCGTCGAGCCCCAGCCGACGACGAGCAGGTCGCCGGTGGCGTCGCCGTGGACCTCGACCGGCTGCAGCGTCGCGCGCAATGCCGCGAACTTGCGGCTGCGCATCTCGCATCCCTTCTGGTTCGAGGTCGGGTCGTACGCGATGCGGGCCTCGCGCGTGTGCGCCAGGCCCGTGACGATGTACTCGCCGCCGGCCTGTCCCGGCACGGGCCGCAGCGAGAGCCCGGTGTCCTCGTCCCAGTCGTAGGCGGTCACGCCCTTCTCCCACGGCGACTGGTCGATCGGCGGCGCGAGCCAGTCCTCGCACGGCGCGGGCCGCGGGATCGGCTGCACGCCGGTCGCGAGGTTCGCGTCGCTCAGCAGCAGGACCGGGCCGCGGAACGACTCGGCGAGCTGGCGCGCGGTGATCACGAACCGGAAGCACTCCTCGATGGTCGCGGGCGCCATCACGATCTTCGGCGCGTCGCCGGTCTCGCCGTACATCGCGGCCAGCAGGTCGCCCTGCTCCACCTTCGTCGGAAGACCGGTCGACGGACCGCCGCGCTGCACGTCGACGACGACCAGCGGGATCTCGGCCATCACGGCCAGCCCGAGGAACTCGGTCTTCAGCGCGAGTCCGGGCCCCGAGGTGATCGTGCAGGCGGTCTTGCCCGCGTAGGACGCGCCGATCGCGAAGCCGATCGCGGCGATCTCGTCCTCGGCCTGGTGCACGAAGCCCCCGACCTTGTCGAAGGCGCCGGCGAGGTAGTGCGAGGCCGAGGTCGCCGGCGTGATCGGGTACATCGCGACCATCTCCATGCCGGCCGCCATCACGCCGAGGCCGACCGCCTGGTTGCCGTTCATCACGACGAGGCGGTCCTCGATCTTCATCGGCGGGACTTCCCAGGCGTAGGGGATGTTCGCGTTCGCGTACTCGTAGCCGCCCCGCAGCAGCGCGAGGTTCGTGTCGACGACGACGGCCGCCTTCTTCGCGAACGCATTGCGGACCTCGCGCTCGGCGACCTCGAGGTCACGGCGGTAGATCGCGCAGAGCATCCCGAGCACGAACATGTTCTTGCCGAGACGCGGCTCCTTCGTGTAGGCGAGGCACGCTTCCTCGATGGCGAGTTCGTGCACGACGAACTCGCGCCGGGCCAGCTCCGCGACCGCTTCCGCGTACTGCGCGCGGATCGCGCCGTCGGCGTGCGTGGCCCACTTGTTTTCGAGCAGCACCACCGTGCCCGGGCGGTACGCGTCCTGGCGGATGCGCCCGTAGAGCACCTGCTCGTTGAACGCGACGACGAGGTCGGCCTGGTCGCCCATGTTCGTGATCCGGTGGGACCCGAAGCGGATGCGGATGCCGCTGGCGCCCTCGCGCGAGCGGGCCGGCGGCTTGATCTCCGCCGGGATGATCTCGACCGTCCACGCGCCGTTGCCCATCTTCGCGCAGACGGTGCCGAAGGCCTGCCCCGTCTTCTGCGCGCCTTCCCCCGAGTCGCTGACGATCTCGACGACGTGCTCCGCGACGACCGACGCTTCCCGCGTCGCGCCGCCACGAACCGCCGTCAGGTCCGGTGAGGTGCTGCCCATGCCCGTCGCTCCTTCAACGGCGGACACAGCCACGCCCGCGTGGTGCCCGCTTCGGAATCTTCTGTCGGGAGAGTGGTCCCACGACGTAATCGGAATGAGCACATTCCGTGCCGCGCCCGGCGCGCTCGCCGCGCGATCGCGCCGGGCCGCAATCCCGGCGTCAGGACGCCAGGCGGCCGCGACGGGGGATCTCCACCGTTCGGCAACGCGTTTCGACGGCTGGGAAATTCCGATCCCTGGATTCCGACAATTGCGTCGGCACGACGGGAAAGACGCCGCGGCGACGGCGGCTTCGCGGCGGCCGCCGGCCTGGCCGCCCGGCGGTTCAGCCGCGCGGCGTCACGCTTCCCCGCCTCCACGAGCGGACGCGCGAGTGGCTCCGCACCCGGTTCGTCGGGGAGAACCGGGCCGCCGCCCGGCGACCCGACGGCCGCTGGCCCGGCGGCGCACGCGGCCGGGTCCGGTCAGTGGAAGTGCCGCGGCACGAGCCCGAGCCGTCGCGCGTCGCGCGCGAGCTCCTCGCGGAAGTCCGGGTGCGCGAGGCCGATCAGCGCCGTCGCGCGCTCGGCCACGGACTTGCCCTTGAGGTTCACGATCCCGTACTCGGTGACGACGTACATCATGTCCGTCCGCGGCGTCGTCACGATGTTGCCGGGCGTCAGCGTCGAGACGATACGGCTCTTGCGCACGCCCTTGCGCTCGTAGGTGGACGCGAGGCACACGAACGACTGCCCGCCCTCGGACGCGAAGGCCCCGCGCACGAACTGGAGCTGCCCGCCGGTGCCGGTCAGGTGGCGGTGCCCGTCGGATTCGGACGCGGCCTGGCCCTGCAGGTCGACCTGCGTCGTGTTGTTGATCGCGACCACGCGCTCGTTGCGCGCGACCTGCTCCGGAAGGTTCGTGTAATCGACCGGATAGCTGCGAAGCGCGTCGTTGTCGTGCAGGAACTCGTACATGCGCCGGCTGCCGAGCACGAAGGTGAAGACCGCCTTGCCCCGGTCCATCTGCTTGCGCGATCCGTTCGCGACGCCGCTCTCGATCAGGTCGACCATGCCGTCGACGAACATCTCGGTGTGGATGCCGAGGTCCTTCAGGCCCGAGTCCTTCAGGACGGAACAGACCGCGTTCGGCATACCGCCGATGCCGATCTGCAGGCAGGCCCCGTCCTCGATCCGTTCGGCGATGATGTCGGCCACCCGCCGGTCGACGTCGGTCACCGGCGCGCTCGGGAGCTCCGGCAGGTCGATCGCGCCGCCGTCGATCACGTGGTGGACCTCGTCCAGGTGCAGTTCGCTCTGCTCGCCGTGGATCCACGGCATCTTCTCGTTGGTCTCGACGACGATCTTCCTCGCGCGCTCGCACATCGCGCGGAAGTGCGCGTTGCTGGCGCCGAAGTTGAAGCGTCCGTGCTGGTCCATCGGCGTGGTGCGGACACAGACCACGTCGACGGGATCGAGGAACCGGCGGTAGTACGACGGCGTCTCGCCGAAGTTCATCGGGATGTAGTTGCAGCGGCCGTCCTGGTTGCGGGCGCGGTCCCACGCCGAGAAATGCCAGTTGAACCAGAGGAAGTGCCTTCCCTCGGGGTCGCAGTCGACGACGGCCGCCGGCGAGACCGTCACGCAGCTGCGGATGCGCACGCCCTCGAGCTCGTCGCGGCGCGCGGCCAGCGCCCGGTCGAACAGCACCGGCGCCTGCAACGCCCCGCCGTAGTCGACCCAGTCGCCCGACTTCACGAAGGCGGCGGCCTCCTCGGGGGTCACGGTCTTGCTGCGGAGCTCGTCGCGGAAATTGCGGCTGGTCGTCATCGTCGTCCTGCGAGGATCCGGGCTCCCCGCGAGCGATGCGACGGCCATCGTCGTTCGCTGCGGCCCCCGCCCCGGCGGCGCACGATATCCGCCGGCCGCCGGCCAAACCAAGGGCGGCGACCCGTCCCCGGCCGTCGGCCGCGCGCCGCGGGCGCCCTTCGCGCACGCCGGGGAATCGTGTGCTACAAGCATCCGGGGTGCGGTGGTGGTGAATCTCGAAAGCGTCTTCCCGCCGAGGTGCGTGCTGCTGGACCTCGGCATCCCCGACAAGGACCACGTGATCCCGGGCCTCGCCAAGCTGCTCGCGCCGTCGGCCGGAGTCGCCGCGGCCGACATCCAGCAGGCCCTCGCCGCGCGCGAGGCGCTCGGCTCCACCGGCGTCGGCGGCGGCGTCGCGCTGCCGCACGCGAGGCTGCACTCGCTTCGCAGCACGCACGGCGTGTTCGTGCGGTTGTCCTCCCCGGTCGCGTTCGACGCCCCCGACGACCAACCCGTCGACCTCGTCTGCGCGATCGTCGCGCCGGACGAGCCGACCGCCGAACTGCTCGGCGCCGTCTCGGCCGTGGCGCGCGTGCTGCGCGACGGCGCGAGGACCGCCGAACTGCGCCGGACGCTCGACGCCGCCGACGCGCGGCGGATCCTGGTCGGCCCGGCCGCCTGAGCGCGGCGCCGGGCGAAGATCAGCTCCCGGGCGCGTCCGCGGCCTGCGGCCTCGCCGCGAACATTTCCATCTGAACGGGATCGAGACCCAGCGCGCGGCGCACGGGGCCGAACGAGCGGCGGTGGATCGCGCACGCGCCGAGCCGTTCGAGCGCAGCGTAGTGCTCGCGCACCGGGTAGCCCTTGTGGCGCGCGAAGCCGTAGCCGGGATACTCGCCGTCGAACGCGACCATCATCGCGTCCCGCGTCGTCTTCGCGAGGATGCTCGCCGCCGCGATCGAGAAGCTCAGCGCGTCGCCGTGCACGATCGGCTTCTGCGGGATCGCGACGTCGTCGAGCCGGCGCGCGTCGATGAGCAGGTGCTCGGGCGCGGGCACGAGCGCGTCGACCGCGCGCTTCATCGCGAGCAGGCCCGCCCGGTAGATGTTGATCCGGTCGATCTCGTCGTGGGAGACGACGCCGACGCCGAACGCGACGGCGCTCGCCTTGATCGCGGAGGCGAGACGCTCGCGCTCGTCCGCGCGGAGCTTCTTCGAGTCGTCGATGCCGGCGAAGCGCCATCCGACCGGGAGGATCACGGCGCCGGCCACGACCGGGCCGGCCAGCGGCGACATGCCGGCCTCGTCGACCCCCGCGATGCGCGTGACGCCCGCGCTCCAGAGTTCCTGTTCGAAGCGCAGCAGCCGGCGCAGCCGCTGGCCCTCCGCGCGGTTGGCGCGGCGGCGTTTCTCGACCGCCGCGAGGATCGCGCCGGCCTCGCGGCGCGTGTCCTCGCGCAGCGCGGACTCGAGCCCTCGCGGGAGCGGCCGGCGCTCGTCGACGTATCGGCGGCGAAGTTCCGCCAGGGGAAGCCTGTCGTCCGGCGCGGCCATCGGCGCTGCCCGAATACCGGATCACCCCGGCCAAGCGAATGCCGCCTCGCGGCCCGGCGGCGGCGTCACGCCGCCGGCCACGCACCCCGGGCGCGCGCCCCCCGAGGATCGACAGCGACCCGCGCGCTCGCTAGGTTTCGCGGCCATGAGCACCAACGCAGAGAAGGCTTTCGCCGTCTTCCAGTCGTCCCTCGGCAAGGAAGAGGGCGTCGGCGAGTGGTTCGAGATCGACCAGGATCGCATCAACCGCTTCGCCGACGTCACCAACGACCACCAGTTCATCCACGTCGATCCCGAGGCGGCCAAGACGACGCCGTTCGGCACGACGATCGCGCACGGCTTCCTCACGCTGTCGATGCTGACCTGGCTCGACGCGTCGATCCCGAAGAACCCCGCGCAGTACTCGGGCATGGTGATGGGCGTGAACTACGGCTTCGACAAGGTGCGCTTCGTCAGCCCCGTCAAAGTCGGCAAGCGCATCCGCTGTCGCAGCGTGCTCGCGAGCGTGGAACTGAAGGAGCCGTGGGTGCAGGCGACGCGCACGATGACGGTCGAGATCGAGGGCGAGACGAAGCCGGCCCTGATCGCCGACTGGATCACGCGCATCATGTACGGCTGAGCCGGCGACGGACGAATCGCCCGTCCGGCCGGATCGGTCGGCGGGCTATTCTTCGCCGGGCGACGTTTCTTCGCCGGCGGCCTGCCCTCCGGCGGCCGGTTCGGCCGTCTCGTCCTTGACCTCGACGCACTGGGCCTGGAGCTGGCCGAGCGCGGCCGCGACCTTGAGCGCGCTGGCGTTCGGGTCCGCGGTCACTGTCCGGCGCGCCGCTTCGCGCAACTGCCCACGCGCGCGTTCGCAGTCCTCGGCGGTCTTGTGCTTCGAGAGCGCGTTCCACTCCGACAGCGGCGGAAGCGAGGTCCCGAGCGGGACGGGCGGCATCAGGAGGACCCACCCGCCGACGAGCAGCGAGCGGAAGAGGCTGGCGTTGCGGGTCATGGGCGCGACGCTACCACCGATTCCGCAGCGTGCCCAGACGGCCGGCGGCGATGGCACGCGGCGCGTGCCGACGACGGGTGGCCGCTGCGAGCCGGCGCGCGGAGGGACCGCCGCCGGCAACGTTTCGAGCAGAGCGCGAACGACGAACAGAGGCGACGCGCGGGAACCCGGCAGGCCGGGTTCCCGCGACCACGCCTACGAGCCGGCGCGAACCGCGCGAACGTGGTTCAAGCCGTTCTTGCGGCCGGCGTACGAGTGCCCGGCCTTCGCGAAGTCCACGTACCACGCGTCCGTCGCCAACTCTTCGTTGGTCGAGGAGGACCAGTACGTGTTCGCCTTCGTGCAGCTGCCGGTCGTGACCGTGCTGCCGCCCGCGCAGCCACTCTCGAACTCGGCGTACGCCGCGGGATCGGTCGCCGCAGCGTTCGTGATGGCTTCCAACTCGTCCTTCGTCGGGATGCGCCAGTCGGTGTGCCCGGCGAATCCGCCGCCGCCGTTCAGCGCGGCGAGGAACGTCGTCGAGATCGTTCCGTCCATATCGCCGGCCTCGGTGGACCAGGTGTAGGTGTTGTCCTTGTCGTGAACCGAACCGTCGTCGGATTTCTTTTCCCACATCAGGCCGGTCGACGCGTCGGTGATGGTCCCGTCGCCGTTGTCGGTGAACGGACCGGCGGCCAGGACCGTCGTCGCCGACAAACAGATCATGATTCCTGCGGCCACAAGGCCGGATCGTGCTCGCTGCATGGATACCCCCTGCTGTTCGAAGCGTCGGAAGGGCCTGCGGTGAACCCTCATTCCGAGCGCCTTCGGGCGACCGACCCTACCGGAAGGACTTAGCAGGACCAAGGGAATCGGCGGGGCCGCGACGGGGGGCCCGCCAAGGCTTGGGCCTGAGGCAAGGCTCCGGCCCCCGGGCCGGTCGTTCGCGAACCGGGGGCGGTGGACATCTTCCAGCGGCGGCGCTGCCGGGGCGCCGTCGCCGCGACGAGGGCACGCCCCTGGCAGGTGCCGAGGCTGCCCGCGCGCCCTTCTCCGGCCACAGCGACGGGACGATGCGCGGACTCGGAGGTCCGTCCGCTCCGGGGCGCCCCACCTCTCGGGCCCGGGGGACGCCGCCCCCAGACCCGAGAGAGTCAGGCCACGGATGATCCAGCGTCGGGCTAGGAGCCGGCGCGGACGGCGCGCGCATGGCGGGGGAACGTCTTCATCCCACCGCTCGAGGTCCCGGCGCTGAAGTGCACGAGCCAGGCATCCGGCACGAAGCTCTGGGTCGTCGTGGACGACCAGTGGAAGTCCGGCTGCGTGCAACTGCACGTCGTCACCGTGCACCCTCCGGTACAGCCGGTGTTGAACTCCGGGAACGCCGCTGGAGCCGCGACCTCCAGGTTTCGAAGGGTTTCCAGTTCCTGCAGGTTCGGGAGGCGCCAGTCCGTGTATCCGGCGAACCCGCCCCCGCCGTTCAACGTCGCCAGGAACGTCGTCACGACCGTCCCGTTCAACTGGTTGCTTCCGGTCGACCACGTGTAGGTGTTGTCCTTGTCGTGGATCGTGCCGTCGTCCGACTTCTTTTCCCACATCAGGCCCGTCGTGTCGTCGGTGATGGTGCCGTCGCCGTTGTCCGTGAACGTGCGCGCCGCTCCCCGCTCCAGATCGCCGTCCGTGCCGGATCCGTAGGATGTCGTCTGGCCCGTCCTCAGCGGCGCCAGCACGACGCATGTCGTGTCGACCGTACCGCGGACGAGGCGGACGTACAGGCTCGACGTCTTCGCCGCGGTGGTCGTCACTCCTCCACCTCCGAAGCCCACGTACCAGGCGGTGGAGGTGGCGTTCTCGTCCGTGGTGGAGGACCAGTAGTTGCCCACGCGCGTGCAGCTGCAAGTCGCGGCGGAGCAGGCCGCCGTGCAGTTGGTATCGTAAACAGGGTAGGTCGCCGGGCTCACGGCGTTGAAGTGCTTGAGGGTCTCGAGCTCCTTCACGTTCGGGAGACGCCAGTCGCTGTGACCGCCGAGCATCGCCGCATTCACGGCTGCGACCTTCGTCGCGACGGCGTTCGTCCAGGAGTACGTGGCATCCTTGTCGTGGATGGAGCCGTCGTCGGTAAGCACTTCCCACGTCAATCCGGTGGCATTGTCGGTGATGGTCCCGTTCCCGTTGTTGATGAAGCTGGCCGGCACTCCAGTCTGGAACTCGCCGTCCTGGCCCGTCCCGGCGCACGCAATGCTCGCGCCGCCGGCCGAGTAGCACGCCTGCTGGCCTGTCTTCACCGGCGTTGAATGGGCAGAAGTCTCGCAGGCCGCCAGGTCGCCCGCGCAGCCGGAGAGGTCGCCCTCGCAGGTCGACAGGTCGCCTTCGCAGCCGGAAAGATCCCCCTCGCAGGTCAAGAGATCGGTGTCGCAGGTGTCGGGCAGCCCGCCGCCGCCGGCGAGCCAGAGTGCCGAACGACTCGTGCAGTCGTCCAGGTAGTCCTGGACCGTCGTCTGGTCGGTGTTGGTCGGGCACGCCCCTTCGGCCTTGGTTTCCGCGGACGCGAACTTGTCGAGGTTGCACTTCGAGTAATCGACCGGCTCGCCTTTCTTGACCGCCTTCGCATCCGCCTTCAGCCGGCACTGCGCGTACTTGGCCGTCGTGCCCAGCTTGCTCGCTTCGCACTTGGGTCCGGCGTCCAGCGCCACTGCACTCGTCGCCGCCAGCACGCCGGCAGCCCCGGCGGCCAGCAGGATATGCATACTTCTTCGCATGATGGATCCTCCCTTCCTTGTTCGTTGGCGCCCCCGCCCTCGTCTCGCCCGTTCGTCCCGGCGAAGCCGATCCGCGTGGCGACCGGCGATGGCCGGCGGACGCTAGCACGCGAGCTTTCGCGTCAGCCCGAAACGACCCGGCGGCGAAGTGATCGGGGTCACGCGGCCGGGAGGAAAAACGGAAGGCG
>CAYYZO010000038.1:0-2440 GCA_964476185.1 uncultured Myxococcales bacterium
GCTCCCGACGCCTCGCGGCTTCCGCCCTTCGAGGGCCGCACGCTCGACGGCAAGCGGCTTTCGACCTCGGCGTTCGCCGGCAAGCGGCTGATCCTCTTGTGCTTCAACCCGGGCGTCGAGCAGTCGGCAGCGTATGCGCAGGCGCTCGCGAGGGTTTCGGCGGAGCGCCGCCGCAACAACTTCGAGATCGCCGCCGTCGCGATGGGACTCGACTCCGGGTCCAAGCGCCGGTTCGTCGCCGACCAGCGGCTCGACTTCCCCGTCTTCGACGACTCCGACGGCGACATCGCCGCACGGCTCGGGCTGCAGTCGCCCGTGATGCTGGTCGGCAGCGACGCCGAAGGCCGCGTGGGCCTCGCGATGCTCGGTTTCGAGAACGGCGAGGATGTTTCCGTCGCGACCATCGAAGGCCGCATCCGCGATTACCTGAGGCTCGATCACGCCGAAGCGACCGCGAGCGGTCGGCTCGAAGCGATGCCGGTCGCGCCCGGGTTCGAAGCGCCGCGCGTGGGCGCCGGTGCGCCGTTTCGCCTCGCGGACCAGAAGGGGCGCGCCGTCGTCCTGATGTTCTTTCTCTCCACCTGCCCGCACTGCCAGGACGCCCTGCGCTTCTTCCAGTCGGAACTCGCCCGTTTCCCCGAAGCGACCCGCCCGACGTTCGTCGGCATCGCGACGGACGCGCACCCGTACTCGGTCCAGTCCGACCTCGAGGCGAAGGGGATCGGCTCCTTCCCGGTCTTCGAGGATCCCGACCGCAGGATCGCCGAGGCCTACGGCTCGTTCGCCCGGGTTCCCGACATCGTCTCGATCGACGCGTCCGGACGCATCGTCCACCGACGGACCGGATGGAACGACGAGCGCGATCCGGATGTCCAGAGGATGGTGCTGGCGCGACTGGCCGGCGCGAAGGTGCCGATGCTGCTGTCGCGCGACGGCTACAGCGGCAACGACGCCTGCGGCATCTGCCATCCCGGTGAAGCAGCGGCCTGGCGCTTCACCGAGCACGCGCTCGCGTTCGACACGCTCGTGGCGCGCGGCGCCGACCGCGATGCGAAGTGCGTGGGGTGCCACGTCGTCGGTTTCGGCGAGCGTGGCGGCTGGTCGGTCGCCGCGCGCGAAGCGCACCTGGAGAACGTCGGCTGCGAGAGCTGCCACGGCCGGGGCGGCGGGCACCTGGACGCCAGGGGCAAGCCCGCGCCCGTCGCCGCGACGGCGAGCTACCAGCCCGCGTGCGAGCGTTGTCACGACGCCACGCACTCGCTCGGGTTCGACTACGCGACGTTTCTTCCGAGGATCTCGCACGCGGCGATCCTCGCGATGGACGACGCCGCGAGGGCCGCGATGGTCGCCGGCCGCGACCGTCCACGCGACCTGCTGCCGGCGACGTCCGCCATCGTGGGATCGGAAGCCTGCCGGCGCTGCCACGAGAAGGAATACGCCACCTGGTCCCGCAGCGCGCACGCGCGCTCGGCGCGCAGCCTCGACGCCAAGGGCAAGGACGACGAGGCCGCGTGCGTGCGCTGCCACGTCACCGGCTACGGTCGCCTCGGCGGGTTTCCGAAGGACGCACGGGCGCGCGACGGCGACGACCTCGCGCGGGTCGGCTGCGAGTCGTGCCACGGACCCGGCGAGGAGCACGTGAAGGCCGACGGCAAGAGCGCCGGCGGCATCGTCGCCCTCGCCGACAAGTGCGAGTCGTGCGTGATCCTGCAGATCTGCGGAAGCTGCCACGACGACGCGAACGACCCGGACTTCCGCTTCCAGGTGGCGCGCAGGATCGACGCGCAGCGACACGGCGCGACCAGGGCCGCCGTCTCGACCGGCCCGAAGGACTGACGAAGCGACGGGCGGCTCCGGGACCCCTCGCCGCTGTGCGCGTCGCGAGCCCCGACTTGAATCGATTCTCCCGAGTCCCCAGACTCGTCCTCATGGCGGGCTCAGGGCTGCCCAGGATCTCGATCGGCTTCGTCGTCCGGCGCTGCACCATGGCGCTCGGCCGCCGGCCGACGCCGCCCGAGTTCCGCGACTGGGCCAACACCGCCGGCGAGCAGGGCACGGCCGTCTTCGGCCGGCCCATCTCGGTCTACGAGGCCGAGGTCATCCTGCGGCACCAGGCCCGTCCGGTCACGGCCCGCACCGCCCAGCCCCACGAAGCGGTCGACCAGGCCGAACTCCCGGCCGAGCTGCGGGCCTCCGCCGACGTCCGCGACAAGGTCGTGGATTTCGCGGCCGTTCGGGCGCGCCGCGCCACGCGAGGCTAGGGACGCCGCGCTCCGGCTCCGGGGCCGAACGCACAGCCCCGGCGCCCTCTTGTGCGCTCCTCATCATTTCCTAACGAGGCTCTGGTGCGTTCTGCGCTGGAACACGATGGAACCCCGTGGGGTGGGCAGCCGGTGCGGAACACGCCGGCATCAAGGCCTCCCGGGGGAAATCACGGACG
>CAYYZO010000038.1:2540-3732 GCA_964476185.1 uncultured Myxococcales bacterium
ATCACCAAGAAGGACGTCGACGACGTCGTCGTCAGCCTGAACGAACGCGGGTTTCGCGTGAAGTCGGGGGACGGCGACTTCGAGATCAAGGTCGGCGCGCGCCTTCACACCCAGGCGAGCACGAACATCGTCGACCTTTCCCCTCCGAACGACGCCGACGACGGCGTCGAACTGCGCCGCGCCCGCATCGAGGTCACGGGCCGCTTCTTCCGGGACTGGCTGTGGGACGCCGAAGTCGACTTCGCGGACAACGATGTCGCGGTGAAGGACTTCTGGCTCGGCTACCAGCCCGTGAAGTGGGCCCGCGTGACCGGCGGTCACCAGAAGCAGCCGTACAGCCTCGCGCTCGAGATGAGTTCGAACGACATCCCGTTCATCGAGCGCGGCGTCGACAACGACCTGAACGCGGCGTTCGTCGATCGTGCGATCGGCGGTCGCGTCGACGTGTTCGGCGAGCACTGGTTCCTGGCCGCCGGTTTCTACGGCGATTCCGTCGATCCGAACGCGGACGACGACGAAGGCATGGGGGCGGCCGCGCGCTTCGTGGTAGCTCCGATCCACGACGAGAAGCAGGCGCTGCACGTCGGCGCGCGCGCCGCGTGGCGCGAGCCTTCGGACGGTTCGGAGTCGATGCGCGTGCGGTCGGAGACGACGCACATGTCCGACCTGTTCGTCGTCGACACGGGCACCGTCGAAGGCGTCGACTCGACGACCTTGTTCGGTCCGGAAGCCGCGTGGGCCTACGGTCCGTTCAGCTGCTTCGGGGAGTACAGCCAGGCGTACGTCGACCGCGGTGTGGGGTCGGACCTGTGGTTCCACAGCTGGCACGCGGCGGCCGCGCTGAGCCTGACGGGCGAGGCGAGGGCGGCCGTCTACCGGATCGACTCGGGCGAGTTCAAGCGCATCTCGCCGACCGAGAAGTTCAGCTGGTCGGGCAGGACGTGGGGCGCGTGGGAAGTCGCTGCGCGCGTGGCGGGAATCGACATGAACAGCGACGACATCGTCGGCGGCGAGGAGACGGTGCTGACGACCGCGCTCAACTGGTACGTCAACGACGCCGTCCGGTTCATGGCCGAGTGGTCGCACATCCTCGACACCGACCGCTCGAGCCAGCTCCGCCGCGAGGCGGAGGGAATGGAGATCATCCAGTTCCGCTCGCAGTTCATCTTCTGACCGCAAGCGGTGCAGCCGG
>CAYYZO010000038.1:3832-5952 GCA_964476185.1 uncultured Myxococcales bacterium
CACCCACGACGTCGGTGAAAGGAGACACAAGCGGTCTCCGTATTCCGGTAGACGATGACAAGTGGGGGTTCGCGCGCACGGCGCGCGAACGAGAAGGCCTGCCGGCGAATGCCCGCGTCGAAACGGGAGGTCCTCGCGATGTCACACCATTTCCTCGTCCGCGCCGGGTTGGCGGTCGCAGCGACGTTGTCGCTGCTTCCGTCTCGTGCCGACGCGCAGTCCTTCGTTCTTGATCCACTGTCGTCCTCGCTTCCAGCCATTCCGGCGACGAGTGCCGACCTGCTGCGGCCGGCGACGCCGCTTCCTGCCGTTCCGTTTCCTGTGCCCGGATTGACGAGCGCCCAGCTCGGCCTTCTGCCGGGGGACGTGATCGACGCGATCACGTTCCTCGACGACGCGACGCCCGGCCCCGGGGCGGCGCTCTACTTCTCGGTCAGTCGCGGCGCGATGGGGCCGGGGGTCGTTGCGCCGCCGGACGTCTCGTCCGAGAGCGCGGCCTTTCTGCCGCCTGGTGTCCAGGACGAAGCCGCGAGCGACCTGTTCGTGACGAACGATCCGTGCCTCGGCGGCTTCGGCGTGCACTCCCAGCTGCTCGACGGAGACGGCGCGCTGCTCGGCCCGCCTTCGGTGTGCGGCTACGGCGGCGGGGCTCCGTACGGCCTCGGGCTGGCGGAACTGCTCGCGACGCCGCCCCCGCCTTACAACGACGACCTCGGCAGCTTCGACTGGGGCGAGGCTGGTCGCGCGCGGCTGTACTGCGCGTTCTTCTCGCTCGCTCCGGCTTCGCCGACGCTGACGGCTGGCACGAATCCGCTTCTCCCGACCGGCGGTGAACCCGGCGACGTGTTCGTCTCGTGTCCCGGACCGGGGGTGTACCCACCGCCGTTCGTCGGCATGGCGGTTCCGGCGTCCGGGCTCGGGCTGGTCTCGGGCGGTCCGGGATGCGCGCCCCCGGCGTGCGACGACATCGACGCGTTGAGCGGCGGATTCACGTTCTCGCTGTCGCCCGCGTCGCCGTCGGTGATCGGTCCTCCGTTCCTCAGCGCAGCCGATGTCCTCGGGTTCGGGCCGGCGGTCGTGCTTCCGGCAGCGGCTCTCGGGCTCGTGCCGTCGGACGACGTGGATGCGCTCGAGGCCGTCGCCAATCCCTGTCCGATCGCGCCGGGAGTCGGACCCGATGCCGCAGACATCGACGCCGTCGGGGTCTGCGACAACTGTCCCGGCGCGTTCAACCCCGGCCAGGAGGATTCCGACAGCGACGGCGTCGGCGACTCGTGCGATCCCTGCACGGACACCGACGCCGACGGATTCGGCAACCCCGACTTCCCGGCCAACCTGTGCGCGACCGACCTGTGCCCGTTCACTCCCGGCGCGAACGTCGACACGGACGGCGACGGCCTCGCCGACGAGTGCGACAACTGCACGACGGTGGCCAACCCGGCCCAGGCCGACGACGACTTCGACTCGGTCGGCAACGAGTGCGACCTGTGCCCGAACGTCTCCGGCGGCGTGCCGTCGCCGCTGACGGCGGCCAAGCTGGCGCAACTGTTGTACAAGAACACCGGCGTCGGAGGGGGCGACGACGGCTTCAAGACGATCGGTTCCTTCACGACCGGGACCGCGTTCGATCTCGACTCGACCGACGACCTGCACGTGACGATCAGCAATACGGTGTCGGGCGCGATCCTGGCGAGCGAGTCGATGACGGCGGCCAGCACCTTCTGGACGCAGCCGAATCCGGCCAAGCTGGCGTGGAAGTACTCCGACGCCGGTCCGCCGGGGGTCAAAGGCCAGGTCAAGGAGGCCCCGGCGGCCAGCACGATCTTCAAGTTCAAGGCGCAGGTGAAGTCGACGAGCCTCGCGGGACCGGTGCTGGCTCCCGCCGACGATCTGCGCGTGACGGTCGAGGTCACCCCCGCCGGGCTCTGCTTCGACGCGACGCTGGCGACGTGCGTGAACAAGCCCACGAAGGATCAGTGCAAGCCCTGAAGCGAGCCGTCGCTCGCAACGACTCCTGATCCCGACGGGCGGAGGCCGCGAGGCCTCCGCCCGTCGGGCAACAGGTCCTCGGGCCGGAGTCGCGCGAGCCGCGGCAACGGAACACGTCGCGCGCCAGACGC
>CAYYZO010000038.1:6052-34679 GCA_964476185.1 uncultured Myxococcales bacterium
CGGGTCGGTCCGGCGCGGCCCTGACGCGTGCATCGTGAAGCGAGCGATTCGATGACCTGTTCTTCCTGCGCCCACGAGAACCGCCCCGGCGCGAAGTTCTGCGGCGGATGCGGCGGGCCGCTGCGCCGTGCGTGCGCGAAGTGCGGCAGCGAGCTTCCCGCCGACGTTCGCTTCTGCGACGAATGCGGCGCGCCGGTGGCCGGCGCCACTGCGGCCGCCCGTCCCGCCGGCGTTGCCGGTGCTGCCGGCGCGCGCAAGATCGTCACGCTGCTGTTCGCCGACCTGGCCGGCTCGACCGCCCTGCAGGAGCGACTCGATCCCGAGTCCGCGCGGCGTTTCATGGAGAGCTACTACGCGCTGGCGCGCAACGCCGTCGAGAGCCACGGCGGCACGCTGGCCAAGCTGCTCGGCGACGGCGCGATGGCGGTGTTCGGCATCCCGCGCGTGGCCGAGGACGACGCGATCCGCGCCGTGCGCGCGGCGGTGGCGATGCAGGAAGCCTTCCGCGCGCTCGCGTCGCAGCAGCGCAGCGTCGTCGGCGAGACGGGTCTCCGCGTCGCCGTCAACACCGGCGAAGTGGTCGTGAAGGACGAGACCGAGATCATCGGCGATCCGGTCAACGTCGCCGCGAGGTTGCAGGAGCGCGGGCGCGACGGCGACGTCGTGCTCGGCGAGGCGACGCGCCGCCTCGTCACGTCGCAGGTCACGCTCGAATTCCTCGGGGCGTTCGACCTCAAGGGGCGGTCCGAAGCGGTGAAGGCGTATCGTGTCGTCTCGCTCGCCGCTCCGGGGAGAGGCGCCGCGACGCCGTTCGTCGGGCGCGAGGACGAGCTGGGCCGGATCGCCGCGGTCTACGACCGTGCGGCCGGGACGCCGGCCGCCCACCTCGCCGTGCTGCTCGGTTCGCCCGGCCTCGGCAAGTCGCGGCTCATCGACGAGTTCGTGCGTCGTCACCGCGAGACGGCCACCGTCGTCGCCGCGCACTGCGACGCGGCGGGAGGCGCGACGTTCGCACCGCTGGCCGATGCCCTGCGGGAACTGCTCGACCTGCCGGCCGGCGTGACGCTCGACGCGATCCGCGAAGCGGCCGAGGCCGTGCTTCCCGGCGACGAGGCCGAGCGTTCGCGCATCGCCGCCGGCATCGCGTCGGTCCTCGCCGGGGCGCCGGGCACGCCGGAGGAGACGTTCTTCGTCGTGCGGCGCTTCCTCGCCGGGATCGCCCGCTCCCGCCCGGTCGTGCTCGTGATCGACGACCTCCAGTGGGCCGAGCCGCTGCTGCTCGACCTCGTCGAGCACCTCGTGCAGTGGGGCCGCGCCCTGCCGCTGCTCGTGCTGGCCGGGGCGCGGCCGGAGCTTCGCGAGGTGCGGTCGTCGTTCACGACCCCCGGCGCGCTCGTCGCGGACGTCGTCTCCCTCGGCGCGCTCGACGCCGGCGTGGCGATGCGGCTGGCCGCGGGCGTGATCGGCGCCGCCGACCTTCCCGCCGCGGTCGCGGTCAAGGTGCTCGCGACCAGCGAGGGCAACCCGCTCTTCATCGGCGAACTGGTGCGCATGCTCGTCGACGAGGGCGCGCTCGTTCGCGACGGGGACCGCTGGACGGCGGGCGAGACGCTGGCCACCGTCGAGATGCCGCCGACGATCCACGCGCTGCTCTCCGCGCGCATCGAGAGGCTCGACCCGCAGTCGTGCGCCGTGCTCGAGCGCGCCGCCGTCGTCGGTCGCCAGTTCTCCCGCAGCGCGGTCGCGGCGCTGCTTCCGGGGGACGTCGCGGTCCTGGATGCACGGCTCGAGTCGCTGCAACGCGCGCAGCTTCTCGAGCGCGACACGGGCTGGATGCTCGGCGAGCCGGTCCTTCGCTTCCACCACGCGCTGATCCGCGACGCCGCCTACCGCCGGCTGCTGAAGGGAACCCGCGCCGAGCTCCACGAACGGCTCGCGGACTGGGTCGAGGAGCGGGGCGGGGAGGCGCGCGAACACGACGAGACGATCGGCCGCCACCTCGAGGAAGCACACCGCCTGCTCGGCGAGCTGGGGCCGATCGACGACGCGGGCCGTCTGCTCGGGGAGCGCGCCGCGACGCGCCTGGCCTCCGCCGGACGTCGCGCGCTCGAGGGCGACGACGTCGCGCTCGCGGCGGGCCTGCTCGGCCGCGCGCTCGAGCGCCTGGACGAGAACGACCGAGGCGGCGACGGCGCGCCGGCCGAGGAGGCGGAGCGCCGCGCGGAACTGTGCCTCGACTGGTGCGAGGCGCTGCTCGCGGCCGGCGACGTGGCGGGCGCCGCCCGGGCGATCGAGCGACTGGGCCGTCTCGTGCACGATTCGGATCGCCTGCGCGCGTGGCACACCTGCTTCCTCGGCCATCACACGGTGCTGACGGCGCCGCGCGAGTTGTCCGCGACGGTCGGACTTGTCGCCGAGGCGGCGACGACGCTGGCCTCGCTCGACGATGCGGCGGGCGAGGCGAAGGGGCACTTCGTCCACGCGCTGGGGCTCTCGCGGCTCGGCCGGGTCGGCGCCTGCGAGGCGTCGCTCGACAAGGCGCTCGCGGCCGCGCGTCGCGCAGGCGACCGGCGCCGCGCGAACACGGTGCTGGCGATCGCGCCGCTCGCCGCGCTGTGGGGACCGAGCCCGGTCACGCGCGCCAGTGGCCGCTGCCTCGACGTGGTGCGCGTGCTGCGCATCACGCAGGGCGCGCCGGCGGTCGAAGCCGTCGCGCTGAGCTGCCAGGGCGTTCTCGAGGCGTTGCGCGGGCGCACGGATGCCGCGCGTCGCATGATCGCGTCGGCGCGGCGGATGGTCGAGGAGCTGGGCATCGCGCAGCGCCTCTACGACACGGACGTCTTCGCCGGCTTCGTTGCGATGCTCGAGGGCGACGCCGCTGCCGCCGAGCGATCGCTGCGCGAAGCCCGCGACGGCTTCCGGGAACTCGGACTCGGCGTCGACACGGCGCGCGCCTGCGCGTCGCTGGCGCGCGTGATGCTCGCGCAGGACCGGATCGAGGAAGCCGAGGCCCTTTCGCACGAAAGCGAAGCGCTCGCGGGGGACGACCTGAAGGCGGCGATCGCGTGGCGCGGGGTGCGCGCCGAGGCGCTCGCCAGACGCGGGGAGCACGTCGCGGCCGTCGAGCTCGCGCAGGCGGCCGTCGAGATCGCCGCTGCGACCGATGCGCTGCTCGATCACGCCGACGCGCGGCTCGCGCTGGCGGCGGCGCTTCGATCCGCCGGCCGTTCGGCGGAGGCCGACGCGGAAGACGGCCGCGCCATCGAGCTGTGGGAGGAAAAGGGCGCCACGCTGCTCGCGGAGCGCGCGCGGCGCGGTCCCGATTTCGAGCCGTCGCCGGCGGGGCCGGCGCGCGGCGCGGAAGCGACGTCGGAACCGGCAAGCCGACCGGCGGAGACCGAAAGCGTCCCGGGCGCGGGGCCGAAGCCCCGCCGCCGTCCCGTTCCCGCGAACGCGGCGACACGCCTCTGCGAAGCCTTCCAGCGAGCGGCCGCCGCCCGCGATGCAGCCGGCCTGCAGGAACTCGTCGCCCAGGACCTGCGCTTCGAGCACCGGCCGACGGGCACCTGCTACGGCGCGCGCGAGTTCCTCGGCACCTGGCGCGCGGCCTACCGGGCGAAGCGTCTCGAGTTCGACATCGAAGTGCTGGCGAGCCTCGGCGACTCCCTGGCCTTGCAGCGTCACCGCGTCGTCGTCGAAGGCCTTTCCGATTCGGCCATGGCCGATTTCGGGCGCTCGGAGTTCGACGAGGTCGTCGTGTTCGAGACGGACGACGCCGGCCGTTGCTGCCGCATGGATCTCTTCGCTCCGCGGAACCTCGGGGACGCGATCGTCCGCCTCTACGAGGCCCACGCGGAGCGTCTTCCCGAAGGCCCGGTGCGGGCGCTCGCGGCGGGGATCGCGCGCAACACGTCCATCTATTGCGGACCGATCGACCCCGACCAGGTCGCCCTCTCGCTCGATCCTGCGTCCCGGAACATCGATCACCGGGTGTTCGGCACGTGGACCACGGCCTCGGCCGCGGAGACGCTTCGGAACTTCCGACACCAGCTCGAGCTCGCGCCGGACTTCGCTGCGCGGATCGACGACATCCTGGCGCTCGGCCCCGATGCCCTTCTCGTGGAGGCGACGTTTTCCGGCACGGCTCGCGACAGCGGCGGAGCTTTTGAGAACCGGGTCCTCGAGCTGTGGAGCTTCCACGCCGACGGGCGACTGCTGGTCGGCGAGACGTTCGAAGCGGAGCAGCGCGAAGCGGCGCTTGCGCGTTTCGACGCGCTGGCCGGCGGCGCCGCGCCCGCACGCCCACCGGCCGCGGATCCGTTCGCGAACCGTGCGACGCGCCTGCTCGAGGAGATGGCCGACGCCACCGCGCGGCAGGACTGGACGGCGCTGAGCCGGCTGTTCGCACCCGCGTTCGACTTCGACGACCGCCGACCGCTGCTTCGCCTCCGGCTTTCGCGGGACGGGTTCCTCGAGCAGCACCGCCTGCTCTTCGACGCGCCGAACAGCCGGTGGGCCAACTCGGTGGTGGCGACCCGCGGCGAACGTCTCGTGCTCGCGCGGATGCTGTTCCACGGAGACGTCGAGCCTGGGGGCGGCGCCCTCGAGATCGATCATCTCGTCGTCCTCGAAGCCGATCGCCTCGACGACGGCAGGGACGGCTTCGTCGGCGCCGTGCTCTTCGCGCCGGACGATCGCGACGCTGCGTGCGCCGAGCTCGAGCGGCGCTTCGAAGTCGGGGAAGCGGCCGCGTTCCCGCTCGTGGCGCGGGCGCTCGGACGCAACCGGATCCTTCTCGCGACGGACCGCGAGGGCTGGGCTGCCTGGCACGCTCCGGGCTTCGTCTATCGAGACCACCGGCAGCTCGGCTTCGGCGATGTCGTGGGCAACTCCGACGCCCTGGCCCGACTGCTCCGCTCAACCGCCGAACTCGTTCCGGATGCCCGTTATCGCGACGACCACGTCCGGATCTCGCGCCGCGGGATCCTGAAGCGGACGGCGCTGGTCGGCACGCGCGACGGAGGGGCGTTCGAGAACCCGCTGTTCCTCGTCGAGGAACTCGACGAACAGGGCCGGTTCGTGAGGGCGGACTCGTGGGACATCGAGGACCGCGATCAGGTTCTCGCGTGCTTCGCCGGGATCTCGGGCGCCGCGTCCTTCGGGTCCGCGGTCGCCCCGATCTCCCAGGCGCAGGCCGAACCGACGGACGAGGGCCAGGCCGCGGGAAGCGCCGCGCCGCCATACGCCGCCAACGCTGCCGTACGCGCCGTGGAGCAAGGCACGGCTGCGCTCGCCGCGCGCGACTGGGGCGCCTTCTCCGCGCTGATGGCGCCGGGGTTCCGGCACTACGACCGCACGCGGATCGCGCACCTGGAGAGCGACGGTGCGGACTGGCTCGCCGCGTTCCGGCGCATGGTGGAGATGACCAGTGCGCCGCCCGCGTACCGGCTCGTGGCGACCCGTGGGGAGCGGCTCGCGCTGTTCCGGATGCTCTGGCGCGGCGCCGGCGGCGACGTCGGCCCCAGCGAGATCGAATGGCACCTGATCGTCGAGGTCAACGAGAGAGGGGAGCACACGGCCATCGTCGTCTACGATCCCGACGACTTCGCCGCGGCCCATGCCGAACTCGAAGCGCGCTTCGAGGCCCGCGAGCGGGATCAGCCCCGTGCTCCTTCCCGGCCCGAACCCGTCGACCCGCGGATGGCCGCGCTGAACCTGGTGATGCGATCCATGCGGGAGTGGTTCGAAGCCTACGACCCGGCGTCGAGGACAGGCGATTGGGACGCACTGCGACGGCGTTGCCACCCGGACTTCGTGTTCGAGGATCGCCGGCGCATGGCGCTTCTCCGCGGCGGACTCGATCTCATGATCGCGTCCGTGCGCGAGCGGGCCACGAGCGGCGCGAGACCCGACTGGTCCGTGGTCGGTCTCTTCGGGGACCGCGTCGCGCTGCAGAGGGTGATGTGGGCCGGCGGAGCGTCCGATGGCCGTTTCGAGATCGAGTACTTCGCCGTGATCGAGTGCGACGAGAACGGTCTCCTCACGGCGTTAGTCCTGCTGGACCTTGCCGACGCCGGCCTCGCGTTGCAGGAGGCGCGGCGCCGCTGGTCGGCGATCGAACCGGAGCGCGGTTCGTAATGGAAGAGACCGCCACGCCGGGACGGGCCGGGTCGAAGGAGCGGACGGGCACCTCGAATCCGTGGCGGCTCTCCACGAGCTGATCCCCGACGCGAGGGTCGATGGCCTGTACGACGTGGCCGTGCAGCCCCACGGCCGGGTCGGCGTGGTCTGCGTCCGGGGGCACAACCAGGAAGGCGGCGAGGTGGAATCGTACCTCGTCAACGTGATCGAGTACCGTCGTCAGCCCGGGGGAAGACGCCGGGGCGTCCCGAAGCGGCCGTGCTACTCCTGCGCGCTCGGGTCGAGGACCTCGAAGAGGCGCGCGCCGTCGAAGTTCGCGACGTGTCGCAGCTTCGCGCTCCCGCTCCACGCGGCGTCGTCGGCGCGGGAGTCGTGCACGATGATCCAGCGCAGCCCCGTCTCGGCGACGAGCGCATCGATCGCGGCGTCTCCCGGGAGCAGCGCTGCCAACAGCCGCATGCGCGCGTAGTATTCGCGCGGGGGGTGGCCGGTGTAGCCGTCGATGAGCGGCAGCCAGTGGTACGTGCTGAAGAACATGTACTGCGCGTCCAGGTACGCCTCGCCGAGGTTCTTCGAGATCGGCAGCTCGAGCAGCGTGCCGCCTTCGCCGTGCTCGGCGAGCCAGGCGTACACCGGCGGCGCGACATCGGTCGCCGGCGCCGGCGCCAGCGGGATGTCCCGCCGCGCGATCGGCGCGCCGAGGAAAAGCAGAGCGGCTGCGAGCGCAGCCGCGCCCACCACCGTGGACCGGGCCCGGAGCCAGACGAAGACCGAATCGAAGCCGAGCGCCGCGAGACCGTAAATGCCGACGCTCGCGAGGGTGAGGAAGCGGTACTCGTCGCGCAGGTAGCGGAACCCGGGAACGAACTCGGTGGCGATCGCGCGCGGAAGCGCGACGAGCCGATCCGTGACCGACGCCGACTCCGGGTGGACGGGGATCGAGAGAAGGATCCCGGCCGACGCGAGCAGCGTGAAAACCAGCACGGCGCGTCTCCTCCGCGCGCTGACGCCGCCGGCCGCGCCGGAGATCGCTGCCGCCGCGGCCGCCAGCACGACCAGCGCGGGGAACGACTTCGATCCGAAGTACCAGGAGAGCTGCGCCGGCATCGACTTGGGAACCAGCTGTCCGTCGCGCGACATCTCGAGGTACGGCAGGCTGAGAGCGGCGAGCGCGGCGCCGACCACGACCACCATGCCCAGCGCCGCGAGAACCCGTCGGGTGTGGCGCGTCTCGACGGTCGCTGCCGCCGAAACGAGCACGGCGGCGGCCGTGAAGATCGCGAAGTAGGCGTGCCAGTAGGCGGTCAGCGTCTGCAGCAGGAGGAAGCCCGCGGCCGTCCACAGCACGCGCAGGCGCCCGGTCTCGAGGAAATGGTCGAGGTACAGGATGAGGAACGGCAGGTACTGGTACTGCAGGAGCTGAGCGCGCGACAGGCCGTCGTTCAGGCGAAACGACATCAGGGCCCAGAGCAGCGCGACGGCGACGCCGACCGCCGGATGGCAGCGAAGGCGCCGCAACAGCGCGTACATCCCGATGCCGCAGAGCAGGAAGCTCGCGATCATCGTCAGCTGGAACGCGAACACGGGATTGCCGGTCAGCCACCAGGCCGGCGCGAAGACCGGCAGCATGCCGAGCAGGTGGTCGGACCTCGCAAGCGAAAACGCGGTCGGGTGGAACGCGTTGGCCTGGTAGAGCGACGCCGGGTCGATCGGCAGGATGTGGGCGCCCCACGCAAGGATCCAGATTTGCAGCCAGATGTCGGGTTCGATCGCGCGCCACAGATCCGGGTACAGCGCGCGGGTGTCGACCACGTGGTCCCACGAGTGCGCGACCAGCGGCCAGATCGCCCAGAGGATCCCCGCGACGAGAGTGATCCACGGCAGTGTCGCCAACGCGGGCCGCGCCGGTGAATCGGGGTCGGTGGGGGCGGTGCGGCGCAGCACGGAGTTCCTACGCTCCTGCCCGGCGCAACGGAAACGCGCCACGCACCGTGCGATGGCCGGCGCGAACCGCATGCCGCTCGTCGATGCACGCGAGGCGCGGGGCGGGAGCATCCCCCTCTTGATTCGGTCGGCCGCGATTCGCAAGGACCTGCCGTCGCCGGTTCGCCGTCGCCGGCGGGAGTGGTATCCCTGCGCTGCTTCGGCATAGTGCGCGACCGTGCCTGGCGCTCTCTCCGGAACCGTCACCTTCCTGTTCACCGACGTGGAGGGGTCGACCCGCCTCGTTCGTGACTCGGGCGACGAGCGCTGGGCCGAACTGCTGGAGAACCACCGCCGGCTCCTGAGACGCGCGTTCGAGGCCCACGGCGGCCGCGAGGTCGGCACCCAGGGGGACTCGTTCTTCGCGGTCTTCGCGCGGGCGAGCGACGCCGCCGCCGCGGCCGTCGATGGACAGCGGGCCCTCGAGGTCCACTCCTGGCCGAGCGACGGGCGCGTTCGCGTCCGCATCGGCATCCACACCGGCGAAGCCGTCGCGGACGGCGAGAACTACGTCGGCCACGAGGTCCACCGCGCGAGTCGCATCTGTGACGCCGGCCACGGCGGCCAGATCGTCCTGTCGCAGGCGACGGCCGAACTGGTCCGGGAGAACCTTCCCCCGGGCGCGCTCCTCAGCGACCTCGGCGAGCACCGGCTGAAGGACATGGGGGAGCCCCAGAGGCTCTTCCAGCTGACGGCCGACGGCCTGCCGTTCGCGTTCGCGCGCCTTCGCTCCCTCGACGCGCCGTCGAACCTGCCGGCCGAACGCTCGAGCTTCGTCGGTCGCGAGAAGGAGCTCGCCGCTGTCCGCGGTCTCGTCGCCGAGCACCGCCTGGTCACGCTGACCGGCATCGGCGGCTCCGGCAAGACGCGACTCGCGCTGCAGGTCGGCGCGCACGAGCTCGCGCGCTTTCCGGACGGCGTGTTCTTCGTCGACCTCGCGCCGGTCACCGATCCCGAACTCGTCTCCCAGGCCATCGCCGGCGCCTGCGCGCCGGCCTTCGGCGACCTGCTCGGCGGAGAGTTCGGCGACTCGATCGACGACCGGGTGCTCGCGTCGATCGCGCGGCGCCACTGCCTCCTCGTGATCGACAACTGCGAGCACCTCGTCGACACGGTCGCCGGACTCGTCGATCGCGCCCTCGTCGAGTGCCCCGGCGTCCGCGTGCTGGCGACCAGTCGCGAGGCGCTCGGCCTCGACGGCGAGCAGGTCGTCCCGGTCCCGTCGCTGTCGGTTCCGGACGACGCCTCCGAAGCCGAACGCTCCGACGCCGTGCTGCTGTTCGCCGAGCGCGCGAAGTCGGTGAAGCCGGCGTTCGCGCTCGGCCCCGACAACGTCTCGGCGGTGGTCGAGATCTGCCGCCGCCTCGACGGCATCCCGCTCGCGATCGAACTGGCCGCGACGCGCGTCTCGCATCTGTCGCCCCGCCAGCTGGCCGAACGCCTCGAGGACCGCTTCCGGCTCCTGACCGGCGGTCGTCGCCGCATCCAGCGCCAGCAGACGCTGGCCGCCACGCTCGACTGGAGCCACGACCTGCTCGACGACGCCGAGCGCATCCTGTTCCGTCGCCTGGCCGTCTTCGCCGGCGGCTTCTCGCTCGACGCCGCCGAGGCCATCAGCAGCGGCGACGGCGTCGAGCCGGGGCGCGTGCTCGACATCCTCGGGTCCCTCGCGGGGAAATCCCTCGTGTTCGCCGGCGAAGACGAGGGCGGCAACGCGCGCTACCGCCTGCTCGAGACGGTGCGCATGTACGCCTCGGAGAAACTCGCGGCGTCGGCCGAGGCGGAGTCGGTGCGCACTCGTCACTGCGACTGGTACCTGGCGTGGATCGAGGCGATGCCGCTCGAAGTGGTGTCGCGTTCCGCCGCCGCGGCCCGCACGCTCCTCGGGGAGATGGACAACCTGCGGGCGGCGGCCGACTGGGCCCTCGGCACCGACCGGCCGGAGCTCCTCGTGCGAATCGCGATGCGCCTCGGCGATCCGTGGGCGCTCGGCGGCGCGTACGAGGAAGGTCGTCGCTGGATGATGGAAGCGCTGCGCGTGGAGGAACGCCTCGCGACGGTCGAGAAAGTCGCGTGCCACACGCTGCTGGCCGGGTTCGCGATGACGGGCCTCGACCAGCGGAGCACGTGGGAAAACGCGAACCGCGCCGTCGAGATCGCGGCCGGCCAGGCGAGCCCGTTCCTGGTCGTCGCCCTCGGTCGCCGCGCGTTCGCGACGTCCATCCTCGCGTCGGCGCCCGGGGCGGAACCGGCTCTTGCCGACGACGCGCGACGCGACCTCGTCGCGACGATCCGGACGGCCCGCGACGGCCTCCCCGCCGAGTGGCACATCCAGGCCCTCGGACTGGCCGGGATGACGGAGATGAACCTCGGCGACATGGTGGCCGCCGCGAAGCACTGGACCGCCTTGCTCGAACTCTGCGGCGACACGGCCGAGCCCCACACGCTGATGTCGCTCGCGCTGCCCGCGCTTTCCGTCTCCCTGCACCTCGTCGGCGAGAAGGACGAGGCGTTGCGCGTCTCGCTTCGCGCCGTCGAAGTCAGCCGTCCGCGCGGCGCGGCGGTCTCGTTCGCCAACTCGTACTTCGTCGAGGTCACGCCGGCGCTCGTCGCGGGCGGTCGCGAGGAGGTGGCCTGCGAACTGCTGCGCGACGCGGTTCGCGACGTGAAGCGCATCGGCCTCCCGCTGGTCGAGAACCACCTGCTCAGCATCGTCGCGGTGGTTGCGTTCCTGCGGGGGCATCCGGGCAGGGCCGCGCGCCTGATGGCCGTCGCGCGTCATCTGTCCGGTGCGACGAAGAAGCAGATCCCGTTCCGGACGCCGGGCAGCCTCTGTCTCTACCGCCACTACCTGCCGGCGGTGCGCGCCGCCCTCGGGCCCGAGGAGGGACGCCGCGCCCGCGACGAAGGCCAGGCGATGACGCTCGACGTCGCGCTGGCCTACGCGCACGAAAGCCTCGGCTGACGACCGGGGAGCCGGTGCTCGCAGAACCCGCTCTCGCCCGCGGGCTCTTGCGCGTTGCGCGCCTGCCGCGCTTCAGCCCGCCGCGGCCAGCAGCTCGTGACGCTCGACCTCGCAGCCGTAGGCGCGCGGCCGCAGCTCGAAGACCGTGTGCAGCGGGATCTCGATGTGCGGGCAGCGCGCTCGCGGGATTCCCGTGAAATACGCGTACAGGCAGCGCAGCACGGCCTGGTGCGCGATGACGAGCACGGGATCACGGTGCCGCTCGAGCTCCAGCACCACCGGGTCGAGCCGGCGGATGACGTCCTCGTAGGACTCGCCGCGCGGGTAGCGATAGGACAGCTTGTCCTCGCATCGCAGTTCGTGCTCGGCGGCGTGGCGCTCGGCGATCTCCGCCTCGGTCAGGCCGTCGCAGATCCCGGTGTCGATCTCGTCGAGCGCCCGGATCGGCAGGAACGAGCGGCCCAGCGGTTCGGCCGTCTCGATCGCGCGGCGAAGGGTACTCGTCCAGACGTTCGTGATCGGCCGCGGCCGCGAGTCCACGAAGGATCGCAGCGCGTGCGCGTACTCGCGCCCCCGGTCGGTCAGCGACGAGTCGCCGCCCAGGATGTGCCGCACGTTGTCGTGGCTCTCGCCGTGGCGGCTCATCCAGATCGTGCGGCTCTCGATGTGCAGGTTGTGCAGCAGGTGCGCGATCCGCATCGCGACGTAGCCGTGCACGCGGTTGATCACCATCTGCTCGTCGACGTCGGAGATGCGGATGTAGCTGACGCTGTCGGAGTCGAGCGGCTCGTAGACGCTCTCGTACTGGGCGATGCGCGCGCGGAAATCGCTCGCCGCCTCCTCGGGATCGACGCCGGCGTAGTCCGGCGACGTGACCTTGGTCTCCCGGATGTTCGCTTCGATGACGCCGGGATCCCAGGTGCGAAGCTCGACGAACAGCGCCGGGATCCCTGCGGCCCCGAGCCGCTCGAGAACGAACGCGCGCCGCGCGGCCGTCGTGTTCGTCGCGTCGTAGACGGCGATCTGGCCGCCCCCGTGGATCCAGCCGACCAGGTCGTCCATCGCCGCCGCGGCGAGCTCGTCGCGGGCGACCATGCCCTCGGGGTTCAGCGGGTCGAAGAACGACGCCGGCGCCCCGGCGAAGCGATCCCGCCGGTAAGCCCCGAGGTTGAAGATGCGCGTCCGGTAGCCGAGCCACGCGAGGTACTGGCTGATCTTGCGCGCCGTGTAGCTCTTGCCGCGCGCCGGAAGGCCCACCATCACGACGGCGAGCGGCGCCTCGATCGGAGGGCGGCTGCCGAGTTCCCGTTCGTCGTCGGACGGCGTCATGGTCGTCTGGGGCGCGGCTGAATCACGAATCCCGGGCCTCGGGCGCAAAGACGATCATCCCATACTCGCGGGCCGGGGCAATGTCGGCGGCTGCAGAGGAGCGCGGGCGACTGGCGGCGATGGTGGTGTGATCGACGATTTCCGGAAGGGCGGCGGGGGGTCGGCGGGGGCATCCCGTCGTTGCACCAGGCCGGCCGGGCACTCCTGCTCCGTGCGACTTCCCTGAGGAATTCGTCATGCGGCCTCCGCTCATTACCGTGCCTGCTTCCGTCCTCGCCGTGAGTCCCGCCGTTCGGCCGGTTGCAGCGAACGGTATCGGCGAAGGCGACCGTGGAACCCGTTCGCACGACAACGAAGATTGCGCGCCATGTACCGGGTGTTTCGCCAACACCGGCAAGCGTTGTAGCAACAGGGCAAGGATCCAGGCGATGGACAGTCCGGGCCCGACCGCGGCTGGCGATAGTTCGTGTCGGCCGTTGCACCAGGTGCCGGTTCCGTGGGGCCATGCCCCCGATCGTCGTCTCGCTTCGAGCCGTTGCCGTCTCGATGACCGTCTCCTGCCCGGCTGGCCAGAACCGGATCGAGTGGGTAGAAGCGAGCGATGATCACCGACGAACCGGTGCGAGGCAGCGTCGCGCCGCCTTGGTTTGACGCGCTCAGCGGAATCGATCGAGTGCGTGCCTGGGCACAGGGGCTGGTGCCACGGCCGCCGCTCAGCCGCTTGCTCGGGATCCGCCCGGCGCACGTCGGCGCGGGGTCGGGGACCTGGGTGATGCCGGCAAGCGCGGCGACCACGTTCGCGGTCGGTCAGCTGGAGGTCTCCGCCTTCATCGAGACGGCGCTGCACGGCGCGGCCCTGACGGCCCTGGATCCCGCCACCGTGCTTCGGCCGTGCGCGCTCGGCGTCAACTACTTCCGTCCGGCGCGTTCGCAGGCGGGAAACCTGCTGGCGCGCGCGCGCGTCGCGAACATCAGCGCGCAATCAGTCTTCACCGAGGTCGAGATCGAGGACGCCGACGGTCGCCAGCTCGCGCACGCCGGCGGCCACGCCAGGATCGAGTGGCTGGACCCGCCTCCGCCGGCGCCTCCATCGCCGCTTCGGGTCGTCGACGAGCCGGTGTACGCCACGCCAGATCCGCACTTGCGCGCATTCGCGGCAGGCCATGAGACCGAACGGGATTACGCCAAGGAACTCGTCGCGAAGCTGCAGTCGGGCGCTCCCATCTGTCCGCTGACGCAACTCTACGGCGCGCGGATCCAGCAGTTCGAGCGCGGCCGCCTCGTCCTGACGGTCCCGGCCAGCGAGTGGTTCTGCATGCAGTCCCGGGATGTTTCCGCAGGTATAGTCGCGAGTATCAGCAATCTGGCGGGGTGGCTGGTGGGCTCGACCTACGACTCGGGCAACAGGGCGGGGATGGACAAACTCGTTCGGTTCCACGCGCCGGTTCGCGCCGACGGTCGCCCGATCCAGGTCGTGGCGCGGGTCGTTCACAGCGACGACATCATGGTCACCGACGTCGTGGCCCACGACGCGTCCGGCCGGCTGATCGCGAGCTCGACCGGTTCTGCTATCGCGCTGGACGATGCCCGGCGCTTGAGCGCGAGGGAGAAGGAAGCCAGGCGCGTGCTCGCGACGCTTCTCTTCACCGACATCGTCGGTTCGACCCATCACGCGGAACGGCTGGGCGACGAGCGTTGGCGCGCCGTCCTGAGCGAGCATCACGCCCTGGTTCGTCGCGAGATCGCCCGCTGCGAAGGCACCGAGGTCAAGACCATCGGCGACGGCTTCTTCGCGCGTTTCGAGTCGCCGGCCCGCGGGGTGGCCTGTGCGCGCGCGGTTCGCGACGGCGTGCGCCGGCTCGGCGTCGAGATCCGCGCGGGAGTGCACACGGGCGAGTGCGAGGTCCACGACCGCGACCTCTCCGGCATCGCCGTGCACCTGGCGGCGCGGATCCAGGCGGTCGCCGCACCCGGCGAGATCCTGGTCTCGGGAACGGTCAAGGACCTGACCGTCGGCTCGAACCTGTGTTACACGGATCGCGGCGAGCATGACCTCAAGGGGGTCGCCGACCGCTGGCGGCTGTTCCGCGTGGACGACTGATCGCCGGTCAACGGCACTTCAGGCGTCGAGCTCGCGCGCGATCCTGGCCGCCTGCAGCGGCGCGCCGATCTCCTCGTAGCGTCGCTGCGCCTGCTGGAGCAGCTCCCGGCGCGCGACTTCGTCGCCGAGAACGTCGGCCAGCTCGGCGCGCCACTCGCAGAGCAACGCGAGGAGCGTCGTCGCGCCGGAACCTCCGATCAGCGCGGCAGCGCTGGCCAGTGCGGCAGCGGCGCCTTCGCGCGCAGCGGCGCCGTCACGACGCAACAAGGCGCGGGCCAGGACGCCGTGGGCCTGCGCTTCGTACTGTGCGCGCAGGGAGCGGGAAGACAGGTCGATGCTTTGCCGCGCGGCCTCTACCGCGGCCGGATAGTCCCCCGCCAGCAGCATTGCCTCGGCAAGCGCGAGCGCCGCGTTGCCCGCGGCCTGCTTCTCGACCCGCGTCATGAACTCCAACGCCGACCGCGCTGCCGTGATCGTGTCCGCCACGCGTCCAGCGCCAAGATCGGCCCAACTCTGGGCTGCCTGCTGGTACGCGACGAGGATGGTGGGGTCCCCCAGGCGACGACAGATGTCCTCCAACTGACGGGCAGACCGCAACGCCTGATCGGGCGCGCCGGCGAGGTAGTGATACTCGGCAGCAACCAGGTCGGCATAGGCGCCGATTTCCGGCGCGCCATCCTCCAGCGCGAGGCGCCGGCAGAGCTCCAGGTCCTCGATGCCTTCGCGCAGCGACGACGCCATCCCCCGTGCAACCCCCCGCCAGAACAGGCACACGGTGTAGGGGTTGAGACCCGTGATCCAATCCGTCGCCGGAGACCTCCTGGGAATCCACTCGAGCGCAGCATCGATCGCCTCGAGCGCCGCCGGAAATCGTGCAGCCATCGCGAGGGCGTCGACGTGCCAATGGGCGGCGGTCGCCTGCAACGCGGGGTCGGCCAGTGTGCGCGCGGCATCGTAGTTGCGGGGCGCCAGTTCGAGGTGCTCGGCGACGTAACCGGCGCTGCAGCGGACGCGGCCGTAGAGCATCGACAGGATCAGGTGCGCCCGCCGATCCCCGAGGGCATGCGCGAAGGCCTGCCCTTCCGCGAGGATCGTGGGGGCATCCTCGATGCCGGCGCCGACCCGCCAGCTCGTGTTGAGAATCTGCATGCACGCCGCGAGGCCCATGACCGCGGCTTCACGATCTCCCGGGAGCTCGCGCAGCAGCGCGCGCACTCTTCCCCAGTGATAGGAGGCGGCCCCGAAGTTGGTGCTGCCGACCCACTCGGCAGCGCGCCGGTGCCAGCGGGCCGCGGCGAGGAGATCGCCGGCCTCCTCCCAGTGCTGGGCCAGCAACGGTGCGAGCTCGTCGAGACGCGCGGTCTCCTGCTGCTCGATCGCGCGCGCGACCGCCGCGTGGACCTCGCGCCGGCGCTCGCGGAGCTGGCTGGCGAGCGCCACCTCCTGCGTCAGCGGATGCTTGAAGGCGTACTCGGCCACCGGGTACAGCGCCTGCTCGTGGATGAACTCGGTGCGGCAGAGCGAGGCGAGGGCCGCTTTCAAATCCTCGGCCGGCAGCTCCGCCACCGCCGCGAGCAGCGGTTCCGGAAAGTCCTTGCCGATCACCGCCGCGACCTGAAGGAGCCGTTTCTCGCGCTCCGGCAGGCGATCGATGCGCGAGGCCAGCAAGGCCTGCACGGTAGCGGGCACCTGCAGGCGTTCGATCGGCGCCACCAGGCGATAGGCGCCGCGTGTCCCAGCGAGATGGCCGGACTCGATCAAGGACTGGACCACTTCCTCGGTGAAGAAGGGATTGCCGCCGGTACGCGCGTGAATCGGCGCCGCCAGCGTCGCGATGCCCGGATCGCTCCCGAGCAGGCCGGTGAGGAGTTCGGCGACGCCCTCGACGCCGAGAGGTGCCAGCGGGATCTGCCGATACCACGACTTCTGCATCCAGTCGGCGCGGTATTCCGGCCGGAAGTTCAGCACGAGGAGACTCCGGCTGCCGGCGCGGGCGTCGACGTTGTGCTCGAGGAACTCCGCGCTCGCGGCGTCGAGCCAATGAAGGTCTTCGATCAACGTTACCGTCGGCTGCTCCTCGCTGATGGTCTGCGTCACCTGACGCATGACGCCGATCAGCTGGCGCTGGCGCGCGTCGGGATCGAGGCGCGGCGCTGGGCGCTGCGGGTCGCTGACGCCGAGAAAATCGTAAAGCAGCGGCAGCGCCTCGGTGAAGCGCTGGTCGAGCACGACGAGGCGCCCGGCAATCTTCTCTCTCGCGCTGCGGTCGTCGTCCTGGAGCGTGATGCCGAAGTAGGCGCGGAACAGCTCCAGGATCGGCAGGAAAGGGATGTTGCGTCCGTGGGCGACGGCGCGCGCTTCGTACACGGACATCCCGCGGGCGCGGCAGCGTTCGAGGAACTCGAAGCACAGACGGCTCTTGCCGGTCCCCGCCTCGGCCACCACGCCAACCACCTGGCCGTTGCACGCTGCCGACTGCTCGAGGGCGTCCTCGAGCGCACGCAGGTCGGCCGAGCGCCCGACGAAGCGTGAGAGGCCGCGGGAGCGGGAAATGTCGAAGCGCGTCCGGGAAGCGCCGAGGCCGGCGAGTCGGTGCACGCGCAGCGGCTCGGCGACTCCCTTCACCCGGAAGTCCCCCAGGTCTTCGAGCGCGAGGTAGCCGCTCGCCAACGCCGCCGTCGCCGCGCTCACGTAGCAGGTGTTCGGCTCGGCCAGGCTCTCCATGCGCTGCGCCAGCCCGACGGTGTGCCCCTGCGCCGTATAGTCCATGCGGAGATCGTCGCCGATGGCGCCGACGACGACCTCGCCCGAGTGGATGCCCATGCGGGTCGAGAACCCGAGGCCATGCTCTCGCTTCACCTCGGTCGCGTAGCGGGCGAGCTCGTCGCGCAGGTGAAGCGCCGCGTAGCACGCACGCTGGGCATGGTCTTCGTGCGCGATCGGCGCGCCGAAGAGCGCCATGATGCCGTCGCCGGTGAACTTGTCCACGAAGCCCTCGAAACGCTCGACGCCGTCGGCGAGGATCGTGAAGAAGCGCTGCATGATGCGCGACCATTCTTCCGGGTCCGTCTGCGCAGCGAGTTCCATCGAGCCCTGCACGTCGGCGAAAAGCACGGAGACCTGCTTGCGCTCGCCGGCCAGGGCGGCGCGCGACGCGAGGATCCTGTCGACGAGGTGCCTGGGCGTGGAGGTGGCCGGCGGTCGGGGAAGCGCGGTCGCCGTGGTGGTCGTCAGCGCGGCGCCGCAGCCACCGCAGAACTTCTCGCCGGGCTCGTTGGCCGATCCGCAGGCCGGGCAGGGCGGCGAGAGCGCGCCGCCGCATTCGGCGCAGAAGCGGCGTTCGGGGCGGTTGTCCTGGTGGCAGGAGGGGCAGCGCATCGTGGAGGTCCCGCGGGAGAGGCGAACGCGGGGACCGGGAATCTAGCAGTTGACCGCCGCTAAACCAGTGCACTCCGCGCCGAGGCTTTGGGAAGCGGCCACAAGTCGCCGACATTGCGCTAGTGCCGCACCGCGGACGATTGGATCCATAAGGAGATTGGCTTCGCGTTCGGTAAGCTGGGCGAACGGCTCCTCTGGAAAAAGCAGCGAGTCCCAATGCGCGAACACGTGAGAAAGTCTTCGGATTCAACTGGTCGCGAGAGGGCACCATCCGCGATCGAAATATGGGGCCTCATTCGGTCGGTGTACCCAGTCGCTGGTTAACGGAGTCCTCGATCGAGCCCGCCCGACGTGGAGAGTACTCGTCAGAATTTGCTCGTTCACGACGGCGATCTGCTGCGCAGGAACCTCGGGGCGGATGCCGAGCGCCACGCTGGCAGTCCCACCGATCTCGCCAGAGTCTCCATCACGCGCGATTCCACTCACGATCGCCCATCCCCGCGGACCAGGCCGAACATGACCGCGAAGTGCAGCACGCTCGCGAGGATGACCATCAGGTGAAAGACCTCGTGATAACCGAACACCGCCGGCGCGGGGTTGGGCCAGCGCCGTGCGTATACCACGGCGCCGAGGATGTAGACGGCGCCGCCGGCAAGGAGCAGTGCGACGCGCGCGGGTCCCAGCACAGCCAGCAAGGAGGGCAGCACCGGCAATGCGGCGCAACCCAGCACGACGTAGATGGCGGCGTTCAACCTGCGGAACGTCTGGTGCACGAACGCGGCATGCAGCAGGCCCAGCGCGGCGCCGGCCCATGCGATGGCGAGCAGTGTGAAATTGTCTGTGAGGACGCACACCGGCGTGTAGCTGCCGGCAATCAGCAGAAAGATTCCCGCGTGGTCGAGCCGTCGCATCCGGCTGCGGGCGGCCACGCTCCACGTCGGCCGGTGGTAGGCGGCGCTGATGCCGAACATTCCGGCGAGCGAGAGCGCGTAGACCAGGCCCGCCCACATCGCGCGCGGAGTGGAAGCGACGAACACGAGCACACCGCCCGCCGCGAGCGCTGCAAAGAACGCAATCTGGTGCGACACGCCGCGCAGCTTCGGCTTCACCCTCACGGCATCGGTGACGTTGATGAATTCACTCATCGGTCGCTCGACGGTTCAGCGATCCCGCAGTTTTGCAGGTGCGGTTCCCCGAATGAACATCAGCCCTGCCCGCAACACGTCTGCGTTCAGGCCAGCGCACGCCTCTCGGCCTGGGGCCAGATCCCTGCGAGGATGCCGACCATGCGATCGATGTCCGCGCGCGTGGAGATGAGCGGCGGAGCCAGCGCGACGCACTGGAACATCGCGCGCGCGATGAGCCCTTTCTCGAAGACATCGGCGACGATGTCGTGGGGGTCCTCGAAGTTGGGGAAAGGCTCCTTGGTTTCGAGGTCGCGCACCACCTCGATGGCGGCGAGCAGACCGCAGCCGCGAATGTCGCCGACGATCGGAGACTTGGAGAAATTCTCGCGCAGGCTCTCCAGCAGGTAGGCGCCGACCACGCGAGCGTTCTCGACAAGGCCCTCGCGCTCCACGATCTCGAGATTGGCGAGGCCGGCCGCACAGCAGGTCGGGTGATTGTTGTAGGTGAGCCCGAACATGAAGGGTACGCCCGGCGGCATCTCGTCGCGGATGGTTTCGTAGACGTGGTCGGAGACCACCGACGCGGAAAGCGGCAGATAACCCGAAGAGATCCCCTTGGCGAAGGAAACCAGGTCCGGATGGATACCGTAGTGCTCCATGCCGAACCACTTGCCGGTGCGGCCGAAGCCGGTGACCACCTCGTCAAGGATCAACAGGATGTCGTGGCGTTTGCAGATCTCCTGGATGGGCCCGTAGTAGTCAGGCGGCGGCACCAGCACTCCGCCGGTTCCCATCACCGGCTCGAGGATCAGGGCCGCGATGGTGTCGGCGCCTTCGCGATCGATCGTCGTTTCGAGGTCGTGGGCGCAGGCCAGGCCACAGTCCGGATACTGGCCGTCGAATTCGCAGCGATAGCAGTAGGGCGGCGCGAAGTAGGCATGCGAGGCGTCCTGCTCGAGAAAGAGATGGTAGGCGACGATGCCCGTGGCCGTGCCCGCGCCGCGCGTCGCTCCGTGGAAGGCCCAGCGCCGCGACAGGATCTTCACTTTGGACGCGTTGCCGCGAACGGCGTGGTACTGGCGCGCGAACTTGAAGTTCGCTTCGTTGGCTTCGCTGCCCCCGCTGTGGAAGAGAATGTGGTTGAGATGCCGGTCCGCGGGAAGCAGGCCGACGATCTTCTCGGCGAGTCGTGACGAGGGTTCGTTGCCGAAGCTCCAGAAGCTCGGATAATAGGCGAGCTTGCCCATCTGCTCGGCCACCGCATCCGCGATCTCTCGGCGACCATGGCCCACGTTGATGTTGAAGAGACCCGAGAAGCCGTCGATGACGGTGCGCCCGTCGCCGGTGAACAACTCGATGCCCTTGCCGCCGACGAAGATGTGCGAGCCGGTCTTCTCCTGCTCGCGAAACTCGGTGATGGGGTGAAGGACGTGTGCGCGGTCGAGGCGCCGGATGTCGTGGAGGTTCGGGATGAGGTCCACCATGGGAGCACCTCCTTGGTGCTCCCCACCTAGCACCGGCGTGCTGCGTATCGGAGCGTGAGAATCAGTTCGAGGCTGGAACTTGAGCCGGTGTTGGGCAGAGACGTGGGTGCTCAGCTAACGGCCGGCCATGCGCTTCGATCGGTGCCCAATCGCGGAACCCTGCGCAATCTCCCGGGTTGCGCGGCGCGTGGAGAGGGGGCCGGGCGCACCCCGCGCCACTCCCAAACTTGGTCTGAAAAAACTTTGGCTCGATGGGGAAGGGGGCACCCTCGGGGCTAGACCTGACTGTGAAGAGGTCGCCAGGGCGGCGCGAATTCCGGCACCAAAGTGGGCGCGGGATTTCGTCACGGGAAACCGGGGGGTGCGGGGCGGAGAGGGCTTGCTCCCACGGGCCGGCTGCAAGGTGACCGGGAAACTCCGGCAGCCTCCGAAATGCCAGAAATCCGCCGCCTGAGGCTTGGCGCCGTTGAGGCCCCGGGAAGCAGATTGCAGTAATTCTGCAATTCGGCATAGTCGGGCCCATGAAGGCTGTAGTCACCATGACGAGCCGGGGCGTCGTAACCCTGCCGGCGAAGCTTCGGAAGTTCCTGGGCATCAAGGCCGACGACCAGCTGATCGCCGAGACCACTCCCGAAGGGCTGCTGCTGCGTCCGGCTGTGACGCTCCCGGTCGAGATGTACAGCGCTGAGCGGGTTCGCGAGTTCGACGAGTCCGAAGCGGAACTCGCGGCGGTGCTCCCGCGCAGGAAGCCCGCCCGCTGACGCGCGGATGCGGATTTTTCTCGACGCCAACGTCCTCTTCTCGGCCGCTCGCTCCGACGGGGCGATGCGCGAGTTCCTGCGGCTGCTGATCGACGCCGGCCACGAGCTTCACGCCGACACCTACGTGGTCGAGGAGGCGCGGCGAAACCTCGGGGCCAAGGCCAGCGGGGCGGAGGCGGCCCTCGAGGAGATCCTCGCAACAGTCGCCGTGGCGGTTTTCGTCACGGACCACGCCCTCGAGAAGAAGCTGCCGCTGCCGCAGAAGGATCGCCCGGTGCTGGCGGCGGCAATTCGACTGAGGTGCGACGTCCTGGTGACCGGAGACCGAACGCACTTCGGCGAGTACTACGGCAAGAGCCTCCACGCCGTCACGATCCATTCCCCGCGGTCGCTGGCCGAGGCAGTCCTTCGGTGATTCTGCGTTGCACGAAGAAGCTCCGGGGAGAGCTCAAGCTCAACGAGAAGGACTTGCTCAGTTCCGCACCCGCGCCTGCACCACTTGAGGAGTGGTTCTGCGATCTGCTTTGGATCCACCGCGAAAAGTATGTGCTCTGCACGCATGCCAGGACGCTGTTCACCATTGTCCTGCCGCAGCTGAGGCGAGCAGACATCGCGCACCTTCCGACGATGCTCGCCGGGACGGTGACCGGTGCGATGGAGGCCGAGGGATTCACGGCCACGGCGATCGAGTCGATCACCAGCCTGAAGGAACTCCGGTTCGGATTGACGAACAGCCGCAGCGTCCTGGGGTCCATGAACGACCTGGCGTACCAGTACCGGGTGGACGTCGAGCTTCACGGCGACGCCGGCCGACTCGACGGAATTCTCGGCCGGGAGCTGAACCGCACGCCAATGAGCGGGATCGGCCGCCGCTATGCGATCGATGCCCTGCGCGGGGAGCTGTCTCCGGATCGGCACTGAACGGACCGTTGGCGGCCAGCCACGACGTGCAGAGGGCAGGCGGAGTCGGTTGGCCGGCGAGCAGATCGCCGGCCTGAACGGGCAGAATCCGCCGAGTAACGTTGGTCTGAAAGAATCCTGGCCCGGTGGGGCAGGGCGCATCCCCTTGGCCGCGATCAGGCTCGGACGCACGACCGAGTTAACCGAGAAATTGGTCTGACGAAATCTTGGCTCCCTGTTTGATGCGCCCAGGCGAATCTTTTCTGAGAAACTCTCGAGAGTCCCAATCCGCCCTGGGCCGAAAATGCGTGCGTATCCGTGGGTTTGCGCGGTGGTTCCGCTCGTGGCTGAAAAGCGGGATCCCGTTTCGCAGGCGCACCTGATCCCGGCCCGGAATGCCTTGAGGCCGTCCTGGATTTCGCGAGGGCTTGCCGACTTCGTAATGGCGTGTAGCATCCCGTGTAGGTGTAATGAAAATGGCGCTGAACATCCGAAACCCGGAAACGGAACGATTGGCAGAGGATCTCGCGAAGTTGGCGGGTGAGACCAAGACGGAAGCGGTCACCAAAGCCCTTCGGGAGCGGCTCGCCCGCGTTCGGCGCGAGCGTGCTCGCAGGCCGCTCGCCGAAGAACTCGACCGGATCGCGACGCACTGTGCATCCCTGCCGGTCCTCGACACTCGAACTGCCGAGGACATTCTCGGCTACGACGACAACGGACTGCCGCGCGGATGATTCTGGACACATCCGCACTACTCGCGATCCTGCAGGACGAACCGGAGCGACGCTCTTTCAACCGAGCCATCGAAGCTGCGGCTTCGCGCTCGATGTCCACGGCCACCTTCGTGGAGACGTCGATGGTCGTCGGGGCACGGTATGGTGGCGATGGGCTTCGCGATCTGGACCTGTTCATCGCCAAGGCGGAGATCGCTTTGGTGCCGGTCGATACCGAGCAGGCCCATGCTGCCCGCGATGCGTTCCTCCGCTTCGGAAAGGGGCGACATCCGGCGGGTCTCAACTATGGGGACTGTTTCTCCTATGCCCTTGCGAGGACGCTGGGGGAGCCTCTCCTGTACAAGGGGGACGATTTCTCACAGACGGATGTGGGAACGGTGGCGGCAGAATAGGCGCGGTAATCATCCTGGCCGAGCGGGGGCTGGACTTCGCCGGGGGAGTTGACGCCTTTCCATGGATGGTTGTGGGCTGGGTCGCTCAGGCGGCCAGCCAGTTCCGCCTCTCGTACTCGGCCTACGTCATGGCGTCGGGTCCGGCGGGGAAGGACGGCCGCCGACCCTCTCCGTGCGCGGCGGCATCCGGAGCCCACGGGGTCGGCGATCGCACCGGGTCGGGCGGCTCACGACGCCAGCTCCTGTTCGATGCGTTCCATCCAGCCGGTCGCGTCCATCGATGTGTAGACGCGCAGGGCTTCGCGCAGCGCCCGCTTCCAGCCATCTTCGTCGCCGAGTGCGCGAGCCAGTTGAGCCCGGGTCGTCCAGGCCATCGCGTGCACGGGCAGTGCCCCCGTGCTTTGCGCGAGGAGGTCCATCTCCGCGGCGCGTGACTCGATGAGGGTCCGCTCGCCGACGGCGTCCGCGGCGACGAGCACCTCCGCGTGCACGAGGAACTTGCGACCTTCGTAGAGTGGATTGGGAATCGGCACGGCGACCACGCGTTCGATCACCTCTCGCGCCAGGTCGACGCGGCCGGTCGCCAGCAGGGCGCGTGCGCGGAGCGTCTCCAGCTGCAGGGCCGCGGATTGGCCCACGCCCGTCCTGCGGACGATCTCGATGCCCTCATCGGCCGCGGCGAGAGCTGCTTCGGGTTGGCCGAGGTGGATGTGCGCGGAGGTCAGGGACAGGCGAGCAACGACGCGGAAATAGTGCGCCCCGGACTCATCCGCTCTGGCGACCTGGAGCGCCACGCGTTCGAGCGAGCCTTCGGGGAGCCCGCGGGCGACGAGTTCCTGTATGCGTGCGTTCTCGTTGACGAGGACCCCGAGTACGGCACGCTGGCCCGCCAAGAGCTCCGCGGCGCGGTCGATCGAGACGCGGGCATCGCGGAGATGCCCGATCATCACGAGCCACGTGGCGTGGCTGGAGAGCAGGCGCGCCAGTGCGACGGGCGTGGCACTCGTGGCGCGGCCCTCGGCGAGAGCGGAATCGAGCGTTGCGATCGCGTCCACGAGCCGTCCTCCCATCGCGATGGTGGTAGAGGCGGCGACGACAAGGTCCGCATAGACACCGACATCGGTGACCCGTCGGGCAGCTCGGAGCGCTTCGTCGCCCATGGCGACTTCGAGCGCGGAGTGGCCGCTGATCGAGGCGTAGCGGGCGAAGAAGGCGATGAGCGCCGCTTCCTGGTCGGATTCGGCGAGCCGGGCGGCGAGGGCGCGGCCGCGGCGGTAGAGCTCTTCGCCGTGCGCGTGGTCCAGGCCGAACATTGCGCCCAGGTCGATGATTCGCGCGCACGCGCGCAGTGCGGCGTTCGCCGCTTTGGGGGACTCCGGTTCTGCACCCACCAGCTCTACCAGCCGGTTCCAGTGCTGCATTCCGGCCGCCGGGTCGCGGCCCTCGAGCCAGATTGCGGCGCGCTCGTGCCAGTGCGCCGCCTCTGGAGCGCTGCCGGCGGCGTCGAAGTGATGAGCGAGAAGCGCAGCGTGCTCGTCGAGCGAGCCCGCGCGGAGCTCGAGCAGCGCCTGGGCGACGGCAGCGTGAACACGCGACCGTCGCTCGTGCAGCTGCGAGCCCAGCGCCACCTCCTGCGTGAGTGGATGCTTGAATGCGTACTGGGCCTCGGGGTAGAGGGCTGTCGCGTGCAGAAACTCCGCGTGCACGAGCGCACGGAGCGCGTCGCCGAGCGCGGCTTCGTCCTCGCGCGCGACGCGTCGTAGCAGCGGCTCCGAAAAGTCGCGGCCGATCACGGAGGCGCACTGGAGGACGTTCTTTTCGCGCTCGCCGAGCCTGTCGATGCGTGCCTCGAGGATGAGTTGCACCGTGGCCGGAATCTCGAGCAAATTGATACTGCGCGTCAACCGGTACTTACCGACTGTGCCCGTGAGTGCCCCCGATTCGATCAGCGTCTGTATGATCTCCTCGGCGAAGAACGGGTTGCCCCCGCTGCGCCCGTGGATCTGATCCACGAGAGAGCCCAGCGATGGATCGGTCCCGAGGGTCTCGCCCAGCATGTCTGCGAACGCGCACGCATCCAGCGGAGCGAGTGCGATCTGGTGATAGTAGGAGCGGCGCATCCATTCTGCGCGGTAGTCCGGCCGGAAGTTGACCACGAGCAGAGTGCGGCTCGCGTCGGCTGCGTCAACCAGGTTCTCGAGAAACGTTTCGGTAGCGCCATCGATCCAGTGCAAGTCCTCGAACAGGATCACCGCCGGCTCGCGGCGGCTGCGCGCGAGCGTCATGCGCTTCAGCAGCGCCAGCAGCGCGCGCTGGCGCTCCGGTCCGGGTTCGATCAATACGGGCCTTTCGGGATCGGGGACGCCCAGGAAGTCGAAGAGCAAGGGTAGCGACGTGACGAGGGACTCGTCGCTTTGAACCACCGTGCCCGCGATCTTCTGACGGGCCGTCCGTGCGTCGTCCTGGGCGACGATGCCGAAGACGGCGCGGTAGAAATCGAGGACGGGCAGCAGCGGAACTGCCTTGCCATGCGCTACGCCGGTCGTCGCGCGTACCGTGATCCCTTTGGCGCGGCACGCATTCGCGAATTCGAAGCAGAGCCGGCTCTTCCCCGTGCCCGCGTCGGCGACAAGACCGAAGACCTGGCCGGTTCCGGCGAGAGCCTTCTCGAGCGCGGCTTCGAGCGCGCGCATCTCCTGGGCCCGGCCGGCGAACTTCGAGAGCCCGCGTGCGCGCGAGATGTCGAAGCGCGTGCGCAGGTTCCCGATGCCGGAGAGTTCGTAGACGTGCATTGGCTCTGCGACGCCCTTCAGTCGGAATTCGCCGAGATCGTCTTGCGCGAAGTAGCCATGCACGAGCTTGTTGGTGTTCTCGGAGAGGTAGATGCTGCCCGCCGACGCGAGCGCTTCCATCCTTTGAGCCAATCCCACGGTGTGACCCTGTGCGGTGTAATCCATCCGCAGGTCGTCGCCGATCCGGCCGACCACTACGGCGCCCGAGTTGATGCCGATGCGCGTCGCGAAGTCGAGACCGTGGCGACGCTTCACATCGCGCGCAAAGTCACGCAACGCGTCGCGCAGATGCAGGGCGGAGTAGCAGGCACGTTGCGCATGGTCCTCGTGCGCGATCGGGGCGCCGAAGAGCGCCATGATGCCGTCGCCGGTAAACTTGTCGACGAAGCCCTCGAAGCGCGCGATGCCCTCGCAGAGTATGGCGAAGAAGCGCTGCATGATGCCGCTCCATTCTTCCGGGTCGAGCTGCTCGGCCAATTCCATCGAGCCCTTCACGTCGGCGAAGAGCACGGTGACCTGCTTGCGCTCTCCTTCGAGCGCGGACCTGGAGTGCAGGATCTTGTCCACCAAGTGCTTGGGTGTTTCGGCGGCCGGAGGTCTGGGAGACCCGGGTGCGGGGCTGATCGTCAGTGCGATGCCGCATCCGCCACAGAACTTCTCCCCGGGCTCGTTCGCCGTGCCGCAGGCTGCGCAGGCGCTCGCGAGCGCGGTCCCGCATTCCGCACAGAAGCGGCGTTCGGGGCGGTTGTGATGGTTACAGGACGGGCAGCGCATCGTTGAGGTACGGCGGAAGAGGCGAATGCTGGGGGCCGGGAAGATAGCAGTTGGCCGCCTGTTAACCAGCCGACGCGCTCGAGGCTGCGTGGTTAACCGATTGCGTTGAACCACTCTCGGGAATCTCTCCCCGGAGAGCCGTTCGGAGATCGGAAATCGCTTCGATCCGCCTCGGATCGGCGTCCTCACCAGCCGCTCTGGTTGAAAGGTGCGCGCCGAGTCTCGGCCGGACGAACCGGCAAACCCTCGCGACATCGCGCGGTTTTCGCGCCGCCTCCAGCAGGAGAGCGGCGCGGATCAACCACGGAGAGGGATTTGGTCTGGGAGAAGATTGGCTCGGTGGGGGACCGCGAACCCTAGGGGCTGCAACTGTCTGTGGGGAGGTGGCCTGGGCGCGGGCCGAATGTTGTCACCGCAACGCGCGGGGCATTCTGGCACCGGAAACCGGGGAGGGGGCGGGGCGCGGAGGGGGCTCTTTGCGCCGGGCGGGAGTTGGGTCGTCTGGGACCCGATCGCGGGGGCTCACGCGCCAGAATTCACCAGCCCTCCGCCGAGCGCGTCCCCGAGGAACTGGAGTCGGCCTGCGGGAGATGGCCTGGAGTCTCCCGACCGGTAGACGTAACAACCTTTTGGTTGTAGGGTGCCCGCGTGTCGTCGCAGGAGGTGATCCGGGCCCTGAAGGCCGCCGGGTGGACGCTCGCCCGAGCCAAGGGCTCGCACCACCACTACCGTCACCCGACCCGCCCAGGGCTGGTGACGGTCCCGCACCCACGCAAGGACATCCCCAAGGGGACGCTACAGTCGATCGCCCGGCAGTCGGGCGTGAAGCTCGTTTGAGCGCCGAGGAGCCGCTGTATGCAGTACGTCGCCAAGGTCAGCCGAGAAGGAAAGAACTGGCTCGTCGACTTCCCCGACTGTCCGGGTTGCCAGACGTTCGGCAGCAGCCGCGACGAAGCACTCGAGATGGCCAGGGAAGCCCTCGAAGGATGGCTCGAAGTGCATCTGGAAGACGGGGCAGCCCCGCCGCGTCCCCGGCGTCGCAAGGGGACGGCGATCGCGATCGGGTCCCGCCTCTCGGTGGCCCTGCAGATCCGCTGGCTCCGGGAAGACCTCGGGATCACCCAGGCCCAACTCGCCAAGCGCGTCGGCGTCTCCCAGCAGCAGGTGGCGAAGCTGGAGAATCCTTCCGCGAATCCCTCGCTCGCGACGCTGGAGGCTGTCGCCAAAGGTGCCGGGGCGGTGCTCGATGTGAGGCTCGTTGCGTGAACGATTCCCGATGATGGGGCATTCAGTCGTTCGACGAGAGGTCGTTGAGTGCGCCGTGGTGGATGAGGATCTTCATGCGTTTCTTAAGGCGGGTCACCTTGGGGTCGAAAGTCTCCAGCAGTTCGGCGTGTTGCTCCGCGACGAATGCGCGAACCCTCGCGGCCTCGGCTGCGGCTTCGGCTTCGAGCTCCGCGGCGTCGCGCTCGATGCGACGCACGTCTGACAGGAACGACTCGAAGCGGACGTGGTCGAGGGCAGCCGGGTCGGAAAACGCGATCTCGAGATTGCGCTCGACGGGGTTGTTCGCGGGCGCGGGGCTCTCGATGACGTAGGTGCCGGCGAGAGCGAGTTCTACCCAGTGCTTCTGGAGGTGGGGCCACCGCTCGGCCGCCCATGTCCAAGTGCGGTGTCGGAGTTCGTCGAGGAGGCCCTCCTGTCCGCTGGCATCCGTCCGCAGGTCCCAGCGGACCATCTCGCCATCGCTCTCGCCGTCGTGGGGG
>CAYYZO010000038.1:34779-36272 GCA_964476185.1 uncultured Myxococcales bacterium
GGGCGAAACTTTTCTGAGAGAATCCCAAGAGATTCAACTCGTCCTGGCCTGAGAACGCGAGCCGTTCCAAGGGTTTGAGCGGCGGGCCCGGTCGCGGCCGAGAAATGGGCCCCCATTTCGCCGCTGCACCTTTTTCCAGGTCCCAAGAAACCCCGGATCCGGGGCTTGGGGCCCGACCGGGCCGAAGCCCGACCTTGCCGCCAGCGGTTGATCTCGCGTAGCACGCCGTGCTACGGTCCGTTCATGGCTCAGGCAATCACCCAGCGAGAACTTCGCAACGACAGCGGCGAGATCATGCGCCGCCTCGACCAGGGCGAGACGTTCATTGTTACCCGCAATGGCACGCCTGTGGGAGAACTCACGCCGCTCCGGCGTCATCGCTTCGTCGCCGCGGACGCCGTGATCGCGATGTTCCGAAACGCCCCCGGCATCGATGCCGCGCGTTTCCGCGCCGATCTCGATGCCGTCGTCGCTCAGGGCGTCGATCCTCGTGCCTGAGGCTCGTCGCGCTCGCGGAATTCTCGACACGTCGGTTGTCATCGATCTGGAGCGCCTCGATCCGGAACAACTGCCCATCGAGATCGCGATCAGCGCGATCACCATGGCCGAACTCGCCGCAGGCCCGCATGCCACAGCAGACCCCGAAGAGAGATCGCGTCGTCAGGACAGGCTTCAGCGTGCGGAGGCGGCGTTCGATCCGCTACCATTCGACTCCGAGGCATCACGCGCCTACGGGCGCGTCTATTCGGCCGTCGTTGCCGCAGGACGCAAGGCACGAGGCGCAAGAGCCGTCGATCTCCTGATTGCTGCAACGGCGTGTTCGACGGGACTGCCGCTCTACACCCGAAACCCTGAGGACTTCCAGGCATTGGGCGACCTCGTGGAAGTCATCAGCGTCTAACCCGCGCTCGGACGATTTGGTGAGGCATCGGGCTCTCTACGCATGAGGTGACACTGCCCGGTGTTCGGCGCACCGCCTCGTCCTACCATCACGCGTGGCCGCACCCTACGTTGCCGTCCGTGCCCACGCCATACTTCCAATTCCTCCTCGCCGCGATGGCCGGCTGGGTGAACCGCGGCCAGCAGGACGTGATCGAATACTTGCAAGCCGAGAACCGGATCCTTCGGGAGCAGCTCGGTGGCCGGCGGCTGCGCCTCTCCGACGCTCAGCGAAGCCTTCTGGCTGTGGCCGCCAGCAGGGTAGGGCGGAAAGGCCTCTTCGGTATCGGGACCATCGTGACGCCCGACACGTTGCTTCGATGGCATCGACGGTTGGTGGCCCAGAAGTACGACGGCAGCCGCGTCCGCGGCGTCGGGCGGCCGAAGTCCGCGGCTCAGATCGCGCAGCTGATCGTGTCGATGGCGCAGGCGAATCCGGGATGGGGTTACACGCGTATCCGCGGCGCGCTCTACAATCTCGCGCACGAGGTCGGCCGCAACACGATCAAGCGCATTCTGCTCAAGCATGGGCTCGAGCCCGCTCCCGAGCGAAG
>CAYYZO010000039.1:0-1390 GCA_964476185.1 uncultured Myxococcales bacterium
CGTCGCAGACGCCGCCGGAGCCGCGGCACGTCAGCGTCGTCGGCTGGAACGCGTTGGCCGGACAGGCCGCCGACGTGCCGGTGCACGTCTCGGCGACGTCGCAGACACCACCCGACCCGCGGCAGGTGAGCGACGTGGGCTGGAACGTGTCGGCCGGGCAGCTGCTCGATGTCCCGCTGCAGGTTTCCGCCAGGTCGCAAACGCCGGCGGATGCGCGGCAGGTCGTGCCGGCCGGCGCGAAATTGTTGGCGATGCAGCACCCGCCCGTCGTGCACTGCGGAACCGCGATCGGCGGGGAGACGACCACCTGCTGGCAGTTGCATTTCGAGGAAGTGCCGGGGACCGCGCCCTTGTAAGTCGGGCACGCGTTGTCGCCCGTCGTGCCGGCGTTCTGCTTGTAGCTCGAGCACACCTGCACATCGAGGAAGCCATCCGGAACACCGGGGCTCGGTCCCGTGAGGTCAGAACAAGTGAAGGTCGTGCTCGCCACGGCGATGCTGAGGGCCCCACCGCCGCCGTTGTAGTCGCCGCACTGGTCGCCGTCGTCCGTCGGCGTGGTCGGCGCTGGCACGATGTAGACGTCGCACTGGGGTCCGTTGCTGTCGACGTCGAGTGCATCCGTCCCGTTCGTGGCGATGTAGGCCGCGACGTCGTAGCGCTTCGGCTGCGACGGACTGACGGAGAGGACGCCGCTGAGCGTGATCGTGTCGGTGGCCGAGGTGCAACCGTCGTCAAGCACCGTCGCGCTGCTGATCCCCGTGATGCCGAAGTCGTTCGCCGTGCATCCGGAAACACCGTCCCCGTCCATGACCCCATCGAGGAAAAGGTCGGATGCCGGCGTGATGCACCAGTCGAGCACGGCGTGCGCGTTCCCGCTCCACCCCAACAGCACGGCTGTGAGCGTGGCAACAAACGTCCGGCGGGCGGACACGCGGACTGTGGCGAATGCTTGGCTTGCCATGATTCCCCCTGGCGACTTTTCGTAGTCGCGCTTGATCGAACATCCCCGCGTAAGGCGGTGACCGGCTTTCCCCTGTTCAGCCGGTCCTCGTGTTCCCTTCCCCGGAACGACGATTCCCCTGCGCGGCGCGCGTATATCTAACGATGTGCAATTCAAGGCAAGAGTCTTAACGCATCATAAGGATTCGTTGCGCCGACTGGTCGCACCCTCGCGACAACCGAGAGCAAGCCCCCGCGACCCAACAAGTCAGCGAAATCGATACCTTGCGACCCGTTGCGTCCGGGGACCCGGGTAAGTCGCGACCTGCCGGCCCGTCGTGCGGCCGACACAAACCCGACCACGGTAGGAATCCCGAATACGTGTCGGCGCCCCGTCACGGACCGTCCGCCTGGCGCCGGCGCACCCGTGACGCGGCCCGGCCCCCGAAGC
>CAYYZO010000039.1:1490-35510 GCA_964476185.1 uncultured Myxococcales bacterium
GTCCTTGTCGTGGATACTGCCGTCGTCGGTCAGCTTCTCCCAGACGAGACCGGTCACATTGTCGGTGATCGTGCCGTCGCCGTTATCGGTGAAGCTCCGCGACGCTCCGAGCCGAAAGTCCCCGTCCTGTCCGGTTCCCGCGCAGTCGATGTCGACGCCGAGACCGTCGTAGCAAAGGGTCTGTCCCGTCCGCAGGATCCCGCCGGTCGCCGGACAGACCAGGCTCACCGGCTGGCCGACGGCGGTCTTGAGCACGAGCAGGGCGTCGGTGGTGTTCACGCCCCCGCTTTCGTTGACGTCCCCGCAGACGGCCTCCGCCGCGGCGGAGGCGCCCGCCGTCAGCACGAGGATCAACCCTGCTACTGCAAATTGTTTGACCATCGCCTTCTCCTCGGCGTTGCTCCGGCCTTCGCCTGGCAGCCGATTCCGACTCGGAAGCGGATTCCGGGATTCGAGGCCGCCGGCGACGCGCACGGTAGCCGACCTGCCGGTGCGAGGCGAGCAGCCGATCCGTCGCGGAACGCGCGGCGACGGCGCGTCCGGCAGCGACTAGCAGAAGAGCGGGCCGGGGAATTGCCGAACGTCGCTGTGGCGGCTACGCAGGCCCCTGCCCGCCCGAGAAGCCGGGCCGCGGCCCGCAGGACCGGCATGAACCGACTCCGTACCCGCAGCCTCGTCGTCCGCGCCGGTCGCGAAGCGCTCGCGACGATCCGGCGTGACGGACTGCGCGCCGACGACATCTCGACCCTGCTCGGCGCTTCGGGCGGGCCGAAATGGCTCGTGCTCGCCGCGATCGACCGCGTGCTCGCCGGGCGCGTGGTCGCCCCGCGCTCTCGACCGCTGCACGCCTTCGGCACCTCGATCGGCGCGTTTCGACACACGTGCCTCGCGATGCCGGACACCGAGGCCGCAATCGCAAGATTCCTCGAGGCCTACGTCGGACAGGCGTATGAACGGCGACCGACGCCGGCCGAAGTCACCGGCGAGAGCCGCCGGATCCTCGACGTGCTGCTCGGGCCGGACGGCGCCACGGCCGCGCTCGCGCATCCGCAGATCCGGCTGCACGTGGGCACCGTGCGCAGCCGCGGCCCGACCGCCAGCGAGTCGCGTGCGGTGCTTGCCGCCGGACTCGGCCTGGCCGCCGGCGCGAACGTCGTCTCGAGGCGGCTGCTCACCCTCGCCTTCGAGAGGGTCGTCTTCCACTCGACGCCGGCGCCGGAAATCGCGTTCGTCGACATCGCGACCCGGCACGTCCGGCTGGATCCCGGCAACCTTCGGGAAGCGACGCTCGCGAGCGGCTCGATCCCGCTCGTGATGTCGGCGATCGCGGACGTCCCCGGCGCGCCGCGCGGCCTGTACCGCGACGGCGGCATCACCGACTACCACTTCGCGATGGACTTCCAGACGCCGCCCGGGATCGTGCTGTACCCGCATTTCTTCGACCGCATCGTCCCGGGCTGGTTCGACAAGCCGCTGGGCTGGCGCAAGGCGCGCGGTCGCCTGCTCGACCGCACGCTGTTCCTGGCGCCGTCGAGGGAGTTCGTGTCCACCCTGCCCGGCTCGAAGGTTCCCGACCGCGACGATTTCGCGACGCAGCCGACGAAGGAGCGCCAGCGCCGCTGGAAGCAGGCGGTCGCCGAGTGCGAGCGCCTCGGGGACGAACTGGAGGAACTGCTGGGGGGCGACCGTCTCGCCGAAGCGGCCGTGCCGTTCGAGGCGTGAATCAGCGCGGCTCGCGCAGCACGAAGCGTACGCCGAACTCCGTCTCCAGGGACATCGCTTCCGACAGCGGCTCGTCGATGACGTCGATCGTCACGTCGGCGTCGCCGTACGGCCCGATCATAGCGTTCTGCAGCCAGACCTCGACGCCGTCGACTTCGCCGGCCCTCGCCGCCGCCGAGGTCAGGACGGCGTCCTCGTACAGATGGGGCGCCGTGCCCTCGCAGCACCCGCCGTCGATCGTGAACGTCAGCGTGCCGCGACGGCTGGCGCGGACGCGCGCGAGCACTTCGGAAGCGCGCGGGGTGATGCGGATCGTCGTCATGGAGGCGTGGCGGCGGCAGGCGCGGCGTGCGCCTGCCGCCGCAGCCGGTCAGTTCAGCAGCAGCTGCAGGTAGAACTTGCCTTCCGGCCCGGTGTTCTGCCCGACGTGGATGTGCTTGGTCTCGTGGTACTCGGCCAGGCCCCACTTGCCGAGCTCGCGGCCCACGCCGCTCTGCTTGTAGCCGCCGAACGGGAACCGCACGTTGATCATGTGGTAGTCGTTGATCCAGACCGTGCCGGTCTCGATCCGGCGCGCCACCGCGACCGCGTGGTCGGTGTCCGCGGACCAGACCGCCCCGCCGAGTCCGTAGATCGAGTCGTTGGCGATGCGGATCGCCTCGTCCTCGTCCTTGTAGCGGATCACCGAGACGACGGGGCCGAAGATCTCTTCCTGCGCGATGCGCATCCGGTTGTCGACGTCGTCGAACACGGTCGGCTCGTAGTAATAGCCTTTGGCGACGCCGTCCGGGCGCTTGCCGCCGGCAAGGCACTTCGCGCCCTGTTCGTGCCCGAGGGCCACGTACTTCTCGACCGTCTCGCGCTGGGAGTCGCTGACGAGCGGCCCCATGCCGGTCGTCGGGTCCATCGTGTCGCCGATCTTGATGCGCGACAGGCCCGCCAGCATCTTCTCGAGGAACTCGTCGTGGACCTTCTCGTGCACGAGGATGCGCGTGCCGGACTCGCAGATCTGGCCCTGGTGCATGAACGTCGCGAACAACGAACCGAGCGCCGCCGTGTCGAGGTTCGCGTCCGGCAGGATGATGTTCGGCGACTTGCCGCCGAGCTCGAGCGTGACCTTCTTCAGCGTGCCGGCGCCGAGCTGCATCACGCGGCGGCCGACCTCGGTCGACCCGGTGAACGCGACCTTGCCGATGTCCGGGTGCGTCGCCAGTTCCTCGCCGACCGCCCCGCCCGGCCCGGAGACGACGTTGACGACGCCGGCCGGGACGCCGGCCTGCGCGCAGATCTCGCCGAGCAGCAGCGTCGAGACGGGAGTGACGGACGCCGGCTTGATCACCACCGTGTTGCCCGCCGCGATCGCCGGCGCGATCTTCCAGGCGCCCATGATCATCGGGAAGTTCCACGGTGTGATGCCCGCGCAGACGCCGATCGGCTCGCGCACGACCAGGTTGCGGCTCGGGATCGGCACCGCCTCCTCGTACTCCTCCTGGAGCATCGCCTTGTACTCGTCGCTCGCGATGTAGGAGCCGAAGTGGAAGAACGTCTGCGCCGCGCCCGGGACGTCCATGCTCATCGCCTTGCGGATCGTGCCGCCGCCGTCCTGGACCTCGGCCGCGGCCAGCTCGTCCTGGCGCTCGAACATCGCGGCCGCGACGGCCTGCAGGATCTGCCCGCGCTCCTCCGGCGACTTGTTGCGCCAGACACCGCTGTCGTGTGCCGCCTTGGCCGCTGCGACCGCGCGCCGAACGTCCTCGCGGTCGGCGACGGCGACGTTGCACCACGCCTCCTCGGTCGCCGGGTTGATCGAGGGAGCGGTCTTGCCGCCCTTGGCAGCCTCCCACTGGCCGTTGATGAACAGGCCGTACTCTTTCATCGCGTTCCTCCTTCGTTGGCGGTGCGGACCGGCGCGAGGTCGCCCGAACGGGCCCATCGACCTGCGAGGCATCCCGACGGACCGCGCGCGGAGCGCGGGCGCCGCAGTTCGAACCCGCGCGGACAGCCGCAGCGACGCGAGGGGTAACGCCCGCCCTGTCCCGAATCAACAGTGCTCGCGCGCCTCCGCGCGCTCCGGAAGCCCTTCTTTCCGGCCGCAACAGGCTTGACGAGACCAGGGCAGCCGAGTAACAAAGGCGCGAAATTCCTCCGAACGCCTCGCGTTCCACCCGAATCCCCGTGAGCGACATCGCCAGTTCCACGCCCTTCCCCGGTACCTACTGGGTGATTCCCGGCACCCTGCTCGCCGGTGGACACCCGAGCGGTCGGGACGCCACGTCCACCGAGTCGCGCCTGACGGCGCTCCTCGACGCGGGGATCCGGTCAGTCATCAACCTGCTTCCGGAGGACGACGCCGACGAGACGTCGCCCGGCGAGGTCTTTCACCCATACGAGGATGCGCTCGAGAAGCTCGGCGAGGCCCGCGGCCTGGTCGTCGAGATCGAGCGCTACGCGATCGAGGACGCGAACACGCTGACGCCGCAGGCGATGCAGCTGGTCCTCGACGCGATCGACGCCGAGATCGACGGGCGCAACAGCCCGACCTTCGTCCACTGCTCGAACGGCAACGCGCGCACCGGCGTGGTCGTCGGTTGCTACCTGGCCCGTCATGGCATCGCCACGGGCAAGGAGGCGCTGGCGAAGCTGAAGGAACTGCGCAACGGCGACCCGGTCTTCGCCGGAAGCAAGTCCCCGGAGACCATGACCGAAGAGAAATTCGTGCTGCGCTGGCGCGAGTCGCACTGAACCGCTCCCCCGCCTGCCGAGCGGCGCGCCCCCCTCGCGACGGCCGTTCCCGGCTCCCCACCTTTCGTGACCGCCGCCCAAGGGTTAAAGACCCGACGGGGGCATCCGCTTGACGCTTTTCGTCCTGCTCTTCTCGGCCGGCCTGCAGCTCACCGTCGCGGTCGTCGCGCTGTGGGCGCCGCGTTCCCGCCGCGCGAGGTTCGTCTGGTGGTGCTTCGCGGCAGCGTTCGCGGTCATGGCGATGCGCCGCCTCCTCGCGCTCGGCGGGGTCCTGGCCGGCGGCCCGGTGCCTCCGACCAGGACCGCGGAAGAGTTCCTCGCCGTCACGATTTCCACGCTGTTCCTGTTCGGCGTGATCCGGATGCGCCGGATCTGGGAGGACGCCGACTCGGCGCTCGAAGGAGCCGCCGCGCGCGAGGCCGCGCTTCGCGAGAGCGAACAGCTCTGGCAGCGGGTCTTCGAGTTCGCGCCGGACGGCTACATGATGCTCGAGCTCGACGGCCGCGTCGCCCAGCTCAACCTCGCGGCGGCCGAGATCGCGGGGGTGGCGCGCGAGAACGTCGTCGGCCATTCGATCTTCGAGCTCGAGATCCTCGACGACGAAGGTGTCGCGCAAGCGATCCGCAATCTGTCGATGCTGCAACAGGGGCAGGATCCCGGGCCTGCCGAGTACACGTTCCATCGTCCGGACGGTTCGACCCGCACGGTCGAGATCAACGGGTACCTCCTCGAGGTGCGTGAGCGCCCGGTGATGCTCACGATCGTGCACGACGTGACGAAGCGGCGCCGGATCGAGGTCGAGTTGCAAAGAAGCCGCTTGCGCCTCGAGGAGGCCCAGCGCGTCGCCGGCATCGTGACCTTCGAGATCGACCTGCGCGAGAACTCGATGTGGATCACCGGCGACCCGCGCGGCGGCGCGCCGGGCACGCCGACGCGGATGCCGCTGGAGCGGGGGCTTTCTTTCATCCACGCCGACGACCGCGACCGCGTGCTGAAGGAACTCGCGGCCGGCACCTCCGCCGAGCGGAGACGCGACATCGTCGTCGAGTATCGGCAGCGGAATCCCGCGCTCGACCGGGAGGCGACCGTGCGAACCACCGCCCGCGCCGAGACGGACGAGAACGGCGCCGTCGTGCGACTGATCGGCGCCACCCTCGACATCACCGACATCCGCGCGGCGGAACAGGAGATTCGTTCACTGAACACCGAGCTCGAGCAGCGGGTCCGCGAGCGCACGGCCGACCTCGAGCGCGCCATCGACGAGCTCGGCGCGTTCAGCTACTCGGTCTCGCACGACTTGCGATCACCGCTGCGGGCGATGGCCGGCTACAGCGACATGGTGCTCGAACAGGACGGCGACCGCATGTCGCAGGATTCGAAGGACCACCTCGCGCGAATCCGCGCGTCGTCGGTGCGCATGGCCGGGCTGATCGACGGCCTGCTGTCGCTGTCCCGGCTGTCGCGCGCGACGCGCATCGACACGACCGTGAACCTGTCGGAGGTCACGCGAGGCATTCTCGCCGAGTTGCGCAGCTCCGACCACGGCCGCGACGTCGAGCTCGTCATCGAGGAAGGCGTGACGGCCGTGGCCGACGCCGGCATGGTGTCGCTCGTGCTCCAGAACCTCCTCTCGAACGCCTGGAAGTTCACGCGCTCGAGCCCGCGGGCCCGCATCGCGTTCGGCCAGGCCAGGAACGGCGCCTACTTCGTACGGGACAACGGCGTGGGCTTCGACGCGTCGCAGTCGACGAAGCTGTTCCGGCCGTTCGAGCGCCTGCACCGCGACGACGAGTTCGAGGGCACGGGCATCGGCCTGGCCACGGTCGGACGCGCCGTCCGTCACCACGGCGGGAGAGTCTGGGCCGAGGGATCGATCGGGAAGGGCGCGACGTTCTGGTTCACGCTCGGCCCGCCGGAGCCAGAACAGCCGCCGGCGCCGAACGCCGGGCCATGAACCGGCCTCCAGGGGATCGTCCGCATCGGCGGACGACGACCGACGGGTTGCAGCGACCGGATGCGACCGGACCGGCGCCTCGGGGTCATCCGCGCCGGCGCATCGCGCGCTCGATCTCGCGGCGCGCGTCCTTGTCGCGCGCCGTCGCGCGCTTGTCGTGGAGCTTCTTGCCCTTGGCCAGCCCGAGCTCGGCCTTGAGACGCCCGTTCTTGTCGAAGTAGATCTTCGTGACGATCAGCGTCAGCCCTTCGAGCTTCACGCGGCCGGCGAGCCGGTCGAGCTGCCGGCGATGCAACAGCAACTTTCGCGGACGGTCGGGATCGTGCCCGTTCTGCCCGGCCGGCTTGTACGGCGCGAACCGGCACCCGACCAGCCACGCCTCGCCCTTGTCCATCCGCACGTACGAGTCCGTCAGGTTCACGCCCCCCTCGCGGGCCGACCGGACCTCGGTGCCGGCCAGTTCCATCCCGGCCTCGATCGTCTCCTCGATGAAATAGTTATGGAACGCCTTCCGGTTGTCGGCGACGCGACCGCTGTCTTCCTTGGTTTTCTTCGCAGCGGTCTTCGCCATGGACAGTTCCTACCACGTTCCGACGGACTAACGGGACGAGTGCCGCCACCGCAACGATCGAAAGGGACGCTGTCTGCCCGCCCCTGCCAACGACGAGAGTGTCGCCGTACGAAGCCGGGCGCGCAGACGAGCGGCGAACCGGCGAGCCGCAAGCCAGGTGCAAGGCGCCCGCCCGGAGAGCGAGCGGAAGCGCTCGTCGCTGCGATGTCTCGCGGCTCGCTCCTGTACGCTGCAGCGAGCGACCGGCGGGCAACGCCGCAGAGGGGCCCCTGTGCGCGCCCGGCCCGGCGATCAGCCCCAGACCTTCTTCAAATGCGCCTGTCCGCCGATCTCGTGGGATCTTCCCAGGTCCACCGCGCGGTTCTTGTCGTCCACGAAGACGACCTTGGGCTTCCACGCCTCGGCTTCGGCGTCGGGCATCCAGCCGAAGGCAGCGATGATGATGAGGTCGCCGACGTTCACCTTGTGGGCGGCGGCGCCGTTGACGCAGACGACGCCCGACCCGGGCTGGCCCTCGATCGCGTAGGTCTCGAAGCGCTCGCCGTTGTTCACGTTCCAGATGCACACCGCTTCGTTCTCGATGATCCCGGATCCCCGAAGGAGGTCCGAATCGATCGTGACGCTGCCCTCGTAGTGGAGGTCGGCGCCGGTGATGGTGGCACGGTGGATCTTTCCGCGGAGCATCTTTCGCATGACGATGGTCTCCCTGTTCAGTTTGCCGCCGCTTGCGCGGCTGGCGACTGGAGGTCGGAGGCTGCTTCGGACTCGGCGAGGGTCAGGTTGTCGATGAGCCGCACGGGGCCGAGCCACGCGGCGATCGCCATCACCGACCGGTCGTCCGCCCTCTCGGTAGCGGCAACCAGGTCGGGATCGACGACTTCGAGGTATTCGACGCGAACGGCGTCGCATCCGGCGAGCACGCCGGAGGCTTCGGCGGCGAGCGCCTTCGAGTTGCGTTCGCCGCGAGCGTAGGCGGCGGCGGCGGCACGAAGCGCCCGCGGGACGAGCGGGGCGAGCGCCCGCTGCTCGGCAGAAAGGCGCGCGTTGCGCGAGCTCATCGCGAGCCCGTCGCGTTCGCGGACCGTCTCCCCGGCGACGATTCGCACGGGGAAGTGCAGGTCGCGGACCATGCGCCGCACGACCTGGAGCTGCTGAAAGTCCTTGCGGCCGAACACGGCGACGTCCGGCAGCACCATGTGGAACAGCGCGGCGACGACGGTCGTGACGCCCTCGAAGTGCCCGGGTCGGAAGCGGCCGCAAAGCCCGTCGGTCAGGCCCGAGACGCGGACGCGCGTCGCGGCGCCGTCCGGGTAGACCTCGTGCGCGTCCGGAAGGAACAGGATGTCGACCCCTTCCTCCTCGAGCATCGCCGAATCGGCCGCGTCGTCGCGGGGGTAGTTCTCGAAGTCCTCCGCGCTGTTGAACTGCGTCGGGTTCACGAAGATCGAGACGACGACGACATCGGCCAGGCCGCGCGCCTCGCGCACGAGCGCGAGGTGCCCGTCGTGCAGGAAGCCCATCGTCGGGACGAACCCGACCGTCAGCCCGCCGGCACGCGCCTGGCGGCTGAGCTCCTGCATCTTGGCGACCGAACGGACGATTTTCATCGCGACGATCCTTCGAGGCTCGTGAACATGGCGGGACGCGCGTTCGACGCGGTCGCGCTCAGGCTTCCTTCGCCAGCGCGACGGGCCGCGGCGACGAGAACGAATGAGCGGCCGTGGGGAACGAACAGGCCCGCACCTCTTCCACGTAGCGCGCGAACGCCTCGGTCGCGGCCGTGCCGAGGTCCGCGTAGCGCTTGACGAACTTCGGGGCGATGCGGTCCTCGAGGCCGAGGAGGTCGTGCATCACGAGCACCTGCCCGTCGCACTCGACGCCGGCTCCGATGCCGATCGTGGGGATGGAGATCGCGGCGGTGATCTCGGCGGCGAGATCGGCGGGAACGCCCTCGACCACGATCGCGAAAGCACCGGCCTCCTCGAGGGCGTGCGCGTCGTCGGCGAGGCGGTCGCGGCCGCCGGCATCGTGCCCGCTGCGGCGTCCCTGCACCTTGTGGCCGCCCATGCGGTGCACCGACTGCGGCGTGAGCCCGACGTGTCCCATCACCGGGATGTCGACGTCGGCGAGGCGGCGCACGGCGTCCGCGACGTTCACGCCGCCTTCGAGCTTGACGGCCTCGGCGCCGCCTTCCTTGACGAGCCGGCCCGCGTTCGCCACCGCGTCCGCGACCGAGACCTGGTACGAGAGGAACGGCATGTCGGCGACGACGAGCGCGCGACGGCGCCCGCGCGCGACCATGCGCGTGTGATAGACCATCTCGTCCATCGTCACGCCGAGCGTGTTCTCGCCGCCCTGCATGACCATCGCGAGCGAGTCGCCGACCAGCAGCAGGTCGGCGCCCGCGCGGTCGGCGAGTTTCGCGAACGTGAAGTCGTAGGCGGTCACCATCGCGAGCTTGCGCTCGCCCTTGGCGGCCAGGATGGAAGGAACGGTGACCTTGGCTTCTTCGAAGCCCGCAGCGCGCTTTGCCATATCGCGACCTCCTGAGACGAGAAGGAGTGTCGCTCGCTGCGGCCCGCGCGCACGCCGGGCGCAAAGGTCCCGTGGCGCAAGTGCCGTTGCATTTCGACCTCCGTCTCGGTCCTGAGCCTGCCCGCGCGCGTTCGCGCGTCGGGCCCGCTCCACGGGCATCACCGGCAACTTCGGTGACGCTCAACCGGATCCAAGCGGCACGTACACCTGAACTCCCTGTCCCATCGATCCGATCTCCCGAACAAGGTCGGCCAGGTGGCCGCCATTTTCGACAAAGTCGATGTCCGAGCAACTGACGATCAACAACGGGGTGTCCCGGTAGCCGTGGAAGAACCTCCTGTAGGCTTCCGCGACCTTCTCCATGTAAGCACGTCCGATCTTCCGTTCATAAGCCCGGTCGCGCTTCTTCAGGCGCCGGAGCAGGACCTCGACCTCGGCGTCCAGGAAGACCACGAGGTCGGGCTTGCGGATCCGCCCGTCGAGCAGCCCGTAGACCCGCTCGTAGAGCGCCAGTTCGTCGGGCGGAAGCGTCAGGCCGGCGAAGATCCGGTCCTTCGCGAACAGGTAATCGGTCACGACCGACTGCGAGAACAGGTCGAGCTGGACCAGTTCCTCCTGCTGGCGGTAGCGCTCCACGAGGAACGACAGCTGCGCGGTCAACGCGTAGCGCTCGGGATTCTCGTAAAACCTCGGAAGGAAAGGATTTTCTTCGACGGGTTCGCCGACCAGCCGGGCCCCGTAGTGCTTGGCGACGGCGCGGGCCAGCGTCGACTTGCCGACTCCGATCGGGCCTTCGACCGCAATGTAGCGGGCTTCCTGCGGCATCGCGTTCTCGCGGGTCCTGCGGCTGGTCGCCGCTTCGGCGGCTCGCCCTGCGGCCGCGGGCCGCCCGGGTATCACGCAGGTCCGGGGGAGTCTACAACGCCGCGCTGCACGGTCGGATTCGGTCCTGCCGCCGTGCTATCCTCCGCCGGTCCAACGGACGAGGAGGCGGAGGAGTGGTGGTACCTGGGACAAGACCCGATCCTGCGGAGGCCGCGGGCAGCCTGCTGATCATCGGCCTGCCCGGCCCGGAGCTCGACGCCGAGGCCGAGCGCCTGCTCGCCGATGTCCGGCCGCTCGGCGTGATCCTGTTCCGCCGTAACATCACCTCCACGGCCCAGCTCCGGGAACTCACCCGGCGCCTGCGCGAGGGGCGCCCCGACCTGATCGTCGCGATCGACCACGAGGGCGGGCGCGTCCACCGCATGCCGCCCGACTTCACGCACTTCCCACCGTCGCTCGTGATGGCGCGCAACGGCGACCCCGGGCTGCTGCGCGAGGTCGCGCACGCGCACGCCGCCGAGCTGCGCGAGGCCGGGTTCAACCTGACGTTCTCGCCGGTGCTCGACGTGCACACGAACCCGGCCAACCCGATCATCGGCGACCGCGCGTTCGGCACCACGCCGGAAGAGGTCATCCACAACGCGCTGCCCTACCAGCAGGGACTCGTCGAGGGCGGCATCCTGCCGTGCGGCAAGCACTTCCCGGGGCACGGCGACACGCAGGTCGACTCGCACCTCGCGCTGCCGGTGCTGCCGGCCGCGACGCACGACCTCGACCGCCTGCGCAGCCTCGAGCTGCGACCGTTCGCGCGGGCGATCGCGCAGGGCATCCCGATGATCATGACCGCGCACGTGGTCTGCGAGGCCCTCGACCCGTCCGTGCCGGCGACGCTCAGCGCTCGCGCGATCGACGGCTGCCTGCGCCGCGAGCTCGGCTTCCAGGGCTACGTCGTCTCCGACGACCTCGAGATGAAAGCGATCGCCGACCACTACAGCGTCGGCCGTGCGGCGGTGCTGTCGATCCTCGCCGGCTGCGACGGCTGCCTCGTCTGCGCGACGCCGTCGCTGATCCGCGAGGCGCACGCGGCGCTCCGCGAAGCGATCGCGAGCGGGGAGATCTCCGCGGCCGCGCTCGCGACCGCGCTGCAGCGCCGCGACAAGCTGCTCTCCAAGTCGAAGAAACTCTCGCGCGTCGCGCCTCGCGAGGGAACCATCGGCGCGCCCGAACATGCGTCGCTCTGCACGCGACTGCGCGGAGACGACGCGCCCGCCGCGCGGGCCTGAGCCGCCGTGTCGCCCGCCCGCCTCGTCCGCCGTCTCGTTGTCGTGGCCGTGACGCTCGCCGGCCTTGCGGCCTCCGCCGTCGACGCGCCCGCCCAGGGCGGTCCGGGCGCCGAACGCTACGAAGTGACGATCACCCCGCCGAAACGGCCGGGCACGGAGAACGCGGGAGAAGCCTCGACGCCCGCGCCGGCCGACGGCGGCCCGGGAACGGCGGGTCCGGGAGCCGCGCCGGCCGCCGCGGCGAAGGTCGCGTCGTCCCCCGACAACGTTCTCGGAGGAAGCGAGGCGGCTTCCGCGACGAAACCGCCCCCGGCCCCGGCTCCGGCCAACGCCCCGCTTCGCACACTTCAGGTCGGGGCCTTCCGCCAGCAGGCGAGCGCCGAGGCGTTGCGCGACCAGCTCGCGTCGGGCTTCGGCGACGTCGCGATCGTGGAGGTCGCTTCCGGCGGCGAGCCGCTCTACCGCGTCAACGTCGGCCGCCTTCCGAAGGGCCCTGAGCTCACCGCGCTGAAGAAGCGCCTGGCCGACGCCGGCTTCCCGGCGTTCGACGTCCCGCTGCCGAAGACGGCTTCTTCGCGCTGACCGCGCGCGACTTCGCGTCGGCCTTCGCCTTGCCGCCCGGCGGCTTCGCGGCGGCTCTCGCGTTGCCGCCCCGCGCCTTCGCGACCGCGCCCGCGAGCCCGCGACGGTAGTCCCCCTTCACCACCCCGCTCTCGGTCACGATCGCCGTGACGAGTTCGGCCGGCGTCACGTCGAAGGCCGGGTGGAAAACCTCGACGCCGCGCGCCGCCACGCGGCGACCGCCGAAGTGCGTAACCTCCCGTTCCCCGCGCTCCTCGATCGGGATCGCCGAGCCGGACGGACAGTCGAGGTCGATCGAGGACGTCGGCGCGGCCACGTAGAACGGGACGCCGTGACGCCGGGCGAGCACCGCGATCGTATAGGTGCCGATCTTGTTCGCGACGTCGCCGTTGGCCGCCGTGCGGTCGGTTCCGACGACGACCGCGCCGACGCGGCCGCTCGCGAGCAGGTGGCCGACCATGCCGTCGGTGACGAGCGTGACCGGGATCCCGAGCTTCACGAGTTCCCAGGACGTCAACCGCGCGCCCTGCAGGAACGGTCGCGTCTCGGTCGCGTACACGCGGAAGCGCCGGCCGCGTTCCCACGCGGCGCGGATCACGCCGAGCGCCGTGCCGTAGCCGGCCGTCGCGAGCGCGCCGGCGTTGCAGTGGGTCAGGACGTCGCCGCGCGCGAGCAGCGGCGCGCCGGCCGCGCCCATGGCCCGGTTCACGGCGACGTCCTCCGCGAACATCGCCTCGGCGGTCGCGCGCAGCGTGCTCGCCGCCCTGGCGGGAGTCAGCGCGCGCTCCGGGATCGCGAGCAGCGCGTGCCGCTGGCGCGCGATCGCCCACGCGAGGTTCACCGCGGTCGGCCTCGCGGCGTTGAGCACGGCGGCGGCGCGCTCGAAGTCCGTCGTCACGCGACCAGCGCGGAAACGCCTGGCCTCGAGCGCGAGGCCGAACGCCGCGGTGACGCCGATCGCCGGCGCGCCGCGCACGACGAGGTCGCGGATCGCGCGCGCCGTGTCGCTGGCGCGATGCAGTTCGACGAAGCGCTCGACGTGGGGCAGGCGGCGCTGGTCGAGCAGGCGAAGGCGACCCGCCTTCCAGACGATGGGCTCGATCGACGGCGCGCCGGCGGCGCCCTTCTTCGTTCGCGGGGCAGTCTTCTTCGATTCAGCGCGGGGCACGCAGGCAGTCCTCCAGGGTTCGTTGTGGACGGAATCCGAGCAAGGCCGTGGCGCGCCGCCCGTCCGCGAGCGTGCGCCAGCGAAGGTGCGCGCCGTCGAGCGCGGACGGGGCGAGGCGGTCGGCGAGCGGACCGGGCAGCGGCGGCGCGAACACGCCGGCCGCCGCGAGCAGGCGCGACAGCGGGACGACGCTGCGGCCGACGAGGTTCAGCACCTCGGCGCAGCGCGCGGCCACCGCGAGCGCGATCGCGTCGACGAGATCGTCGTAGTGGATCACCTGGACCGGCGGGTCGTACCCGAGCACGCGAACCGGCACCGGCGCGGCGAGCAGCGCCTTGACCGGGCTGTCCATCGGTCCTCCCAGCACGCTCGCCGTGCGCAGCACGCCGACGCGCGCGCCGGCGTCGACCGCCCAGCGCACGAGGCGCCGTTCGACCGAGCGATGCCCCTCGGCCCAGCGCGAGAACGCGGAAGCGAAGACCGTCTCGCGCGGCAGCGCGCTCTGCTCGTCGAACACGAGCGGCGAGGACTGCGCGACGCCGTACACGGCGGTCGAGGTGAGCAGAAGCAGGGCCGGCGCACGGCCGCCGCGCTCGACCAGGAGGTCGAGCGCCGAGACGATTGCGCCCGCGAGCGCGACGTCCGAGGCCCACGGTTCCGGAGGCGTCACCGGCGACGGGGAGAACGCGAGCACGACGAGCACCGTCGGTTCGACGTCGAACAGGTGCTCGGCGAGCTGTCGCGCGCAGCCCGGCGACGCCGGATCGATCGAGCGCTCGGGCGTCGCGAGCGTCGAGGACGGCGGGGCCGGCGTCGTCCCGACCACGACCACGCGACGGTCGGCCTCCTGCGCGACGAGCGAGCGCACGACGTCGTGCGCGAGCGCGTCGCGGCCGAGCACGAGGACGGTTTCGCGGGCAGCCACGGCGCGGCATAGCGCCACACGTTTTTTGACAAGTCGAGGAACGCCCCCTAGCCTCGCGGGCGTGGAATCGCAGTCGCACACGGAAGTGGTCCGCGCGCCCATCGACGTGTGCTTCGACACCCTCGTCGCGTTCGACCGCTACCCCGACTGGTTCCGGGTGATCCGCTCGGCCAGCGTCGAGATGGCCGACACGGCGGCCGGCCGCTGGCGAGTGCGCTACGAGCTCGACGCGATCCTGAAGACCATCACCTACACGCTCGCCTACGAGAGCGTGCGCCCCGGCCTGCTCACCTGGAAGATGACCGAGGGCGACCTCCAGGCCATCGAGGGGCGCTACGACCTCGTCGAACTCGAGCCGGGGCTGGTCGAGGCGACCTGCACGCAGGCGCTCGACATCGGCATGTGGGTGCCGGGCGTGGTGCGGCGCGCGTTCGAGCGATCGGCGGTCGCCGACTCGGTTCGCGAGTTCAAGCAGGCCGCCGAGGCCCGCGCGCTGGACTGACGAGCCGGCCGGCGATCGGCGAGCCTGCTACGGTGCCCCGGGCGCCGTGCTCCAGGGAACGCCCTGTGCGCGAAGGGCCCCGCCGCTGCCCGGCGACGGCTTCACCTCCACATTGTAAGCCCCGTCGGTCGGTCCCTCCGGCATCGACAGCGTCATCGTCGCGGTCGCGCCGGGCGCGAGCGAAAGCGGAAGGACACCGATGGCACGCGTCGCGAACGGCTCGCCGCCGGAGGCGGGCACGATCACGACGCGCCCGCTCCACGGCTCGATCGAACCGGCGAGCGTCCAGGTTTCGGCGGCCCGGTTCGTGACCTCGACGAGCAACTCGTGCGGATAGCCGGGCAGCCCTCCATCGGCGACCCGGCGGCCGGACCGGATCGTCGCCGCGAGCCTCGACGGGTCGCGGTGGGTGTCGGGCGCGGCCGGCAACTTCCAGATCGTGAAGTCGTCGCCGGACGCGAGAGGCTCGGCGGCGAGCGCATCGCCTCGCGGCGGCCCCGACTTCGCCCGCTCGATCACGTAGCCGAAGCCGGCCGCCGAGGCCTCGAGGACCCCGCCCTCGCCGCGAAGCCGCGAGACGAGCGACGAGACGGCCGGCACGGTCGGCGGGATCAGCGAGTTGTAGCAGGCCGTCGTCGGCAGGCCGTGGTACAACGCGTCGAGCAGCGCGCGCGGCGCGCGCACCATGCGTCCTTCCGGCAGGTCGATCACCGCGCGCGCCGTCCGGCCTCTCGCATCGCGCTCCAGCGAACGAAGCGCGGCGACCGATGCGGCGGACGGCGCCACTTCGCGCAGCGTGGTCGAGGCGCCGCGCCCGACGACGGAGCGAAACCGCGCCGGCGCTTCGACCTCGACCGCCGTCGCGACGACGAGGAGCGTCGCGACGCCGGCGACCACCGCGCGCGGCCATCGCGCGAACGCGCGGCTCCACCCGAGCGCGCCGAGCGCCTGCAGCACCAGCACCACACCGAGCGCGGCCTTGCCGGGCGCGCGCACCGAGCCGAGCACCGCGATGCGCGCGGCGAGCCATTCGAACAGGCTCGCGCCGGAGTCCGTCGGCCCGAAGCGGCAGCAGAACAGCCCGGTGGCGAGCGCCGCCACGACGAGCGGCGTCGCGCGCCGGCGCAGCGCGCGGTCGCCGAGCGCGAACGCCAGCGGGACCAGGCCCGCGAGCGCGACCGGTCCGATCGAGAACTCGCCGCCGGGGAGAAAGTCGCGCGGCGTCGCCAAGTACTTCCCGCCGGAGGACCCGACGGCGCCCCACGTCGCCTGCACCGCCGCGTACGTGAGCACGAGCGCGATCGAAGCAGCGACGACCGGCGTGATCGACACCGCGAGTTGCGGCCACGGCAACGCGCGCGCGCCGTCCCCGCCCAGCGACTGCACCACGCGCGCGAGTCCGTACGCCACGCCGACGAGCGCCGCCGCGAGCAGCGGATACGATCCGACGAGCGCCGCCAGCACCGACGTCGCGGCGAACATCGCGACGGCGCTCCACGAGCGCGCGTCGAGCACGCGGTCGAACGACCACAGCACCCAAGGCAGCCAGTGCGTGCCGATGACGGCCGGATGATACGGGAGATCGACCAGGCGCGGTGTCGCGAAAGCATACGCGAGTGCGCCAAGCGCCGCGGCGACGGGGTGGACGCCGACCCCGCGCAGGAACAGCGTCATCCCGAGCGCCGCGACGACGAGCGCGGTCGCGAGCGCCCCGTTGTACGCGACGACCGGGTCACCCGAGACGATCCACCACGGAAGCGCGAGCACGCCGAGCTCGATCATGTGCTCGCCGAGCGCGAACTCCGCGGGCATCGGCGCGCACTGGCCTTGGTCGACGAGCGCCCGGAGATCGCCTCGCGCGAGCGCTCGCGCGTTCCCCGCGGCTCCCCAGATCGACAACGTCTGGTCGTTGTTCAGGATCAGGTCCCAGCCGCTCGGCGGCTGGCCGGGCCCCGCGCCGTACAGCGGCGCGGCCTGGATCGGGACGTGGGTGGAGAAATGGGCGGCCAGCGGCCAGGTCCACGCGACGAAGCCGGCCGCGGTCGCGGCCAGGATCGAGCAGAGCAGCAGTGGGGTGCGGGGCGCCGTCATCACGAGGACGGAAGCATGCAGGATGGGCACGGCCGGAGCGACGTCCGACCGGTTTCCCGAGCCGGCGAACACTCCGTGACCGTGCCTGCCTGTGAACTTGCCGCGCGTGAAGAAGGTGGTGGAGACGAGCGGGATCGAACCGCCGACCTCCTGAATGCCATTCAGGCGCTCTCCCAGCTGAGCTACGTCCCCTCGAGCGCGGCGGGGCGGATCCTAGACGGGACGGCCGCGGGGAACAACCGGCGGCGACGCCTCCGGGCGGTTCCGTGAACGGCACGACCGGATCCGCTCGTGCTCCGAGCCGATTCGCTCGCTCTGCGGGCCGCGGCAGCGGATGCGGGACCGCGAGCAAGCCGCCGCCCGAAGTCGCTGTCGCCATCGGGCAAGCGGACCGCCTCCCTGCGCGCCACGCGCTCCGGACGGCCCGGGGACATCCCATTCCGTGGGCGCGGACACACCGCGGACGGTGGGCCGTCCGGCGGGCGCCGCCCGGCGTGGACTGTCAGGGGTTCCCTCCATAAACTCGGGCACCCGCCATCTCGCCAAGGAGCTTTCGGTGCCGATTCTTGCCCTCGTTCGCCACGGTCAATCGCAATGGAATCTCGAAAACCGGTTCACGGGATGGGTCGACGTCCCGCTGACCGACCTCGGCCGCAGCGAGGCCCGGCGCGCCGGGGAACTGCTGAAGGAAGCCGGGGCGCGCTTCGACCTCGCGTTCACGTCCGACCTGCAGCGGGCCCAGGAGACGCTGCGGATCATCCTCGAGGTGCTCGGCCAGCCGGACCTGCCGACCGAGCGCGACCAGGCCCTGAACGAGCGCCACTACGGCGCGCTGCAGGGCCTCAACAAGGCCGAGACCGCTGACAAGTACGGCGCCGAGCAGGTGCACATCTGGCGTCGCAGCTACGACGTTCCTCCTCCGGACGGCGAGAGCCTGAAGGACACCGCTGCGCGCACGCTGCCGTACTTCGACTCGAAGATCGTCGGCGCGCTCAAGGCCGGGCGGAACGTGATCGTCGCGGCGCACGGCAACAGCCTGCGCTCGATCGTGATGGAACTCGACAAGCTGACGCGCGAGCAGGTGCTCGAACTGAACCTCGGCACCGGCATTCCGCTGCTGTACGAGTTCGACGCCGGCGGCAGCGTGGTCTCGAAGAAGATCCTGAAGCCATGACGGGGCGGCACGCCATCGGCAAGGTGACCGTCGGCACGGCCATCGGCGTCTTCTGCCTTTGGCTCGCGCTGCGCAAGGTCTCCCTGGCCGAGGTGGCCGCAGCTCTCGGCGACTTCGACCCGCGGTGGCTCGCGGCCGCCGTCGTCGTGAGCCTGCTGATCCAGGTTCTTCGCGCGTGGCGCTGGCAGATGGAGCTGACCCCGCTCGCGCGCCTGCCCTATGCGCTGATGTGGCAGGTCGTCTCCGTCGCCTACATGATGATCAACGTGCTGCCGTTCCGGCTCGGCGAGCCGGTGCGGCCGCTGCTTCTCTCCTGGAAGACCGGGCTCGCGATCCCCGCGATCGTCGGCAACTGGGTCTTCGAGAAGATGCTCGACACCGCCGTGATGGTGCTGATCGTGCACGCGACCCTGCTGATGGTCGACCTGCCGCCCTGGGCCCACCGCGCGTCGACCGGCAGCCTCGTGATGTTCTCGAGCCTGCTCGTCCTCGTCGTCGGCTTTTGGCTGCACGGCGAGAAGTTCTACGACCGCACGCTCGCCCGCGTGCTGCCGGCGCACGCATGCGAAAAGGTCCGCCACGTGCTCGTCGTCGCGCGCCAGGGGCTGCAGATCCTGCCCGACCGACGGCTGGTGGCCGCCGTGTTCCTCGTGACGCTGGCGCTCTGGCTGCTGCCGATCCTGTCGAGCTGGCTGCTGATCCGCGCGTTCGACTTCGACGTGCCCGCCTCGGCGGCGTTCGTCGTGTTCGTCTGCGTCGGTCTCGGGACCGCGCTGCCGAACCCGCCCGGCATGGTCGGCGTGTTCCAGGTCGCCTCCGTGGTGGCGCTTCACAACGTGTTCGGCGTGCCCGAGGCCGAAGCCGTGGCCTACGGCATCGTGCTGAATGCGGTGCAGTTCTTCTCGCTCGTCACCCAGGGCGTCATCGCGATGCCGCTCGTCGGGGTCGGGTTCGGGCGCATCACGCGTGCGGCCGTCGAGACGAGCGAGGCCGAGCACTGCCCGGTCTCTCCACGCTGAGTCGCTCCGTGGGCGCCCCGAAGCAGCCTTCCCTGTTCGGCGGCGGCGACGCTCGCGAGGAGGAACCGGGACTTCGCCCCAGTGCCCGCGCGACCGCCGGCCCCGGAGAAGCCGCGCCGCCGCGCGAGCGAGTGCCGCTCGCCGAGCGCATGCGGCCGCGCACGGCGGACGAGGTCACCGGTCACGCCTCCGTGCTCGGGCCCGGCACGTTCCTCGGAGGCATGCTGCGCGGCAGCACGCCTCCGCGGTCGCTTCTGCTCTGGGGTCCGCCGGGGAGCGGAAAGACGACGATCGCCCGTCTCCTCGCCGGATGCTCGGGATTCGCGTTCGTCTCGCTGTCGGCCGTCCTCGGTGGGCTCAAGGAACTGCGCGACCTGCTCGCGGAGGCGCGCGAGCGGCGCAGGCTGACCGGCCGCGGCACGATCCTGTTCGTCGACGAGATCCACCGTTTCCACAAGGGGCAGCAGGACGCGTTCCTTCCGCACGTCGAGAGCGGGGACATCGTGCTCGTCGGAGCGACCACCGAGAACCCGTCGTTCGAGATCAACGCGCCGTTGCTGTCCCGCTGCCGCCTCGTCGTGCTGCAGGCTCTGGCCGACGAGGACATCGCCGGGCTGCTCGATCGTGCGCTCGCCGACCGCGAGCGGGGCCTCGGCGACCTCGGCCTCTCGATCGAGCCGGACGCGCGGGCGCTGCTGGCCGGGATGGCCCACGGCGACGCCCGCGGCGCGCTCGGCGCGCTCGAGGTGGCGACGGACCTCGCGCGGTCGTCGAACCGGAAGGTGGTCGACCGCGCCGTCGCCCTCGAGGCCCTGCAGCGCAAGGCCCTGCGCCACGACGCGACCGGAGAGGAGCACTACAACGTCGTCTCCGCGTTCATCAAGAGCATGCGCGCGAGCGACGTGGACGCGTCGCTGTACTGGCTCGCGCGGCTGATCGAAGGCGGCGAGGACCCGCTGTTCGTCGCGCGACGCATGGTGATCTTCGCGAGCGAGGACGTCGGGCTCGCCGATCCGGCGGCGCTGCCGCTGGCGATCGCCGCGCGCGACGCGGTGCACTTCGTCGGCATGCCCGAGGGGAGGATCCCCCTCGCCCACGCCGCGGCGCACCTCGCGCGCGCGCCGAAGTCGAACCATGCTTACGTCGCGATCGGCGAGGCCCTCGACGAGGTGCGTCGCACCGGCGCGCTGCCCGTCCCGCTGCACCTGCGCAACGCGCCGACGAAGACTATGAAGCAGCTCGGCTACGGCCGGGACTACGCCTACCCGCACGACGACCCCGGGCGGGCTGCCCGGAAGGACTACCTGCCGGACGCGCTGCGCGGGCGGCGGTTCTTCACTCCGCCGGAGAAGAAGTAGTCGGCCACTCGCCGAGTTCCGGCGGATACTCGATGTGGACCAGCGCGAGCCCCGCGGCCGGCGCGGTGCGGCCGGCCATCTCGCGCGAACCGCCCTCGAGCAGCGTCGTGAACGTGGACTCCGGCAACCTGCCGAGCGCGACATCCACCATCGTCCCGACCAGCGTGCGCACCATCTGCTTCAGGAAAGCGTTGGCCGTCACGCGATACGTCAGGATTCGACCGCTCCGCTCCCACTCGCTGCGGGAGACGTGGCGACGCACGCTGTTCGCCTCGCAGTCGGCGGCCCGGAACGCGCGGAAGTCGTGTTCGCCGAGGACTCCCGCGGCGAGCCGCTGCAGCGTCCCCAGGTCGAGCGGCGCGTGCACGTTCCAGCTGCGGTCGGCGAGGAACGGCGACGGCGGACGGGCGTTCACGATCGTGTACTCGTAGGTGCGCGAGAGCGCCTGGCGACGCGGGTCGAACGAATCGTGCGCGAGGACGAGGTCGACGATCGTGATGCTCGAGGCCGTCAGCGCATTGAGCGAACGCTTGAGCCGGTACGGCTCGACGTGGTCCGGCACGTCGAACGCGATCACCTGCCCGCTCGCGTGCACTCCGGCGTCGGTCCGGCCCGCCCCGGCGACGCGCACGTCCTCGCCGAGGACGATCTTCAGCGCGCGCTCCAGCTCTCCCTGCACGGTCGGCTGGTCCGGCTGGTACTGCCAGCCGGACCAGTCCGTGCCGAGATACTCGACCAGGCCGCGAACGCGCACGATGCCAGCTCCTTCGGTCGGGTCGGCGGGTCCGGTGCGCCCGCCGACCGCCGGATCAAGGCCCGACGACGCCCGCGGCGGGCGCAGCGTCGCCGCGCAGGCGCGCGCGACGGTTCTCGAGCCGGTTCAGCGCGTCGATGAAAGCGAGCGCGCTCGCCATCACGACGTCCGTGTGGGCGCCGTGTCCGCGCACGCCGATGCCGTCGTCGCGCACGAAACAGCTCACGTCGCCGATCGCGTCCGTGCCGCCGGTGATGCCCTTGACCTGATAGCTCTCGAGCTTCGGCTCGATGCCGACCGCCTCGCGGATCGCTCGATAGCACGCGTCGACGATGCCGTCGCCGCCGGCTTCCACCGTCTTCGGCACGCCGCCGATCGAGACCGTCACGACCGCCTGCGGGCCGTCGTTCAGCGCCGAGGAAACCTTCACGTCGACGAGCTGGAAACGCGCCTCCTCGTCGGTGTCCTCCGCGCAGATCGCGAACAGGTCCTCGTCGAAGACCTCTTTCTTCTTGTCGGCCAGGTCCTTGAAGCGCGCGAACGCGTCGTTCACGTCGACGTGCTCCAGGTTGATGCCGAGCTCGCGCAAGCGGCCGACGAAGGCGTGCCGCCCCGAATGCTTGCCGAGCACCAGCGAGTTGCTCAGGCGACCCACCGATTCGGGACGCATGATCTCGTAGGTCAGCTTGTTCTTCATCACGCCGTCCTGGTGGATACCGGCCTCGTGGGCGAACGCGTTGGCGCCCACGATCGGCTTGGTCGGCGAGATCGCGACGCCGATCGTCTTCGACAGCGTCTGGCTGGCCGGGTAGATCTGCTTCGTCTTCACGCGCGTCGCCACGCCGAAGTGGTCGCGGCGCGTGTCCAGCGCCATCACCACCTCTTCCATCGAGGTGTTGCCGGCACGCTCGCCGATCCCGTTGATCGTGCACTCGACCTGGCGTGCCCCGCCCTCGACCGCGGCCAGCGAGTTCGCGACCGCCAGCCCGAGGTCGTTGTGGTTGTGCGTGCTCCAGACCACGCGGTCGCCGCCCGGGGTGCGCGTGCGCAGCGTGTGGAACAGCTCGCGCAGCTGACCCGGCACGGCGTAGCCGGTCGTGTCGGGCACGTTGCAGACGACGGCGCCGGCACGGATCACCTCCCCGAACACCTGGATCAGGTACTCGACGTCGCTGCGCGAAGCGTCCTCGGCCGAGAACTCGATGTAGTCGACGTGCCGCTTCGCGCGCTCGACCGCCCAGACCGCCGCGTCGATGACCTCCTGGCGGCTCATGTTGAGCTTGTGCTCCAGATGCAGGTCGGAGGTCGCGATGAACGTGTGGATGCCGGGCCGCCCGGCGCCGTCGACCGCGGCCAGCGCACGCTCCAGGTCGGCCTCGCGCGTGCGCGCCAGGCTCAGCACGACCGGGCCCTGCACTGCGCCGGCGACGGCGCGAACCGCCTCGAAGTCGCCCGGGGAGGCGGCCGCGAAGCCGGCTTCGATCACGTCGACGCCGAGAGCCTCGAGTTGCCGCGCGATGACGAGCTTCTCGTCCACGTTCATCGTGCAGCCCGGCGACTGCTCGCCGTCGCGCAAGGTCGTGTCGAAGATCCGTACCCAATCGTTCTGGTCGCTCATGGTCGTACTCCCGTCTCGTTGGCGGGTCCCCGCGGGTTCGTCCGGAAGGCCGCCCGGCCGCCGGGGCCGGGCGGCGCAAACACGAAAGCCGCGGTTTCCCGCGGCTTGGATCGTTCCATCGTTCCGCGGGTCAGGGGTGGAAGCGCCCGCCCGCGGCTCGTCAGGGATGGTCGCCTTCGGCTACACCACCGCCAGAGCCCCGGACGGGCATCTAAGAAGCAGCAGCGGGCGGAGGATGTCGGCGCGGCGGATCATGGAATACTCGTCGGGATACTCGTCGGGGACCTTTCGGGGAACTCCTCGAAACTCTTCGAGGAACGCCTCGGGGACCTCTCCGGAACCTCAGGCGCCGAAAGTAGCCGCGGCGCGGGGGGAGTGTCAACCGTGGGCTTCGTCCCCCGCCGAATCCGCCTCGTCGTCCCCGTTGTCGAGTTCGCCGAACGCGCGCCGGCCGCCGCGCCAGGCCAGGAACGCGAGCACCGGGCCCGACGCCACGTAAAGCGAGATCCCCGAGAAGATGAACAGCGGATAGGCCGCGAGCGCGAAGCTGAGCAGCGCCACCGCGACCACGAACGTCGAAAGCGGCTGCCGGCCGTGCAGCTTCAGGTTCTTGAAGCTCGTGTAGCGAACGGTGCTGACCATCAGCAGTGCGAGCGCGTAGGTGAGCAGGAGCAGCGAGACGTGCTTGGCCGGAAGGCCCGACTTCCCGACGTAGCGGTACATCAGCACGACGGACGACAGCATCAGCGCGGAGCCCGGAACCGGCAGACCGAGAAAGAAGCCGGGGTCGGTCCGGCCCACGAGCAGGTTGAAGCGCGCCAGCCGGATCGCCGAGCAGATCACGTACAGGCCGACGGCCGACCACCCGAGCACGCCCCACGGGACGAGCGCCCACTTGTAGATCAGCAGGCCCGGGGCCACGCCGAACGAGACGAGGTCGCACAGCGAGTCGTACTCGATGCCGAAGCGGCTCGTCGAGTTCGTCAATCGCGCCACGCGCCCGTCGAGCGAGTCGAATATCTGCGCCGCGAGAATCGCGAGGGCGGCGTTCATGTACGCGCCCTGCATCGTCTGCACGAGCGAATAGATCCCGCAGAACAGGCCCGCGGACGTGATCAGGTTCGGAAGAAGATAGATGCCGCGCCGCGGGACCGCGTCCTGCAGGAGGGCGAGCCGGGCCTCGCGCCTGGCGATTCTCGTTTCACGCCGCCTGGGATTCACCCGAACCTCCTGCGTCGATCCAGCCGATCGTCGTCTGCCCCGCGCGCACCGTGTCGCCGGGCTTCACCGCCAGGCGGGCCCCTTTCGGCAGGTACACGTCCACGCGCGACCCGAACATGATGAGCCCGAAGCGCTCGCCTCGTGCAAGCCGGGCCGGAGGCCGGACCCGGCAGATGATGCGTCGCGCCAGCCACCCCGCGATCTGCACAACGACCACCTCGGCCCCGCCGGCCGCGCGCAGCAGCATCGAGCTGGATTCGTTGATGTCGCCGGCGTCCTCGCGGTAGGCCGCGGCGAAGCGGCCGGGACGGTGCTCGACGCGTTCGACGGTCGCCTCGACCGGCGAGCGGTTCACGTGCACGTCGAGCGGCGACATGAAGATCGCGACCTTGACGGTCGACGCCGGCGCGAAGCGGTGGGCGGCGGCGTCCCCGGCCGCGAAGACGACACGGCCGTCGGCCGGACTCAGCACCGCGAGCGGATCGTCGGCTCCGGTGCGCTCGGGATCCCGGAAGAACAGCAGGACGCCGATCGCGAGCGCGACGCCGGCGGCGAACGCCAGCGCGCCGAACAGCACGCCGATCGCGACCGCCGCGGCTGCGGCGACCGCGACGACCGTCGCGCCTTCTTTCGCGAACTTCACGCTCGGGGTTCTCCGGCAGGACCGACCGCCCGAAGGCGGGTCAGTTCTTGGCGCGATCGACGAGGCGGTCCTTCTGCAGCCACGGCATCAGCGCGCGAAGCTTGGCGCCGACCTTCTCGATCTGGTGGTTCTCGCCTTCCTTCTGCAACTCGCGGAAGTGCGGCAGCCCGCACTTGTACTCGGTGATCCACTCGTCGGCGAACTTGCCGGACTGGATCTCCGCGAGCACTTCCTTCATCGCCTTGCGCGTCTCGTCGCCGACGACGCGCTTGCCGCGCGTGAGGTCACCGTACTCGGCGGTGTTGCTGATCGAGTAGCGCATGTTCGCGATGCCGCCCTCGTAGAGGAGGTCGACGATCAGCTTCGTCTCGTGCAGGCACTCGAAGTACGCCATCTCCGGCGCGTAGCCCGCGTCGACGAGCGTCTCGAAGCCGGCGCGGATCAGCTCGGTGAGGCCGCCGCAGAGCACGGCCTGCTCGCCGAACAGGTCGGTCTCGGTCTCCTCCCGGAAGGTCGTCCCGATCACCGCGGCGCGCGTGCCGCCGATCGCGTCGGCGTAGGCGAGCGCGACGGCCTCGGTGTCTCCCGGCCCGTCCTGGTGGACGGCGAGCAGGCACGGCACGCCCATGCCCTTGGCGAATTCGCTGCGCACGAGGTGGCCGGGACCCTTCGGCGCGACCATGAAGACGCCGGCGTCGGCCGGCGGCACGATCTTCTTGAAGTGGATGTTGAAGCCGTGAGCGACCGCGAAGTACGCTCCCTTCTTCAGGTTCGGTCCGATCTCCTTCGCGTACAACTCGCCGGCGAGCTCGTCGGGGACCAGCATCATCACGATGTCGGCCTTGGCGGTCGCCTCGGCGACCGGGAAGACGTCGAAGCCCGCGGCTCGCGCCTTGGCGGCCGACGCGCCGTCGGGGCGCAGGCCGATGATCACGTGGACGCCGCTGTCGCGGGCGTTCATCGCGTGCGCGTGGCCCTGGCTGCCGTATCCGATGACCGCGACGGTCTTGCCCGCGATCTTGTCCTTCTTCACTTCGTTGCGATCGTAGATTTTCATCCGAGATTCTCCTTGGCGCCCTCGGCCGCCGGCTCGAACACGAGGAGCTTCTCCCCGCGATAGAGCGCCGCGCTGCCGGTCCGGGCGATTTCCTTGATTCCGAGCGGCCGGAGCAGCCGGATCATTGCGTCGATCTTCTCCTCCGCGCCGGTGAGTTCGATGATGCAGACGCTCGAGCCCACGTCCACGACGCTGGCGCGGAAGATGCTGACGATGTTCATGACTTCGGCGCGGGTGGCCGCCTCGAAGGCGACCTTGATCAGCGCGAGCTCGCGCTCGACGTACTCGCCCTCGCGGAAGTCCACGATGCTGATGACGCCGACCATCTTGTAGAGCTGCTTGATCACCTGCTCGAGCACCGAGGAGTCGCCGCGCACCGTGAGCGTGATGCGCGAGACCGAGGGGTCGAGGGTTTCCGCGACGGACAAGCTTTCGATGTTGTATCCGCGGCCGCTGAACATCGCGGAGACGCGCGACAGCACGCCGAACTCGTTCTCGACGAGAATGGAAATGGTGTGCTTCGGCGACTCGTTCATTGGGAACTCCTTGCGCGGGTACAGTCGTCCCCCCGCGCCTCCGGGCCACGGTGGATCCGGGGCGTCAGACTGGCGGCGAGAGACGGCCGGATTCCGGCTTGTGATCAGGACCCGGAGGAAGCCTGGCCCTGCTCGCGGCGGTACTCGTCGAGCAGGCGGACGATCTTGTCTTTCTCCGCGAGCTTCTGCTTCTGCAGTTCGCGGCGGCGCAGTTCTTCTTCCGTGGTCAGGTGCGACCTGGACGCGAGTTGATCGACTTCGGCCTTCAGCTTGAGGTGCTTCTCGTACGAACGTCGAATCGCGGCGTTCTCGGGAGCGAGGGCCTTCACCAGTTCTTCATCGCGTGCATCCATACCTGACTCTCTCCTGAACTTCGGCCGCTGCGGCGGCGAACGTTATTCCCGGCTGTCGGGGTTGTCAAATGTTCGCAGCCGGGAAAGGCGTGAGTTTTCAAGCAGTTACTCTGGCGAGACCGAAACGGCGACACGATGCCGATTGGGCCGCGCGCGGGCTTCGCCGACGTAGAGCGGGACCAGGGCCGCCGCGCTCGTCACGCGACCGGCCCGGCCTCGAGCGGCAACGAGCAGCGCGAGTGCTTCGAGGGCGCCGTCGCCGGGAACGCGAAGATCGAGCCCGGCCTCGCGGGCTGCCCCGGCCAGCGGCGCCCCTCTCGCAAACGAGGCCTCGGCCGAAGCGGGCGACGCGACGATCGCGACGGCGCCGGCCTGCCGGAAAGTCGCAGCGCATTCCTCGACCGTAACGACCCGCGGCGCCGAGACTTCCTCGACGTCGTCGCCGCGGCGCAGGAACATCGCGACGGCCAGACGTCCCGAGCCGGCCTCGCTCGCGGCGAGGACCCGTTCGCCCTCCGCGCTGCCGCGCCAGGCCAGCAGTTCGAGAGCGCCGACCCCGACCGCCGGCGTCGCGTCCGCGAACGCGAGCCCGCGCAGGAACGCGAGTCCCGAGCGAAGCCCCGTGTAGGAACCCGGGCCGGTGACGGCCCCCAGGAGCGTGAGCCCCCCGCTGGCGAGGCCGCGGGCGCGCAGCAACCCCGCCGCCGCGGCCGACAGTTCCTCCGTGCGCGCGGATCCCGAAGGACCGGCCGGCAACGGCGCGACGGCCGTCGAGCCCTGGCCGGCGAGCACGATGCCGGCCTCGGCGCCGGCCGTGTCGATGGCGAGCAGCAGGTGGTCGCGGTCGCTCACCCCGTCACGAGTCGCACGATGTCGTGGAACACGACGAACAGCATCAGCCCCGCGATCAGCATCATCCCGAACCCGAGCGCGTACTCGCGCACGCGCAGCGGGAGCGGCTTGCCACGGATCGCCTCGAAGCCCATGAACGCGAGGTGCCCGCCGTCCAGCACGGGGATCGGCAGCAGGTTCACGACACCGAGGTTGATGCTGATCAGGGCCATGAAGAACAGCAGCGGCTGCAATCCGGACTGGGCCTGGCGACTCGCCTCGGCGACGACGAGGACGGGGCCGCCGAGATCGCTCGCGGACACCCGCCCCTGGATCAGGCGGACGACCGTCCCGACGATCATCGTCGAGTCTTCCCATGTGCGCTCCAGCGCGAACGACAGCGCGCCGGCGGGGCCGACCGGTTCGAACTCGTAGCCGCGACGCACTCCGATCTGGTAGACGAGCGGACCCGGCTCTCCGTACTCGTCGCGCTGCTCGGTCAGGGCCGGCGTCACTTCGACGGTGCGCGTCGCGCCGTCCTCGGCGCGAACCTCGAACGCGAGCGTGCTCCCCTTGCTCCCCGCGATCTCGGCCACCATCTCGTCCCAGGTCGAGATCGGCTTGCCGGAGACGGCGATGACCGTGTCGCCGCGCCGGAGCCCGGCTGCCGCCGCGGGACGGTCGACGGCGACATCGTCGATCACCGCCGACGGCGTCGGCACCGCGACGCCGTACGCGAGAGCGCAACCCGTGAGGATCGCGAACGCGAACACCAGGTTCACCGCCGGCCCGGCCCCGACGATCGCGGCCCGCTGCCACAGCGGTTTCGCGGTGAATCCGCGGGCGGGATCCTTCGGCGCGTCCTCGGAGTCGCCGCCCTCCTCCTCGTAGCCGGCCATGCGCACGTAGCCGCCGAGCGGAATCGCCGCGATCCGGTAGACGGTCTCCCCGACCTGGCGCGCCCACAGCGTGGGGCCGAAGCCCATCGAGAAGACCCGCACCTCGACGTTGCACCACTTGCCGACGAGGAAGTGCCCGAGTTCGTGGATGAAGATGACGACCGCGAGCACGAGGACCGCGGCCAGGAGACTTCCGGAAGCCATGACCCCAAGCTACACCGGTCGGACCGGCACGAAAAATCGGCCTTTCGCGCGAACTCTCCCGCCCGTGGTCCCACGCCGGGCCGTCGCGCGCGATCCGGGGAGAACACCCGGAACCGCCGCGGCCCGCTTCGCGGCGCGCGCGCCTAGATCCAGGTCAACGCCGCGTAGTAGTAGGTGAAGACGATCGGCAGCACCATGCTGTCCGTGCGATCGAGCACGCCCCCGTGGCCGGGGATCAGCCAGCCCGAGTCCTTGGCGTCGTAGGCGCGCTTGATCATCGACTCCGACAGGTCGCCGAGTTGCGCGAGCACCGAGAGCGTCGCGGTCACGGCCAGCGATTCGACGAAGCCGAAGCGCCCGACGAGCAGCATCTGGAACGCCGTGCCGATCACGACGGCGGAGGCCACCGAGCCGAGCGCGCCCTCCACGGTCTTGTTCGGGCTGACCGTGGGCCACAGCTTGCGCCGCCCCCAGGCCCGTCCGGCGAAATATCCCCCTGCGTCGCTCGCCATCGCCGTCGCGAGGACGAGGAACACCAGCTCCGGGCCGTAGTCGATGCTGCGCAGCCAGATCAGGTGGGGAAGCAGCAGGCCGCCGTACAGGGACGCGAACAGGATCTGGCCGGCGCCGATGACGCTGCGCTGCATGTCCTCCGCCGTGGCGAGCGTCCCGAGCAGCACGCCGATCAGCGCCACCACGATGCCGGCCGACAGCGTGGCGCCGGTCGAATCGACGAGCATCGCCAGCGCGATCGTCATGCCGGCGCCGGTCGTGAGCCACGTCGACGCGTAGACGCGGACGCGCTGCATCTCGGCCAGTTCGCGCAGCGAGAGGAACGTGAACGCCAGGACCACGCTCGAGTAGATCGCGTCCGAGGCCGCGAGGATCAGCCAGATGAGGAGCGGGATCGCGACGGCGGCGGTGATGAGGCGCTGCTTCAGCATTCAGGCCTCCGCCGCCATCTGGTCGCCCGTCTTCCCGAAGCGACGCTCGCGGCGCGCGTAGTCGTCGAGCGCCGCGAGGAATTCCGCCCGCCGAAAGTCGGGCCAGAGCGTGGCCGTGACGTACAACTCGGTGTAGGCGACCTGCCACAGCAGGAAGTTCGAAAGGCGCATCTCGCCGCTCGTGCGAATCAACAGGTCGGGATCGGGGACGCCGGCCGTCATCAGCGACCGCGAGAACAGGGCCTCGTCGATGTCCTCCGGCGCGATCTCGCCGTCGCGCACTCCGCGCGCGAGCCGGCGCGCCGCCGCGACGATCTCCTCGCGCGAGCCGTAGCTGACGGCCAGTTGCACGGTCATGTCGCGGTTGCGGCGCGTCTCGTGCTCGGCCGCGCGCAGGTCGGCGAGCACGTCCTTCGGAAGCCGCCTCAGGTTCCCGATCGCGACGAGGCGGATCCCGTTCTTCATCATCTTGCCGAGTTCGCTGCGCAAGTAGCGGCGAAGCAGCGTCATCAGCGCGCCGACCTCGCGCTCGGGCCGCTCCCAGTTCTCGGTCGAGAACGCATAGAGCGTCAGGACCTCGATGCCGATCTCGCGCGCGGTCTCGACGATCTCGCGAACGGATTCCTTGCCGCGGCGGTGCCCCTGCACGCGGCTCAGGCCGCGCTGGGTCGCCCAACGGCCGTTGCCGTCCATGATGATCGCCACGTGCCGGGGAAGTCCGGCTCGATTGGGGTCGGCCACCGTGATGCGCTCGTCAGACCGAGAGGATCTCGTGCTCTTTGTGCTTCACGATCTCGTCGATCTGGGAGATCGTCTCGTCCGTGAGCTTCTGGACCCTCTCGTGCGCTGCACGGTGTTCGTCCTGCGAGATGGCCTTCTCCGCCTCGGCTTCCTTCAGCATCTCGTTCGCGTCGCGACGGTGGTTTCGAGCCGAGACGCGGTGGTGCTCGGCGTCCTTGCGGACCTGCTTGACGAGCTCCTTCCGGCGTTCCTGGTTCAGCTCCGGGACCGGCAGCCGCAGCACGACGCCGTCGCTGACCGGGGAGAAGCCGAGATCCGCGACGCGAATGGCCTTGTCGATCGCGGCGATCGTGCTCCTGTCGAACGGCTGCACGACGAGCAGGCGCGGTTCGGGGGCGGCGATCGTGGCGAGTTTGTTGAGGGCGGTCGACGACCCGTAGTAGTCGACGAACACGTGATCGAGGATCGCGGGCGTCGCACGGCCGGCGCGGATCCTCGCGAGGTCGCGTCGCAGCGACGCGATCGTCTCGTTCATCTGGGAGCGCAGTTCCTTGAGGATGTCCTCGACCATCTGCTTCAGCCTCCGACGATCGTCCCGATCGACTCGCCCGACACGGCGCGCACGATGTTGCCCGGGCGCATCATGTCGAACACGAGGATCGGCATGCGATTCTCCATGCACAGCGATATCGCGGTCGTGTCCATCACGCGCAGGCCCTTCTGCAGCACGTCGAAATGCGACAGCGACTCGAACCGCACCGCGTTCGGGTCCTTCTCGGGATCGGCCGAGTAGACGCCGTCCACGCGCGTGGCCTTCATGATGACGTCCGCGCCGACCTCGACCGCGCGCAGGCTCGCCGCCGTGTCGGTCGTGAAGAACGGGTTGCCGGTGCCGGCCGCGAAGATCACCACCCGGCCCTTCTCGAGGTGGCGGGTCGCGCGGCGGCGGATGTACGGCTCGGCGACTTCCCGGATCTCGAGCGCGCTCAGCACTCGCGTCGGCACGCCGAGCTTCTCGAGCGCGTCCTGCAGCGCGAGGCTGTTCAGGACGGTCGCCAGCATGCCCATGTAGTCGCCGGTCGCCCGGTCCATGCCCATCTCCGCGGCCTTCAGGCCGCGGAAGATGTTTCCGCCGCCGACGACCACGGCGAGTTCGCATCCGAGTTCACGCGCATCCCGCACCTCGCCCGCGATCTGGGCGACGACGGTCGGCGAGATCCCCGACTCCCCCTCGCCGGCGAGCGATTCTCCGCTGAGCTTGAGCAGGACGCGGCGGTAACGGGCTGGTTGGCTGCCGGCGCCGGGCATGATCGCCGTGCCCCGGGCTCAGGCGCTCTGACCGATCGTCTGGGCCACTTCGTCGGCGAGGTTCGACTGCTTCTTCTCGATGCCTTCGCCGAGCTGGTAGCGCGCGAACCGGGAGACCGAGAGGGTGGCCCCGGTCTCCTTGGCCGACTGGGCGATCAGCTTGTCGATGCGGACGTCGCCGTCGCGCACGTACTCCTGTTCGAGCAGGCAGACCTCGGAATAGAACTTGTCGAGCTTGCCGTCGACGATTCGGTCGACGATCTTCTCGGGCTTACCCGAGGCCAGCGCCTGCTGGCGGTAGATCTCGCGTTCGGCCTCCAGGTCCGACGCCGTCACCTGGTCACGCGAGACGACGCGGGGAAGCGCTGCCGCGACCTGCATCGCGAGCGCGCGCGACAGGTCCTCGTGACGGGAATCGCCGCCTACGAGCTCGACCAGCACGCCGATCTTCCCGCCCGCGTGGACGTACGAGCCGACCACGCCCTTCGCGCTCGCGAAGCGGGTGAATCGGCGCAGCGAGATGTTCTCGCCGATCTGCGCGATGCTCTCGGTCAGCAGTTCGCCGACGGTCTTGCCGCCCGCGACCTTCAAGCCGGTCGCCGTCTCGCCGCTGCCTTCTTCGACGTTGGCCGCGAGCAGCGCCGCACCGAGCGTGTCGAACAGCGCGCGGAACGAGTCGGTCTTCGCGACGAAGTCCGTCTCGCAGTTGAGCTCGAGCACGACGGCCGACTTCGCGTCCGGCGCGGCGAACACCCCGACGAGTCCGTCCGCCGCGACGCGGCCGGCCTTCTTCGACGCGCCGGCGAGGCCTTTCTCGCGCAGCAGCGCGACGGCGCGCTCGATGTCGCCCTCGGCCTCCGTCAGCGCCTTCTTGCAGTCCATCATCCCTGCGCCGGTACGGTCGCGCAGGTCCTTCACGCTCCTGGCGTCAACGCTCATTCCGAAGCACCCGTGTCGAAGTCGGTGGCGGTGAACGCGCCCGGCTCGACCGCGCCGGGCGCTGCGAAGGTCTGCTCGGCGCCGGGGCCGACGAGATCGCCGAACGTCCCGGGCGCGCCGAACGGCGTGGAGCCGTCGCCCTTGTCGGCGACGATGCCGCGCGCCTCGCTCTCGGCCGTGCCTTCGAGGACCGAGTCGGCGATCGCACCGCAGAACAGGCGGATCGCGCGGATCGCGTCGTCGTTGCCCGGCACGCAGTAGGCGATGCGGTCGGGGTCGCAGTTGCTGTCGACGACCGCGACGACGGGGATCTTCAGGCGGTTGGCCTCGGCCACCGCGATCTGCTCGCGGTCGGGATCGATCACGAACAGCGCGTCGGGCGGGCGCTTCATCTCGCGGATGCCCGCGAGGTTCACGTTCAGCTTGTCGAGCTCGCGCTGCATGAGCAGGCGCTCTTTCTTCTTGTACATCGCCGCGGTGACGGGGTCCCCGAGGGTCTCCTCGAGGCGGCGCATGCGGTCGATCGACTTCTTGATGGTCTGGAAGTTCGTGAGCGTGCCGCCCAGCCAGCGATTGTTCACGTGGAACTGCTTGCAGCGGTCGGCTTCGATCTTGATCGCCTCCTGGGCCTGCTTCTTGGTGCCGACGAACAGCACCGTGCCGCCGCGCGTCGCGACGTCGCGCACGAAGTCGCACGCCTCCCGGAAGAGGTTGACCGTCTGCTGGAGGTCGATGATGTGGATCCCGTTGCGAGCGCCGAAAATGTAGGGGCGCATCTTGGGGTTCCACCGGCTGGTCTGGTGGCCGAAGTGAACACCGGCCTCCAGAAGCTGCTTCATCGTGACTTGGCTCATCGAGTTACCTTCCTGCCCCGCGTGGGCTGCGATCGAATTTCGCGCCTTCCAGAGAAAGCGCAATCCCGCGCACCTACCAGACCATCCCCCCGGACGCAACGCGCCGACCCGGGAAGGTCAGGCTCTATCGCGGCCGCGCCGCGCGGGGTTCGCGGGACGCGGGTGTGCCGATGGACGCGGAGCACGGACTGTTCTGGGTCGAGCCCGGGACGAAGCGACCGGCGCGGCCCCGGGGGGCGCGACGGCGCTGCGGCCGGAGACCGGAGCGAGCCGATGCCGGCGCTGTCGCTTCGGGAGCGGCGTCTGGAGACCGCCACGCGCGGCGCTGTCGCTTCGGGTGCGGCGTCTGGATGTTCGCCGCTCGCCGGCTCGCGGCTCACTGGTTCATCGAATCCAGGAAGTCCTTGTTGCTCTTCGTGCCCTTCATCTTGCCGAGCAGGAATTCCATCGCCTCGACCTGGTTCAGCTGCGTGAGCAGCTTGCGCAGCAGGAACACGCGGGTCAGCGCGTCCTTCTCCATCAGCAGGTCTTCCTTGCGGGTGCCCGACTTCAGGATGTCGATCGTCGGGAACACGCGGCGGTCCATCAGGCGGCGCTCGAGGTGGATCTCGCAGTTGCCGGTGCCCTTGAACTCCTCGAAGATCACCTCGTCCATGCGGCTGCCGGT
>CAYYZO010000040.1:0-18980 GCA_964476185.1 uncultured Myxococcales bacterium
CGCATCGAGATCCAGGGCCTCGGCGCGATCGAGAACCGCGTGATCGAGGAGCCGGAGGGCACCGCGCGCTGGTGATTCCCGGACGGGATGCGCTGCCTGCCGGGCGGTGATAGCAGCCGCGCTGCCCGTGCGATCCGTCCTCGCGAAGCTCGCCCTGCTGCTGGCAGGCGCCGTCGTCGCCGTCGTCCTCGCGGAGGCGCTGCTGCGCAGCGGCGCCTTCGGTCCCGCGGGGCTCGTCCCCGACCTCGTGACGATCGACGACCTCGCCGCCGCGAACTGGCGCCAGCCCGGGAAGGCGTTCGTGTGGAGCGGCCAGGCCGGCCGCGAGCGCGAGTTCCGCGTCGAGTCGCGCTGGAACGCGCTCGGCTACAACGACGACGACTACCCGTTCGCGAAACCGCCCGGGACGCTGCGCATCGTCGTCCTCGGCGACTCCTACGTCGAAGCGGTGCAGGTCCCCCGCGAGCGCAGCTTCCACGGCCTGCTGGAAGCCCGGCTGAACCGCGATCCGAAACATCCGGTGGAGGTGATCGCGCTCGGCGTGTCCGGGGCGGGTCCGCGGCGTTCGCTCGAGATCCTGCGCACGCTCGGCCTGCGCTACCAGCCCGACATCGTCGTGCTGGAGTTCCTCGGCTTCAACGACGTCTCCGACGATTCCGACGCGCTGTCGGCGGCGTTCCACGAGCAGATGACGCGCCTGAAGCAGGTCTCGAGCCGGGTGTATCTGCCCGAGGTCTGGCGCGGCGACGGGCCGTGGGCGCGGCGGCTGCACCTGGCCGAATCGCGCCTCGCCGTCCTGGTCGGCCAGCGCTGGAACGACTTCGTCTTCCGCCGGCGCGTCGAGCGACTCGATCTCCGTGACCGCTTTCCGCATCACTGGTTCGCGTTTCGCAAGGACTACGCCCTCTCCGATCCCTACGAGCGCGCGTGGAGCGAGGGCTGGGCGGCGACGCTCGGGTTCGTGCTCCAGGCGAAGGAGACCAGCGAGGCGGCGGGCGCCCGCTTCCTGCTCGTGCGCTTCACCGATCGCTGGCGAGCGGCGCCGGGCGGGATCGACGAACTGCGCGCGGCGTTCCCGGCGATCGCTTCGGTCGAGATGGACTTCGAGCGGGACGGGCGGCTGCTCGCGGACTTCGCGCGTGAGCACGGCGCGGAGTACCTCGACCTGTTCCCCGCGTTTCGCCGGCACTGGAGCGATTCGGCGCCGCTGCATTTCCGTTCCGACTCGCACTGGACCGAGGCCGGCCACGGGGTGGCCGAGGCCGCGATCGAGCAACGACTGCGGGAACTCGGCTGGATTCCGGCGAACTAGCTTTTCGGACCGGGCGGCGGGCCGTTTCGCGGCGAAGCGAAGGCCGCGGCGAGCGCGTCGAGCACGACCGCGACGCGCCTCGGCAGGTGACGGCGGCTCGGCCACACGGCGTGGACCGGCAACTCCGCGATGCTCGTCTGCGGCAGCACGCGCACGAGCCTGCCCGCCGACACGGCGTCGTCGGCGACGTAATCCGGCAGCACCGCGACACCCGCCCCGGCCTCGGCGAGTTCGCGCAGCGCGAACAGGTCGTTGACCTGGAACCGTGTGCGAAGGCGCGGCCGTTGTCCGTCGGCCCGGCGCAGCGCGGGAAGATCGGCGAGCGTCGCGGCGGCCGGAACCAGCAGCAGGTCGTGGCCCTCGAGGTCGGCAGCGGTGCGGATCGCGCCACGGCGGTGCGCGTAGTCGGGCGACGCGTAGAGCCAGGCCACGCTCGTCGCGAGCCGGCGCGCGACGAGCGAGGAATCGTCGAGCGGGCCCTCGCGCACGGCCAGGTCGATCTCGCTCTCGAAGAAGTCGAGCCGCGTCCCCGTGAGAACGACTTCGAAGTCGAGCGCGGGATGCTCGGCGGCCAGTTGCGCGAGGGCCGGGAGCACGCGCGTGCGTCCGAGCGCCGGCGTCGCGGACAGGCGCACCTTGCCGGTCACGCTCGAGCCGAGGTCGCGGACCGCTGCGGTCGCGTCCGCGAACGCCTCGAACAGCGGGCGGGTCCTCTGGCAGAGCTCGAGGCCGGCGTCGGTGGCGCGCACGCTGCGGGTCGTGCGCTCGAGCAGGCGCACCCCGAGGCTCTCCTCGAGTCGCGACAGTTGCTTGCTGACGGCGGACGGGGTCAGTCCGGCGCGCCGGCCGGCCTCGGTCAGGTTCCCGGAGTCCACCACGAGCACCAGCGTGCGGATGGCCGAGAGATGCTCGGTCCCTGTTTGTGAAACCATGTCACGAGTCTATCGAAAAATGATGTGTTGTTGAATCTTCATCGCTGCACGAGAATGCCCCCCATGGAAAACACCAGGACCCGTTCCCTTGCTGCCGCGGCCCCTGCGATCCCGTTCCCGGTCCGGGTGCTGCGGCGGCTGCGTCCGCTCGTGGCGGCGCTGCTCGGTTCGCCCCTGCACGGGCTGCTCAGCCGGGACGTGCTGCTGCTCGGCTACGCGGGGCGCCGCTCCGGGCGCCGCTATGTGCTGCCGCTGTCGTACGTCGAGGTCGGCGGCGCGCTCTACCTGTGCACGCGGCCCGAGGGCTCGGACTGGTGGCGCAACCTGCGCGGCGGGGCCGACGTGGATCTCGTCTGGCGCGGGCGGGCGGGGCGAGCCCGCGCCAGCGTCCTGGCCCGCGACGACGAAGAAGCCGTCGACGGCCTGCGGGCCTTCCTCACGCGCAACCCGGGGACCGGGCGCTTGCTCTACCACGTCGAAAACGAAGGGGGACTGCCGCGCGAGCAGGACCTTCGGCGCGAGGTCCTCCGCTCGGTCGTCGTGCGTCTCGACCGGGCCGGAGGGCCGGGCGCCGCGGCGCCGTCGCGGGCTGAAGCCGGGGCCGTCCCCTCGGTTTGAGCCCGTTCCGCCTCGTTGCTATACCCCTCGCTTCCGCGGCGCCTGCCGCGACCCCGAGGACGACATGAAGGCAGCCATTCATCCCGAATACCACGAGATCGAGGTCGTCTGCGCGTGCGGCGCGACCTTCAAGACCCGCTCCACGTCGCCGAAGGTCCACGTCGAAATCTGCTCGGACTGCCATCCGTTCTACACCGGCAACCAGAAGATCCTCGACACGGCCGGCCGCGTCGAGCGATTCCGGCAGAAGTACGCGAACGTCAAGGTCGCGGCTCGCTGACCCGAGCCGCCGCCCACAGCCGCGAAGCGTTTCGAAGAGGGCCGGAGGAAACTTCGGCCCTCTTCGTGTTTGTGTGACCGATGCTCGACAAGCTCGCCCATATCGAACGACGCTTCGCGGAGATCGAAGCGCAGGTGGCCGCCCCGGAGTTCTTCGGGGACCAGGCCCGTCTCGCGAAGCTGCTCCGGGAGCGCTCCGAGCTCGAGGAAATCGTCGAGACGTACCGTCGTCGGCGGGAGACCGAGGCGCGCCTCGACGAGGCCCGCGTGCTGCGCGAGGACCCCGACCCGGACATCCGGGAGATGGCGGTCGCCGAGATCCGCGAGCTCGAGCCGGCGCTCGACGCGCTCGACGCCGAGCTCAGGCTGCTGCTGGTCCCGAAGGATCCCCTCGACCAGCGCAACGCGATCCTCGAGATCCGCGCCGGCACCGGCGGCGACGAAGCGGCGCTGTTCGGCGGCGACCTCCTGCGCATGTACCTGCGCTACGCCCAGGAGCACGGCCTGAAGACCGAGATGATGAGCACGTCCGACGGCGCCAAGGGCGGGGTCAAGGAGGCGATCCTGCTCCTGTCGGGCAAGGACGCCTACGGGCTGCTCAAGTTCGAGGGCGGCGTGCACCGCGTGCAGCGCGTGCCGGAGACCGAGTCGCAGGGCCGCATCCACACGTCCGCGGTCACGGTCGCGGTGCTGCCGGAGGCCGAGGACGTCGACGTGAAGATCGAGGACAAGGACCTCCGCATCGACGTCTACCGCTCGTCGGGCCCCGGCGGGCAGTCGGTCAACACCACCGACTCCGCCGTGCGCGTCACGCACCTGCCGAGCGGCCTCGTCGTGATCTGCCAGGACGAGAAGAGCCAGCACAAGAACAAGGCGAAGGCGCTGACGGTGCTGCGTTCGCGGCTGTTCGAGATGGAGGAGGCGAAGCGGCGGGCGGAGGTCGACGCCGACCGCCGCGCGATGGTCGGCAGCGGCGACCGCTCCGAGCGCATCCGGACGTACAATTTCCCGCAGAACCGCGTCACCGACCACCGCATCAACCTGACGCTGTACTCGCTCGACCGGTTCGTCACGGGCGACATGGACGAGATGCTCTCGGCGCTGCGCGCGCACTACCAGGCCGAGGCGCTGAAGAAGGAAGAGCTGGCGTGAGCACGGCGGCGACAGCCGGGCCGCGCACGCTGCTCGAGTTCCTGCAGGTCACGGCGAAGTTCCTGGCCGGCAAGGGCGTCGACGGCGCGCGCCTCGACGCCGAGCTGCTGCTCGCCGAGGTGCTCGGGCTGACGCGCACGCAGCTGTACACGAACTTCGAGCGCCCGCTGGCGGAAGGCGAGATCGCGAGGTTTCGCGAACTGGTCCGGCGCCGCGCGGCGCGCGAGCCGGTCGCGTACATCACCGGCCGGCGCGAGTTCTGGTCGCTCGACTTCGTCGTCGACCGGCGCGTGCTCGTTCCGCGGCCGGAGACCGAGCTGCTGGTGGAGCTGGCCGTCGAGGCGGTGCGGGCGCGCGGCGTCGAGCACCCGCTCGTCGCCGACGTCGGAACCGGCTCGGGCGCGATCGCCGTCGCGATCGCGAAGGAGCTTCCCGGCGCGCGCGTGGTCGCGACGGACCGCTCGGAAGCCGCGCTCGAGATCGCGCCCGCGAACGCCGGGCGCCACGGCGTCGCCGACCGCATCGAGTTCCGCCGCGGCGACGGCTGCGACGCGCTCGCGGGAGCGGGACCGTTCGACGTCGTCGTCTCGAACCCGCCGTACATCCGCAGCGCCGAGATGGACTCGCTGGCGCCGGAAGTGCGCGAGTGGGAGCCGCGCTGGGCCCTCGAAGCCGGCTCCGACGGCATGAGCGTGACGACGCCGCTCGTCGAGCGCGCGTTCGCGCTGCTCGCTCCGGGCGGATCGCTGCTGGTCGAGGTCGGCACCCAGGCTGCACTGGTGCGCGAGGCGTTCGAGCGCGGCGGCTACGGGAACGTCGCGGTTCGCCGCGACCTCGCCGGCCTGGAGCGCGTCGTCGCCGGCCGCCGCCCGCCCGACACGGAAGGGGGCCGCTGAGCGATGGACAAGCTCGTGCTCGAAGGCCCCAGCCGCCTGGAAGGCGAGGTCGAAGCCGGCGGCGCGAAGAACTCGGCGCTCCCGCTGCTGTTCGCTTGCCTGTTGACGGACGAGCCGTGCCACCTGACGAACGTGCCCGACGTGGCGGACATCCGCACGACGGTGCACCTGCTCGAGAGCCTCGGCGCGCGCGTCGAGCGCCCGGCGCCCGGGGAACTCGTCGTCGAGTGCCGCGCGATCGACGGCTTCGAGGCGCCGTACGAACTCGTGCGCCGCATGCGCGCGTCGTTCCTGACGCTCGGGCCGCTGCTCGCGCGCTTCGGGCGCGCGCACGTCTCGCGGCCGGGCGGCTGCGCGATCGGCTCGCGCCCCGTGGACATCCACCTCGAAGGGATGAAGCGGCTCGGCGCGCGCGTGGAGCTCGAGGGCGGCTACGCGGACGCGAAGGCGAAGCGGCTGGTGGGCGGCCACGTGATCTTCTCGATGCCGTCGGTCGGCGCGACCGAGAACGTGCTGATGGCGGCTTCGCTCGCCGAGGGCACGACGCGCATCGAGAACGCGGCGCGCGAGCCGGAGATCGTCGACCTCTGCGACGCGCTTTCGAAGATGGGCGCGACGATCCGTGGCGCCGGTTCCAGCGTGATCGAGGTCGAAGGCGCGCCCAGGCTCGGCGGCATGAAGCACGCGGTGATCCCCGACCGGATCGTCGCGGGCACGTTCCTCGTCGGCGCGGCGATGACCGGCGGCGACGTCTACGTGCGCGGCGCGCGCGCCGACCACCTGGAGAGCCTGCTGGAGGCGTTGATGCGCGCCGGCTGCCGGATCGACATCGATCCGAAGGGCGTGCGCGCGCGCATGACCGGCCGACCGCGGCCGGTCAGCATCGTGACGGCGCCGTTCCCCGGCTTCCCGACCGACCTGCAGGCGCAATGGACCGCGCTCCTGTGCCTGGCGGACGGCAGCGCGGAGGTGCACGAGCGCATCTTCGAGAACCGCTTCATGCACGTCGAGGAACTCGCGCGCATGGGCGCCGACGTGCGCGTCGAGAGCGGCGGCCACGCGGTCGTGCGCGGCGTCGAGAAGCTCTCGGGCGCGCCGGTGATGGCGACCGACCTTCGCGCGAGCGTTTGCCTGGTGCTCGCGGGCGCGGCGGCCGAGGGTCGTACGGAAGTGCTGCGCATCTACCACCTCGACCGCGGTTACGAGCACATCGACGACAAGCTCGCGGCCCTGGGCGCGAACGTGCGGCGCGAGCCGATGGAAGGCGTATGAAAACGAAAGCAGGAAGCACCGGACGACCCGCGAAGACGGCCAGGTCGGCAAAGACGGAGGCGACAGCCAAGCCGGCGAAGCCCGCCAAGCCGGCCGCGCCCGCCCGGTCGGCCAAGCCCGTGAAGCCCGTGAAGCCCGTGAAGCCCGCCGGGCCCGCGAAGCCTTCCAGGCCGGCCACGCCCGCGAAGTCGGGCTCGACGGTGCAACTCGTGCCGCTCGTCGACGGCACGGACGCGGCTCGCCGGCGCCTCGCGGAACTCGCCGCCCGCGGCCGCGGCCCGGCCGGCGTCGAGGAAGTCGTGCGTCGCATCCTGGACGCCGTGCGCAAGGACGGCGACGCGGCCGTCGCGCGCTTCACGAAGGAGTTCGACGGCGTGTCGCTCGCGGCGCGGGACTTCGAGGTCCCCGCGAAGGAGATCGCGGCCGCGCGCCGGCGGACGCCGAAGAAGCTCGTCGCGGCGCTCGAGCAGGCGCACGAGCGCATCCGCGCGTTCCACGAGAACCAGCGCGAGAAGAGTTTCGAGAAGAGGGAGGACGGCATCACGACGGGCATGCGCGTGCTGCCGCTCGCGCGCGCCGGCGTGTACGTGCCGGGCGGAAAGGCCGCGTATCCGTCGAGCGTGCTGATGAACATCGTGCCGGCCACGGTGGCCGGGGTCGGCGAGATCACGGTCGTCACCCCGCCGTCGAAGGACGGGATCTCCGACGCCGTGCTGGCGGCGGCCTCGATCGCCGGCGCGACGCGCGTGTTGCGCATCGGCGGCGCGCAGGCCGTCGGCGCGCTCGCGTACGGCACCGGGACCGTCGCGCGCGTCGACAAGATCGTGGGACCCGGCAACATCTACGTCGCGACCGCCAAGCGGCTGGTCTTCGGCGAAGTCGACATCGACATGGTGGCCGGCCCGAGCGAGGTGCTGATCGTCGCCGACACGTCGGCCGACCCGGAATGGATCGCCGCCGACATGCTCGCGCAGGCCGAGCACGACGAGCTCGCGGCGGCGATCTGCATCACGACCGACCGCGTGCACGCGGCGGCCGTCGCCGTCGCCGTCGAGCGCCAGTGCGCGCAGCTGTCGCGCGCCTCGATCGCGGCCCGCTCGCTCGAGCGCTTCGGCACGATCCTCGTCGCGCGGTCGCTCGAGCGCGCCTGCGAGCTTTCCGACGAGATCGCCCCGGAGCACCTCGAGGTCTTCACGAACTCTCCCCGCCGGTTGCTGCCGAAGCTCCGCAACGCCGGCGCGGTGTTCCTCGGCTCGTGGACGACCGAGTCGATGGGCGACTACGCGGCCGGGCCGAACCACGTGCTGCCGACCGGCGGCGCGGCCCGCTTCGCCTCGCCGCTCGGCGTCTATGACTTCGTGAAGCGAACCAGTATCATCGAACTCGACCGCACGGGCTTCGACCGCCTCGCGCCCGTCGTGACCGAGCTCGCGACGGCCGAGGGCCTCGAGGCCCACGCGCTGGCGGTCGTCCGACGCACGAAGCGCTGACTGCGTCGAGCCGACGCGAACGACAGACGCGTCCAGTCGACGCGAGGAACAGAAGCGTCGATTCGACGCGGGGAAAGAGGAACCGACGTGGCCACGAAACGAAAGAAGAAGAACGCCGGAGCGGCGGCCGACGCGGCGCCGGCAGCGAGGCGCAAGACGACGCCGCGGCGCAAACCCGCCGCGACGGCCCCGCGCGGCAGGCGCGCGGGGGCAGCCGCGACCGCGGCGCAGGTCCGTCGCGCCGAGGTCGTCCGGGAGACCAGCGAGACGCAGATCTCGGTGCGCCTCGCCATCGACGAGCCGGGCTATTCGATCGGCACCGGCGTGCCGTTCCTCGACCACATGCTGGAGGCGCTCTCGCGGCACTCGAACATCGGGCTCGCGATCGAGGCCAGCGGCGACACGCACATCGACGATCACCACACGGTCGAGGACGTCGGGCTCGCGATCGGCGAGGCGCTGCGCCGCGCGCTCGGCGACAAGGCCGGCATCTGGCGCTTCGGCCACTTCGAGGCGCCGCTCGACGAGGCGCTGGTCGCGGTGACGGTGGACCTCAGCGGCCGGCCGTACCTCGTCTACAACGTGGGCCTGAAGCCCCAGCGCATCGGCACGTTCGACATCGGCCTGATCGAGGACTTCCTGCAGGCCCTGATGACGTCGGCGGGCATGAACCTGCACGTGAACCTGCGCTACGGCCGCAACCCGCACCACATCCTGGAGGCGACGTTCAAGGCGCTCGCGAAGGCGCTTCGCATGGCGTGCGCGCTCGACGCGACGACGGTCGGCGTGCCTTCCACGAAGGGCTCGCTGTAGCGGCGGGTCTCGTCCCCCGGGCCCGGGAGATCGGAGTGATCGCAGTCGTCGACTACGGCGTGGGCAACCTGCGCAGCGTGTCCAAGGCGCTCGAGCGCGTCGGCGGCGACGTGCGCGTGACGTCGTCCGCGGCCGAGATCGATCGCGCCGACGCCGTGGTGCTGCCCGGCGTCGGCGCGTTCGCGCACTGCATGGACAACCTGCGCGCGGCCGGCCTCGAATCGAGCGTGCGCGCGTCGGCGGGTTCCGATCGCCCGTTCCTCGGAATCTGCGTGGGGATGCAGATCCTGTTCGAGGAGAGCGACGAGTTCGGCCGCGTCGAGGGCCTCGGTATCCTTCCGGGGCGCGTGCGCCGCTTCGAGCCGGAGGACGCCTCGCTCAAGGTCCCGCACATGGGCTGGAACGAGCTCCAGGTGCGGCGCCGCGCGCCGCACCTCGACGGCGTTGCCGACGGCACGCGCGTCTACTTCGTGCACTCGTACTACGTCGAGACGCCCGATCCGTCGATCGTCGCGACGACGACCGGGTACGGAGTCGAATTCGTCTCGAGCGCGTGGCGCGACAACGTGTTCGCGACGCAGTTCCATCCGGAGAAGAGCCAGGCCACCGGGCTGGCGATCCTCGGCAACTTCGCGCGGCTCGTCGCCGCGCGGCGCGCGGCCTGAGCGCGAACGACGAACGCGAGGTCCTGGCGTGCTGATCCTTCCGGCCATCGACATCCGTGGGGGGCGCTGCGTGCGCCTCGTGCAGGGCGACTACGCCCGCGAGACCGTCTTCGCCGACGACCCGGCCGCGATGGCCGAGCGCTGGCTCGCCGAGGGCGCGCAGGCGATCCACATCGTCGACCTCGACGGCGCGCGCGACGGCGCGGTCACGAACCGCGAGGCCGTCCGGGCCATCCTCGCGACCGCCGCCGGTCGCGGCGTCGTCACCGAGCTCGGCGGCGGCATCCGCGACCTCGCCGGAATCGAGGCGTGGCTCGAGGCGGGCCTGACGCGCGTGATCGTCGGCACGGCGGCGGTCCGCAACCCGGACCTCGTCGGCGAGTCGGCCAGGCGCTGGCCCGGCCGCGTCTGGGTCGGCATCGACGCGCGCGGAGGCAAGGTCGCGGTCGAGGGATGGCTCGAGACCACCGGCGTCGACGCGATCGACCTCGCGCGCGACATGGAGAGCCGCGGCGCCGGCGGCATCGTCTTCACCGACATCGACCGCGACGGCACGGGGCAGGGCGTCTCGGTGGCCTCGACCGCGAGGCTGGCCGCGGCGATCGGCATTCCCGTCGTCGCCTCCGGCGGCGTGCATTCGGTCGGCGACGTCGAGCGCCTGCGCGCCGTCGCGGCAAGCGGCATCGAAGGCGTGATCGTCGGCCGCGCGCTCTACGACGGCGACGTCACGCTCGCGGACCTGCTCGCGGCCGCGAAGGACTGAGGCGATGCTCGCCAAGCGCATCATCCCGTGCCTCGACGTGAAGGACGGCCGCGTCGTCAAGGGCGTCAACTTCCTCGGCCTGCGCGACGCGGGAGATCCGGTCGAGTGCGCCGCGCGCTACGACGCCGAGGGCGCCGACGAACTGACGTTCCTCGACATCACCGCGAGCCACGAGAAGCGCGGCATCATCCTGGAGGTCGTGCGCCACACCGCCGAGCAGGCGTTCATGCCGCTGACCGTCGGCGGCGGCGTGCGGACCGTGGACGACGTCCGCACGCTGCTCACCGCGGGCGCCGACAAGGTCTCGATCAACACGGCCGCGGTGAACGACCCGGACTTCGTCGCCGCCGCCGCGCGTGCGTTCGGCGCGCAGTGCATCGTCGTCGCAGTGGACGCGCGGCTGCGCGCCGGCCAGACGCGCATCGCCGAGGCCTCCGAGGGCGGCGGCGTCAGCGGCCGGCCGGCCTGGGCCGATCGCTATCCGGAACTCCTCGTCGACGACGGCCATCGCGAGGGCTGGGAGATCTACACGCACGGAGGCCGCCGCCCGACGGGAATCGACGCGGTGAAGTGGGCCCGCCGGATGGAAGAACTCGGCGCCGGCGAGATCCTGCTGACGAGCATGGATCGCGACGGAACGAAGGCCGGGTACGACTGCGAGCTCACGCGCACGGTCGCCGAGGCCGTCGGGGTCCCGGTCATCGCTTCCGGTGGGGTCGGGAACCCGGAGCACATGCTCGAGGGACTCACCGCCGGCAGGGCCGACGCCGTCCTGGCGGCCTCGATCTTCCACTACGGCGAGTACTCGATCGGCGAAGTGAAGAAGTACCTCGACGATCGCGGCGTCTGCGTCCGCGTCTGATCGTCGTCCCGGTCGAGCCGGCGGGGACTCCGGACGCCGCTCCAGCCCGGGTTCGCATTTTCGACGAGTGACGCATGGCACCCGGCCTCGCGGACGGTTGTCCTGCCGGGATCGGGCGCGGTATGGTCGCGCGCGACCAGGCCTGCCGGTGGTCCGCGGAGGGAACGCGATGAGCAAGAGCCAGTCCGTGCCGTTCGTCTTGTCCGTCGTGTTGGCCGTGGCGCCGGTCACGGTGGCGGCCGCGGTCCCCTGCACCGTCACCTTTGAACTCGGCTCGCCGTCGACGGTCGGCAGCATCGCGTGGGTCGTCGACTACGGCGCGGTTCCGGGGGAGTTCGCCGGCGAAGAGGACGGCGTCGATTGCACGAGCCTGATCGAGGGACCGCTCTTCGCTTCGCACGACCACGATCCTGAGCGCGAGCTCGTGATCGGGATGGTCGACAACGAAGGAATCGACGGCCCGGTCCTGCTGGCCGAATGCCGGTTCGAGGCCGGTACGGTCCCCGCGGGGTTCCCCGTGACGGTCCGCGAAGCCGCCGGTGTCGATGCCGTCGAACTGGATCCCCGGCCCGTGGTCGAGGTCTCGTCCGTGGACTGTGACCTGCCCGACTGCGGCGACGGCAACCTCGACCTCGGAGAGGAGTGCGACGACGGGAACGCGGACGACACCGACGGGTGCACCTCGGGGTGCGCCCTCGCCGAGTGCGGCGACGGCTTCGTGCACGACGGCGTCGAGGAATGCGACGACGCGAACGCCGACAACACGGACGATTGCCTCTCGACCTGCCTCGCTGCCGTTTGCGGTGACGGCGAAGTGCACGACGGCGTCGAGGAGTGCGACGACGGCAACGACGACGACACCGACGACTGCGTCGAAGGCTGCGTGGTCGCAGCGTGCGGCGACGGCTTCCCCCACGACGGCGTCGAGGAGTGCGACGACGGCAACCAGGTCGAGCTCGACGGCTGCTCGTCCATCTGCGAGGAGTCCGACCTTTGCGGCGACCCGACCGGCGACGGCAACGTCTTCACGTCCGACGCGCTGCGCATCCTGCAGCGCGCGGTCGGCTTGTCGGTGGTCTGCCCGATCTCGATCTGCGACGTGGATTCGTCCGGCGACGTGAGCGCGGCCGACGCGCTGCGGGTCCTGCGCAAGTCCGTCGGGATCGACGTCGAACTCGTCTGCACGGTCTGAGCGGGAGAGGCCGCGCGCACCCGCCTCGTGGCAGTTCCGGCACCGCTCGGGTAAAGGCGGGGATCGTGGCCGCCTTTCCCGAGCGCGACGTGATCCAGATGCTGCTCGTGCGCGCCGCCGAGGAGGAGCAGCCCGCGATCCTCGGTCCCGAGCGCCTCGCGACGGCCACGGCCGCCGCGCTCGACGCGGAAAGCGACGCCGAGCTGCTCCAGAAGCGCACCGCGTACCTGTACCTTCGGCTGCCCAGGTCGCTGCGCAACCTCGCGCACGCGGCGCTGCTCCCGGAGGACATGGCCTTCGCCTGCCTCGCGCTCGCCACGCTGGCGGGCCTGCTGTCGAACTACGTCGGCCCGAGCGGGTCGATCCACGTCGCGTACAACCCGCTGACGATCCTGCTCGCGTGGAACGTCGCCGTGCTCGCGCTCCGGGGATTCCGGCTCGTGCGCGGCCGCGGCGCCCGCGAGGCGTCGCAGCCGCGCATCGACGGACCCGCGCCTTCCGCCGCCACGCCTTCCGGCGGCGACGCGGCGCCTTCCGGCGGCGACGCGGCGGCGACGGTCGAGGCCGGGGTCGTGCCCGACCGCGCGGCCTCGAGGCGCCGCGCCGGCCTCCTGTCGCGGTTCTACGTTCGTGCCCGCGCGTGGTGGGCGGCCTTCGAGGGCGTTCGCGGCGACGTCGAAGGGGCAGGACGCGTGACGACGGCGTTCCTGCAGTCGTACCACCGCGTCGCGTTCGCGATCGTCTCGGCGCGACTCGAGGTGCTGCTGCACGTCAGCGCGATCGGCATCCTCGCCGGCGCGCTCGCGGGCACGTACCTGCGCGGGCTGTTCTTCGAGTACGACGCGGTCTGGCGCAGCACGTTCCTGACCGGTCCCGAGTCGGTCACCCTGTTCCTGAACTCGTTCCTCGGGCCGGCCAGCCTCGTGCTCGACGGCCGACTCCTCTCGGTGGCCGACGTGCTGCCGCTGTTCGGGGCACACGGAGCGCCGGCGGGTCCGTGGATCCACCGGCTCGCGCTCACGCTCGGTCTCGTCGTGGTCCCGGCCCGTGTCGCGCTTGCGGCGTTGTCCCTGCGAAGGGCGAACGCGGCCGCTTCCGGCATCGAGGTCGACCTTGCCGAGCCGTACTGGGCCGAACGCATCCGCGCCGTGCGGGAGGGCCTCGGCGTCAGGCTGCGCGAAGGCCTGGCGACGACGTACCGGCTCGAAGTCGCGAAGCTCTCGGAGTCGGTGGCGCGGTTCGTCCGCGAGCGCATCTTCGACCGGGAGCTCGCGCCGGTCCTCGTCGCGTTCCGCAACCGCGGCGGACGCATCCGCGACCTCGAGGAAGAACTGCAGGCGGTCGCGGCACGGTTGCAGCCGGAGCTGGCGGCGCACCTCGACGCATCACAGGCCGAGCTGCAACGCGCGCTCGCGGCGAGCGTGCGGGCGATCCTCGGGCGCGAGGTGCAGCTGGCCGCGGAAGCGACCGCCACGAGCGTGCCGTCGCTTCCGCTCGAGCGGGACCTGACGGCGCCGCTGGCGGCGAGCTTCGGCGACGCGATCGGCGCGACGGTCACCGCGGCCGTCACGGCGGCGGTGGCGACGGTCAGCGGCGGCCTCGGCAAGTCGCTCGGCATCGCCATCGTCTCGGGGCTGCTGCACACGTCGGGACCGATAGGCCTGCTGATCGGCGGGGCGGCGGCGCTCGTCGCGGTCGGCGGCGCCTACGCGCTCGGCCGCGACAAGGTGACGGAATCCATCAAGGGCTGGTCGATGCCGGCGTCCGTCGTCGCGCTCGCGCTGCGCGACTCGAAGATCGAAGCGTCGCGGGAGGCGACGTACGCGCAGGTCCGGCGCGAACTCGACGAGGCCCTCGCGCCTCGCGTCGAGGACGTCACGGCGTCGATCCTGCACGAGATCCCGCACTTCGTCGCGGCCGGGTGATTCGTCCGCGGGGAGCCGGACGGCGGCGGGCGGACGATCACGGGAACGGGCCACGCGCGGCGAATGGGCCGCCCGGCACATCCATCCGGCCCACGAGCAAGCCCGGTCTCATCCCGGTGGCGACCTCGACTTTTTGTGATCGGATCCGCCTCCGGCCCGAACCGGGACGATCGGGGATCCAGGCGGCAGGATTCGCTCGGACCCTTCGAACGCTCGTTGACCGGGGCCCTGGCCTTCCCGTACGGTCGGGCCGCGATGCCTCACCGTGCCACCGGGAACCGTGCCGCCCGCTCCTTGTCGCGAGGACTCGTCGCCGGCGTCCTTGCCCTGGTGCTGCCGGTTCCTGCCGGAGCGCTGGGACCGTGTCAGCCCGGCTTCTCGCAGGCTGCGGCGGGAAACTCGCTCACCTGCCTTCTGCACGACAACGGAAGGGTCCGCTGCTGGGGAAACAACGAGGTCCACCAGGCGGAGGCTCCTCCCGATGCCTTTCTTCAGATCGACGCGGCGAACGACTGGGCGTGCGGACTGAGGCCCGACAAGACGATCCGTTGCTGGGGCGCCAACTATTACGGGCAACTCGCCGCGCCGGACGGAGCGTTCGAGAAGATCGAAGTCGGATCCGATCACGCCTGTGCCCTCGACGCGGACGGAAAGGCCACGTGCTGGGGCCTGGACGACGAGGGCCAGGCTTCTCCGCCCTCGACGCCGTTTCTTCAGGTCGTCGCCGGCGCCAGGCACAGCTGCGGCCTGCTCCTCGACAACACGGTCACCTGCTGGGGACTCGACAGCGGCGGCGAGACCGACGCGCCCGACGGCTCGTTCCAGCAGTTGGCGAGCGGACTGTTCTTCACCTGCGGACTCCGTCTCGACGGCGCCGTCGAGTGCTGGGGCACCGGGTACTTCGGTTCGACCGACGGGACGCAGGACAAGCTCAAGCAGGTGGTTGCGGGTTCGGATTTCGCGTGCGGAATCCGCGAAGACGACAGCGTCGTGTGCTGGGGGCGGAGCAGCAGCCACCAGACCGAGCCGCCCTCCGGCCAGTTCGAGCAGATCGCGTGCGGCGCTGATCATGCCTGCGGCATCCGCCCGGACGGCAGCGCGGAGTGCTGGGGTGGAGCGCAGGTCCTCTACTCGACCTCCCACGGCGCGCACGTCCTGCCGGAGCAACCGGCGACAGGGGTGTCCCTGCACGACTACTCGCCGTGCCTGTTGCGCACCGACGGGACCGCCCTTTGCCTTGGCTACAACGACTATGGCGAAGCGTGGGTCCCCGAGCAGTCGACGTTCACGCAGATCTCGAGCGGGAGGTCGCTGAACTGCGGGATCCTCGCGGGCGGGGCGATCACCTGCTGGGGGCGGGACTCCGATGGCGTGCCGGGAGGGGAGCCGGACGGAGCCTTCGACCAGGTGGAGGTCGGTCAGTACCACGCGTGCGCGCTCGCTTCCGGTGGTTCGATCGAATGCTGGGGCGACGACGGTTACAACGGACAGGCCTCGCCACCGGCCGGCACCTTCACGCGGATCTCGGCGGGCGCGCTCCACAACTGCGCGATCCGTTCGGACGAGACGATCTCCTGCTGGGGCGAGGATTCCTACGGAACGGTTTCCCCGGAAGGGACTTTCCTCGACGTCGCCGCCGGCCTCGAGCACACCTGCGGCCTGCACGAGGACGGCAGCGCGGAGTGCTGGGGGAACGACGACGACGGCCAGTCCTCGCCGCCGCCCGAGCCGTTCGTGCAGGTCACCGCGGGGGAGTACCACTCGTGCGGACTCCGCGCCGACGGCACGGCCGTCTGCTGGGGAGGCAACGCGTCGGGGGAGACCGACGTTCCCGATGTCCGGTTCGCGCAGATCGAAGCGGGGCGCGGCATGACCTGCGGCCGCCTCGTCGACGGCGAGACGCGCTGCTGGGGGGAACTCTCGATGGTGATACCGGCGAGCCTGTGCCCGCCGGCGTTCTGCGGCAACGGAATCGAGGAGGAGCCCGAGGATTGCGACGACGGGGACGCCGACTTCGCGAACGGCCAGTCCTGCAGCGCCGCCTGCACCCATGTCCCGTGCGGCCAGCCGATGGGGTCGGCCGGCCCGCTCCCGAAGGCGAGTGACGCATTGTTCGCGCTGCGCGCAGGCGTCGGTTCCGCGGCTTGCGCGTTGCGCGTCTGCGACGTGAACAAGAGCGGAAGCGTGTCCGCCCCCGACGCGCTTCTCATCCTGAAGAAGTCGGTCGGCCAGGAAATCGAGCTGGACTGCCCGGTGAGCTGACCGCCCGGGCAGCGGCGAAGTCGAAGTTCCCGGCGAAGCCGGTCAGGCGACCGCGGCTTCGGCCCGTTCGTCGCAGGCGGCCGCCTCGACCGGGCGGATGCTCCGCATCCCGCTCACCCCGCTCACCCCGCTCATCCTGCGCATCCTCGACCGGCCGACGAAGACCCGCGCCATCTTCGCGAAGCGCGTCGTGACCGGCTCCTGCAGGTACGGCACGCCGCAGCGTTCGCAGGCTTCCTTGACCTTCGGCTGGACGCGCCGGTACGCGAGCATCGGCACGTCGGGGAACAGGTGGTGCTCGATCTGGTAGTTGAGCCAGAGGTGCGCGTAGTCGGTGAGGTCGCCGCCCGTGCGGTAGTTCACCGAGCCGATCACCTGCCGCACGAAGAACTCCCCGCGCGACGCCGGCGGTGCGTCGAAGCGGTAGACGTCGTCGCCGCTGTGGTTCGGGCCGACCACGAAGAACGTGTGGACGTTCGACAGCACGTCGGCGAACAGCGAGTTGACGAACACGGACAACGCGGCCCACGCGCCGAGCGGCGCGAACACGAGCGGCAGCGCCACGAACGTCAGCAGCGCGTAGGGGGCGTAGCAGCGCTTCAGCAGCACGCCGAGCGGCACCGCTTGCCGGGATTCGTCGCGGGAGCGACGGTTCCACCACGCCGCGAGCGTCTTCGGCGCGTAGTACGAGGCGCGCCAGGTGGCCGCGAGGGCGGCGAGCAGCGCGTAACGAAGCGGCACCGCGAGTCCGGAGTCGTGGATGTCCTGCATGTTGCGCTCGATCAGGTCGGGATCGCGCTCCTCGCCGGTGTGCTGGTGGTGCAGGATGTTGTGCTCGTAGATCCAGGCTTCGGGAAGCATCCAGTCGGCCCAGTCGAGCATGCGCCTGCGGCCCCGGGCGAACACGCGCGAGGTGTAGCGAGCCGGGATGCCGGGCACGCGGTCGTAGCCGCGATGCCCGACGTGGTGCATCAGCAGCCAGCGCGTCGAGCGGCCGAGCGCGAGCGCGGCGGCGCTCAGCGGGTTCGGCGCGATCCATGCCGTCGCGAGCCCGAGCGCGGTCGCAGCGCGCCCCCAGCGCTCGATGCGCCGCAGGTGCTTCAGGTCGTCGGGGCCGAGCGAAGCGCGGACCTCCGCGCGGAGGGCCTGGATCTCTCGTTCGAATTTCTCGAAATCGACGTCGTCGAGGAGCGTGTCACGGGGAGTCACGGGGGGCGTCGGATACGCGAGGCGCGGTCCGAAAAAAAGCGCGCGCACGTTCGCGCCGTCGCTCGAGACGAACGACGCGCGATCTCCGGGCGCCTGTCGCCGGCCCCGGTCGTCGTTACGGGCCGGGGCGACGCTCCGTACGATCGGCGTTGCGCTGGCGCGGCGCGCCGGGCAAGGAAGCCGGCATGGCAGCACTCGACGGAATCCGCATCGTGGACCTCACGCAGTGGGAGGCGGGCACTTCCTGCACCCAGCTTCTCGCCTGGCTCGGCGCCGACGTGATCAAGGTCGAGCCTCCGGGCGGCGAGCCCGGGCGCCGCATGATCTCGGAACGTCCCGACGCGGACTCGATCTACTTCCTGATGTTCAACGCCAACAAGCGTTCGGTCACGCTCGACCTCAAGCAGGAGCGCGGCCGCGAGGTGCTGCGACGGCTGATCGCGGGCGCCGACGTCGTCGCGGAGAACTACGCGAACGGGGTGCTCGAGGAACTCGGCTTCGCCTACGACGCGATGAAGGCGATCAAGCCGGACATCATCCACGCGTCCGTCAAGGGGTTCGGCTCGTGGGGGCCGTGGGCGGACTACAAGAGCTTCGACATGATCGGCCAGGCCACGGGCGGCGTCCTCGCGGTGACCGGCACGCCCGAGACGCCTCCGCTCAAGCCCGGAGTCACGTTCGGTGACAGCGGCGCCGGCGTGCATCTCGGCATGGCGGTCCTCGCCGCCTACATCGAGCGGCTCCGCACCGGGCGCGGGCAGTCGGTCGAGGTGTCGATGCAGGACGCGATGTTCAACTTCCTGCGGTCGGCGCTGATGGGCCACTACCTGACCGGCGGCATGCCGGCGATGCGCTACGGCAACCGCATGGGCCTGCTCTGTCCGACCGACCTGTACCCGACGCGCGGCGGCGGGCCGAACGACTACATCTACCTGATGATCTCGACGCTGCGGATGTGGCACGCTCTGCTCGACGTGGTCGGCCGCGCCGACCTGAAGGGGAACCAGGACTATGAGCTGCAGATCCTGCGCGGCAACCACTGGGACGAGATCTCGGCGATGATCTCGGCGTGGTCGACGCAGCACGACAAGATCGAGGCCATGCGGATCCTCGGCGAAGCCGGAGTGCCGTGCGGCGCGGTCCTCGACACCGCCGACCTGTTCCGCAACGAGCACCTGCGCGCGCGCGGCATGATCGCGGAGATCGACCACCCGGTCCGCGGCCGCATGGAAGTGCCGGGCATGCCGATCAAGATGAGCGGGACCTCGCCGGTCGCGCTCGAGGCGGCGCCGCTGCTCGGCGCGCACACCGACGAGGTGCTCTCCGAACTCGGGCTCG
>CAYYZO010000040.1:19080-29990 GCA_964476185.1 uncultured Myxococcales bacterium
GCGGCCTCGCCGGACTCGTCGGCCGGCGCGAGGCGGACGGGCACGCCGTTCAGGATCGACTGCCCGACGATGCCCTCGACCTCGCGGTCGTCGGTCCAGTCGTTGATCGAGACGCCGGCGTGGGCTCCCGCGACGCGCTGCCAGCGCGCGGCGGCCGAGTGGCCCCATCCGTGCGGAAGGCTGACGACGCCCGGGCGCATCTCGTCGGTCACGTGCACGCGCACGCGACCGCGGTGGACGCGGCTCGAGAGCACGGCCTGCGCACCGTCGGCGAGGCCGCACCTCGCGGCGTCGTCCGGGTGCACGTACAGCACGCAGCGCATCCTGCCCGAGACGAGCGCGGGCACGTTGTGCATCCACGAGTTGTTCGAGCGCAGGTCGCGCCGGCCGACGAGCAGCAGTTCGTCGGCGTCGAACGGCTCGCGCAGTCCCGCCAGCAACGCGTCGAACTCGTCGAGGAACGGGCGCGCGCCGACGTGGATGCGCCGGTCGCGATGGAAGATCCGGCGCTCGACGCCTTCCTCGAGTCCGCCGAGGTCGACGCCGTGAGGCGCCCCCCGCAGCTTCTTCATCGAAAGTCCCTTCGACCACGGCACGAAACGGTCGCCGTGCGGGCCGAGCCGCAGCAGCAGGTCCGCGGTCGAGGTCGGGTCCCAGCTCCAGCCGGCGCGGCGCCCGGCGCGGTAGAGCGCATCGAGCGGTTTCATGCCGAACGGACCGCCGCCGAGGCGCAGCGCGAGCTCGTGCAGGATCTCCCAGTCGGCGCGTTCGTCGCTCGCGCGCGTCACGACCGGCGGGGACCAGCGCGCGACGTTGCGCAACGAGAACGCCGGGGCGACCGCGTCGACGTGGTCCTCGGCCAGCGCCCAGCACGGCGGGAGAATCACGTCGGCATGGCGCGTGGTCTCGTTGACGTAGATGTCGATCGACACCTGGAACTCGAGCCGCTCGAGCGCGGCCTCGACGCGGCGGCCGTTCGGCAGCGAGAGCACCGGGTTGCCGGCGTACGTGACGAGGGCCCGCACCTGCCCGGCGCCTGGTGTCTCGATCTCCTCGGCGAGGCACGCGGCAGGCAGGTCGCCGAGCGTCTCGGGAAGCCCGCGCACGCGGCTTCGCCAGCGGGCGTGCCCGTCCATCCTCCCGGCGTGCGCGAGCATCGCGGCATCGATGGCCGGCGTCGTGAACATCGCGCCGCCGGGCCGGCCGAGTCGTCCCGCGACGATGTCGAGCAGGTCGCCGGCCCACGTCGCCAGCGTGCCGAAGCGGTTGTTGCAGACGCCGATGCGCGTGTAGGCGACCGGCCGCGACGCGGCGAGGAACTCGCGTGCGATCCGCTCGATCACCGCGAGTTCGACGCCCGCGTGGTCGGCCGCCGCGGCCGGGTCGAGCCGACCGAGGCGCGAGGCGACTTCGTCCCAGTCGCGCAGGCGATCGCGGACGTCCGCCGGCAAGCCCGCCGCGTCCACCACGAGTTTGACGAGCGCGAGCAGGAACGCGGCGTCGCCGCCGGGCCGGATCGGCACGAGCTCGTCGGCGTCGCGCGCGGTCTCGGTGCGGCGCGGGTCGACGACGACGACCTTGCCGCCGCGCGCGCGGATCGCGCGGATGCGCGACTTCACGTCGGGACCGGCCATCGCGCTCCCCTGCGACACGAACGGGTTCGCGCCGACGCACAGGAACCAGTCCGTGCGCTCGATGTCCGGGACGGGGATCACGAGCGAGTTGCCGTACAGGTAGTGCGAGGCGGCGAAGCGCGGGCTGGTGTCCTGCGACCCGGCGCTGAACGAGTTGCGCGTCGCGAGCGCCTTGAGGAAGCCGTTGCGCATGAACAGGGCGCCGTGGTTGTGCGTGACGGGGTTGCCGAAATAGCTGGCGATGGCGTCGGCGCCGTGCCGTCGCCGGATCGCGAGGAGACGGTCGGCCACGAGGTCGAAGGCCTCTGCCCAGCTCATCGGTTCGAAGTCGCCGGAGGCCGTGCGCCGGAGCGGCGTGCGCACGCGGTCCGGGTCGTGGTGCACGGCCGGCATCGCGATGCCTTTCGGGCAGACGTAGCCCCTGGACAGGACGTCGTCGTGGTCGGGCCGGACGGCGACGATGCGCTCCGTCCCCGGCTCGCCGGCCACGTCGAAGGCGAGGCCGCACGAGGCCTCGCACAGGGAGCAGCTTCGAAAGACGGTGCGGGTCGCGGCGGCGGGGGGCTGGAGCGCGTCCCGGTCGGCTTCGAGGTCGTCGGGCAGCCGGTGCAGCATGCGCGAACGTCTATTCGGCCGGGTGGCCTCCGGCAAGGTCCGCTTCGCGGGCGGGCGAGGGGGCCACTCGCGCGAGGTGGACCGGATCGGCCACCGCCGCGCCTTCGCGGGCGGTCTCGACCACCGGGCGGATCTGTTCGATGAGCCGGGCCGTCCGGATCTGCCGGCCTTCCCGGTTCAGGTGATAGACCCAGTCGTAGAAGTAGCCGATCGGGTAGACGTGATCGGTCGGCGTCGAGAGCATCGGCACGTCCAGTTCCTCGCGCAGCGTCTCGTACAGTCGATCGATGGCCGCGCGGCGCTGCTCGAAGTGCGGCTCCGGGACGCAGGGGAAGACCAGGACGACCCGGATCCCGCGCTCCCCGGACCGGTGCGCGAACGCGTTGACGACGCGGATCGCCTCGTGGTCCACGCCCTGCTCCGTGTGGCGCAGGAATTCCGTCTTCAGGACGTCCTTGCCCGGGAGGTCGAGGTGCGCGACGTTGTCGCCGTACTCGTCGAACGCGCGCGGACAGTAGACGCAGTCCTCGGGCGTCGGCCGCCAGAACGTCTGCAGCACGCGCGAAACCTTCGAGCGCGCGTGCTCGGGCAGGTTCCGGGCGAGGTTCAGCACCTGCTGTCGCGAGTGCACGTAGCGGTAGCCGTCTGGATACAGCTCGAGCACGTCGATCAGGCGCTCGTCGCCGTCGAGCAGCCCGAAGAACAGGTTGTACTCGGGCACCAGCACGACGAGGTCGCCCTCGGCCAGGCGCGGCTCGATCAGGTCGAGCATGAAGCGCAGGCCCATGTTGAAGCCCATGCCCATGTTCACGACGTTGCGGCCGAGCTGCTGCCGGACCGCGCGGCTGTCGAGGCCGAACGCGAGGTTGGAGCCGCCGACGAAGACGATTCGCGGGGCCGGGGTCCGTTCGAGCAGTTCCACCTTGCGTCCGACGACCGCCAGATAGTCGTCCGGGTCCGGCGGCACCAGAACGAGCACGGCCGCGCCCGTCGCGAGGACGAGCGCGGCCATCAGGGCGCACTTGCGCAGGAACTTGCCGGTGTCGGACACGGGGAGCGTTCCCGGCCGGTGCGCGGGCACCGGCCGGGCTTCGGGTACTTATCCTGCCGCGCCGTCGTTCGCGAGGCCCCGCGGCCCGGCGGACGCGGCCCGCCTCAGCCGCAGCCGTTCGGCCGGTCGACGCAGTTCGGGCGGTTGATCTTCAGCTTCCGGCCCTGGAGGGGGTGGTAGCAGGTCTCCTGCTTGCGCGAGTAGATGCAGCAGGACTCGGCCTCCAGGCAGCTGTTGTTCTCCACCAGCGCGAAGGTGTGGCGCTCGCGGTGGTACAGGAAGAGCTGCTGGATCCCGCCGGTGTTCTTGCCGGCGATCAGGTCGCAGTCCGAGACGAACCCGACGCGGTTGCCGTCGTCGCTGAGCCCCGGCCTCGAGTTCTGGCAGCCGGTCGTGACGGTGACCTGCACGACCTTGCGGCGGCCGTAGAGCAGGAAGATCTCCGAGTTCTCGTCCTCGTTGAACGGCGGCGTTTCCCCGGTGCGCGTGTCGTGCTCGGGGTGCAGCAACTCGCCGTTCGACGCGAACGCGATGACGCCGCCGCCGTCCCCGACCTCGGGATTGCGGGTCCAGTGGCCGGCGCCGACGTTCGTGAACTGCGTCATGCGCGGGTGGAAGTCGCGCCAGTCGAAGATGTCGGTTCCCATGGACTCGTTCCGCCACAGGTCCGGTTCCGCCTCGAAGACGATGTGCGGACCGCGCGCGAACGGACTCGCCGCCGAGATGTTCGGGTTGCGATAGATGCCGTTCTGGAACCCGTAGGGGATCTCCCGGGCGGTGATCTGCTCGAGGTTGTTCATCGGCATCTTGTAGATGTAGATGCCCTGGCCCGTCAGCCCGTTGCCCATCTGGTCGTGGTCGGAGTGGAACGCGGTGGTCTGGCACTGCCGGGCGAACCAGTACCCGTTGATGACCGGGTGCCCGCTGGTCGTGCCGGACGGGCCGTTGCTGACCTGCGTCAGCACGCCGTTGTACGGGAAGTCCTGCTGGGTATCGAGCTTGCCGTAGAGGAAGATCTCCTGGCTGCCGTCCGGATTGCTGAAGCCCGGGCCCGTGTGGTTCGAGTCGTAGTGGATGTGCGACGGGGTGTTGTTGTCGAGGTTCCCGTTCGACGCGAACACCATGCAGCGACCGCTGTCGCTCGTGTACGGTTCCGAGTTGACGACGGGCGCCACCGTGTTCGTGATCTGGTGGAACGTCTTCTCGACGACCTTGTAGAAGAAGATCTCCGGGTTGCCGTCGGCGTTGCCGATCGACGGGTCGTAGTCGCAAGTCGAGACGAACGCGATCACTTCCGGTCGGTCGGACAGCACCGTGTCGGTCGGACGGGCCACGTCGTAGCTCTCGCAGCCGTCCTGGTTCGTGATGCGGACGGTCGTGCCCTTGCCGTCGGCCTGCTCTTCCCAGAGGTAGATCTGGCGGTTGACGGTCTCGGTGCCGGGTCCGAGCACGTCGCCGTTCGAGACGAACGCGATCCGCTTGCCGTCCTGGCTGCGGACCTTGACCTCCGAGATGGAGCCGGTCGTGAGGTTGGTGAGCTGGCGGAACAGGTGGTAGCCGGGCGCGGCGTCGGCCGCGCTCACGGCGAGCGCCAGGTGGAACGTGACCCCGGCAATGCCGGGAAGGATGTTTCGAGAAGTCTTCATGGTACCCCCGCTTTCGCTGTTCGAGAGGCGATTATCGATTTGCGTTTCGAGTCCAGTCAAGAGCCTGAAATCGCGATCCCTTTCTCGGCCAGGCACCGTTCGATCGCGCCTGCAGCCACCCGGTTCCCTGCCGGCGTCCAGTGCGCGCCGGCTTTCAGGTAGAGGGCGGTTCCCTTCTTCGCTTCCTCTCTCAAGGGAGCGGTCAGATCGCAGTACTCGATCGATCGGCTGGCGAGAAACTCGCCGATCGTTCGCAGGGGGGCGTCGATGTCCTGCTCGGTGAGCTCTCCGGCGCGCTCGAGGTACTCGCGCGCGATGTGCCAGTAGACCTGCTCCTTGAACGGGAACAGCAGGACGACCAGCTTGCTCCCCAGCGTCTCGGCCGTCGCGCTGGTCTCGGCGAGGGCGCGCTGGGTGAGGTGGTAGGTCGGCGTGACTTCGTTTCGCTGGACGACTCCCCACCACCAGTCGTCCGAGCGCAGCACGAGCTCCAGGTCGCCCTCGTGAACCTCGTGCGTGCTGCGGCTGCCGTAGCGGCGGGCCGCGTCGAACAGACGGTAGAGGAAGGAATTGCGCGCGAGCCACTCGGACAGGTCGCTGCGGCGCTTGCGCCGCATCCACGTCCAGTAGTCCTTCGTGCCGCTCTTCGTCCAGTTCTCGAAGTGGACGTTGTCCTTGAAGTCGTTCGGGAAGAAGCCGAGGAGCACCAGCTTCGGTTTCAGCGTCGGGCCGACCTTGGCCAGCAGGCGCTGCTCGGCGAGGTTCGAGTACCCGTTGACGCCGAGGTCGGCGATGGAAAGCTTCGTGCGGTCCGACAGCAGGCGGACCCAGCACGCTTCGGCGGTGGAGTCGTCGCAGAAGGTGAACGAGTCGCCGATGGCGATCGCGTCGAACGGGGCCTTCGTGCCGATATCGCGGTAGCCGATGCCGTCGATGCCGAGATCGGCAGTCCGCACCTCGATCGCGCCGCCCTCGGTCGGGAAGTCGAGGTCGAGCCCGGGACGCAGCGCGAAGCCGAGCTCCGCGTCCGGGCGCATCATGTTCTCCCAGGAGTTGCGCGCGTCGTAGATGCGCTGGACGGTCCGGACCTTCGAGGGCATCAGGCCCGGCAGCAGCCGGGGGACGGCCTCGAGCACCACCACGCAGAGGGCAAGGCTGAGCGTCACGGCGGCAACAGCGAACCGCCGCCTGTTGCGGGAAGAGGTCAACGTCCTGGCTCCGGGTCCGCGCGGACCGCGACTTCCGCGCGAGTACTCGGGTATCATGCGCGGCGACCGCTCACAAGATCGCTTTCCGGCGGTTTCGCGTTCCAGCGGCGCCTTGCCCGCCCCTGACGCCGGCTTTCGGGAGGCCATCGAAACGCACTGCGTCGTCCGCTCCGGCGGCGGCCGGCGCGCGGGCCGGCCGACGGACCCGTCCGCGCGAGTTGGGTCGGCCGCGCTTTCGGCGTATCAGCCTGCGGGCCGGTGCCCGAGCAGGCACACGCCAATCACACCCCTGCGCTCCGCATGCTCTTCAACTCGATCGACTTCCTGATCTTCTTCCCGGTCGTCACCGCGATCTACTACGCGACGCCGTACGCCTGGCGCTGGCTGCCGCTCCTGCTGGCCAGCTGCTGGTTCTACATGGCCTTCGTGCCGGTCTACATCCTGATCCTCTTCTTCACGATCGGGGTGGACTACGTCGCCGGCATCGCGATCGAGAATTCGACGGGACGGCGCCGCAAGGCCTTCCTCGTCGCGAGCATCCTGGCGAACCTCGGGGTGCTCGCGTTTTTCAAATACTTCAATTTCTTGAACGCGAATTTCGCGGCGCTCGCCGAGTTCCTGCACTGGAACTACCCGATCGAGGCGCTCGGGATCCTGCTGCCGATCGGACTGTCCTTCCACACGTTCCAGTCGCTCAGCTACACGGTCGAGGTTTACCGCGGCCGGTTCCCGGCCGAGCGCCACCTCGGCGTCTTCGCGCTGTACGTCATGTACTACCCGCAGCTCGTCGCGGGGCCGATCGAACGGCCGCAGAACGTGCTGCCCCAGCTCAAGGCCCCCCACGACTTTCATTACGGGGACGTTACAAGCGGCCTCAAGCTGATGGCCTGGGGCTTCTTCAAGAAGGTCGTGATCGCCGACCGCGTCGCCGTGATCGTCAACCAGGTGTACGGCGACCCGACCGCCTACACGGGCCTGCCGCTCGTCGTGGCCACCGTGGCGTTCGCCTACCAGATCTACTGCGACTTCTCGGGCTACTCCGACATCGCGCTCGGCGCCTCGCGCGTGATGGGCATTCGCCTGATGGTCAACTTCGACTCGCCGTACTCGTCCGCCTCGATCAGCGAGTTCTGGCGCCGCTGGCACATCTCGTTGTCCACCTGGTTCCGCGACTACCTGTACATCCCGCTCGGCGGCAACCGGGCCGGCGCCTGGCGGTGGCAGCGCAACCTCCTGATCACGTTCCTGGTCAGCGGCCTCTGGCACGGCGCCAACTGGACGTTCGTCGCCTGGGGGGCGGCGCACGGCTTCTACCTGGTGGCGTCGATCTGGACCGAGGGGATCCGCGAGCGCACGACCCGGCTGCTCGGCCTCGACCGCGTCCCGGCCGTGCACCATGCGCTGCGCGTGACGATGACGTTCGCGCTGGTCTGCGTGACCTGGGTGTTCTTCCGGGCCGTCAGCATCTCCGACGCGCTCTACATCATCGGCCACCTTCCGGCCGGGTTCTCGGTTTCGGGCGAGAGCCTCGCCGGCCTGCTCGACCTCGGGCTCGACGGCTACGAGATGACGGTCGCGCTCGTCGCGATCGCGATCCTCGAGACGGTGCAGTGGCTGCAGCGCGGAGGGCGGTTGATCCCCGAGTTCTCCCACCAGCCGCCGCTGGTCCGGTGGGCGGCCTACTACGCCCTCGTCAACGCGATCCTGTTCTTCGGATCCTTCACGCAGGCCGAGTTCATCTACTTCCAGTTCTGACCGAAGGACGCGGCCGTCGTTCGGGACCTCGCGTGGGGGCACGGCGCCGAACGCGGGCCGGGGGACTGCGCAGCCTCTGGCGTCCGCCGCGCAGGATCTTGCGCGAGTCCGTCCCGGCCCCCACGCGAAAGCGCTGAAGAATCGGCTGGCATTCCCGTTGCTCAGGAGTCCCCGCGTTCGATCGCCACGAGGCGAAGGAGACTCCATGAACCCCATTCGACGATTCCTGGTCACGATCTTCGGCGTCCTGCTGCTGGCTTCGGCCTTTGCTGCCGCGACGGCTTCAGCCGCTTCCCCGTGCGACAGCGCGACGCACCCGGGCCAGTGCGGATGGTTCGACGCGCCGTCGCTGCCGCCGTACGTCGAGGACGCGATCCTCGCCAAGCAGGGGGTCGTCGGCTCGGGCAACGTGCTCGTGCTGACCTCGGGTCTGCCCGCGGACGGCGACACCGAGATCAGCAACGACGTCGGCCTGCCGGGATGCGGCACGAACCCCGACGGCTGGCAGACCTACGACTGCACGTTGATGGCCTCGTTCGTGCCGCCCGAGGACAGCGTCGTGCTCGCGCTCTCGTCGGAATGGTTCGAGTGGTACCAGACGATCTTCACCGACTGGATGACGATCGAGGGCGCGGGCGTCGCGACCGTGGACGTCTCGATCAACAGCTGGATCTACAGCAAGGTCGACGTGATCCCGTACGGACCCTGGGAGACCGGGGTCGTCATCCTGACGAGCCTCGCCGCCGACAAGATGGTGAACTTCCGCGTCGCCGATTCCGGCGACCACATCTACGACACGGCCATCGTGGTCGTTCCCGCCAGCTGGTTCAGCGACCTCGACGGATCGAGCACGGACCCGACCCTGCTTTGCGGAAACGGCGAGCTCGACCCGGGCGAGGACTGCGACGACGGCAACCATCTGGCCGACGACGACTGCTCGACGCTGTGCCTCGGCACGCAGGCGCCTCCCGCGACGCCGCCGTCGCCGACGACCTGCGGCAACCTCGTTTACAACTGGCCCAACGGCCAGACGGCTCCGTACACGTGCGGATCCGACCTGTGCCAGGGCTTCCGCTGCGTGATCGGCAACACGATCAGCCCGGCCTGCTACACGGCGGCGCAGTGCGCCTCGGCCTGCTCCGGCGCCTGCGTCGACATCCAGGCGGCCGCGCTCGACTGCAGCACGATGTGCACCGTCCAGCCGCCCGCCACGCAGCCGCCGCCGCCGCTTCCGACGAGCTGCGACAACCTGGTCTTCGAATGGCCGGACGGCACCACGATGCCGTACACCTGCGACGATCCGTGCCAGGGACAGCGCTGCGTCGATGGCTCGACCATCAGCCCCGCGTGCTACGGCCCCGGCGAGTGCGACGCCGCCACCTGCCCCGACGGCGAGTGCGTGGACATCGCGACGACCGGCTGCGGCGACCTGTGCGCGAAGGGCGACAAGAGCGAGACCTGCACGCCCGCGGAGAAGGACCAGCTGCGCGTCGCAGCCAACCAGAAGGGGGCTTGCCTCGGCAACTACGAGCAGTGCAGCGGCGGCGGCTTCTGGGAAATCGCCGACGGTTCCTGGCAGCCGACCGAGGAGGCCTGCAACGGCCTCGACGACGACTGCAACGGCGTCGCCGACGACATGTACGTGACGTGCGGCGATCCGGGGCTGTGCCAGAACACCGTGAACACCTGCGATCCGGCGAACCCGTCGGTGCCCGTCGCCTGCGTGACGCTGGCACCGCCGTCGCCGGTCGAGATCTGCAACAACGGCCTCGACGACGACTGCGAGGGCTCGGTGGACGACGGCTGCGAGTGCGGCGACGACGAGTGCATGCCGGGCGAGGACTACCTCGGCTGCCCGAACGACTGCCCGGCGCCGGCCGACGGCACGGCGTGCAGCGACGGCAACCTCTGCACCACCGGCGAGCACTGGCAGGGCGGCGTGTGCACCGGCGGCGTGCCGGTGGACTGCGGCAGCGGCGACGCGTGCCTCGTCGCCGGGACGTGCGACCCGGCGACGGGCTGCTCGGCGACCAAGGTGGACTGCAACGACGCCGTCGCGTGCACCGTGGACACCTGCGACGCGGTCAACGGCTGCGCGAACACCCCGGACGATTCCGCCTGCGACGATGCGGACCCGTGCACGGTCGACACCTGCGACGCGTCGTCGGGCTGCACCCACGGTCCGGATCCGTCGTGCAGCGGCCAGGACTCGGACGGGGACGGGTACATCGCGATCGGGGACGGCGGCGACGACTGCGACGACGGCGATGCGAGCGTGCATCCGGGCGCGACCGAGGCCTGCAACGGGGTCGACGACGACTGCAACGGGGCCACGGACGAGGGCTTCGGCGTGGGCGCGGCGTGCGAGAGCGCGGCGAACGCCTGCGGCGTCGCGGCCGGCGGCTCCAACGTCTGCTCGGCGGACGGGCTCTCGGTCGAATGCAGCGCCGTCCCGCCGGCCGAACCGAACGGCTACGGAGACGCCTGCGCGTCCGCGTCGAACGATTGCGGCGTCTTCGCGGCCGGCACGATCGGCTGCGACGGCGCGTGCAGCGCGGTGACGCCGTCGAACCCGGCGGGCTACGGTGACGCGTGCACGTCGGCCGCGAACGAGTGCGGCGAGACGGCCACCGGGACGGTGCAGTGCGACAGCGCGTGCAGCGCGGTGACGCCTGTCGCGGCCGACACGAACTCGAACGGAACCGCCGATTGCCTGGAAGCCGCGAGTGCGGATCTCGGCGTCACGATCGGGCAGCGCACCGACCTGCCGCGGATCGGTCGGCCTGTCCGCTACCGGATCGCGGTCACGAACGCCGGTCCGGACGCGGTTCCAGCCGCCACGTTGAGCCTGTCGGTGACCGGCGACGTCGCGTATCTGAGGCTTCCGAGGTCCTGCAGCGGCGCGGCCGGTGCGATCACCTGCACGATGCCGAAGATCGCGGCCGGCCGCCGGAAGAACGTCTCGTTGACGGTGACGCCTTCGGCGGCGACGACGTTGACG
>CAYYZO010000040.1:30090-35390 GCA_964476185.1 uncultured Myxococcales bacterium
CGTCGTCGCGGGGCGTCGTCCTGCCGTTCCGAGGTCGCCCCGTCCTCCGGTTGCGCGGCGGCAGCTGCCTGCAGCTCGCGGAACGAAGCGTCAATGTCGAGCACGAAGTCGTGCAGGTCGGGAACGAGGTCCCAGTCGCAGGTGAAGCCCCAGCACAGGGACCCGGCATAGCTGAACAGCACGATGCCGAGGCAGAGGCCGTCGAACAGCGGCACGAAGCCGTAGTTGTCGTGCATGCGCGAGCCGAGCAGGAACAGCGGCACCTGCGGCCCCGGCACGTTCGTCACGACGAGGTTGAACGGCAGCGCGCGCGCCGCCATGCGAGAGGCCAGCGACAGGACCGTCGACGGCGTCCATTCGCCGACCTGGGTCAGGACCTCGGCGCCGGCGGCCTGCTTGGCTTCCTTCAGGTGCGACGTCGTCGCCCGGATGCGGTCCAGCCGGGCGCGAGGCGCGCGCTCGTCGAGCGGCATCGGCACGATCCAGGCCGAGACGCGGTTGCCGAGCGCGCCGCGCTCGTCCTTCGTGCGCACGCTGACCGGCGCCATCACGCGGAAGTCGAGCGTCTCGCAGTTGACGTCGTGGCGCTCGAGGAAACGGCGCAGGGCCCCGGCCACCGTCGCGAGCACCACGTCGTTCAGCGTGCCGCCGAGCCGGTCCTTGACGGCCTTGATCTCGGCGATGTTCATCTGGTGCCAGTCGAAGCGCCGGTGCGGCCCGACCGGCTGGTTCAGCGGCGTGTCGGAGCGGCCGAAGCCGGAGCCGACCATCTCGCGCATCGCGCGCAGGCGCGTCCGCAGGTCCGAGAGCGGGTCCTGCGTCTGGCTGACGAGGTCGGAGATCGCGTTGCCGATCTCGAACGGCAGCTTCGCGACCGACGCCGCGGTCTCGAGCATCAGGTCGAGCTCGCTCGGCGCGGGGCGGGGGATGTACTTCTCGCCCGGCGCGAAGCCGTCGAGCGGCTTCGCGGTCAGCAGCACGTTCAGCAGGTCCACGCTCGAGACGCCGTCGACCATGCAGTGGTGGATCTTGCTGATCATCGCGAAGCGCTTCCCGTCGTCGAGGCCCTCGATGATCCAGATCTCCCAGAGCGGTTTCGAGCGGTCGAGGTGCTGCGACATGATGCGAGCGGCGAGCCGCTTGAGCTGCCGCTCGTCGCCGGGTCGCGGCAGCGCGGTGTGGCGCACGTGGTAGTGGATGTTGAAGTGCTCGTAGTCGATCCAGATCGGGGTGCTGTGGAACCAGCTCTCCTGCACCCTCTGGCGATAGCGCGGGATCAGGTGCAGCCGCGACTCGATGTAGGAGCGGATCCGGTCGATGTCGATGCCGCCGTCCGCCTTGGTGAGCGGGGCGGCTTCGAACGTCGCCGTGCCCGCGATGTGCATCGGCGTGTTCTCCTTCTCGAGGATCAGGAAGGAGTTGTCGAGGAACGTGAGCCGGTCGTACGCGTATCGGGTCATGCCGCCTCTCCCGGTTGCGATCCGTGGTGTGCCCATTGCAGGAGCTCCGGGTCGGCGAGCTCGCGAACGCGCGCTTCGTAGCGCGCGAGCTCGTCCTCGCCGATCACGCGGCGCCACTGCCCGCTGCCGCCGCTGCGGAAGAACTGCCTGTTGTCCTGCCAGATGTTCTCGGTGACGCCGGGCGCCGTCTTGTCGGCATCCTTCTTCATCTGGTCGAACGTCGCCGCCCGGACGAGGTCGGGCCACAGGCGCTCGGGGATCTCGATGCCGAGCCTGGCCGCGAGCCGGCGCATGTTGCCCTCGAGGTCGGCCTTCAGGTCCGAGTAGTGCAGCATCACGACGTTGGGAAGGTCGCGTTGCTGCCAGAAGCTCGTGAGGTGGTACAGCACCGCGGCCAGGGAGGACGCGTTGTCGGTCACGGGCGTCGGGTCGTCCACGAAGTTCCAGAAGCGCTCGTGCTCGCTCTCCGGGATCGGCGGCGGCCCCTGCTCGAGTTCTTCCGCGACGTCCGCGATGCCGACGGCCGCTTCGCGCGCGCTGATCACGGCGGCGAAATCGGCGTTGGCCACGTGGTTGTCCCACGAGATCGCGACATCGCGCGGGTCGCGCCCGACGCACAGGTACGTGACGCGCTCGTCGTACGGCAGGCCGTCCAGCGGCGTGTGCGTCTTGATGAAGCGCCGGTGGCGCTGGGCGGCCAGCTCCGCGACCACCGCCTCGCGCGGAAGCGTCAGCATGTCGAGCCACGGCGAGTAGCTCGTCAGCGGCTTGTCGAGGCGCGGGGTCTGCAGGACGAGCAGCGCGCAGATGCGCTGCGTCCACGTGGTCCCGCATTTCGGCGGCGTGCTGATGACGATGTCGCCGTCGCGGAACTCGAAGCCTTCCCACCGGGAGCTGTCGTAAAAGAGGTGTTTGTAGCGGACGAGGGGGCGGGGAGCCGAAGACATCCGGATGGTTTGGCCTCCGGTGCGTTCCAAATCAAGGTTCCCCGCGGCCGGACCGCTGGGCCGGCGGCTGATAGGACGAAAGCACGGGGCGCGGCGAGCGGCCGGACTCGGCGAACGCGCGGGCGTGCAACGCGTGCAGCGAGCGCTCCGCGGCCACCCGGATGCGCTCCAGGGCGGCCGCGTCCGCGTCGGCCGGCACCTCGAACGGCCCGTCGAGCCGCGCCCAGGTCCGGCCGAACGGCAGCGGCAGCAGCGTGCGGTCCCAGGTGCGCGGCAGCAGCGCGGGCCAGGACTGGATGTGGATGCACCAGACCGATGCGCCGGTCTCGAGAGCGACGAGCGCGAAGCCGGGCTTGCACGCGCCGGCCGGCCCGATCGATCCGTCCGGCGTGATCGCCATCACGAACCCGTCGCCGGCGCGCTCGCGCCCGTAGCGGATCATGTCGCGCAGCGCTCCGAGCGTGCGCCGCCGGCTTTCGCGCAGGCTGGTCCCGCCGCGCACGTTCGTGTGGCCGAGCGAGCGCATCACCGCGTCGATGATGTCGCCGGCGTCGCCGGTGCTCGCGAGTCCGCAGACGCCGATCCCTCGCAGGTACCACGGCGCGACGAACACGTCCTGGTGCAGCATCAGCAGCACGATGCGCTCGCCGCGCCGGCGGCGTTCGAGCAACTCGCTCGCGGCCGCGTCGTCGACCCGGGAGGTCGCGTCGACGACGCGCATCCACGCGCGGTAGACGTGCGGCGCGAGGCGGGCGGCCAGCCGCACCCCGGCCTTCTTCAGGCGGCGCGCGATCGGCAGCGCGGGCGCCGGGGCTTCGCCGGTGGGCGAGGTCAGGCGGGTGTCCCCGCGCGGCGCCGCGCGTCCGCGAACGCGCGGCGGTCGAGGCCGGCGGTGCTGCGCGCCCACGACTCGTCCAAGGCGCGGGAGGAGAGGGAGAAGCGATCGAGCATGTCCCGTCGTCGTTTACGCGGCGCCCCGTTCCGGCGCCAGTCTTCGCCGATGGCCCGCCGGACTCGCACGACGGCCGGGGGAATTGCGCCCATCGCGGTCTTGCCGGGTTCGGGGGAGTCCCGTACTGTCCCGGCGGAATTCGTCGGCGCCTTCCCGAGCGCGGGCAGCGCCGGCCCCCGCCTTTTTCCAGCCGACGGCGCCGTCGTCCTTCGCCGTCGTCCGGGCGCCGACCGGGATTTCCACGTTCTTTCCTCGTTCTTTCCAGACGCGGACGGCCGCGCCGTGCGAGAACTGTCTCCCGAACGACACGGGGACGGAGCGCTTGGGCGGCAGGTTTGCCGCACGACGCCCGTCCCGAGGACCCGGCTGCCCTCCAGGGGCGAAGCCAGGGAGGACTTTCACCATGAGGATTCGTTTTCTGACCGTATTGCTGGCGGCCGTGGCCGTCGTCCCGACCGCCGCGCGGGAAGCGTCGGCCGGCGGCAAGTTCACGCTCATCGCGGACGCGGCCTGCGTGAGCAGTGCCGGCTACTCGCAGGGCTTCGTCTGGTGGTCCGGCAAGGATCCGTCGCGGGCCTACTTCACGTTCCAGCCGAGCGGCGAAACACGCGAGATGGAGATCACGCGCCTCATCCGGAGCAGCGACTCCACGAACCTCGCCGACTTCGGGATCGCGAACAGCAGCAGCGTGGACATCGTGCTGACGGACCGCCGCGGGAACCCGCTCGCGAGCGTTTCCGGGGTTCCCTGCGGTTCGCCGCCGTAAGCGACGACGTCTCGTCTTTGACGAAACAGCCCCCAGGACTTACCTCGTGCCTCAGGGCCGGGGTGTCCTGGGGTGGAGGGGAGATCGCCGGGAGGCGCTGCAGAACGAAGGAGCGAAGGCCTTCGGGAGACGACCGTGCGTTGTCGAACCGACACGTCGCTGTCACTGGAAGAGCGGGAAGTCTTCAAGGGGCATCTCGAGCGCGAAGGACTGTCCGACAGCCTGTGGGACCTGTTCGGCGAGTGGGTGGCGAGATCGACCCCCGGGTCACGATTCTTCTATTTGAAGGCGTACCTGGACTCGGAACTGGTCGGGCTTGGGCTCTTTTCGAGGGTCAAGCCGGTCGATCTCCGGACTTCGTACGCGGTCCTGCGCGACAACAGGCTGCTGAACAAGCTCGCGGGGAGCCTTTCAACTCTCGCCTCCAACTGCCTCTACGTCTCCTATCGCAACCTGTTCACCTCCAACCTGACCCGCCCGTTCTTCTTTCGGGAGCCCGGGATGGAAGGCGCGGTCCTGGAGGCATTCCTTGCGTGGCTCAAGGACCAGGCGGAGCCGGACATGGTCATCGTCATCGATACGGCGACGTGCGACCCGGTCTACGAGGCGCAAGGGTTTCGCAAGTATCCCTGTCCTTCCGAGGCCTTCCTCGATGCAACGGAGTACGACGACGTGTCCGGGTACCTCGCCCGGCATAGCAGCCTTCGGCGGAACCTCCGACGCGGTCGCGGCACGGTCACCACGACCGTCCGGCGCGGGCCGCTTACGGAGGACGAGATCGTGCAGATCCGGGCGTGCGTCGAATGCTCGGTCGCGAACAGTCGGGTCAATACCCCCAGCCAGAGGTTCTTCGAAGAGAACATCTTCGAGACCGGGGTCTTCCGGTGCGACAAGTACATCCACGTGCTCGTTCACGTGGAGGGCGAGATCGCCGGGTTTCACACCTTCCTCGTGTGCGGCGCGCACATGGGCGGCGTGGTGGGCGGCTTCAATCGCACCTTGACGAGGAACAATTTCGCCTACGAGCGAGTCATCGTCGGCTCGCTCGAGTACGCGATCGCGGAGGGCCTTTCCCGGGTCCACTACAGCCTCATCGACAACCGCACCAAGTTACGGCTCGTCGAATCCACGGAGCCGTGCGGCCTCTACTTCTTCTCGAGGAATCCGCTGAATCG
>CAYYZO010000041.1:0-29144 GCA_964476185.1 uncultured Myxococcales bacterium
CACGACGAAATCGACGACGACGCGGCCGTCGGTCGCGAACAGCAGCACTTCGCCGTCGACGTAGCCGTAGTCGTAGCCGGGGAGCGGCGGCGCGAGGCGCAGGCGAAGATCGTCCGGAAGCGGCAGCAGCACGACCGACGACGGCAGCGGTTCGCCGACCCGCCAGCGCTTCCACTCCTGGCCCGGCGGCAGGCAGCCGTTGTTCTTCTTCGCGAGTCCGGGCGGGCAGTCCCCGCTCTTCGCATACAGGTCGCGGTAGTAGCCGCGGATCGAGGAGCGTTCGTCGTCGCCGAACTTCCCGCCGCGCCCTTTCCCGCCCGCAGCATCCGCCGAACGTCCCGGCGAATCCGCCTTGCCGCCCCGGGGCTTGCCCGGCTTCCCGGCGGGGTCCGCCGGCTTGCCTGCCCCACCCGCGGCAGGCGGGGGTCCCTTGCCCTTTCCCTGTCCACCCTTGTCCGCCGCTGCGTTGGCCGGAACGCAGAACGACAGGACCAGTCCGACCAGCAAGGCCGCGAGCGTCCGGTCACGGATCTTCATCGGAACCTCCTCGTGCAACGCGGGTTGCTGCACCGACTCGCGCAACGCGCCGGCACCCGGCGACGCCGACGCGCCCGTTCCCGCCGCCTTCTAGACGAAGAAGATCCAGGTGACGAGGAGGAACGTCGGCACGAGCACCGCGGTCGACCACGCCATGTACCCGAAGAAGCTCGGCATCGCGATGCCCCGCTCCTCCGCGATCGACTTCACCATGAAGTTGGGCGCGTTGCCGATGTACGAGTTCGCGCCCATGAACACCGCCCCGGCCGAGATCGCGGCCAGCGTGTCGGCCATGTCCGTCATCAGGTGCGTCGCGTCGCCGCCGGCCGTGCTGAAGAACACGAGGTAGGTCGGCGCGTTGTCGAGGAAGCTCGACAGGATGCCGGTGAGCCAGAAGTAGGCCGCGTTGATCGGCTCCCCTCCGGGGCCGGTCACGAGCCCGACGACCGGCGCGAGAGCCCCGTGCGGCCCCGCCTGCAGGATCGCCAGGGCCGGGATCATCGTCACGAAGATGCCGGCGAACAGGATCGCGACCTCCTCGATCGGCGCCCAGGTGAAGCCGTTTTCCTTGCGAAGCACCGGATCCGTCAGCTTCAGCGACAGCCCGGCGACCAGCAGCAGCAGCAGGTCGCGCACGACGTTCTGCAGCTCGACCTCGACGCCGGCCAGGTGCCACGACACGCCGGGCTTCCAGATCCCGCTCAGCAGCACCGCGGAGACGACCCCGCCGAGCAGCAGGAAGTTCACCTTGCCGTCGATCGCGAGCGCACTGTCCGGCGTCGGGTCGAAGACCGGCCGGAACTGCGAGTCGCGGCGGTACAGGGTCCAATCGATCACGAAGAACACGCTGAAGACGACGGCCGCGGCGACCAGCGTCGGCGCGAACAGGTGCACCGTCGGCCAGAAGAAGTCGACGCCTTTCAGGAAGCCGAGGAACAACGGGGGATCGCCGAGCGGCGTCAGCGCACCGCCGATGTTCGCGACGAGGAAGATGAAGAACACGAGCACGTGCGCGTTGTGGCGCCGCCCGTCGTTCGCGCGGATCAGCGGGCGCACGAGCAGCATCGCCGCGCCCGTCGTCCCCATCAGGCTCGCGATCACGGTCCCCACGCCGAGCAGCTTCGCGTTCGTCCACGGGTCGCCGTGCAGGTTGCCGCGCACGAGCACGCCGCCGGCGACCGTGAACAGCGTGCCGATCAGGATCAGGAACGGCACGTACTCGAGGAGCATCGTGTGGGCCACCGCGCCGAAGGCCGCCCCGGGCCCGATGCGCACGGCCGCCGGGACCAGCACGAGCGCGCTCCAGAGCGCGGCGATCTTCCCGAAGTGGTGGTGCCAGACGCGCGGCGCCGCGAGCGGCAGGACCGCGATCGACAGCAGCATGCCGAGGAACGGCAGCGCCCACGGCAGCGCGAGGTGCGCCCCGTCGATGTGCGGCCCTTCGGAGGCGAAGACGAGCGTCGGGACGAACAGCGCGGCGGCCGCGAGCAGAATGGCGGGAATCCGGGTCATGCGGTCTCGAAGGCAGCCAGTTTCGGCCGGCGCGTGCGCCACCAGTAGCGCAGCGTGAAGTCCGACCAGTTGTTCGTGATCTTCCCGCCGTCGGTCTTGTACCAGCTGGTGCAGCCGGTCGCCCAGACGGACTTGTCGAGCTCCCGCCGCAGCTCGCGGTTGAACTCGGCCATCGCCGACGGCTTCACGTCGAGCCAGCGCAGGCGCCGCTTCCGGAGCGCCTCCACGCACGCCATCACGTAGCGGACCTGGCACTCGATCATGAAGATGATCGAGTTGTGGCCGAGGTTCGTGTTCGGCCCGTACAGCAGGAAGAAGTTCGGGAAGCCGGCCACGGCGACGCCGAGGTAGGCCTCGGCCCCCTCCTTCCAGGCGTCCTCGAGGGCCACGCCGCCGCGACCCGTGATCTCGAGCGGCGCGAGGAACGACGTCGTCACGAACCCCGTCCCGTAGACGATCGCGTCGACGGGATGCTCGCGGCCGTCCGCCGTGACGATGCCGTCCTCGGTCACGCGCTCGATCGCCTCGGTGACGACCTCGACGTTGTCGCGCTGGAGCGCCGGGTAGTAATCGTCGCCGATCAGGATGCGCTTGCAGCCGATCGGATAGTCGGGCGTGAGCTTCTCCCGCAGCGCCGGATCCGCCACCTGCGTCGCGAGGTGCTTGCGCGCCGACCTCTCCATCAGCCTGGCCATCAGCGTGCCCGGCCGGAACGCGAAGAAGTTCTTCTCGAGCAGGAAGTAGATCAGGCCGCGGTGCAGCAGCCGGAAAGCCTTCGAGCGGCGGAACCAGCGCTTCTCGCGCTCGGTGTACGGGCGGTCGCCGCGCGGCGTGATCCAGTTGTTGCTGCGCTGGAACACCGACAGGTGACCCGCCACCTCGGCGACGTGCGGGATGAACTGCAACGCGCTCGCGCCGTTGCCGATCACCGCGACGCGCTTCCCGGCGAGGTCGTAGCCGTGGTCCCAGCGCGCCGAGTGAAAGGTCTTGCCGCGGAAGTTCTCGAGCCCCGGCAGCTTCGGGTAGAAGGGCCGGTTGAGCTGGCCGACGCCGCTCACCAGTAACTCGGCGGCGATCCGCTCGCCGTCGGTCGTGCGCAGGCGCCAGAGGCCCGCCTCCTCGTCGAAGGTCGCCGACTCGAGTTCCGTGCGGAAACGGCAGTGCGGCAGCAGGCCGAACTTCCTCGCGCAGTCCTCGAAGTACGCGAGGATCTCCGGCTGCGGCGAGTAGATGCGCGACCAGTCGTGCTTCGGCGCGAACGAGAACGAGTACAGGTGCGACGGGACGTCGCAGCCGGCGCCCGGGTACGTGTTGTCTCGCCAGGTGCCGCCGACGCCGTCGGATTTCTCGAAGATCGTGAACGAGTCGATGCCGGCCCGCTTCAGCGCGATCGCCATGCACAGGCCGGACGCTCCCGCGCCGAGGATCGCCACTCGCGGCGTCGCGCCGCGACGCCCGGCGCGGTCCGCCGTGGCGTTGCCGCGGTTCTCGTCCTGTTCGCGATCCGTCATGCGTTCCTGCGTGGAGCCGGCGCCCGTCGTCTCCGCCGGCCGGGCGGAGTCTAGACCGCCTCCGTGTCGCAGCAAGCCCGCGCGGTGCCCTCAGGCCGCGGCCGCCCGGCGCGGCGCGTCCCTTCGCCGGTCCATCAGCACGAGGCAGGCCGGAAGCACGAGCAGGTCGCAGACGACGCCGGTGATCATCGTCAGGCCCGTCAGCAGCGAGAAGTAGATCGTCGGCAGGAAGCTGCCGAGCGCGCCGACCCAGAACCCGAGGACGAGGCTCGCGGAGGCGACGGTGACCGGCGCCCCGACCGCGCGGCTCGTCTCGTGGATGGCCGCGACCACGTCCCCGCGATGCACGCGCCGGAAGTACGACAGGTAATGGATCGTGTCGTCGACGACGAGGCCGAGCACGGCCGAGGCGATCATCGCCGTTCCCGTGCTGAGATCGATGCCGGCGTACCCCATGAGGCCGCCCGTCCAGACGATCGGCATCACGTTCGGGATCATCGCGAGCAGCGTGAACGCGAACGAACGCATCAGGATCCCGATGGCCGCGACGACGAGGAGGATCGCGCTCGCGAAGCTCGTGACCTGCTGGCGAACGAGGCCTTCCGAGTCGCGCACGACCTGCCACAGCGATCCCGTCGGCGTGAACACGATGTCCGGCCCGAGCAGCCGAGCGGCGTCCTCGCGGATGCGCGCGACCAGCGGCTCGGACACCGCGCTGCCGACCGCGTGCAGCCGCACCGTCAGCCGCAGCGCCGTCATCCCCTCCGACGCGAAGCGCCGCACGAGCCCGTGACCGCTCTCGTCGAGCAGGTCGAGCTCGGATCCGAGCCGCCGCGGGTCGTCGGGCAGCGCGAGCGCGCCGCCGCCGCCGTCGGCGCGGTTCACCTGGCGCACGAGCGCGACGATGCTCGTCGTTCCGGCGACGGCCGGCCTCGCGGCCGTCGTGCGCTCGAGTTCCTCGAGCCGCCGAAGGGTCTCGAGGTCGGCGACCGGGCGGCCGTCGCGCCGCTCGACCAGGAAGTCGATCGGCAGCGCGCCGCCGAGCCGGCGGTCGATCCACTCGGTGTCGCGCCGCAGCGGCGCGTCCTCGCGCAGGAAGCCGATGAGGTCGGTGTTGCTGCGCACGAGCGGGATGCCGGCCGCGAGCACGGCCGTGACGCCGCCGAACACCGCCAGCACGGCGCGTGGATGCGTCGTGGCCAGCCGCGCCGTCGCGTCGAGCACGCGCAGCATCGCGCCGTGCTCGTCCGAGGTTCGGTGCGGGGGCGGCGCCACGTGCGCGAGCGCGGCGGGCACCACCGTCATCGCGACGACGAACGCCGCGAGGCTGCCGAACGCCGCGAACAGCCCGAACTGCTGCACCGCCGGCAGGTCGCCGACCGACAGCGACAGGAACCCCTGCGCGGTCGTCACGGCGCACAGCAGCGCCGGCACGAGGACCGCGCGCACGGCCCGCGCGGCGCGTGCCGCCGGACCGTCCTCGCGGTCCTCGCGCTCGCCGGGCGGCACGCGATCCTGCAGCCACGCGTCGTAGACGTGGATGGTCGTCGCGAGCGCGACGACCAGCAGCACCGGCGGCAGCAGCGCCGTGATCGCGTTGAGGGCGTGGCCGCTCGCCGAGTAGAGGCCCGTCGTCCAGACGACGGTGATGCCGGCGACGGCGAGCGGCACCACGACGCCCGAGACGTGGCGCAGGAACAGCGCGAGCGTGAGGCCGAGCACGACGACCGCGGCGGGAAGCAGCACGGCCTGGTCGCGTTCGACGTAGGCGGACACGTCGATCTTCTGCACCGGAACGCCGGTCACGTGCATCTCGCCGCCGCGCGCCGCGACCTTCGGCGCGAGCGCGCGCAGCTCGCTGGTCAGGCGGCTGCGATAGGCCGCGTCGCCGGGACGATCCTCGATCTCGACGATGAGACCCGCGGCGCGGCGGTCGGCGGAGACGAGCCAGCCGGTGAAATCGGGGTTGCGGTCGAGCGCGGCGCCCATCGCCGCCGCGCCTTCGCGCGGCGACGGCAATCGCCGCGGCTCGGCGCCGGCCTCGCCGGCGACGAGTTCTTCCGCGTTCGCGAGGCTCCAGACGCTGCGCACGCCGTCCATCGCCTCGATCTCCCGCGTCAGGTCCGCGACGAGCTCGAGGCCTTCCGGCTCGAGGAGCCGCTCGTGCCCGATCGCGACGACGATGTCCTCGTCGCTGCCGAACATCTCCCGGAAGCGCGCGTAGGTGCGCACGTCGTGCACTTCGGTCGTGCGCAGCGATTCGTTGTCGTGCTCGACGCCGAGATGCGCGGCGTGCCATCCGCAGGCCGCCGTGACGACGGCGGCCACGAGCAGGATCCACGGGCCGAAGCGGCGCAGGAACTCCGGCGTCAACGCCCGGCCCCTGCCGGAACCGCAGCGGCCGGCGGCGGCGCGTCGGCGCCGGTCTTCCCGGCAGGCTCGGCAGGCTCGGAAGCCTCGGGGGGCGCCGGGCCGGCGGCGCCGGTCGCGGCCGGACGGGATGGCGCGAGCGCCGCGGGGCCGAGGGGACCGAGGCGGTCGACGTCGTCGACCGGCACGCCGAACGAGTCGGCCAGGATCAGGCGGATGTTGCGCAGCACGTAGTCGCGACGCGGCGTCAGCACCTCGAAGACCTCGCGGTCGCGCACGGTGCGTCCGTCGCCGGCGAAGTCCCAGCTGCCGACGAAGACCGCGTCGTCGTCCTCGTCGGCGGCGAACTCGATCAGCAGGCGGGATCGTTCGCGCGACCAGTCGGCGCGGGGACGGCTTTGCTCGAGCCTGTGGCGCGCGTTCTCGAGCGCGCCGAGGTAGCGGGCCACCGCCTCGTCGCCCTCCGGCCAGTTGCGCCGCTCCTTCACGCGGATCTCGGCGATCACACGCTCGAGCAGCCGCGTCGAGAGCAGAGTCTGGACGACGACGGCCTCGCCGCGCGCGAGCAGCCGAACCTCCCCGACCTTGCGGGACGGCTCCGGCACCACGACGCTCGCGTGGACGACCTCGCCCGCGACGTTCTCCAGGTCGGCGACGCCGGCGCGCGCCTCGAACGGAAGCCCGCCGGCCAGCGCCCAGCCGAGCGCGAACGCCAGGGCCCGCGCGTGCGCTCGTGCGAAGCTGCCTGCCATGCCCCGCGGATACGCGACGGCCGCCGCCGCATCAAGGACGCGGCGACGGCCCTCGCACGGAAGGTTCCAGGGATTCTCCAGAGGGTCCGTCGCAGGATCGATCAAGAGGTCGCTTCAGAAGAAGCGGACTTCCGGATTGCGCCCCTCGAGGATGCCGTCCACCCGCTCGCGAAAGCGCGCCCTGCCCTCGTCGGTCCACGGCAGGATGTAGAAGCGGTCGTCCTTCAGGCCGGCGACCGCGTGCTCGGCGACCTCGGCGGGCGACGTCGTCTCGAACTTGCGCCCCATCGCCTCGAAGAGCTTGTCGAGCGTCTCGAGCGTGACCGGCGGCGCGACCTGCTCCTGCTCGCGACGGAACTCGTCGGGCCGGTTGCGCGCGGCCGTGAAGATGTTCGAGGCCACGATGTTCGGGCCGGGGTACAGCACGTGCGCGTGGATCTTCGAGCCCTGCATCGTCAGCTGGAGGTGCAGGCTCTCGGTGATCGCGCTGACGGCGGCCTTGGTCGCCGAGTAGATCGGCGTCGTCGGGACCAGGATCAGGCCGCCGTTGCCGGACGACGTGTGCACGACGTGGCCCTCCTCGCCGTGCGCCATCATGCCCGGCACGAACGCCTTGATGCCGTGGATGATGCCCCAGACGTTGACCGCCATGCACCACTTCCAGTCGCTGAGCGGCAGTTCCCAGACCGAGACGTCCTCGTGCGCCCCGACGCCGGCGTTGCCGACGAACACGTGCACGTTGCCGAACGCCTCGCGGGCGGCCTGCTCCAGCTCCTGCATCGATTCGAACGACGTCACGTCCGTCGGAACCCCGATCGCCTCGGCGCCGGCGGCCCGCAGCTGCTCGACGGCGCGGTCGAGCGCCGCCCGCTCGACGTCCGCCAGCACGATCCTCGCCCCTTCGCGCGCGAGCGCCTCGGCGAGCGCGTACCCGATGCCGCTCGCCCCGCCGGTCACGACCGCATGCTTTCCCCGAAAGTCCTGCATCCCTTTCCTCCGATCGGCTCCTTCGCGTGCGCCACGGACCCGCGCCGCGGTGGAGCCGTCCTGCGTCGTCGGTCAGATCTCGGTTCCGTCGCCCGAGGTGTCGTCGTAACGCTGGTGGAGGAACGGTTCCAGCCACTCGCCGGGGATGCTGCGCAACACCCGGCCGTTGCTCTCGGCGCTGCCCTCCTCGTACTCGGCGGTCACGAGGCGCCGCACCGGCACGTCGGCGACCGGGTCGAACATCGAGTCGTAGAGGTTCAGCTCGGCGTCCTCGAGCTTCCAGACGCCGGTCTGCCGGTGCCTCCATTCGAGCCGCACGAGCAGAGGGTCGCCGTCGAACGCGCGCGTCTTCTCGCAGGCCGGCAACGCCTTGTAGCAGTAGCCGTACTCGACGAACTCGCGCGCGCCGAGCGCCTGGCCGACCCGGCCCTTGCCCTCGAGGTAGGTCAGGTTCATGCGCTCGACCTCGCAGGACACGCGGTCGCCGTCCTTGCGGAAGTCGATCTTCGCGATCTTCTTGGGCTCGCCGAACGTCTCGCGTCCCGGAACCACGGCCTGCTCCGTCGTCATCGGCATCGTGACGAGGTAGATGCCCGGCACGTTCTCGTACGTGACCTTCACGCCGAAGATGGCCGAGCCGATCTCGAACGTGAACTCGGGGGACAGGTGGATCGCGACGTGCGAGAACGTCACGCAGACCTGCGAGGCCGGATCGACCTCGAGCGGTCGCGGCACGAGCGCCTTCGCGATCGCCGGGTCGGTCTCGTAGACGAAGCGCAGCGAGCGCACCGTGCTCTCGAGGAACTCGGGGTTGGACTGGCGCGCCTTGGCCACCTGTTCGGCGGTCTTCACGTAACGCAGCTTGGACATCGGGTCTCCTCCTTGTTCGTGGGCCGCGCGACTTCCGGGTCCTCGCGGCAACCGGCGGCGCCCGGCGCCGCCGCGTGGAATGACGATGCGGGTCCTTCAGGCGAAGCTCGACGCCTCCGGCCCGATGCGCGCGACGACGGGCGCGAGCGCCTTCGCGTCGAACCCGTAGAAGCGCGCGGCGTTGCCGCCGAGCATCGCGGCGACGTCCGCCGCCGGCAGGCCGTCGAACGTGTCGTGCATCTGCGGTGCGGTGATCGGCCAGGTGCCCTCCGGGTGCGGGTAATCGCTTCCCCACATGATGCAGTCCATGCCGATCGCGTGCCGGAGCTCGGCCTCGCGGCGCGGCATGCACGACGCGCCGAGCGCGACCTGCCGGTGGAAGTACTCGCTCGGCTTGCTGTGCAGGTGGCTCCGGTAATCGCCGAGCTTCGCCGAGAAGTGCGTCTCGGAGTAGCGCTGGTCGAGCAGCGCCAGGTACTCGGGCACCCAGACGGTCGTGCTCTCGGTGATCGCGACGCGAAGCCTCGGATGCCGCTCGAACACGCCTCCCCAGATCAGGAACGTCAGCGGACGGACCGCCCACCAGACCACCTCGGAGACGTAGATCCCCATCGCGCCCGGCCGCGCGACGCCGTCCGGGTTCGTCAGCGAACCGAACGCATCCTCCATCGGCGCGGGCCCCGAATGGAAGTGGATGATGACGTCGTTGTCCTCGCAGGCCGACCACAGCGGTTCGTACTTCGGGTGGTGGTACGGATCGAGGTGGCGCCAGATGCACGGCAGCAGCACGCCGCGAAGACCGTTGCGGCGCGCCCACTCGACTTCCTTCACGGCCTCGGCCACGTCCCAGAGCGCCGGCACGAGCGCCACGCCGAAGCGGCGCTCGGGCGCCATCGCCACGAACTCCGCGAGCCAGCGGTTGTGGGCGCGCGCGCCCGCCCACTGCAGCTCCGGGACGACGCGGTCCTCGACCGGCAGCGACAGCCCGGCGCCGAACGGAGGCGTGTTCATCTCGGTGATGCCGTCGGGAAAGATGATCTCCCCGGCGACGCCGTCGGCGTCCATCACGCGCAGGCGAGCGTCGTGGTCCCACGCGCCGGCCAGTCCCTCGCCGGCGTCGTCCCGCCACTTCCGGTTGATGTCGTCGATGAGGAACATCTTCGACATCTTCTCCATCTCGGCGATCTGGATCGGCAGCGCGACGTCGAACATGTCGCGGTACTGCGGGTCGAGGTAGTCGCGGTACTTCTCGGGCGGGAGTCCCGCGTGGCAGTCGGACGAGATCACGAGCAGGCGGTCCATGTCCGGTCTCCTCACCGGGCCGCGGCGTCGCCGCCGGCCGGGGTCGTGTAGAACTGCTTCACCCACTGGCGGAACTCGCCGAGGTAGGTGTCGGCCTCGCACAGCACGGGCCGCGCGCGATGCACCTTGTTCGACCAGATCCGCATGTCCTGCATCACCCCGCTCGTCAGGCCGTTCATGAAGTCCTCGCCCGCGAGGTCGACCATGTTGTTCGTGGCCGTCAGCAGCCAGCGCGAAAACGTGCGGCCCTGGCTGATCGGCGTCGTCGACGAGAACATCAGCAGGCCCGCCCCGGGGATGCCCTCCGTGCGCACGGCCGAGAGCCCGATGCCCCACGAGTCGCGCACGAGGGTCGTCTCGAAGCGCCCGTAGGGCGTGTCGCGGACCTGGCGGCTCGAGATCCGGTACGCGCGGCCGTCGGCCTCGTAGGAGATCTCGGACGGAAGCGGCTCGAGGTTGCCGTGCACGAACTGGAAGTGCACCGGGTCGTTGTTGTTCTCGTGCATGTCCTGCACGTGCACCGGCACTTCCAGCTCGAACGTGCGCGGCGCCGACCAGTCGGGGTGCCCGATCTCGGGCAGCTCGGGGAAGTCCCACGAGGGCGGCGCGCCTTCGCCGTGGTGCCAGACGAAGATCATCCCGTTCTTTTCGCAGACCGGCCACGCGCGCACCGCCGCCTTCGGCGGGATGCGGTCGCAGTACGGGATCTCCGTGCACTGGCCGCTGCCGCCGTCGAACGTCCAGCCGTGGAACGGGCAGCGGATCGTCTCGCCGAGGACCCGCCCGCCCTCGCCGAGGTGGGCCCCGAGGTGCGGGCAGTACGGGTCGAGGACGTGGGCCTTGCCCGACCGGCCACGGAACAGGACGAGGTCCTCGCCGAAGTAATGGATCGACTTGACCTGCCCGTCGATCAGCTCGCGGCTCCAGTCGACCGCGAACCAGCCGTTCGGGATCGGAAGCGCCGTGTGCTCGTGCTCACGCCTTGCCATTGGTGTTCTCCTTTCGTGGGACGGCGGCGAGCCGCGTGCGGCGCTCGCCTGTCTTGCCGCGCGCGACGCCCGCATCGGTCGTCGCCGGTACGGTCGCGCGCGACCTTGGCTGCGCCTTGGCGTCGCCGGCATCCGGCGCGGCCTCGCGCGGAGCCAGCGCGTCGGCCAGGAACGAGGCCGCGGCGCGAGCGCGCGCGGCGATCGGGTAGCCGTCGAGGTTCGCCCAGTTGAACATCAGCGCGTAGTAGGCGCCGACGATCGTCTCGGTCAGGGTCTCCGGCGGGTGCCGGCGCGTGACCTCGCCGGCCGCGACGCCGTCGTCGACGATCGCGCGAAACGCCGCGTGCAACCGCCGCGCGTTGGCGGGCTCGTCGGCCGTGCGCTGAGCCGCGTGGATGATCTCCGTCAGCAACTCGCGGTGCATCGGCCCGGCCGAGGTCGCGCGTTCGGCGACGCTCTCGAAGAACAGCCGCAGGCGCCCGTCGGTCGTCCGGCCCGTCGAGCGCGCGCGCTCGATCTCCTCGAGCAGGATCTCGATCGACGCGTCGGCCATCGCGCGGACGAGGTCCTGCTTGGTCGGGAAGTGGTTGAAGAACGTCTTGTGCGCGACGTCGGCGCGCTCGCAGATCTCGGCGACGGTGGCGGCCTGCACCCCGTGCTCCTCGAACAGGCTCTCGGCCGCCTCGATCATGCGGCGGCGAACCTCGAGCTTGCGGCGCTCGCGGCGACCGGGCCGATCGTCGTTGCGGGGGGCGGGAACCATCGGGCCCGGACCGTAGGCGACGCTACACGGCGATGCAAGAGTATACCGGCGGTATACCTTCCGGATTCGCACAGCGGGCTCGGGACCGCCGTCGCGGGGCGCGCGGATCCTCTGGGGCGACCGTTGGGGCGACCGCGACCGGCGCGGCCCCGTCGCGGCGCCCGCGGTCGTCCAGTTCCCGAGGAGGGGGCCGGCCCTCGAGCCGCGGCCCGGCCCTCCCGCCGGGAGCTCCGGGGCTGCGGCCGGCCGGCCAGGCGGCCCGGCCCTATTTCTCCTTCTTGCCGAGCTGGGCGCGAACCGCGCCGACAGTGTCCTCGACGGTCGAATCGATCCCGACGCTCTGGTGCACGAGCCGTCCCTCGCGGTCGAGCACCGAGATCAGGTTGCTGTGGGCGAAGCCGCCGTCCGGCTCCTCGCGATAGCGGAAGCCCAGCAGCGCGCCGAGCTCGCGAACGTCGCCGTCGCTGCCCTTCAGCAGCGTCCAGTCGCCGTCGAGCTGCATGCGCTCGCGATACTCCACCAGCCGCTTCGGGTCGTCGTTCGCGGCGTCCATCGACACGAGGACGAAGCCGACCTCGACCTTCGCCTCGTCGCCGAGCGCGGCCTCGACCGACTTCATCCGGCCGACCAGGATCGGGCACGCGTAGTCGCAGGTCGAGTAGAAGATCGCGAGGACGCGCACCTTGCCGCGCAGGTCGGAGAGCCGGATCGTCCCGCCGTCGTCCCGCGTCCATTGCGATTCGAGCTGGTACAGCGAGTCGTCGGTGACCGGCGCATCGACGGGAAGCGCGGCGTGGCGTCCGCCGCTGCCGGCCGCTGCGGCCGGCGCGACGGGCTCGTCCCCGGCAAGAGCCGCCTGCACGGCAGGCAAGACGACCAACGATGCCGCGAAAGCGAATCGCACGAGGTTCTTCATTTCGTCTTCTCCTTCGGCTTGTCGCCCGCGACTTCCGGCACGCTCGCCGCACAGCGGAACCCGAGGTTCGGCACCGAGTACTTCGCCTGCACGCTGCTGCGGAACGCGTACCGCATGAACGCCGCGTAATCGCGGAAGTCGGAAGCGCCGGCGGCTCCCGCGCCGCAGAACAGGTTGCGCTCGAGGCCGGCGTCCGCGCGCGACTCCCCGGTCACGAGCGCCGTGTTGAAATCCTCGACCCACTCCCACACGAGGCCGTGCAGGCCGCGCACGCCGTGGAAATCGCGCGGAGCGCTCGAGACGGCGGGCAGCGGGTATCTCGTCGGCTTCGCGTACCACTCGAGGATCTTCCGGTAGTGATCCGGGTCGTCCTTGCCGCGCGCCTTCGTCTCGCTCGCGGCAGCCGCCATCTCCCACTCGGCAAGCGTCGGCAGTCGCACGCCGCGCCACCGGGCGTAGGCGCGTGCCGCGAACCACGACACGTTCGTGACGGGTCCATCCGGCCGCACCTTCGAGGGTTCGCCGAGTTCGAGATCCCCCTTCCAGTGCTCGAGGTAGTGCTCGTCCGTGAACAGCTTCAGCGCGCGCGAGCGTCGCCACTTCGGGTTCTCGCGGACGAACTCCAGATACTCGGCATTGGTCACCGGGAAGACGGCGAGGAAGAAGGCGGGGACGTCGACCGCCGGCTCGTTCTTGTACAGCGGTTCGTACACGCCCTTCGGGATCAGCACCATGCCCGGGGGCGGTGCGACCGTCGTGGCCTGGCCCGCCCCTGCCTCCGCCGCGACGCTGCCGCACGTCGCGACGGCGACGGCGAGCGCGGCCGCCGCCGCCCGCGCGAGCGGGCGACGGCGGTCTGCGAGGCGAAGGAGCAAGCCCATCGTCCTTCCCGCCGGCCGGCCTCAGTGCTCCGCCGCGGGCGCGGGAGCCGCCCCCGCGGCGCGAACCTTCGCGACCTCTTCCGGGTCGACCATCTTCGCCTTGTTGCCCCAGCTGTTCATCACGAAGGTCAGCACGCTGGCGATCTCGTCGTTGGTCAGGTTCTGCGGCGTCATCACCTGGTTGTACTTCTTGCCGTTGACCTCGATCTCGCCCTGCTTGCCGTGCAGCACGATGTCGATCGCGCGCTCGCGATCGGCCAGCAGGTAATCGGAGCCGGCCAGCGGCGGGAAGATCGCCGGGAGTCCCTGGCCGTTCGCCTGGTGGCACGCGAAGCACGTGCGGTTGTAGATCCGCTCGCCCTCGGCGACCCGCTCCGCCTCCGTGAGCACGCGCGTCGAGGCGGGTTCGGGCTTGCCGACCTGCGTCGGCTGCCCCTCGGGGAAGTAGACCTCGTCGGTCTGCTTGCCGGAGTAGATCCGCTTGTCGTCCGCGCCCTCGACCTTCAGCATCCCGAGGGACCCCTTGTTGAAGGTCCGGAAGATCGAATGGTCGACGATCACGTACGTGCCGGGCACCTCGACCTTGAACTCGACGATCGTCGATCCGCCGGCAGGAACCAGCGTGGTCTGGACGTCGTGCTGGAGCTCGGAGCCGCCTTCGTAGTACACGTCGTCGAAGATCTCCCCGATCACGTGGAACGACGAGACGAGGTTCGGCCCGCCGTTGCCGACGTAGACGCGGACCCGTTCGCCGACGTTCGCGCGGATCGCGTTGTCCCCGACCAGAGCTCCCACCGCGCCGTTGAAGACGACGTAGTCGGCGTCCTCGCGCAGCGCCTTTTCCATCGAGAACGGCTGGAGCCCGGCCTCGCCGTAGCGACCCGTCGTGTAGAACTCGCTCTGCATCACGTAGTACTCGCGATCGACCGGCGGCAGGCCTTCGGCCGGCTCGACGAGGATCAGCCCGTACATGCCGTTGGCGATGTGCATGCCGACCGGCGCGGTCGCGCAGTGGTACACGTACAGCCCCGGGTTCAGCACCGTGAACGAGAACTTCGAGGTGTGCCCGGGCGCGGTGAACGACGACGCGGCGCCGCCGCCCGGCCCGGTCACCGCGTGCAGGTCGATGTTGTGCGGAAGCTTGTTGTCGGGATGGTTCTTCAAGTGGAACTCGACGAGGTCGCCTTCCCGAACGCGGATGAACGGCCCCGGCACGCTGCCGCCGAATCCCCAGAACGTGTACTCGACTCCGTCGGCCAGCTGCGCCGTGTACTCCTTGACCTCCATGTCGACGACGACCTTGGTCGGCGACTTGCGCGTGATCGGCGGCGGAACCTGCGGAGCGTGCGTCAGCACCGCCTTCTCCTCGCCCGTGATCAACGCCTCGACGGCCGGCGGGATCCCTTGCGAAGCGGCCGCGGCGCCCGCGCCGACGAGAACGGAAAGAACGGAAAGGCCCACGGCGAGCCTCGCCCCGAACAGGCGGGATGTGCTGGCGGGGACCGGAAAGGCGGTCCGCGACGGACGCACCGCCGGGGGCTGCAGCGTGAATGTCGGATTCATCTGGTTCTCCTGCTGCTGGCGCCGCGGCCGGCCCGTCCGGCCGCGGGTTCGGGTTGGGGGATCAACGAAGGAAGCGCGGGCGCGGTGCCGCCCGCGAGGTCCGCAAGCGTGGTCGTCGAGAAGATCGACTCGAGCCGCGCCCTCTCCTCGCGCCACGAGTGGTGCAGGGCGCAGGGAGCCGCATCGGAACACTCCGGCAGGCCCAGCACGCAGTCGCGAAAGATGCCGTCGCTGCCGACGGCCACGAGAATGTCCTGGAGCGAGATCGTCGCGGCCGGCCGCGCGAGCGCCACGCCACCGGCGGCGCCGCGCTGCGATAGCAGCAGGCCGTGCTGGGTCAGCGCCTGCAGGACCTTGGTCAGGAACGCGAACGGGACGCCGAGCGTCTCGGCGATCCGGCGGGTGGAGACGAAGCTCCCGGGGGCGGGATGTTCGGTCGCGACCTGGAGGGCGGCCCGGATCGCGTAGGTGCAGGTGCTGTTCAACAAGGCCATTGCCGATTTCGGACTCCGTTATCTGAATAAACCCACCGATCGGGCGTGTCAACGCTTCCTTGATGGTGGGGGGTGGCCCCCGCTGCCCGGCCGGTCGCGTCCCCGGGGGGTCAGATCCGCCGCTCGGGGAACGACGCGCCGAGCCGCCGCGCGGCCGCGTCCGCACAGCGCTCGCCGTCCATGGCCGCCGAGACGATGCCCCCGGCCGCACCGGCGCCCTCCCCGCACGGGAACAGCCGCTCGAAATCGGTCGATTCGCTCGTCTCCCGGTCGCGCGGCACGCGCACTGGCGCCGACGTTCGCGTCTCGACACCGACGACGACGGCCTCGTTCGTCAGGTAGCCGGGCATCCTCGACCCGAACGCGCGGAAGCCTTCGCGCAGCGCGTGCGCGAAGGGCGCGGGCAGCACCCCGGAGAGTTCGACGCTGCGAACGCCCGGCGGGTACGAGCAGCGCGGCAGATCGCCGCTGGCGCGCCCCTCGACGAAATCGACGAGCCGCTGCGCCGGCGCGATCGCGCGCCCCCCGCCCGCCTCGGCCGCGCGGCGCTCGACGGAGGCCTGCAGCGACAGCCCGGCCAGCGGGTCGTCGCCGCCGAAAGCCGCGATGTCGGACAGGCTCGCCTCGACGACGATGCCCGAGTTCGCCCAGCGCGAGTCACGACGCGACGGCGACCAGCCGTTGACGACGACTTCGTCCTGGTCGGTCGTGGCCGGGCAGATCACGCCGCCCGGGCACATGCAGAACGAGTACACGCCGCGCTCTTCCACGCGCCGCAACAGCGAGTACGACGCGGGAGGCAGGCCGGCGGGGCGCGGGGAAGCGTGGTACTGGATGCCGTCGATCAAGGCCTGCGGGTGCTCGACGCGCACGCCGAACGCGAACGCCTTCTGCTCGAGGCGCGCTCCGCTGGCGAGCAGCATCCGGTACACGTCGCGGGCCGAGTGCCCGGTCGCCAGGATGACCGCGTCGCCGTCCACGCGGGCGCCGCCGGCCGTGCGGACGCCGGTGACGCGCCGGCCGTCGAGCACGAGGCCTTCGACGCGTGCGCCGAAGTGGACCTCTCCGCCGTGCGCGAGGATCGTCTCGCGCAGGGCGGCCACGACGAGCGGCAGGCGGTTCGTGCCGATGTGCGGGTGCGCGTCGACCAGGATGTCCTCCGACGCCCCGTGCGCGGCCAGGATCCGCAGGATGCGGCGAACCTCGCCGCGCTTGGTCGAACGCGTGTAGAGCTTCCCGTCGGAGAACGTCCCGGCTCCGCCCTCGCCGAAGCAGTAGTTGCTCTCCGGGTTCACGATGCCCTCGCGGCTGAGCAGCGCGACGTCGCGTCGGCGGGCGCGCACGTCGCGCCCGCGTTCGAGCACGACGGGCCGAAGCCCGAGCTCGATCAGGCGGATCGCCGCGAACAGGCCGGCCGGCCCCGCGCCGACGACGACCACCGGTCGCGCCGCGCGCACGTCGCCGAGGCCGAGGCGCCACGCCGGCGCGGCGACCGGCTCCTCGTCGACCCAGACGCGAACGCGCAGCTGGTAGACCGGCCGGCGCGGGCGGGCGTCGAGCGAGCGGCGCAGCACCGCGACGTGGCGTACGCGAGACACGGACACGCCCGTCGCGCGGGCCGCCTCGGCGACCAGCGCGGAACGCAAGGCCAGGCGGGCCGGCGCGAGGCGAAGTTCGATGTCCCGGATCATGAAGGAGCGCCGCGGGGGCGCGTGACCTTACACGCAGCGCGCGCCGACCGCACGGGCACGGAGCGCGATCGGCCGCCCGCGCCAGCGCCCGGCCCGCGCGCCGGCGCCCGCCCCGGCGACGAGCGCGCCCGCCGCGGCCGCGCCTTCGTCCGCCCGAGCGCCGAACTTTCTCGGCTCCGGCGCTCGACACGACGGCGACATCGCCTATACGTCGCCCGATGAAGGACGACGCGACCCGCCGCTGGTCCACACAGGACGCGACCGAACTCTACCAGGTCTCCGGCTGGGGGAAGGGCTACTTCTCGATCTCCGCCGAAGGCCACCTGCTGTGCCACCCCGAGAAGGATCCTTCCCGCTCGGTGGACCTCAAGAAGCTCGTCGACTCGATGCAGCTTCGCGGTCTCGACCTGCCGCTGCTCGTCCGCTTCAACGGCATCCTGAAGGACCGCCTGCGGGAGATCCACGACGTCTTCCAGAAGGCGATCGGCGACCACAAGTACAACGGCCGCTACACGTGCGTGTACCCGATCAAGGTCAATCAGCAGCGCCACGTCGTCGAGCAGATCATCCACCACGGCAAGACGTACGGGTTCGGGCTGGAGGCCGGCAGCAAGCCGGAGATGCTCGCCGTCGTCGCGATGAGCGAGGCCAACAACCCGATCATCTGCAACGGCTTCAAGGACGACGAGTTCATCGAGATGGCGATGCTGGCCCACAAGGTCGGCCGCAACGTGATCCCGGTCGTCGAGAAGTACACCGAGCTCGAACTGATCCTGAAACACGCCGAGCGCGTCGGCGTGCGCCCCCAGATCGGCATGCGCGTCAAGCTCGCGGCGCGCGGCTCGGGCCGCTGGCAGTCCTCGGGCGGGCACCGCTCGAAGTTCGGGCTCACGGTCGGCGAGATCCTCGCCGGCCTCGAGGAACTGAAGAAACGCGGCATGGCCGACTGCTTCAAGCTGCTGCACTTCCACCTCGGCAGCCAGATCACGAACATCCGCCACGTGAAGGCCGCCCTGATCGAGGCCGCGCGCATCTACACGGAACTGCACCAGCGCGGCGCGGGGCTCGAGTACATCAACGTCGGCGGCGGCCTCGGCGTGGACTACGACGGGTCGCAGACCAACTTCGAGTCGAGCATGAACTACACGCTCGAGGAGTACGCGAACGACGTCGTCTACCACATCCAGAACGTCTGCGACGAGAAGGGCGTGCCGCACCCGAACATCGTCTCGGAAAGCGGACGCGCGCTGACGGCGTACCATTCGGCGCTGATCTTCGGCGTGCTGGGCGTATCGGGCCAGGGCGGCGGCGAGCAGGTGCCGACCGCGCTCTCGGAAGACGTCGAGCAGCCGCTGCACGACCTGATGCAGACCTACCACGGCCTGACGCCGCGCAACGTGCTCGAGAGCTACCACGACGCGCAGCAGGCGTTCGAGATCGCGATGAACCAGTTCGCCACGGGGTACCTCCCGCTCGACCAGCGCTGCCTCGTCGAGAACATGTTCTTCGCGACGCTGCGCAAGATCCGCAAGATCATGGACCAGCTGGAGTACGTCCCCGAGGAGCTCGAGAACCTCGACCTCATCCTCTCGGACACCTACTTCTGCAACTTCTCGCTGTTCCAGTCGATGCCGGACAGCTGGGCGATCAAGCAGCTGTTCCCGGTCATGCCGATCCATCGACTGGGCGAGTCCCCGACGCAGCACGCGGTGATCGGCGACGTCACGTGCGACTCGGACGGCAAGATCGACCATTTCATCGATCGCCGCGACGTGCGCCGCACGCTGCGTTTTCACCATTTCGACGGCCGCCCCTACTACCTCGGTGCGTTCCTCGTCGGCGCGTACCAGGAGATCCTCGGCGACCTGCACAACCTCTTCGGCGACACGAACACCGTGCACGTCGACCTGACGGACAAGGGAGACGTCGTGATCGGGAGCGTGATCAAGGGCGACACCGTCAGCGAGGTGCTGAGCTACGTGCAGTTCCCGAAGGACCAACTCGTGCACAAGCTGCAGGTCGCGGTCGACGACGCCGTGCGCGCCGGCCGGCTCGCGCACTCGGAGGCGGGGCGCTTCCTCAAGTTCTACGAGGACGGGCTGAACGGCTACACGTACCTCGAGGAAGTCGACGGTCGCTGACGAATCCGTCGCGGCCGCCGGCGGGACGAAAAAAAGCCCCCGCGCCGTCGAAACGGCGCGGGGGCTTCGTGTTTCGGGGACCCCGATTCAGAACGCCGTGTGGTAGAGGATCCCGTAAAGAACCACGATGGCGGCGACCACCACGACCAGCAGCTCCATGCGGCGGACCGCGTCGTGCGTGGTCGGGTCGTGAAGCATGTTCTCCATGGTGTGCCTGTTCATGACTTGCTCCCCCCGGCGCCGCTGCGTCAATGGCTCCTGGCGGCCCCGGGTCGCCGGAGGGTCTGGTGCCCCCGGCTCGATGCCAACGTAAGGGCCGGCCGGACCGCGTCAATGCTTCCGTCATGGTGACCGACGCCCGTGGTGTCTCCGGGGTCACCAAGTCGGCGCGGAGGCGGCGGAATCGTGAGGCTTTCTCCCCGCAATCCGGGCGAAGGATTCTCTCTGGAATTCGATCCCGCGTTCGGGGATCGCAATCGATCAGCCGATCGTCAGCAGATCGAGTTCGGCATTCTTCTCGCGCAGGCGACGGATCAGCAGGCGCACGACCGCCTCGTGGAAGAGCCGGCCCACTTCGCGATGCGCATCGACGAACCGGTCGAGCGCCGGCTTTTCGATCCACGCGACGCGCATCGGTTCGACGGCGTAGACGGTGGCGGAAACCGGCTCGCCGTCGAACATCGAGTACTCCCCGAAGATGTCGCCGGCCCGGAGCGTCGCGAGCTTCACTTCGCTGACCCGTTCGGCGCGCCGCGGCAGCTTGACGCTGACCGAGCCGCGCAGCACGACGAACAGCCGGTTGTTCGCCTCGCCTTCCTCCAGCAGGGACTGCCCCTGGTCCGCGTCGGCGGCGTCGAACGCATCGATCAGCTCGTCGCGGCGGTCAGCTGGAAGATCGTGCAGCAGCGGGTGGCCGGAAAGGCGCAACCGGTCTTCGTCGTGGAGTCGGGAGGAAGTCATGAGGAGAAGTTGTGGACTCCGGACGGCCCCGCATGCGGCCGCCCGGAGTCCCGGGTGGAGCAGGCTGCCGGTCAGCCCGCGGTCTGTGCCAGGACGAAGCCGACGCCGACCTGGTAGTCCGGCGCTTCGTTGGTCAAGCCCGCTGCGCCGAAGAGACGCAGCATCACCTGCCAGTTGCCGTCGATCGCGCGAAGGTCGATGCCCGGTCCGATGCTGACCGGATCATCCCAGCCCGACGGAGCGTTGTCGGTGTAGTGCGCCCCGAAGATCTCGGTGCGCAGCGTGACCATCTCGCTCATCGGGACGAGCGCGGCGACCGAATAGTCGACGCCCTCGTTGACGCTGTCCCCGGTGTAGGCCTCGTAGCCGATGTGGGCGCGGACCGAGGCGGGACCTGCTTCGACCGATCCCGTCAGGAACGGGTTGAAGCCGTACTCGTCGGTCGTGAACGGACCGCCGCCGGTCGGGAACGCGATCTCGAGGCCGCCGCCGAGCGAGAACATCTCGGTGCGAAGCGGCACGACCTTGCCCCACAGGCTCAGGTCGCCGAGATTGTCGTGCCGATCGTCGTTGCCCGGGCCGTCGTCGTATTGCACGTAGCCGTAGGGCAGCAGCATGCCCGCTTCCCAGATCTCGCCGCCGTAGGCCGCGATCATCTGCGTCAGGAGCTGGAACTCGTCGGTGGGCGTGTCGGTTTCGTCGCTGAGGATCTCGCGCACTTCGACCCAGAGGCCGCGCGCCGTCTCGGCGTCCTCGATGAAGTTGAAGAACAGGCGGTCGGTCAGGACCGGCTTGGCCGGCTCGGCCGCCGCGGCTTCGGTGGGAGCCGCGGCCGGTGCGGGAACGTCGGCCTCGACGTCCTCGCCGTAGGCGCCGGCCCACGAGGTCGACGCCGCGGCGACGAGCACCGTGGTCAGCAGAATGGAATGGCGAAATGGTGAAGGCATGGTCCCTCCTGGATTCGTTGGATCGGTTGCGGCCTCGACCGTGCCCCTGCCCTTCGTCGAGCGCGCGCCCTGACGGCCGGCATCTCCTCTGGATCGAGCCGTGTCGGCCATCGTCCGGGTCAGGTGGGCGGGTGTCAATCTTTGCGGGCGGAGGACGAAGCGGCCGTTTCGTTTTTTCCCGTGACGGCTCCGGGCGCGCCCGCGGGTGCGTGGACCGCCGCGACCGACGAGCCGGGGCCTGCGACCGTCCCGCCGGCGCATGGGCCGCCGGTTCGACTTCGTTTCCGTCTGTGCCGTTTCTTCCCCATGTTGCCGCGATGACCCGCTCGCCCCTCCGTTCGCCGCGCGTCCCGCGCACTGCGCGTGCGTTTTTGTACGCCCGTTCGCGGACGGCGCTCGCGGCCCTCGTCCTCGTGCTCGCGAGCGGCTGCAGCGCCGTGCAGCCGCAGCCCGCCATCGACGACCTTCGGCGGGAGGGCATGCTCGCCCTGCAGCGCGGCGACTACGAGCACGCCGCGTCGGCCATGGAGCGGGTCATCGAGGCCGACCGCGAAAGCGACGAAGCGGCGTTCGCGCGGGATACGCTGAGGACCATCTACGGCGCCGACCTGTTCCCGGAGCCGCCGCTCGACTGCCCGAAGTCGGCCGAAGACGCGTGGGACGAGGCCGAACGGTTGTTCTCCGCGCTCGAGTTGCGCGCGTCGCTCGCCTACTACGAAGCGGCCGCGGCGGAGTGTCCGCGAAGTTCCGCGATCCTGCGCTCGCGCGCCGACGCCTACTACGCGCTCGGCGAGTACGAGCAGTCGAGCCGGATGTTCCGGGAGGCGCTGGGCCTCGACCCGTGGGACCGCGCCGCGTGGCGATACCTCAGCGACACCGAACGCAACATCGGCGACATGCAGGCCGCGTGGGAGGCCGCGACCATGGCCGTGCTGAGCGACCCTCTGTACGAAATGGGCTGGGTCACCCTGCGCTCGACCAGCGGCCTGCCGTTCCGCCGCATCCGCGTCGACAAGCCGTGGGTCGAGAAAGGCGAGAACGGGCCGATCCTGCACATCGCGTCCCCGGATCCTCGCCGGCCTCCGGCCGACGGCGACGAAAGCCCGACGCTCTGGATGGTCTACGCCACGGCCAGCGCGCACTGGGACGGCGCCGACGGCAAGCGCCTCGACGCGGAGCGCGAGCGCGTGCGCGTGACGCTGAACGCGCTGGAACGCCGCCGCGCCGAGGACGCGGGCGCGCACTCGCCGTTCTGGGATCTCGTCGCCGAGGCCCGAAGCGACGGGTACCTCGACGAAGCGATCTTCCTGCTGCTGCCGGACAACGACCTCGCGCGCGAGTACGCCGCCTACCGCGACGACCACCGCGAACGGCTCGTGACCTTCGTCAGGACGAAGCTCGCGCCGCCGTTTCGCGGGGTCGACTAGCGGCGCCGCGGCCGCAGCCTCGACGCCTCAGGGTTCAGGCGGCGTCGCAGGAACTCCCCGGCAACCCCGACGGCACGCAGCAGCCGTCGACAGCAGGACTCGCCGGCACGGCCGAAGCGTCCGCGCCCTGCTGTCCGAGGAACGAGCGCAGCGACGAGTCCGCGGCGGTCTCGGACTCGACGTCCTCGAGCAGCGCGTACATCTCCCACGGGATGCCGTCGGCGTCGCGAGCCCAGAACTTGTCCGCCTTCGCGTAGCAGCACGTCGTCTCGCCCTGCTGCAGAAGCGGAACGTCCGTCTGCTTCACGCGAACGAGTTCGGTCGCGACCTCGCCGGTGTCGCCGTAGCGGATGCCGAGGTGGCTCAGCTTCCCGGGCTCCCCGCCCGCGTTCAGGGAGAAGATCACCGGCGGGTCGGCGAGCTCGAACTTCGCGTAGTCGTGCCGGACCTTGGCCGGCTCGATCCCGAGGAGCTTGCGGTACTGCTCGACGGCCTCCGGAACGCTGCGAACGTAGACGGCGACGTGAAACGTGTTGGACATGACAGGGTCCTCCTTGGCGGGTTCGTCAGGATATCGACGCCCGTCGATCTTGCGTCGGATATCGAAGTCTGTCAATGTCCATTTCATGGCCACCGTGACCCCCTGCTGTCCGCCCGTCCTCCGGGCCCCCCTGTCCGAAGCCGACGCCGAGGGCCTGGCGAGGACGCTCAAGGCGCTCGCCGACCCCGCGAGGCTGCGGATCCTCAGCCTCATCGCCGCGCAGCCGGAGTCCGAGGCGTGCGTCTGCCACCTGACGGAACCGATCGGCCTTTCGCAGCCGACGATGACGCACCACCTGCAGGTGCTGCACGCCGCGGGCCTGCTCGACCGCGACAAGCGCGGGGCCTGGGTCTACTACCGCATCGTGCCCGCGCGCCTCGAGGAGGTCCGCGCCGCGCTCGCGACCCGCGCGCCGCGTCGACGCGCCACGGCGAAACGGGCATGAGCGCAGGCCCGGCACCGACCGCGACCGGCGCCGCGACGCCCGCCGTGCGCCTGTCGTTCCTCGACCGCTTCCTGACGGTCTGGATCTTCGTCGCGATGCTCACCGGCGTCGCGCTCGGGTTCCTCGTCCCCGGGTTCACCGCCGCGCTCGACGCGATGAGCGTCGGGACCACCTCGATCCCGATCGCCGTCGGCCTCATCCTCATGATGTACCCGCCGCTCGCGAAGGTGCGCTACGAGGAACTCGGCCGCGTCCTCGAGAATCCGCGCCTGCTCGGGCTGTCGCTCGTCCAGAACTGGGTGATCGGGCCGTTCCTGATGTTCGGCCTGGCCGTGCTCTTCCTGCGGGACCAGCCCGAATACATGCTCGGGCTCATCCTGATCGGCCTTGCCCGCTGCATCGCGATGGTGATCGTGTGGAACGACCTCGCGAGGGGCGACCGCGAGTACTGCGCGGCGCTCGTCGCCTTCAACTCGCTGTTCCAGGTGCTGTTCTTCTCGGTGTACGCGTGGTTCTTCGCGTCGGTGCTGCCGGCGTGGCTCGGCCTCGAGGGAGCCGTCGTGGACATCAGCATCGCCGAGGTCGCGCAGAGCGTCGCGATCTACCTCGGGGTGCCGTTCGCGGCCGGCTTCCTGACACGGCGCGTGCTCGTCGGGCGGCGCGGGCGGGACTGGTACGAATCGCGTTTCCTGCCGCGCATCGGGCCGACCACGCTGGTCTCGCTCCTGTTCACGATCGTCGTGATGTTCTCGCTGAAGGGAGAAGCCATCGTCGAGCTTCCGCTCGACGTCGTCCGCATCGCGCTGCCGCTTCTCGTCTACTTCGTCGTGATGTTCGCCGTCTCCCTCGTCACGAGCCACCGCGCGGGAGCGGACTACCGGCAAGCCGCCACGCTTTCGTTCACCGCCGCCTCCAACAACTTCGAGCTCGCGATCGCGGTCGCCATCGCGAGCTTCGGTATCCAGAGCGGCGCCGCGTTCGCGGCCGTGATCGGCCCGCTGGTGGAAGTCCCGGTGATGATCGGCCTCGTGAACGTGGCGCTGTGGGCGCAGCGACGGTTCTTCGCTCCCGACGGAGCGGCACGATGAACCGCGTGATCTTCGCCTGCGTCCACAACGCCGGGCGGTCGCAGATGGCGGCGGCGTTCTTCAACTCCCTGTCCGACGCGACGCGCGCGGTCGCCGTCTCGGCCGGCACGCAGCCCGGCGAACGCGTGCATCCCGAGGTCGTCGCGGCGATGCGCGAGATCGGGCTCGACCTTTCGGGCGCGAGCCCGCAACGCCTGACGGACGAGCTCGCGGCATCGGCGCGGCTTCTGGTCACGATGGGCTGCGGCGAGGCCTGCCCGCTGGTGCCGGGGCTCGAACGCCTCGACTGGCCGCTCGACGATCCGAAAGGGCGACCGGTGGAGCAGGTGCGCCGGATCCGGGACGAGATCCGCGAGAGGGTCGCGTCGCTGATCGCGCAGAGGGGCTGGCAACCGGGAGGGGGCCGCTGACCGCGACCGACCTGCTTCGCGTCCGGCGATCGATCTTCACGCGCTTGTCTGGTCCACCCGAAACCGAGTAGAACCCCAACCCGCAACAAGCCGATGGGGGAATCGCTCATGAAGTTCGCGCGCACGGCGCACCGGTTCCGCCGCGCCGCGACGATCCTCGCGCTTTGCGCGTTCGCCCTGGCGCCGCGTTGCGCGACAGCGGCAGCGCCCGCCGTCGGCTCTTCCAAACCGCTCGCCGAGTTGCTGAACGAAGACGGGACCATCCGCCTCGGCACCGGCTTTCGCGGAGCGGTCGACATCTCGGGCTTCCGGATGGAAACCGACGCGCGCGGCGCACCGCGCTTCGTCGCGGCGCGCGCACGACGCGAACGCGACGACGCCGCTCGCGTGGACGCGGCAGCCGCGAGCGCCGGCGCCGGCATCGTCCCGTTCAGCAACTGGGACGGTCGTTTCGGCGGCCCCGCCGGCCTGAGCGGCTCCGCGCTCGCGCTGGCCGTGATCGGCAACGACCTCTACGCGGCCGGCGACTTCGTCACGGCCGGCGGCGTCGAGGCTTCCCGCATCGCCAGGTGGGACGGAACGTACTGGTCGTCGCTCGGCGAGGGCCTCGACGGAACGGTCTACGCGCTCGCGGTCATGGAGTCCGATCTGTACGTGGCCGGGGCGTTCCAGACCGCCGGCGGGGTGCCGGCTTCGCGCATCGCGATGTGGAACGGCGCCACCTGGTCGGCGCTCGGCTCCGGCATGAACAACACGGTGCGGGCGCTCGCCGTGATCGGCACCGACCTGTACGCGGGCGGCAGCTTCACGACCGCCGGCGGAACGCCGGCGGCGCGCGTCGCGCGCTGGAACGGCGCCGGCTGGGCATCGCTCGGCACCGGGACCAACGCCACCGTCTACGCGCTCGCCGCGATCGGTACCGACCTCTACGCAGGCGGCGTGTTCACCTCGGCCGGCGGTTCGGCGACGTCCCGCATCGCGCGCTACAACGGAACGTCGTGGTTCGCGCTCGGCTCCGGCACCGACGGCGAGGTCGACGCGCTCGCCGCGATCGGGTCGACGCTGTACGTGGGCGGCTACTTCTCGACCGCCGGCGGCGTCGCGGCCGACAACATCGCGAGTTGGAACGGGTCGTCGTGGTCGGCGCTCGGCAAGGGCACCGACGACGGAGTGCTCGCGCTGACTGCCATCGGCAGCGACCTCTATGCGGTCGGGGCGTTCACGACCGCGGGCAACGTGAGCGCCGACACGATCGCGAAGTGGAACGGCAGCGCGTGGTCGGCGATCGGCTCCGGCACCAACGACCTCCTGCTCGCCATCACGGCGAAAGGCGGCGACCTCTACGTCGGCGGCGACTTCACGAGCATCGCCGGGCTGCCGGGCGCCGGCATCGCCGGGTACGTCGGCGCCCAGTGGAAGGCCCTCGGGACCGCGACGGGGCTCGGCATGAACGGCCGCGTCGAGACGCTCGCCGTCAGCGGGAACGACCTCTACGCGGGCGGCTTCTTCACGACGGCCGGCGGCACGGCCGCCGACTACATCGCGCGCTGGAACGGGCAGAACTGGTCCGCGCTCGGCAGCGGCCTGGACGGCCCGGTCTATTCGATGGCGTTCCTCGGCTCCGACCTCTGCGTGGCCGGGTCCTTCACGCGCGCCGGCGGATCGCTGGCCAGCAACGTCGCGAAGTGGAACGGAGCCACCTGGTCCGCGCTCGGCAAGGGAACCAACTCCGACGCCTACGCGCTCGCGGTGATCGGCTCCACGCTCTACGCGGGCGGGACGTTCACCGGGTCCGGCAACGTGACCGCGAACCACCTCGCGCAGTGGAACGGCAGCGCGTGGTCCGAGGTCGGCGGCGGCACGAACGGCGATGTCTTCACGTTGCGAGCGGTCGGGACGGACCTGTACGTCGGCGGCCCGTTCACGACGGCGGGCGGGAACGCCTTCCCGAACATCGCGAAGTGGAGCGGCAGCGCCTGGTCGGGGCTCGGGAGCGGCATGAACGGCGCCGTCTACTCGATCGTCGCGCTCGGCAGCGACCTGTACGCCGGCGGCAGCTTCACGACGGCAGGCGGCGTCTCCGCCCGCGCGATCGCGAAGTGGAACGGCGCGGCCTGGTCGGCGCTCGGCGCCGGCATGAACGGGCTCGTCTACACGATGACCACGATCGGCACCGATCTCTACGCCGGCGGGGAGTTCACGACGGCCGACGGATCGACCGCGCTGCACGTCGCGAAGTGGAACGGCTCCGCGTGGAGCGGCCTCGGCCAGGGAGCCGCCGAGGACGTCGCTTCGCTGGCGGCGATCGGCGGCGCCCTCCATGTCGGCGGCGACTTCCAGTCCGCGAGCGGAAAGGCGTCCTCGTTCTTCGGCATCTACTACACCGGCGATTGCGGCAACGGCGCCGTCGACGCCGGCGAGGCCTGCGATCCGCTCGCGGAAGACGTGTCCACCTGCTGCAACTCGATCACGTGCCAGCCGGCCGGCGCCGGACTCGCGTGCCGGCCGGCGCTCGGCCCGTGCGATACGGCGGAGACCTGCAACGGGACCAGCGGGGCGTGCCCGGCGGATGCGTTCCGCCCCACCACGTTCGCGTGCCGCGGCGCCTCGGGCGCCTGCGACGTCGCCGAAACCTGTTCGGGATCGAGCGCGGCCTGCCCCGCCGACGCGCTCGCCGCCCCCGGGACGACGTGCCGCGCTGCCGCCGGGACCTGCGACGTGTCGGAGACCTGCACGGGCACGTCGACCGCGTGTCCGGCGAACTCGTTCGCGGCGTCCACGGTCGTTTGCCGCGCATCGACCGGGGCGATCTGCGACTCGGCCGAGAACTGCACCGGAACGTCCGCGAGCTGCCCGGCCGACGCCCTCGCACCGACGACCGTGGTATGCCGCGCGGCCACCGGGCCGTGCGATGCGGTCGAGCGTTGCACCGGAACGAGCGGAGCCTGCCCCGTCGACGCGCTGTCCGGCTCCACCACGGTCTGCCGCGCCCCGGCCGGCGCTTGCGACGTCGCCGAGCAGTGCAGCGGCACCAGCGCGTCGTGCCCGCCCGACGGGCTCGCGTCCTCCACGACGACCTGCCGCGCCTCGAACGGCGTCTGCGACGTCGTCGAGCAGTGCAGCGGCACCAACGTGGCCTGTCCCGCCGACGGGTTCGCGCCGACTTCCCTGGCCTGCCGAAGCACGAGCGGCGTCTGCGACGTCGCGGAGAACTGCACCGGCACGAGCGCCGCGTGCCCCGCCAACGCGTTCGCCGCGACGACCGTCACGTGCCGGGCGTCGGCCGGAGCGATCTGCGACTCGGCCGAAACCTGCACCGGCACGTCCGCCAGCTGCCCCGCGGACACGCTCGCGACGACGGCGACCATCTGTCGCGCGCCCACCGGAGCCTGCGACGCTGTCGAGCGCTGCACCGGGACCAGCGGCGTCTGCCCCGCCGACGCGCTCGCGTCCTCCGCCACCACCTGCCGCGCGTCGCTCGGCCTCTGCGACACGGCGGAAAACTGCACCGGAACCTCGGCGTCGTGCCCTGCGGACGCCGTCGCCGCTTCGACGACGGCCTGCCGTGCGGCGAGCAGCGTCTGCGACGTCGCCGAGACGTGCACCGGAAGCTCCGCGACCTGCCCCGCCGACGCGTTCGCCGCGACGACGACGACCTGCCGCGGCGCGAGCGGCGTCTGCGACGTCGCGGAGAACTGCACCGGCACGAGCGCCGCGTGCCCCGCCAACGCGTTCGCCGCGACGACCGTCACGTGCCGGGCGTCGGCCGGAGCGATCTGCGACTCGGCCGAAACCTGCACCGGCACGTCCGCCAGCTGCCCCGCGGACACGCTCGCGACGACGGCGACCATCTGTCGCGCGCCCACCGGAGCCTGCGACGCTGTCGAGCGCTGCACCGGGACCAGCGGCGTCTGCCCCGCCGACGCGCTCGCGTCCTCCGCCACCACCTGCCGCGCGTCGCTCGGCCTCTGCGACACGGCAGAGAACTGCACCGGGACCTCGGCGTCGTGCCCTGCGGACACCGTCGCCGCTTCGACGACGGTCTGC
>CAYYZO010000041.1:29244-35222 GCA_964476185.1 uncultured Myxococcales bacterium
ACACGCCCGAACACTGCACCGGAACCGGCGGCGTCTGTCCCGCCGACGCGCTCGCAGCCCCCGCCACCGTCTGTCGCGCCGTCGCCGGCATCTGCGACGTCGCCGAAGCCTGCAGCGGAACCTCGGCGGACTGTCCCGCCGACGCCTTCGCGTCGAGCGCGACGGTGTGCCGCGACTCCACCGGCGCCTGCGATGTCGCCGAAGCGTGCAGCGCAACGTCGGCCGCCTGCCCGGTCGATGCGTTCCTGGCCGCCGGCTCGGACTGCGGCAGCAACGTCGACAGCGACTGCGACCGCGCCGACGCCTGCGACGGCGCCGGCCAGTGCTCCGACGACCTCGAGCCGAACGGGAGCGAGTGCAGCGCCACGAGCATCTGCGGCGCCGGGGAATGCGCGGACGGAACCTGCGAAGCGCCGAACGGCCCCGACTGCAGGATCGAGCCGGCCTCGTCCTCCGAAGGCGCGCAGTTCGGCGCCGCGCTCGCGCTCGACACGCCGTACCTCGTCGTCGGCGCGCCGGGCTCGGACCCGTCCGGTCGCGTGCACGTGTTCGCGCTCGGCGAGACCGGGTTCATCGAGCACGAGCAGGCTTCTCCCGTCGCCGTGCCGTTCGTCGACCCGGACGCCAGCGACGACGCGATCCGTTTCGGCTCGGCCGTCGCCGTCGACGGCGACACGATCGCGGTCGGGGCGCCGCTCGACGCGGTTCCGGCCGGCGAGGGAACCTCGCACGGTTCGGTCAGCGTGTTCGTCCGCGGCGGGTCGTCGTGGCAGCTCGAAGCGAAGCTGCTCGACAGCGGCGGACAGTGCACCGAGTTCGGCGCCGCCGTCGCGATCCACGGCGACCGGCTCGCGGCCGGGGCCCCCGGCGGCGGCTGCGTGCTCGTCTTCGAGCGGGTGGGCGGGGTCTGGAGCCCGTCCGGGGAGTTGCACGGCGGCGAGGTCGGTGGACGCTTCGGCGCGAGCGTCGCGCTGTCGGGCCCGCGGCTGCTCGTCGGCGAGCCGGGCGCGAAGGCGGGGCCGAGCTGCAGCGGCCCGGGCCAGGTCGTCGCGTTCGAGCGCGACGGCACTTCGTGGGCTCCGCGCGGCGCCGTGATCGAACCGGAGACGACGGACGGGGCGACGTGCTTCGGCGAGGCGCTCGCGATCGACGGCGAGACCGCCGTCGCCGGCGCGCCGGCGGACGACGCCGCCGCCGAGGACGCCGGAGCGGCCTACGTGCTGGAGCTCGCCGGCAGCGCCTGGACGCTCGGCGACCGGCTCCTGGCCGAGCCCGCCGGCGGGTCCGGCGATCGTTTCGGAACAGCGGTCGCCGTCGAAGGCGCCTTCGTCCTGATCGGCGCCCCCGGGGCCGGCGCCTGGCTGTTCGAAACGCCGACCGCGCCCCTTCCCCGCGCGCACCGGTCGTGGGAACCGACGCGGAACTACGAGCCACCCCCGCAAGCCCCCGCTGCGACGAGCGAATTCGGCGCCGCTGTCGCCCTCGGCGCCGGCTCCGTCGCGGTCGGCGCGCCGAAGGAAGACGCCGGCGAGGTCACCGACGCCGGCGCCGCCTACCTCGGCGCAGGCGCAGGACCTCCCGGCGCCGTGTGCGGCGACTCCGTCGTGAGCGGCGACGAGGAATGTGACGATGGCAACACGTCGTGGTCCCCGGGTGAGGCGTGCAACGGATCGTGCCTGGCCGTCGCCTGCGGCGACCCGAACGATTCCGGAACGCTGACCGCGAGCGACGCGCAGTTCGCGTTACGCGCCGCCGTGAACGCGGCGACGTGCCATCCCGAGGTGTGCGACGCGAGCGGCAACGGCGTCGTTACCGCCTCTGATGCTTTGTTGATCCTGAGAAAGGCGGTCAACGAAGACGTCGCCCTGCAGTGCCCCTGAACCTTTCCGCCACCACTGCGCCAACTCCTTGCTTGACTATGCCAGTGCGGATTCGTACTCGGCGCGAAGTCGCGCGTTCATGAAGCGCTCGCGTCTTGAGAATGCCCGTTCCGGCCGGTTCCGGAAGATCGGGTGGGCCGTTGGTCGCGAGCCCCGGTGACGGGGGACGACAGTCCGCGGGGGAGTGAAGCGTCGCGGGAGTTCGATCGAATGTGTTCGCATTCGCCCGTGCCTCCAACCGCACGGGCCGACCAAGGAGGGTTTCCGATGAAACGCACTTTCCTGTGCAGTCCGACGTTCGCGCTCGCCGCGATCGGCGCGCTGCTTCTCACCAGCGTCGGTTCGGGCAACGCGCTCGCGGCCCCGACCTTCGTGAACTCGCAATCCCCGGATCTTCCCGACCAGGCGCGCGGCATCCCCAAAGGCGGGGCGCTTCGCGTCCAGGGCCTCGAGCTCCAGAGCGGTGCGACCGTCGACCTGGAACTCACGCGCTTCGACGTGTTCGCCGAAGATGTCGTGATCGACGTCGTCGGCGGACCGACCGTCGCCGCTCCGGACACCGCCTACTTCCGCGGACGCACGTCCGACGATCCTGGCAGCGTCGTGATGCTCGCGGTGCCCGGACGCGGCAAGGGCAAGGTCCACGGCACCATCGTCGGCAGCGGCGGCGCGTGGATGATGGAGTTCAGCGCCGGCAAGAAGGCCGGGTTCCGCAACCGCAAGGTGGATCCCTCGCAGGACTTCGCCGACCGTTCGTTCGACTGCGGATCGGACGGCCTGTCCGTTTCGGGCGCGTCGGCGACGACCGCGACACTGGCCGGAAGCGCGGCGCCGAGCAGCCTGCCCGGCATGGGGTCGCCGCTCGGCATCAAGTACACCGCGCACATGATCATCGACACCGACTTCGAGTTCTGGAACCAGTTCTGGAACCTTCCCGGCAACACCGGGAACCCGTCGAAGACGGCCGCGGCGGCCATCGCGTACATCGGCGACCTGATCGCCTACGCGTCGGTGCCGTACGAGCGCGACGTCGACACCAACCTGCTGATCCAGCAGGTGCGCCTGTTCCCGGGCGCGGCGGACCTCGACCCGTACTCCGAGAACGACGACTTCTGCGGCTGTGACGGCTACGGCAAGCTCGACGAGGTCCAGGATGTCTGGAGCGGGAACGCCACGCCGCGCACGCTCGTGCACTTCATCAGCGGCAAGACCGAGGGCTGCGGCTGCGCCTACACCGGCGTGCTCTGCTCGCAGGGCAGCGGGTACGGTGCAAGCTCCGCCATCGGCACCGGCTTCAACATCGACCTGCCCGGGTTCGTCTGGGAAGGCATGGTCATCGCCCACGAGATCGGCCACAACTTCAACTCCCCGCACACGCACAACTACTGCGGCGTCCAGAGCATCTCCGACCCCGTCGACATTTGCGTGGACGACGCCACCGACGGAGTCTCGAACTGCCTCGGCGACAACAATGCGTCGCTCCCGGGCCTCGGCAGCCTGACCGGAGGAACCGCGAGCGGCCAGAACGGCACGATCATGAGCTACTGCCACCTGCGCAGCGGCGGGTTCGCGAACATCGCCAACACGTTCGGGAAGTACCACCCGTACGGGCGCGCGGCGTATCGCGTGTCGAACCGGATGCTGGCGCACGTGCAGGACAGCACGGCCTGCATGGACCTCGATTACGTCGGCTCCGACCTGCGCGTCGTCAAGGACTGCAAGCCCGACGACCCGATGCTCGTCGGACAGACCGCGCTGTGCACGATCACCGTCGAGAACCTCGGGCCGAACATGGCCCAAGGCGCCCTCGTCGTCGACACGCTGCTCAGCAACGGGACCTTCACGATCGGCACGATCTCGGTGACGAAGAACGGCACCGCGCAGCCGGCCGACATCTGCACCACCACGACGAACCCGCAGGTCAACTCCGGCACCGTGACCTGCAACCTCGACCTGCTCGACTCCGGCCACAAGGCCGTCATCGTCGTGCCCGTCAGCGGCGGCGCCCCGCAGAACATCAACGACCGGGTCGTCGTCTCGAGCGACAGCCCCGACACGGACGAGAGCAACAACATCGCCGAGGACGAGGTGAACATCGTCCAGCTGCAGGCCGACCTCGCGATCACCAAGCTCTGCAAGCCGGACACCGGCGCGTACTACGCAGGCCAGGGCAACCTGCCCTTCTGCGAGATCCTCGTCACGAACCTCGGGCCGGACCAGGCCGACGGCGTCTCGCTCGTCGACCGCATCGTGGCGAGCGGCGAGTACTCGATCGCGTCGGTCACGCCGGACTCGTCGCTGGCGGACAACTGCGTCCCCTCACCCGGAATCGGGGTCGACGCCACGAGTTCAACCGTCACCTGCACGCTGACCGAACCGCTTCCGCACGGCGGCAAGTGGAAGGTGCGTGTCACGTACGAAGCCGTGGAGCGCACCGACATCAACGACGAAGCGACCGTCACGTCGTCGGAGACCCACGATCCGAACCCGAACAACAACGTCGCGACCGGCGGCGTCCACGTGGAACCGGCGGCCGACCTGACGGTCAGCAAGTTCGACGACGTCGATCCCGTGACGGCCGGTGAAGCGCTGACCTACACGATCCTCGTCGAGAACGACGGGCCGTCGACCGCCGTCAACGCGAAGATGACCGACGCCCTGCCGGCCGGCCTCACGCTCCAGTCGGTCGTGGCCTCGGTCGGCGCTTGCGTGCCGGGAGAGCCGGGCAACATCGCCAAGCCGACGGTCTGCTCGTTCGGCAACCTCGGCTTCGGCAGCTCGGCGACGGTCACGATCAGCGTGCTCGTCGAGCCCGACGCGCGCGGTGTGCTCGTGAACTCGGCCGTCGCGTCGTCCGACACGTTCGAGCCAGACCAGGCGGACAACACCGACTCCGAGACCACGACGATCCAGGCCGAGACGGAACTCGAGGTCACCAAGTCCGACTCGCCCGACCCCGTCGTCGCCGGCGCGAACCTCTACTACACGCTCCACGTCGTGAACCACGGGCCGTCCACGGCGACCGACGTCGAGCTCGTCGACACGCTGCCCGCGGACGTTTCGTTCGTGACCGGCGTCAACGGCAACGGCCAGACGGTGTGCGCGCTGAACCCGGGCAACATCGCGGTCTGCGACCTCGGGGACCTCGAGCCCGGCGAGGACGCCGACGTGTTCCTGACCGTGCTCGTCGACCCGTCGACGCCGAGCGGCACGGTGCTGACCAACTCGGTGACCGTCACCTCGGTCGAGAACCCGACCGGGGCGAACGACAGCGAGCAGACCACGGTGACCACCGAGGCCGACGTCTGGATCGACAAGACGCAGAACTACCCGACGGGCAACCCGTCGGGCGGGATCATCTACGAGCTGACGGCCTACAACCGTCCGGACTGCGAGAAGGACGACCAGCTGACGTGCTGGATGGAGAGCGGCGGTCCGTCGGATGCGCACGACGTCGTGATCGTCGACCCGCTGCCGTGGACGCCGAAGACGTTCATCGTGCAGTACGTCTCGCCGGGATGCAGCTACGACCGGCCGACGCACACCGTCACGTGCAACGCCGGCACGCTCGAGGCCGGTCAGCACGCGGCGTTCCGCATCGAGGCCGACATCAAGGGTTCGCGCGGCACGCGCGACAACACCGCGATCGTCTCGACGAGCACCCCGGACCCGAGGTCCGACAACGACACCGACACGGTGACGACGACCGTGAAGGGCTCGACCGGCAAGGGAGGCCGCGGCGGCAAGTAGTACCGCAGCGCGCGACCGCGGCGCCCGCACGACAGTGCGGGCGCCGCGGGGCGGGCGGCGGTTCATCCGATGTCTGCAGGGCGGGAGACCGTACCCGCTGGCTTGCGTCTCCGTTTCCCGGATCGGCCGGACTCGGCCGCCGGTGCTTCGCTTTCACGCTCCCCTGTGTTTCCAGGGGTGGAACAGTCCGTCATCCCAATGGGGACTCGCGCGGGAGTCCGATCGACGCGGATGCGCGACGGATCCGAGGATTTTCGAGTCGCACCGAAGCGACGTGTACCTAGCGGAAAGAAAAGCGCGCCCGACAAGAGTCGAACTTGTAACCCCCAGATCCGTAGTCTGGTGCTC
>CAYYZO010000042.1:0-35203 GCA_964476185.1 uncultured Myxococcales bacterium
CCGGGACCGCGGCCCCCGGTCGAGGCTCCGCCGATGGGCTCCCCGACCCGGCCGACCGACCGGGCGGCGATCCTGCCCCGGCGCGGCTTCCTTCCGGGCCGGAGCCGGCCGATCCCACGGAAAAGGGCCGACGGGAGTCCTCCCGCCGGCCCTTCCTACGTTTCGTCACGAGGGGACCGTCAGCGCCCGGCCGCGATGATCGCGCTCAGCGCGAAATAGTCCTCGGTCGTGCCTTCCTTGTCGCCGAGGTTCACGTACCAGCCCTGCTCGCCCGGGAAACGCGCGCTCGGCAGCGCGCAATACGTCCCGTGCTCGAGCTGGATGTCCACCATCGTGATCGACGGGTTGTAGCTGACCTCCCACGGGAAGCCGTACTTCGCCCCCTCGATCGGATGCGTGGCGTACATGAAGTTGTTGATCCATACCTTCCACAACTCGCCGGCCTGGTCATAGATGTCCGTGAACGGGATCCGGTAGCTGTCCTGGTCGAGGTAGATGACGCGCTTGGAGTACGCGTACTGCGGGAACTTGGCCTTGCCTTCCACGATCCAGACCTTGCGCGGCTCCCATGCGCTCGTGTGCATGAAGTCGCCGGACGGCTCCTGCCACTTCACGGGGATGCCGTCGGAGTGGAACGACCCGAGCACGGTCTTCTCGCCGATGTAGGTCCAGTCGAACCAGCCCGGGTTGCCCGCGTAGCCCGCGTAGCTGTCCTGGTCCGTGTCCTGCCCGAACAGCGCGTCCGAGCGCTGCGCGGACGAGAGGCGCCGCACGCGGCGAAGCTGCGGCAGGTACAGCCACGTGTCGTCCTGCCGCGTGTGGTCGGCGTAGCGATTCAGCGTGAAGCCGGTGCCCTTGAGGTCGAACGGCTCGATGAGCGGATAGAGGGCTTCCTTGTAGCGCGCGCCGTCCTGGCTCGGCATTTCCGGCTTCGGATCGACCATCACGCGCTCGCGGAAGTAGAGCCGGCGGATGTGGTCGATCAGGAAGTGGCGCTCGACGTGGACCGGCTCGCCGTTCTTGCCGATCGCTCCCGTATCGCAATCGAAGTTGCGCAGGTCGAGGTCGTCGATCGCGATCGCCGCGTTGAAGTTGAACATGTGCTTGGCGCCGGCCTGCTTGTCGTTCGGATCGACCTTCGTGAACGGAAGGCCGGCGACGTGGTTCTCGAGGTGCGTCGAGTCCGGCGCGAGCGTGACCTGGCCCGAGTACTTCTCGGTCGCCTCGGCAAAAGGCGGCGCGTAGTTCACCTTCTTGTACGCGGACACCTTGATCTCGGCGCCACGCTCGACGATCCAGGTGACGGCGGGGCCGAGGTACTCCTTGTACTGGCCGACGTTGCCCGCGTTGATCTCGGTGCCGGGCGCAGGATCGGCGGCGGCCGCGGGAGCGGCCGAGGCGAGGGCCGCGACTGCGGCGATCAAGAGCGGGCGAAAGCGGGCGGACGGGGACTGGGTCAGGGTCCTGGGGAGCTTCACGAACGATGTACCTCCGGGAGAGTCCGAGCCGTCGTCCCGATCGTGTCGACGGCGGTTGGGGCAATCGTCTATCGGAAACCCCGCCGGGAAGGAACAGGGAATCTCGGGTGCCGCTTCGCGGGGACGTTCCGATTCGCGCGACGGTTTCTTCGCAAGCGACGCCGGCCTCGAAGGCAGGAGGTTTGGCGCGGCCGGCAAGATTCGAACTTGCGACCTGAGCCGCGAGCCGGCGAGCGGCGAGACTCACCTCGTCGAAGGCAGGAGGATTGGCGCGGCCGGCAAGATTCGAACTTGCGACCTACGGGTTCGAAGCCCGGTGCTCTATCCAGCTGAGCTACGGCCGCGCGCACGCCGAAGCTACGAAGGGGGGCCAGGCGAAGCAACGCCACGGCCGGCGGCGACGTGCACACGCGGCGTCAGTCGTTCGGCAGGCCCCCGCGCCGTACCGCCCCCGCCCCGAATCGCGCCACCAGGTCGTCGAGCGCCTCGTTGAGCTTGTCGCGTCGGTCTTCTTCCGCCGAACGGAACAGTCCGAGTTGCCGCGGGCGCTCCCCGTCGAGTCCCGAGACCTGCACCCCGACGAGCCGGATCGGCGGACGGCTCTTCTCGGCGCGCCACAGCGCGATCGCCACGGCGGCGATCGTCGGGCCGTCGTCGGTCGCCGCCTCGAGCGTCTTCGCTCGCGTCACCAGCTTCCATTCGACCCCCGGCCCCGACGGCCGCCACTTGAGCGTGATCGTTCGCCCTCGCCTGCCCTCGCGGCGCAGGCGCCGGCCGACGGTCTCGCTGTGGGCGAGGATCATCGCCGCCACGAGGTCCTCGTCGCTGACGTCGTCGGGGAACGTGTTCTCCTCGCCGCAGGACACCCGGCCGCGATCGGCCTCGACCGTGCGCAGGTCATCGCCGCGCGCGAGCGCCTGGATCGCGGGACCCCAGGACCCGAGCGCGCGCTCGAGGCGCTCGCCGTCGAAGTCCGCGAGTTGCCCGATCGTCGCGATCCCGAGCGAGTGCAGCCTCGCCTCCGTGGCGGGTCCCACGCCCCAGATCTCCGAGACGCGCAGCGGCCGCAGGAAGTCGTTCGCGCCGGCCGCGTCCAGGAGCAGCACGCCGTCCGGCTTCGCGCGCGCCGACGCGATCTTCGCGACGAGCTTTCCGGGCCCGCCGCCGACCGAGCAGGCAAGCCCGAGCTCGCCACGGATGTCCGCCCTCAGGCGTTCCGCGATCGCGTCGACGCCGCCGAACAGTCGCAGGGACCCCGTCACGTCGAGGTAGGCTTCATCGAGCGACAGCGGCTCGACGAGCGGCGTATAGCGATAGAAGATCTCGCGCACGTCGGCCGCGATGCTGCCGTAGTGCGACATGCGCGGCGGAAGATAGACGCCGTCCGGGCAAAGGCGCCGCGCCTGCGCGGTCGGCATCGCCGAGCGCACGCCGAAGCGGCGCGCTTCGTACGACGCGGCGCAGACGACGCCGCGTTTGCCGAGGCCGCCGACGATGACCGGCCTGCCCCGCAGCCGCGAGTCGTCGCGCTGCTCGACGGACGCATAGAACGCGTCCATGTCCGCGTGCAGGATGACGGGCACGGCGAAGAGGCTAACGCGCCCGCCGCCCTCCGCCAATCTCCGGCGGTGCATCCCTGAGCACGGCGAAAAGGCCGATGTCCGCGCTGGTAAACGTCGCGTCCGGTCCGGAGCAGCCCCGCGTGCGGCGAAGGGGCGTCAGGCGACCGGGCCGAGCAGGCGATGCGCGCGCACCATGCGTTCCCGGATCGGGATCTCGAACGGACAGGCGCCCTGGCACGGGGCGGCGCAGTCGGCGCAGGCCGAGGCCTGCCGACCGGAGCCCAGCGAAGCGTACTTCCCCATCGCGACCCGCTCGCTGCCGTATCCTTCGTAGTACATCGAGTAGCGCAGCACGTCGTCGATCGGCAGGCCGGCGGGACAGGCATCGAGGCACTCGCCGCACCCCGGCCGGCAGTACTGACGCGCGACCAGTTCGTCGTAGCGCTCGAGCACGGCGAGGTCCTTCGGGGCGACCGGCTTGCCCGACGCATAGAGGTACTCGTCGAGTTGGGAAACCTTCGAGATCGAAACCACGAGTCCCGAGATCTTCGGGTTCGACTGCACCCACTTGAACGCGGCCTGGGTGAAGCTGCTGCGCTCGTCCGGCGTGAAGTCGGCGAGCACGGTGTGGTAGGCCCCTTTCAGGGTCTTCATCGCGACGAAGCCGACGCCCTTTTCGTGCGCCTTGTCGATGATGTTCGAGAGGTCGGGCCAGTTTCGGAAGTTGTACGCGACCATGATCACGTCGAAGCGCCCGCTGTCCACGGCGTGGTTCATCACGGTCTCGAGTTCCGGAGTGTGGCTCGACACCCCGAGGAACCGCACCTTGCCCTGCTCCTTCAGCCGGTCGAACGCCTCGTGGAACGTCGGCGCCATGAGCCGCTCGAGGTCATTGCAGGCGTGGACGTGGCACAGGTCGAGGTAGTCGGTGCCGAGCCGGCCGAGGCTCGCCTCGACCGCCGCGATGATGTCTTCCACCTTCGAATCGACGGGCAGGTGGCCGCCGGGCGTGCAGAACTTCGAAGCGAGGAAGACCTTGTCCCGCCGCCCGCGGATCCCCTGGCCGACGACGCGCTCGGATTCGGCGTCCGAGTAGTCCGGCGACGTGTCGAAATAATTCATGCCGCGATCGATCGCGATGCGGACGATGTCCGGGTCGCGCACGTGAGCGGTGCCGAACGAGATGTCCGACATCTTCCAGCCGGTGCGGCCGAGCGTTCGGTACGACTGGACCGTCGACCCCGACCACTGCGGCTGGGGAGCGTCGGCCTCGGTCGGTGCGGAAGGGAGAAGGAAGTACTGGGTCCGGTACTTGAGGAGGGAGCCGAATCCGAGCAGCCCCGAGAAAAGACCGGCCCGCCTCAGGAACTGACGCCGGCCGGTCTTCTCGGAACTCACTGCCCGATCTCGCTGTTCAGGTCTCGTCGGCGTCCGGCTCCGGCTTCGGCGCGGCGGGCTTGGCTTCGCCGCCTTCGGCCGGCTCGGCCGGCTTCGCCGCCGGCGGCGCGGCGGGCTTGGCCGCCTCCCCCATCGCCGGCTTCTCGGCCGGCGCTGCGGCGGGTTTCTCAGCCGCAGCCGCGGGCTTTTCGGCCGGCGCGGCGGGCTTGGCTTCCTCGGACTTCGTGCAGGCGGCCGCTCCAGTAACGAGGAGCGCGGCTACCACACCGACGATGATCCTGCTCGACATTGTCGTTCCCTTGCCTCCTTGCTGTGCCGTACCGGCAACTCAGGAATGGGACCTTCTACCATCACGGCGTGAAAGGCCCAACCTCCGGTGTGGCTTCTGTCCTGCGGATGCACCGGCCACGCCCGCCTCAGGCGCGCCGCCAGGTCGTCCCGCCGGGACCGTCCTCGAGCACGATGCCCTGGTCGAGAAGCTGTTGGCGAACCGAGTCACTCCGGGCGAAATCGCGGGCCTTGCGCGCCGCGGCGCGCTCGGCGATCAGCGACTCGATCTCGTCGGCGGAGATGCCGGCCCTCGAAGCGCCCCGCGCATTGTAACGCTCGAGGAACTCGGACGCCCGCGCCTGGAAGAACCCGAGCGCGCGTCCGACCGAGCGGACCACGCCGGCCGAGCGCACGGCCGAGATGCTGTCGCCGGCATCGAGCGCACGATTCGCGTCCCGGACGGCGTCGAACAGCAGGGCCACCGCCCGCGCCGTGTTCAGGTCCGCGTCCATCGCCTCGACGAGGCTCGCGACCTCCGGAGAGGCGTGGTCGTACTCCGGCGCGACCAGGCCGGCTTCCTCGAGCCGCGCGAGCGTTTCGTAGACGCGGACCAGAGCCTTCGTCGACTCGGCGATGCCCGTCGCGCTGAAGTCGAGCGGGGACCGGTAGTGCACCGAGAGCAGGTGCAGCCGGAGCCCCTCGGCCTCGACTTCCTTCAGCACGTCCTCGATCGCGAAGACGTTGCCGAGCGACTTGCTCATCTTCTCCTGGTCGATGCGCACGAACGCGTGATGGACCCAGAAGCGGACGAACTCGCAGTCGTCGTACGCTCCGCACGACTGCGCGAGCTCGTTCTCGTGGTGCGGGAACACGAGATCCTCGCCGCCGCCGTGGATGTCGAAGGTGCGGCCGAGGTAGCGCATGCTCATCGCCGAGCATTCCAGGTGCCAGCCGGGCCGCCCCGGTCCCCACGGGCTCGGCCACGACGGCTCGTCGGGCTTCGCGGACTTCCACAGCGCGAAGTCCATCGGGCTGCGCTTGCGAGCATCGACGTCCACGCGGGCGCCGGACAGCAGGTCGTCCAGGTTGCGGCCCGACAGGCGGCCGTAGGGCCGGAACTCCTCGACGGCGAAGTAGACGTCGCCGCCGCCGGCATCGTAGGCGAGGCCGCGCTCCTCGAGCTTGCGGACGAGGTCGAGCATCTCCGCGATGTGGTCGGTCGCCCGAGGCTCGAGGTCCGGCATCGCGCAACCGAGCGCCGCGACGTCGCGGTGCATCTCGCCGATGTAGCGCTCGGTCAGCGCCTTCCATTCCTCGCCGCGCTCGTTCGCGCGGTTGATGATCTTGTCGTCGATGTCGGTGATGTTGCGCACGAAGTGCACGTCGTAACCGCGCCACCGCAGGTAGCGCACCATCGCGTCGAAGAACACGAGCGAACGCGCGTGCCCGACGTGGCAACGGTCGTAGACCGTGATGCCGCAGACGTACATCGAGATTTTGCCCGGCACGAGGGGCACGAACGGCTCCTCGCGGCGCGTGCGCGTGTTGTACAGAACGAGCGCCAACCTCTCCCCCTATTCCTCGGTCCCGCGCAGCTTGGCGAGCACCCCGTAATCCTCGAGCGTGGTCGTGTCGCCGCTGCTCTCGCGCCCGGCCGCGATGTCGCGGAGCAGGCGGCGCATGATCTTGCCGCTGCGGGTCTTCGGCAGCGCGTCGGTGAACCGCAGGTCGTCCGGCTTCGCGAACGCGCCGATCTCCTTGCCGACCCAGGCCTTGAGTTCGGCCTCGAGTTCCTTGCTCGCCTCGCGACCCGCCGCGAGCGAGACGAACGCCGCGATCGCCTCGCCCTTGATCTCGTCGGGCCTGCCGACCACCGCGGCCTCCGCGACCGCCGGATGGCCGACGAGGGCGCTCTCGACTTCCATCGTGCCGATGCGGTGCCCGGAGACGTTCATCACGTCGTCGATGCGGCCCATGACCCACAGGTAGCCGTCCTGGTCGCGGCGCGCGCCGTCGCCGGCGAAATACATGTCCCCGAAGCGGCTCCAGTAGTTCTGCACGTAACGGTCCGGATCGCGGTAGACCGTCCTCAGCATCCCGGGCCACGGGCGACGGATCACCAGGAAGCCGCCCTGGTTCGGACCCACCACCTTGCCCTCCATGTCCACGACCTCGATGTCCATGCCCGGCAACGGAAGCGTGCACGAACCGGGCTTGGTCGCGACGGCGCCCGGCAGCGGCGAGACCATGATGCCGCCGGTCTCGGTCTGCCACCACGTGTCGACGATCGGGCAGCGCCCTCCTCCGATCGTCTCGCGGTACCACATCCACGCCTCGGGATTGATCGGCTCGCCGACGCTGCCGAGCAGCCGCAGGCTCGACAGGTCGTGCTTCTTCGGGTGCTCGTCGCCCCAGCGCATGAACGAGCGGATGGCAGTGGGCGCCGTGTAGAGGATCGTGACCTTGTGCTTCTCGACGATCGACCAGAAACGGTCGGGCGCCGGGTGGTTCGGCACCCCCTCGTACATCAGGACCGTAGCGCCGTTCAGCAGCGGGCCGTAGACGAGGTAGGTGTGCCCGGTCACCCACCCGCAGTCCGCGGTGCACCAGTAAATGTCGTCGTCGCGAAGGTCGAAGACGAGGCCCGCGGTGTGGTAGGCCTGCACCATGTAGCCGCCGGTCGTGTGCACGACCCCCTTCGGCTTCCCCGTCGTTCCCGAGGTGTAGAGGATGAACAGCGGATGCTCGGCATCGAGCGGCTCGGCGTCGGCCGGAGCGACGCCGGCTACCGCATCGTGCCACCAGACGTCGCGGCCTTCCGTCCAGGAAACCTCGTTGCCGCCCCGCTTCAGCACGACGACGTGCTCGACGGTCGGGATCTGCGCGACCGCCTCGTCGACGATCGGCTTGAGCGCGAACACGCTTCCACGACGGTAGCCGCCGTCGGCCGTGACGATCACCTTCACCTCGGCGTCGTTGCAGCGGTCGCGCAGCGAGTCGGCGGAGAAACCGCCGAAGACGACCGAGTGCGTGGCCCCGATCCGGGCGCACGCCAGCATCGCGATCGGCAGTTCGGGGACCATCGGCATGTAGATCCCGACGCGGTCGCCGCGGGCCACGCCCAGCTTCCGGAGCGCGCCGGCGAAGCGGGCGACCTCGGCGTGGAGTTCCTCGTAGCTGAGCGAGCGCGTGTCGCCCGGTTCGCCCTCCCACAGGATCGCGGTCTTCGCGCGCCGCGGGCCTGCCAGGTGCCGGTCGAGGCAGTTGAACGCGAGGTTGGTGCGGCCGCCCTCGAACCACTTCGCGAAGGGCGGCTGCCAGTCGAGAACCTTCTGCCAGGGCTCGAACCAGTGCAGTTGGCCGGCGACGCCCGCCCAGTAGCCCTCCGGGTCGTCCGCGGCGTCCCGGCGCATCCGCTCGTACTCTTCCCGGCTGCCGACCCTGGCCTGGGCGGCGAACCCGGCAGGCGGCTCGAAAACGCGCGATTCCTGGAGCAGGGACTCGATGTTCTGCGACATGGGGAACCTTCCCTTTCTTCCGGCTGGGGAGTCGTGACGATCCCGGGGCACCGGCGGCGCTCCGGGAAAGCGGTCGTTCTAGCCGCCGCGTGGACCAATGCAAAGCGCACCGGAAATCGTCAACGGCTCGACTCGAAAGCCTATCAGGGTTAAGCACTTCTGGGTGGGGGCCTCCAGTGACTGACGAAGCTCGGCAGCGCGTCGACCTCCACGCCCCGACCGCCGGGATCCCGGTCCCCGCCAAGCCCGAGGTTCAACTCTCGGACGTCCACATGTCGTACGGCCGGCGACCGGTCCTGCGAGGGGTTTCCTGCTCGTTCCCGGGCGGCCAGATCTCGGTCGTGCTGGGCGGCAGCGGCAGCGGCAAGAGCACGATCCTCAAGCTGATCGGCGGCCTGATCGAGGCCTCTCGCGGCCGGGTCGTCGTGGCCGGACGCAACGTCGTCGGGCTTCGCGAGTCCGAGTTGTACGAGGTCCGCCGCGGACTCGGCATGATGTTCCAGAATGGCGCGCTGCTCGACTCGATGACGGTCTTCGACAACCTCGCCTTCCCGCTGCGCGAGCACTCCGACCTCTCCGAGGACGAGATCCGCGACCGCGTCCACGAGAGCCTCGCCGCCGTGGGCCTCGACGACGTGGACGGGCTGCTGCCGCGCCAGCTCTCGGGCGGCATGGTCAAGCGCGTCGCTCTGGCCCGGGCGCTCGTCGGTCATCCGGACATCCTGCTCGTGGACGAGCCGTTTTCGGGCCTCGACCCCCTCTCCACCAAGCTCATCGAAGCGCTGCTCGTGCGCATCAACCGCCAGCACGGCATGACCATGATCGTGGTCTCGCACCACATCCCCTCGACGATGCGCATGGCCGACCGCATCGTGCTGCTGCTGCCCGATGCCGTCATCGAGGGCGCACCGGCCGAACTGGCGTCGAGCCGCGACCTGCGCGTGAAGCGCTTCCTCAGCGAGGAAACCGACGAAGCGGAGACCGTGTTCGCCGCCGCCTCGGAGTTCGAGCAGGGCGAGCGCCGACCCGGAGCCCGGCTGTGATCGAAGCGGTCGCACGGCTCGGGCGGGCCGCCAACGGAGTCACCGAGGAACTCGGACGCATCGCCGCGTTCGGCGGCCGCATCCTCGCGGTCACTCTCCGCCCCCCGCTCCGCTTCGGCGAGTTCTGGCGCGAGCTGTTCAAGATCGGGGTGCTGTCGATCCTGATCATCTGCGTCTCCGGCGTCGCGGTCGGCATGGTGCTGAGCCTGCAGGGCTACACGACCCTCGTGCGCTTCGGGGCCGAGAACTCGCTCGGCGCGGTCGTCGGGCTCAGCCTGATCCGCGAGCTCGGCCCGGTCTTGACCGCCCTGCTCGTGACCGGCCGCGCGGGATCGTCGGTGACGGCCGAGATCGGCACGATGAAGGCCACCGAGCAGCTCGACGGCTTGCGCATGATGGCGATCGACCCGGTCGACTACGTCGTCCGCCCGAAGGCGTGGGCGATGGGAGTGGCGATGCCGCTGCTGTCGGCCCTGTTCATCGTCTCGGCGATCGGCGGCGGCTACTTCGTGGGCGTCCAGCTGATGGGCATCGACGGCGGCACGTACATGTCGAGCATGGAGAACTCGGTCGACTTCGAGAACGACGTGGCCGGGAGCCTGCTGAAGGCGATCGTGTTCGGCGTGATCGTCGCGCTGATCTCGACGTACCGGGGCCACACGGCCAAGCCCACGTCGGCGGGGGTCAGCTCGGCCACGACGTCGACCGTCGTGCTCGGATCGGTGACGGTGCTCGTTTTCGACTACATCCTGACCGCGTTATGGGGGGTGTGACCCTGCGATGAACGGCAATACCATCCGAGATTTCGTGACCGGACTGTTCGTGATGGCCGGCCTCCTGGCGCTGGTCTGGCTGTCCTTCTCCGTCGGCGGAGTGCGCTACAAGGGCGCCGGCGGCCTGCCGGTCTACGCGCTGTTCGACCAGGTCGCCGGCCTCAAGGCGAAGGCCCCGGTCGAGATCGCCGGCGTGCGCGTCGGCCAGGTCAGCCGGATCGGACTCGACGAGACGTTCCGCGCGCGCGTCGACCTCGACCTCGACGCTTCCCTGCAACTGCCGGTGGACAGCTCCGCCGCGATCGTCACGGCCGGCATCCTCGGGGACCGCTACATCCAGCTCACGCCCGGCGCCGAGGAGCAGGCGTTGCAGCCCGGCGAGCAGATCGCGTACACCGAGAGCGCCATCGTGCTCGAGCGGCTGATCGGCAAGTTCATGGTGAACATCGGCGACAAGTCCGGTGGGAACGACGAGAAGGACTCGAACGGAAGCGAGCCCTGAACCCGTTGCGCGCCCGCGGTCGGGCGCGCGGACCGGTGAGCGACGGAGGATCCGATGAACGCAAGCAGGCACGAACGCCAGACCTGGAAGCGAAGCCTCGCGGCCATGCTGGCCGTCCTCACGATGTCGGTCCCCGCCGAGGCCGCTGCCGGCGACGACGCGGACCCCTGGGCCGGCCTGAACCGGCCGATCTTCCGCTTCAACGACGGCCTCGACCGCTACCTGCTCGAGCCGGTGGCCATCGGCTACGAGAAGGTGACACCCGACCGCGTCGAGGGCTGGATCTCGAACTTCTTCGCCAACCTCTGGTTTCCGGTGGTCTTCACGAACTGCGTGCTGCAGGGCAAGCCGGCCGAGGCGACCGAGAGCTTCGCCCGCTTCTTCGTCAACACGACGATCGGCCTCGGCGGCTTCGTCGACGTGGCGTCGATGAAGGACGTGCCGTCGCCGAACGAGGACTTCGGCCAAACCCTCGGGTACTGGGGCGTCGGGCCCGGCCCGTACCTGGTCGTGCCGTTCCTCGGTCCGTCGAACGTGCGCGACACCGCGGGACGCCTCGTCGACGGCGCCAACCGGGTATGGCCGTACTTCGTCCCCTGGTACGTCACGACCGGGGGAGGCACGCTCGAGGTCGTGAACACGCGCGCGAAGTATCTCGACGAAGTGAGGGACCTGCGCGAGTCGTCCGTCGACTACTACGCCGCGGTGCGGGACGCGTACCTGCAGCGCCGGGAGGCCCTCGTCGAAGACCGGGTTGGAGCGGACGGCGGACAGCGTAGCCTGCCCTCGGAGGAAGACCTCTACTTCCCCGAGACCACGGAGTGAATGCGTCGATGAAATCCCTGCTGCTCTCGCTTGCCTTCACCCTCGCGGCGACCGTCGCGACGCCGATGGCGGCCGTCGCCGAGGCCTCGACCGAAACCCCCGAGCAGTTCGTCGAGCGCACCTCGAACGACGTGCTCGCGATCCTGCGCGACGGATCGATGAACCACGACGCGAAGATCGCGAAGCTCGAGGTGATGCTCGACCAGCGCAGCGACTTCGAGACGATTTCGAAGCTCGTCCTCGCGGTGCACTACAAGCGCTTCAGCGACCCGCAGAAGACCGAGTTCGAGCAGCTGCTCCACCGCTACCTGACGACGACCTACGGCCACCAGATCGACAACTATGCGAACGAAACCGTCTCGGTGGTCGGCGGCCGCCCCGAGGCGCGCGGCGACTACACCGTCCAGACGAAGATCAAGCGCACGACCGGCGCCGATCTCCAGGTCGAGTACCGCCTGCGCAAGGTCGGCGGCGACTGGCGCCTCATCGACGTGATCGGCGAAGGCATCAGCCTCGTCTCGAACCTGCGCTCCCAGTTCGGCGAGATCCTGAACTCCGGCGGCCCCGACAAGCTGCTGAAGGTCCTGCGCGACAAGAACGCCTCGGGTCAGGGGGGAGAGCTCCCTCTCGCCGGCAAATCGTAACGACGGACGTGCATAGGGGCCCATCTGCGGCGTTCGACGCCCGGCCGCTCGCTCCGACGTAGCTCCGCTACGCCTGCGCTCGCTTACCCGGGCGTCTGCCTTGCAGCTGGACCCCTCTGCGCGCCCGCTGATAGAGCGATGCGGTCGAGATGGGTCCTGATGATCCTGCCGCGTTCGGAAGCGCGCGCGAGCAGCTATTCCAGCGGGCGGGCAGAAGGGTCGAGATGCAAGGCGCAGCCCCGGGTAGAGAGCGGAGGCGTAGCGGAGCTACGCTGGAGCGAACGACCGGGGCTGCAACGCCGCAGATCGGCCCTTATGCACGTCCGTCGCCGTCTTGGATCGCGGACGTCGTCTACCCGACCATCGTCAGCCCGCCGGAGACCGACAACACCTGCCCCGTCACATAGCTCGCGTCGTCCGACAGGAAGAAGACGATCGCCCCGGCGATGTCGTCGGGCGTCGCGACGCGACCGAGCGGGATCGAGCGCGTCATCGCCTCGATGATGCGCTCGCCGTTCGGGCGACTGCGCACCGAGTCGAGCAGGTTCGTGTCGGTGGGGCCGGGGCAGACCGCGTTCACGAGGATGCCGTTGCGCGCGGACTCGCGCGCGAGGGTTTTCACGAAGCCCAGCAGGCCGGCCTTCGCGGCGGCGTAGACGGCTTCGCCGGTCGAGCCCACGCGCGCAGCGTCCGAGCTGATGCAGACGATGCGCCCGAACCCTTTCCCGATCATCGCCGGAAGCAGCGCGTGGGTGACGTTGAGCGTGCCGATGAGGTTCACGTCGAGGATGAGGCGCCAGTCGGCCGGGTCGCTGTCCTTGAACAGCGACAGCCGGTCGATGCCGGCGTTGTTCACGACGCCCCACGGAGCGCCGAGCTCGCTGGTCGTCCGGTCCCGCGCGGCGTCCACCGAGTCCCGGTCGCTGACGTCGCACTGCGCCGCGATCGCCCGTCCGCCGCCGTCACGGATCTCCGCGGCGACACGCTCGGCTCCGTCGCCGTCGAGATCCCACACGGCCACGGAGAAGCCATCACGCCCGAGGCGAAGGGCGGTCGAACGTCCGATCCCCGCCCCGCCGCCGGTCACCACCACGCTGCGATTCGACTCCGTCACTGCTCGTCCTCCAGCAGGCGCGCGACCCGCTCCCGATGAGCCGTCGCGTCGCCGTAGGTTTGCTCGTCGGCCTTCAGCCGCTTGAAGAAGATATGGAGATCGTGCTCCCACGTGAAGCCGATCCCGCCGTGGAGTTGCACGGCGTCGGCCGCGACGGCCGGGCAGGCATCGCTCGCGAACGCCTTGGCGGACGCGACGGCCAGGCGGCGGTCCTCCGCCCCGTTGTCGCAGGCCCAGGCCGCGTAATAGACGAGCGAGCGGGCGTGCTCGACGGCGACCTTCATGTCCGCGCAGCGGTGCTGGATGGCCTGGAAGGTCGCGATCGCGCGCCCGAACTGCTCGCGCACCCCGACGTACTCGACCGTCATCGCCAGCGCGCGGTCCGCGGCCCCGACCATCCCGGCGGCCAGCGCGACGCTGGCCCGATCGACGACCTCGTCCAGATGCGAGGCCCCGTACGCCCGGCCTCCGAGCAGGCACGGGGCCTCGAGCCGGACGCCATCGAACCGGACGGTGAAGAGCCGCCGCGTCCGGTCGATGGTGTCCATCTCCCGGACCGCCAGGCCCGGCATCGGGTTCGGCAGCACGAAGTAGCCGACGCCGTCGTCGAGCCTCGCGGCGACCACGATCGTGTCCGCCTCGCCGGCGTCGGGAACGAACAGTTTCTCCCCGCGCAGGACGAACGACGTGCCGTCGCGCGCGGCGGTCGCCTCGACGGCGTCGAGCGACCAGCGTCCGCGACGCTCGGCGATCGCGCACGCGACGCGCCGGCGTCCCGAAACGATCTCCGGAACGTACGCGCGCCGCTGGGCCTCGTCCGCCGCCGAGAACACGAGCGGGATGGCCAGCGACACCGTCGTCGTGAAGGGTCCCGGCAGCGCGACGGCGCCGGCTTCTTCCATCACGAGCACGAGGTCGAGAAGACCGAGGCCGCTGCCCCCGAGATCCTCCGGAACGGCCAGGCCGAGCCAACCGAGATCGGCGAGCGCGAGCCAGGCGTCGTGCGGGAAGCCGGTCGGGTCGTCGAGCATCGCGCGGGCGAACGACACCGGCAGCTCGCTCGCGAAGTATTCGCGCACGGCGGTTCGCAGCTGTTCCTGTTCTTCGCTGAACCCGAAGTCCACGGCGCCTACTCCGCGAGCGCCGGTGCGCCTTCCCCCGGCGCCGCGCCGGGATCCTGCGCCGGGTCCGTGATTCCGGCGGAGCGGCGCTGACGGCGCACGTTCTCGAAGACGAGGTCGATGTAGTACTTCGCGTTCAGCCCGATCAGCGCGACGTCGTCGCTGCCCGACTTCTTCGCGTAGACGGCGGTGCGCGTCGGGCTGAGCTCCCCGAGCACGATCGTCGAGACGAGCGCCCCTTCCTGCTCCAGGCGAAGACGCATCCGCGGGGGGACCAGGCCGAACTGCGCCTCGTTCTCGCTCCCGGCCGCGACGATCTCGATGGCCGGCAGGCCGGTGAAGCTCTCCAGCACGGCGTCGATCACGTCGCCCGGGGGCGCGAGGCCCTCCGGCTCCGCGGTGATCCAGCGTCCCTCGCGCCGTTCGAAGACGAGCGAGAGCGACGCCTCTTCCATCCGCACGCGATCGATCCGCTCCGGCACCGCTTCGAGGAACGGGGCGTCGGAAACCTTCTGGGCCTCGGAGACGACCGCTTCACGACGGGTCACGCCGACCAGGTAGACGGTCAGCAGGGCGGCCAGGGCGTAGTACGCGGCGATGCGAACCCAGGTCATGCGCCGAACCTCCGCCGCACGAAGACGACGATGCCGACGAACAGGAACAGGCCGGGCTGCCAGAGGACCGCCCACTGGAACACGCCCTCGGCGTCGGCCTGGCTGAAGAAGAACTGGTTCTTGCCCGACTTCTTCTGCTGCGGCCGCGTGCCGATCAACGCGTCCTCGCGCGACAGCCAGTTGACCGCGTTCACGAGCAGGTCCTTGTTGCCGAGATAGTCGAGGAAGCGGTTCGTCACGAAATCCGAATCCCCGAACACGAGGAGTCGGGTCTTCGCCCCGTCCGGCCCCTTCGGCGCCGGCTCGACGACCTCGACCGCGACCGGGATCGGTCCGTTCACGTCGCGTCCAGCGACGAACGTCGCGTCCCCGGTCTCGACGATCGACGGATCGTAGCTCGCCCAACTGCGTGGTCCCGACTTGAGCAGCGTCTCCGCGTCGCGCCCGGATTTGTCGTCGTCGCGCGCGACGACGGCGCAAGCCAGGGAGACCAGCGGCGGAGCCTTCAGCGTCGAGGTCACCAGGTGGGAGCGGTTGCGATCCGACAGGACCGCCGACCAGGCCTCGCCGCCCGCCATGCGGTTCTCGGGGTCGATCACGATGTTCGCCCCGACCTCGACGCCGTGCCCTCCGAGAAGCGCGACCAGCCGCGGCGCCCGGAACGGGTCGAGGAACACGAGCAGCCTGCCGCCGCGCTCGAGCCATCGCCCGATCGTCTCCGTCTCGACTTCGAGGAAATCGGACTTCGGGCCGACGATCGCGAGCACGTCCGCGTCGTCGGGAATCGCGCCGCCTCCGACGAGGCTCAGGTTCTCGACACGGAACGACTCGAGCTGGAGCGCGCCGCGCAGCAGCGAACAGCCGACGTGACGGTCGGTGTTCTCGATCGGGCATTCGCCGTGCCCGGTCAGCGCATAGACCGTCTTCGACTCCTGGATGACCTTGAGCAAAGCGGACACGAGCAGGGATTCGCTCGGCTGGCTGAAGTCGGCGCGCTTGCCGCCGGACTCCACCACGGTCGAGCCGTACGTGCTGACACCGTACTGCGCGGCCATCGCCGGGTTCCGGTTCACGTCGACGATGTCGTACTCGATGCGCGGATTCTCGCGCGAAACCTGCCACAGCAGGTCCTTCAGGAACGGGTTGCGGGCGTCCTCGGTGCGGATGAACGCGCGGATCTTGACCGGCCGGTCGATCCGCGCGAGGACCTGCCGGGCGTGGTCCGAAAGCGTGAAGCGGTCGCCCGTGCTGAGGTCCCACCGCTGGTTGTGGACGTAGGTCGCGGCGACGATGGCCATCAGAAGCCACACGAGGCCGACAGCGCCGACAGCGAGCTGGACCCAGCGGACGACGGAGCGCGAGATCATCGCCTCCCCCTCCACTGCCGCGACTCCATGGAGCGCATCGTAAGCCAGCCGAACAGCACGACGATCGCCAGGTAGTAGGCCACGTCCTTCAGGTCGACGACGCCGCGCGCGAACGGCTCGAAATGGTCGTACGCGCACAGCTGCGAGACCAGCCCCAGCCAGTCGCCCGGCACGGCCGCCTCGTTCCACGAGAGGTTCCAGAGCAATAGCACGGCGCCGTACGTGAACATCGCGGCGATCAGCTGGGTTTCCGTCAGCGACGAGATGCAGACGCCGATCATCACCATCGCCGAGATGAGCAGCAACAGCCCCAGGTAGATCGCGACGAGCTGGCTCACGTCGAACGGCTGGACCCTGTAGATGAGGTACGGGTACAGGGCCGTCGATCCGACGATGACGACGAATACGCTCATGCACGCGAGGAACTTGGCGGCGAGGATCTCGAAATCCCGGAGCGGTGCCGTGTACAGCAGCTCGATGGTGCCGAGGTGCTTCTCCTCGGCGTACACGCGCATGGTCACGAGCGGGATCACCGTGATCACGACCCGCACGACGTCGGCGTAAAGCCGCTGCCACAGGTGCTCGACGATGCTCTCGCCGAAACCGAACGTGATGAAGGCGTTCAGGTTCGTGTAGAAGTAGTACCCGGACAGCGCGAGGAAGACCGCGCCGACGAAATACACGAGGGGCAGCGAAAAGAACCCCTGGAGCTCCTTCTGGAGCAGGGCGGCGAACGACCTCACGCCTTCGCCTCCGCCGGACCGCCCGACTTCGCGAGGATGTCCACGAACAGGTCCTCGAGACTCATCAGCCTCGGACTCACCTCGTGGACGAGGCAGCCGTTCTCGACCAGCACACGGGCCAGCTGCGGCCGGACCGCCCCGCCCGAGCGCGAACGCACCGTCAGCGTGAGCACCCCGTCGGCCGAGCGCTCGGTGACTTCGAGGTCGTCGACGCCGGGGACCTCACGGAGGGCCGCCACCACGGCGGCCTCCCCTCCCGTGACGCGGAGCTGCGTCTCGCCACGCCCGGCGGTCTTCTCCGTGAGTCCTTCGACGGAGTCCTCGGCGATCACGCGGCCGCGGTCGAGGATCAGAACGCGGCGGCAGGTCACGCTGACCTCAGGGAGGATGTGGGTCGACAACAGGACGGTGGCGAGGCCGGCCAGCGTGCGGATGAGCTCGCGGATCTCGACGATCTGGCGAGGATCGAGGCCGACGGTCGGCTCGTCGAGGATCAGCACCTGCGGCTGGTGGATGATGGCCTGCGCGATCCCCACGCGCTGGCGATACCCCTTCGAAAGCTTGCCGATGTGGCGCGAGGCCATGCTGGTCAGGCCGCAGACCTCCATCGCGTCCCCGACGGCGCTCTCGACGCGCCCCTCGATCCCGCGCACCTTCGCGATGAACGCGAGGAAGCCGCGGACGGTCATGTCCGGGTAAAGGGCGACACGCTCCGGCAGGTAGCCGATGCGGCGGCGCGCCTCGCGGGGATCGTCGATGACATCGACGCCGCCGAGGCTGCAGGTTCCCGATGTCGGCGCGAAGAAGCCGGTGAGCATCCGCATGATCGTGGTCTTGCCGGAACCGTTCGGGCCCAGCAGCCCGACGATCTCCCCGCGTTCGATGCGGAACGACACGTCGTCGACCGCCCGGAAGCGGCCGTAGTCTTTGGTGAGATGGGAGGCTTGGATCACGCGAACACGCTAAGCGGTCGAGATACCGTCGTCGCGCCCGGCGTTCAACCCGGATGGGCCGGTCCGCCGTTCTTCGGGCCGTCCATCCGCTCGGTGGCTCGACGGACCGTCAGTGGCTGGCCGCAAGACGGGTCACGGCGGCCAGGAACGTCCCGAGGCTGATGCCCCACAGGATGTCCCGTTGCGCCACGGCAACGTCCTTGCCGGCGTATTCGGTGGCAGCAGCGCGAATCGTGAAGAGGAGGAAGACGACGCCGAGGGCCACGGTGTAGCCCTCGACGTCCTCGTTGCCCCACGACTCGCTCACCTGCTGGGAGAGCCGGAAAAGGAACGCGAGTGTCGTCCCGATCCCGATGATGCGGACGGTGCGGATCAGGAGATCGCCTTCCTCACTCGTCCACGACCTTGGCGTTCCGGGCCGCGCGCAGGAGTTCGATCTTCTCGGTGTCGCCGGCCGCGGCCAGCTTCTCCCAGTGCTTCTCGCGCCAGGGCTTCACGATGTACTCGTCCATGCCGACGACGACGAAGCTGAAGAGCGTAACGATGATGGTCGAGGACCACATGTCCAACTGGAAATTCATGTCGCTCTCCTTACTCGACGATGCGAACCAGGGTGCGGTTCTCGGCGTGGCCGGATTCCTTCAGGATGAAGTTCGGCCGGAACACCAGGATCAGCACCGGCAGCAGCGTCTGCGAACCGACGTAGCTGATGAACATCCAGATCGCGAGCAGGAGGCCCATCTCCGCGTTGAAGCGGATGTTCGAGGTCACCCAGAACAGCGTCGAGATGATCATCGTCACGGCCGTGAACGTCACCGCCTTTCCGGAAGTCACCATCGCCTCGTGCACGGCCTTCTCGAGATCGCTCTTGACCTGGATCTCCTCGATCGTGCGGCTGACGATGTAGAGGCCGTAGTCGATGCCGAAGCCGACCCCCACGGTCACCAGCGGCAGCGTGTGGATGTTCACGCCGATGTCGTTGTAGGCCATGTAGCCGTTCACGACGATGTTCGACGCGATGAGGGGCCCGAGCAGGTAGAAGCCGCAGGTCCACGACCGGTACGTGAACAGCAGGATCACGTAGATCGTGAAAAAGCCGAGGAAGTTCATGAGCAGGTCGTTGCGGACCAGCTCGGCGTTGGCCGCCGCGAGCACGCCGATCAGGCCGCCGGCGAGCCGGAAGCGCGCCTTCCACGGCGGCGTGACCTCCGCCTGGACGATCTGGCCGCCCCGCTCCAGCGCGAACGACACCGAGCGCGAGTCCTCGACCGCATGGTGCAACTGGCCACGGAACCCGTCGAGATTCTCCACCTCGTGCTCGTTGACTTCGACGATCCGGTCGCCGACCTGGAAGGGCTTGTCGGGCTTCTCGCCGATGCGCTTGCCGATCCAGGACGTCTCGTGCTGCGACCACTTGGGCGTGTCGTACACCTTCGTGATGACGACTTTCTCTCCTTCCTCGCCCTCGCCCGCGACGTCGATGCCGAGGTCCTTCAGCTCGAACCCCGAGATGAACTCATTGGTGCGGCCGATGATGCGCCGGATGTTCTCGCCCTTGTGATCGCGGCAGAAGAACGTGACGTGCGCGGTCGCGTAGTCGGTCGAGACGTACTTGGCCGTCTCGGTGGGCGGAGAACCGGAGAAGAAGATGAAGAAGAGGCCGCCGACGTCGACCCAGTTGTTCGGGATCACGCCCCACTTCGGTTCCAGCTCGTGGAACACGCTGTTGACGGCGCGAAGGATGTCGGCCAGCGAGAAGCTGTAGCCGACCGACGGGTCACGCTCGAGGTAGCGCTGGAAGCTCTCCATCTGCTTGAGCGTGTGCGGGTCCTTCATCGCGTTCTTGTCGTAGCCCTCCGCCACGACGATCAGCGGCTCGACGCCGCCGAACTTGCCCTGCACCGCGTTGTGCGACTGGTTGTACGGCGAATCGAGCCAGAGCAGCGGCGAGGCCGAGTGCGGATCGCCGATCGTCAGCCCGCGCGCGAAGAACATGCCGATGCCGACGAGCAGCGCCCACCCGGCGAGGATGGTCGCCTTGCCGAACCCGCTGACGAGCCAGGTCGAGAACTTCTCGATCATGCGACGGAAGCCGCCGCGCTCGCGAAGCATCACGAGTTCCGGCTCCGGGGCCTTCAGGTAGTAGTAGACGATCGGGTTCAGCATCATCTCGGAAACCGTGATGGCCAAGATCCACCACGACGCCGTGACGGCGAGCTTCTGGAGCATCAGCACCGGGACGAGCAGGATGACCAGCACGCCGAGCGCGTCCGTCGTGATGCCCGAGAACGTGGGCACGAACAGCTCCGCGAACGAGGCCACGATCGCGCGCCGCTTGTTCCAGCCGCAGCGCTCGAACTCCTCGTAATACCGGTCGTGCATCTGGATCGCGTGGCTGACCGCGCGTGCCGTGATCAGGAACGGCATCACGAGCATCAGCGGGTCCAGGGCGAGGCCGATCAGGTAGATGAAGCCCATGCCCCAGAACGCCGCGATCAGGCCCGTGATCGTCGGGCGCAGCGCACCGCGCCAGTCGTGGAAGTACATCCAGCGCAGGATCCACTCGATGCAGTACGTGATCACGAGGATGAAGAACACGTCGCCGGCGTAGTTGTAGACCCAGCCGTACAGGCGCGGCTCGCCGGCGGCCCAGACGGTAAGGTTCGAGCCGCCCGAGGCGATCGTGGCCTCGCCCGGCTTCCCGTCGCGCATGTACGCGATCTTGACCGGTCCCGTGCCGGTGTTCTTGGCCGCGATGACGGCGGAGCTGACCTGCCAGCGGTTGGTCGCGGTCTCACCGTTGATGGTGGTGATGACGTCGCCTTCCTGGAGGCCGCCCTGGGCCGCCGTCGACGTCTTCTTGTCGAAGATGCGCTTGACGAGGATGCCGGTGCCTTTCTGGACCTTCAGCGCCTCGGCGCGGTCCGGTTCGACATCGACGAGCTGGGCGCCGACCCACCCCTCCGTGAACGGCGCGATCACGCGCTCGTTCATCTCCTCGAAGATGCGGTTGTACTCGAGGCGGCCTTCGATGAAGTTCGCGCGGATCAACGCGGCCTTGTCGTCGAGGGACACGAGGATGCCGAAGACGTTCTCCGAGTTGTGGACGATGCGGCGTACGTCCGCCGCATCGGCATCGGTCCTCGGCATGTCGATCATGATCGGCTCTGAACGCAGCGTGCCCGCGGCCGCGACGCGCAGGTGGCGCGTCGTGCGGTGCCCGATGGAGTCGATCTGGCTGTGGTTGACGCCGTAGACGCGGTCGATCTCCTGCGTCATCAGGTAGATCTGGCCGAGGTTCTCGACATTGAAGATGTCGCCCTCCTCGACCTCGGCCATCATCACGATGTTGTTCGCACCGCCGAAATCCTTCGAGTACGTGTTGTGGATCTGCACGTACGGATGGGTCTGCGGCAGGAGCTCGCCGAAACTCGTGACAAGGTTCAGCTGGAAGCTCCAGTAGGCGAACAGGCCCGTGACCGCGACGACGAGCAGCGACACCGGGTGCCGCCAGTCGATCAGCTTGTCACCGACCCAGTACAGAAGGCGTTTGTCCGCCGGGACTTCGTAATTGATGGCCATTGCTGTTCCCTTTGCGTGACTTGTGGTCCGGTGAACGTCAGCCGAGGCGGCGGAACCAGGTCTTGCCGCCGTCGTTCGTGTTCATGATGAAGCCGAAGCCGCCGACCATCCAGCCGGTGTTGTCGTCCAGGAACTCGACGTCGCGGATCCAGTTGTTCACGCTCGTTCCGAGTTTGCCCTTGCCGAGTTCGCCGCCGGCCGCCGAGTAGATCGCCTGGCCGGAACCGCCGACGCCCCAGACCGCGCCACCCGGAAGCAGGTCGACCGAGTAGAAGGGAGCGTCGTACTGCTCGACGCCGTGCTCGACCCACGCCCAGGTCTCTCCACCATCGGTCGTCCTGGCGACGCGTCCCTCGAGTCCGGCCACGTAGCCTTCCGTCGCGCTGCGGAAATCGACGTCGAAGAACGTCGGCAGCTCCATGATGTCGAAGTACTCTTCGCCGACGAGGCTCGCCTGCTTGTCGTGCCAGGTCTTGCCGCCGTCGGTGGTCTTCAGGATCTTGCCGAATTCGCCGACGACGAAGCCCGTCTGGGCGTCGAGGAACTGCACGTCGTAGAGGACCGGATCCTCGAACGCGATGCCCGCGTTCGGGTCGAGGTTCTCGTCCTCCTCCACGACCGGACGCAGCGTGCTGGTGTTCCAGGTCGCGCCGCCGTCGGTCGTGATCGTGATCGTGGAACGGTCGCCGATGGCCACCGCGAGCTGTTCGTCGATGGCGTCGACCGCGAAGAGCGGGGCGAGCGGGCACTTGTCGGACTCGTCCGTCGCGTCGGGATCGCCGCCTTGGGCACGGCACTCGTCGCTCATGTAGATGGCCTTGCCGCTGGCCGTTCCCTGGGGCGTCCACGTCTTGCCGCCGTCGGTGGTCTTCAGGATCGTGCCGCCCTGGCCGACGATCCACCCGGTCTTGCTCCCCGGCGCGAAGCTGACGCTGAACAGGCCGTTGCCGGTGCCGCTCGGGATCACCTCCCAGCTGGCGCCGAAGTCCGTGCTGTGGAGGAGCTTGCCGTTGTAGCCGACGATGACGACTTCTTTCGGACCGAGGATCTCGATGTCGTAGAAGCGGTCGGAGGCGTAGATCTTCTGGGTCATCAGCGGCTCCCACTCCTCGTGCCGGTGACAGCCGGTGACGAGAGCCGTAGCCGCCAGCGCTGCCAGCGGCAGACCCCAGCGACGACCCGAAAGGCCTTTGCATCGCCTGATGCTCATGTTGTTCTCCTCGAACGGTCTAAAGGCTTACGAAATCAACGATCTGTGGCTTTCCGGGTCCCATCCCCCCAGATGCCTGAGCGGCCGGGCTTAAACTCCGCTTGAACACAAGTCAAGGCATTCCGGGGATATAGGCCCGGCCCCGCACCGACGCCCGGAACAGTCATTCCAGAGGCTCACCGCCAGCAGTAGGCCCTCTACTTCTTCTGGGCCTCGTCCGGAAAATACTCCGCGCGATCCGGCCCCTCGGCCAGGGTCTGCTGGTCGATCTTCCACTGGCCGCCTTCCTGGACGAGTTCGTAGATCTCGTGCTCGTCGAGCCCGAGCTGGTTGAGGAACTTGTCCTGCGATTTGAGGATGTTGGGTACGCGCGCAACGCCGTCGGCGCTGATGATCGCGGGGTAGACCTTGAAGTCGATGATCTTCACCTCCCCCATCTGCATCACGTACTGTTGCTCCTTGGCCCATTCCTCCACGCTCTTGCCCGCCCGCAGCGTCTTCGAGACGTACTGGTACGCATCCGCGAAGCGCTGCTCCTGCATGGCCTTGAGATAGCTCGTCACGACCTGGTCCGGCTTGAGGGCCTCGGCAGCGGCGGGCGCGGTTGCAGCGGCCGGCGCTTCGGCGGCGGCTGGAACTGCCGGAGCGCCGGCAGCGGCCGCTGCGGGGTCCCCCGCCAGCTTCTCGTCGGCGGCATGGGCCGGCCCGGATGCAACGGAGCACAGGAGGGAAATCGCGAGAACTGCCGAGGAGATCGGGAAAATCATGGCCGCATCGTACCAACCGGCCGGCTCGAGGCAACCGGAAAACCCCCGCCAACAGGGCGAGTTTCCCCAGGCGACACGGCGGCGACTCGAGTTGCCCGCACGGCACGAGAGGATTAAACAGCGCGGGTGAGCACTCTCGAGGAAACCACCACTCCGCCCCCACCCCCGACGATCCAGGACCGCGTGCGCGAGATCTTCGCCGCCTTCGAAGCGCAAGGCGCTCCCGCCGTGACGACGACCACCCGCTACCTGCTGAAGCTCGGCGGCAACGCGACCGGGACGTTCCTGCTCGAAGTCAGCCCGGACGGCGTGCGCTGGAAGCAGGGCGAGAACGAAACCGCCGACGCGACGATCCGCCTCGAAACGAGCGACTTCATCGCGATCGCCGACGGAAGCCTCGACGGTCGCCTGGCGCTCGCCAGCGAGAAGATCGAACTGGAAGGGAATCTCGAGGCCGCAGCCGGACTCGTGCGGTTGTTCTTCCCCGCCGACAGCGAGTCCTGACCTCCGTTCCGGGCGCGAGATGCGCGCCCGCCGCGTTGCAGGCGGCCACGAACCCCACTCAGTCGACCGGCAGGCCGGCGAACACCTGTCCGATCACGCGCAGCACGACCTCGTCGTCGAAAGGCTTGGACAGGTAGAGGTCCGCCCCGGCTTCGAGCGACCTGCGTTCGTCGGAGCGCTGGCCTTTGGCCGTCAGGATGATCACGTACGTCCCGATCAGGTTCGGGTCCTGCCGGATCGCGCGGCAGACCTCGTAGCCGTCCATGCGCGGCATCATCACGTCGAGGAGCACCACCTTCGGCCGCAAGCGCCGCACGGCAGCGAGGCCCTCGACGCCATCGGCGGCCGTCGCGACCTCGACGCCTTCCGCGTCGAGGATGAAGGCGATCGTCTCGCGGATGTTCGCTTCGTCGTCGACGAGCACCACGCAATCGCGCAGGTGCACGTTACGATAGCGCGGTGCGCTCACGATTTCGGCACCCAGGAGGCCGGCCGTTTTTCCAGGAACGCCGTCATGCCCTCGACGGCCTCGTCGGAAACGCGAAGGCTCGCGATGAGCTCCGCCGTGTAGTCGAGCACCTCGTCCGCGGGCAGCCGCGGCACCGTCCGCACGAGTTCCTTGGCGGCGACGAGCGCCGCCGGACCGGCCTTGCCGAGGTCAGCGGTGATCTTCGCGACGGCGGCGTCGATCTCCGCGTCCGCGCACACGACGTCGACGAGGCCGTGAGCGAGAGCGGTCCGTGCATCGATCGGCTCCCCGGTCAGGAACAGCCGCATCGCGGTCACTTCCCCGAGCCGACGGATGCAGAACGGCGAGATCACCGCCGGCACGATGCCCAGTCGCACCTCCGAGAACTGGAACCGCGTTCCCTCGGCCGCGACGACGATGTCGCAGGCCGCCATCAGCCCCACCCCGCCGCCGATCGCCGGCCCGTGCACGCGCGCGAGCACGGGCTTGCGGCATCCGGCGACGCGGTGGAACAGGCCTCCCATGCGGCGCGCGTCGGCGCGATTGGCTTCCTCCGGCGACTCGCGCGACTCGCGCATGCTGCGAAGGTCGGCGCCCGCGCAGAAGGCGGGGCCGGCGCCCGCGATCACGAGCGCCCTCACCGCGTCGTCGGCCTCGAACGCGTCGACCGCTTCGCCGATGCGCTCCATCAGTTCGGCGCCGAGCGCGTTGCGAACCTCGGGGCGATCCAGCGTGATCCATCCGATCGAGTCGCGCAGTTCGCGGCGGATCATGCGCGCGCTCCGTGGCCGGCGACGGCCAGCCGGTCGGCCGCCTCGACGAGGCTCGAGGCGACCTCGATCTCCATCGTGAGCAGGCCCTGCGAAGCGGTCTTGCCCTGGTTGTCGAGTTGCAGCGACAGCGTGCCGCCGCCGCCGAGCGCGTTCTGCATCATGAAGTTCAGGGCGCCGAGGTTGTCCAGCCGGTATCGCGTCACCGTGCCCCTGGCGAGCGAACGGTAGAACCCGGCGACCCGCTCGGCCGTCAACTCGCGCACGAGTTCCGGGTACAACTCGGGAGTCAGCGCGATGACGCCGATGTTGCAGACGTCGCCCTTGTCGCCGGAACGCGCGTGGGCGACGCGTCCGAGCGGAACCTTCACGCGCGGCCCCGGTGCGCACGGCGGCGCAGGCGGCTCGTCGGGACGCAGGATCGGAGCGGTGGGTCCTTCGTCGCACGGGAAGTCCTCGGCCTGGCCTTCGAAGAACAGCCGTTGCGGCACGAAGCGGCGCGGGATGAGCGCCGGCCAGTACCCGTAGGCCGGTTGCGGCGAAGGACGACCGCCGGCCCCGCAGATCCCCGGCGGTCCGGACAGCGCGATCCCCGCCAGCTCGCGCGCGAACGACTCGAGGGCCCTCTTGTCGAACGAGCGGCAACCGAAGCGCAGCGCGACCTCGTTCGGCTCGACGTCCGGCGCCGCCGACTCGCCCCAGCAGGCGTTGTAGCCGAGGAACTCGGTCCGCTTGTCCTCGAAGGAGCCGCGCACGCGGCTCCAGAAGATCTCGGCGAACCGCCTGGCCTTGGCGACGGCGTCCGGTCCGCTGACGACGACCATCGCGCTCGCCTTCATGCCGGCCTCGTACGTCATCGAGACCTTCAGCGTGTCGGTCGGCATGCGGCCGCGCACCCCACGCACCTGCACGCGGTCGGGCCCCGCGTCCTCCATCGTGAACGACGTGAAGTCCGCGACCACGTCGGTGGACGCATAGAAGCGCGGGTCGCCGATCTCGTAGAGCACCTGTTCGCTGGCCGTGCGGCGGCTGACCAGTCCCCCGGTCCCCGGGTGCTTGGTCAGCACGAAACTCCCGTCCGGCGAGCATTCGACGAGCGGGTAGCCGAAGTTCTCGAACGACGGCACTTCCCGCCAGCGGGTGTAGTTCCCGCCCGTCACCTGCGCGCCGCATTCGATCAGGTGGCCGGCGAGCAGGCCGGCGGCCAGCCGGTCCCAGTCCTGCCAGTCCCAGCCGAACTCGTGCACCATCGGCGCGAGCACCGACGCGGCGTCGTAGGTTCGGCCGGTGACGACGATCCTCGCGCCCTTGGCCAGCGCGGCCGCGATCGGCCGCGCGCCGATGTACGCATTGGCCGAGTTCACCTTCGCGAGCAGGTCGCCGATCGGCTCGCCGGTGTCGAGGTGCGGGAACGTGCAGCCGGCCGCCGCGAGTTCCGCCAGGCGCGGCTGCAGGTCGTCGCCATCGACGATCGCGACCGGCAGCTTCACGCCGGCGTCCGCGGCGGCGGCCTCGAGCGCGCGGGCGCAGGCGCCCGGATGGATGCCGCCCGCGTTCGCGATCACCGTGATGCCGCGCTCGGCGATCTCGCGCAGGAGCGGCTTCAGGTAGCCGACGAAGTCGCGGGCGTAGCCGGCCTCCTCGCTCTGCGCCTTCTGCCTGGCGAGGATGATCATCGTGATCTCCGCCAGGTAATCCATCGTCAGGTAGTCGATGGGGCCGCCGAGCACCTGCCGCGCGATCGCCGCGCCTTCGTCCCCCCAGTATCCGCTCGCGTTCGCGATGACGATCCTGTCCTTCATCCTGTCGGTCCCTCCGGCCGTGCCGTCACATGCGGAACACGCCGTTGCGAGTCGCGGCGACCGGCGCCTGCAGCGCGGCCTCCAGGGCGAGGCCGAGCGCCGCGCGCGTCTGCAACGGGTCGATCACGCCGTCGTCCCACAACCGCGCGGTGCTGTAATACGGGCTGCCCTCGGTCTCGTACGTCGAGACCACCTGGTCGTGCATGGCCTTCTCGAAGGCGGGATCCAGTTCCTGGCCCTCGCCCGCGAGCTGGGCCTTCTTCACCTGGATCAACGTGCTGGCGGCCTGCTCCCCGCCCATGACGGAGATGCGGGAGTTCGGCCACATGAACAGGAAGCGCGGGCTGTAGGCGCGGCCGCACATCGCGTAGTTGCCCGCGCCGTGCGACGCCCCGATGAGCACCGTCAGCTTCGGCACCTCGGCGTTCGCGACCGCGTGGACCATCTTCGCGCCGTCCTTGGTGATGCCGCCGTGCTCGTACTTGCGGCCGACCATGAAGCCCGTGATGTTCTGCAGGAACAGGATCGGCGTGCGGCGCTGGCAGCACAGTTCGATGAAATGCGTCGCCTTGAGCGCGGCCTCGGAGAAGATCACGCCGTTGTTCCCGATCACGCCGATCGTGCGACCGTAGAGCCTGGCGAAGCCGGTCACGAGCGTGGTCCCGTAGCGCTGCTTGAACTCGTGGAAGCGGCTTCCGTCCACCAGCCGCGCGATGACCTCCCGGCAGTCGTACGGCGTGCGCGTGTCCTTCGGGATGATCCCGTAGAGCTCGGACGGATCGTAGTACGGGTCCTCGGTCGCCTCGCGATCCTCGGGCCCGCCCTCGCGCGCGACCAGGTTCTCGAACACGTCGCGCGCCACGGACAACGCCTCACGGTCGTTGGCGGCGAGGTGGTCGGCCACGCCGGAGATGCGCGTGTGCACGTCGCCGCCGCCGAGCTCCTCGGCGCTGACTTCCTCTCCCGTCGCGGCCTTCACGAGCGGCGGCCCGCCGAGGAAGATCGTGCCCTGGTTCGCGACGATGACGTTCTCGTCGCACATGGCCGGCGTGTATGCCCCGCCCGCCGTGCACGATCCCATCACCACGGCGACCTGCGGGATGCCGGCGGCGGACATGCGCGACTGCATGTAGAACCCGCGCCCGCCGTTGACGACGTCCGGGAAGATCTCGGCCTGCAGCGGCAGGAACGCTCCGCCCGAATCGACGAGGTAGACCGTCGCCAGGCGGTTCTCGTACGCGATCGTCTGGGCGCGAAGCTGCTTCTTGACCGTGATCGGGTAGACGGTGCCGCCTTTCACCGTCGCGTCGTTGCAGATGATCATCGCGAGCCGGCCGCGGATGCGGCCGATGCCGGTGATCACGCCCGCCGAGGGGGCCTCGCCGCCGTACATCTCCCAGGCCGCGAGGGCCGACAGCTCGAGGAACGGCGAGCCGGGATCGAGCAGGCCCTCCACCCGCTCGCGCGGAAGCAGCTTGCCGCGCGCGAGGTGGCGCTGCCGCGCCTTCTCGGTGCCGCCGAGCCGCACCTGCGCGAGCCGCGCGTCGAGCTCGGCGACGAGCGCCTCGTTCACGCGGCGGTTCTCCGCGAACTCCGGTGTGCCGGTGCGGATCTGCGAGACGATGCGCTGCATGCCTCAGTCGGCCTTCGGGTCCGCCGGCTCCCCGGTCAACGCCGATCCGGCCGGTGGAGCGGTCTTCTCCGGCTCGGCCGTTCCCTGTTCGGGGACGTACTTCAGCGAGGCGAGCGAACCGTAGAGCTCGGTGAAATAGAGGTCCTTGTCGTAGTCCTGCGTCTTCGTGATGCACTGGATCACGAGGTACTGCGACTTGTCCGGCGCCGTCATCACGTAGTAGACCTCGTACGCCGGCGGCTTGCCCTCGACCGGCGTCTTCACGAGCAAGCGGTACGTGTAGAGGTTCTCGACGCCGGGCACCGCCTCGATCCCCGAGAGCGCGACGAGATCCTCCTTGCGCTGCTCCGCGAACTGCTTGCGGCTCAGGTCGGCCAGCGCCGCGGCGCTCTCGACGTGCACGTTCTCCGGGATCTCGTGGACCTCGACCGCGACGCCGAACAAAGTCTCGATCTGGTCCTCGTTCTTCTGCAGCGCGTACACGAGCGAGAGCGTCGAGACGTTGTTCGCGATCTGCCGCCAGCCGTCCGAGGACGGCGGCTGGTAGCGGAACCGCCCGAGCGTGTACTCCTTCTGGCTCGGTACGACGAGCTTCATCACTTCCTGCGACGCCGCCGGCCTCACCGACGCGGCGCTGAGCGCGAGGGCGGCCGCCACGATCCACGAACCTCTGGGTCCCTTCTTCATCCTTGCTGCTCCTGCTTCGGGGTTTCGTCTTCGGCCAGCCGCACGAGGCAGGCCGCCATCGCCGCCGCGCCGTGTTCGCTGCGAATCGACGGGAAGCCGCGGGCGGCGCCCGGCCCGGCCTCGGGGTCGAGCACGGCCGCCCGAGGGAGGTTGCCATGCCCCTGGTACTCCATCCACTCGTCGAGGAGATCCCTCATTCCGCCCCGTCCGTCGTCGAGGTCGAGGAGGGCGATTGTCGGGCGTCGCCGGGCCGAGAGCGCCAGCGCGACCGCGAGGTCGCAGGCCGCCAACGCACGAAGGCCGTGGTGCTCCAGCGCGAGGCACAGGCGTGCGCGACGCTCGCTCGAAGGCGCGACGACGAGAACGACAGGGGCGCCGACCGGCCGCGGCTGCTCCTGGGCCGGGTCCGGGGGCGACGCAGCGGCCGAGGCCCGCTCGACGCGCAGTTCGATGCCCATCAGCACCCGTTCGCACCGCTCGAGGCCGTCGCGCAACTCGTGCTCGAGGTTCTCGTCGGGGTCGCCCAGCTGGTGCTCGACCGTCTCGAGGCGCTCGACCGTCGCCTCGAGCACGTCGGCCACCTCGCCGACGCAGGCGCGCAACTCGCCGAGTCGCCGGCCGAGTCCGGCGACATCCGCCGTCGCGGCCGGCCCGACGGGCTCGTCGGCGGTAGCCGCGCTCGTCTCGCGGCGCTCGGCCGCCTTGCGCGCGAGTTCCTCGACGATCACGCGCGCGCGTTCGCCGAGCTCGGTCAGGGTGTCGCGGGTGCTGTCGGACATGAAGCCTCGGCGATCGAGCGCCGGGCCTCAGGCTCCCTCGCGCTCGCGCGTATAGTTCGCCCTCGGCGCAGGCGGCAGGTTGATCACGCTCTTCGGGAAGAACCCGACGAGGTAGCCGACGATGTCCTTGACGGACACCATCCCGACCGGCGCTCCGGCCTTGTCTACCAAGGGAATGTGCCTGTAGCCACCGAGATTCATGAGGTTCAGCGCGAACGCGATCGAGTCGGTCGGCCGCAGTGTCTCCGGGTTCGCCGTCATGACCCGGCGCACCGCCGTCTTGGCGGGGTCGACGCGAGCGGCCACGACACGGGAGACGACGTCACGATCGGTGAGGATGCCCTTGAGCTTGCCGCTCTGGACGACGAGCACGCAGCCGATGTGCCGCTCGTTCATGAGCTGCACGGCCTCGAGAACCGGGGCCGGCGACTCCACCAGCACCGCCTCGCCGGGCGGGACGACGAGCAGGGGCTGCTTGAGCACCTCCTCGTTGAACGCGCTGGCGGGCGCCGCCCCGCCCTCGAACTCGGCGATCGAGTCGCGGATGTACCCCGCGACGGTTTCGCCGCTCTCGCCGCCGACGACAGGACGCTTGCCGGTAGGGTTCGGATCCATGGCCGGACTCCCGCGTTACTCGACCGTCCAGGTCTCGCCGCTTCGGTAGAGCTTGTCGAAATCGCCTGCGCCGCGTCCTTCGCGGGCCTGGTCGATCTGCGCGTGGACCTGCTCCTCGTAGACCGGGTGGGACGGTCCGTCGACCGAGCGGAGCACGCCGATCGGCAGAGGCGTCCCGTCGCGACCGAGTCGCGCGAGCAACTGGGTCATCACCGGGTTGGTCTCGTCGTGCACCGCGATCTCGGAGACGTCGACATCGTCGAGCGAGACGACCTCGGCCGACAGGTCGGACTTCATGCGGATGCCCCGACGCGAATCCGGGCCGAACAACAGCGGCTTGCCGTGTTCGACCACGATGCGGTGCTCGTCCTTCGAGGCCTTGTCCGTGTACGCGTCGAACGCCCCGTCGTTGAAGACGGGACAGTTCTGCACGATCTCGATGAACGACGTGCCCTTGTGCGCCGCCGCGCGGTGCAGCATCGCCTGCAGGTGCTTCGCCTCCACGTCGATCGAACGCGCGATGAAGGTCGCGCCCGCGCCGAGCGCCAGCGCGGCCGGGTGGAACGGCGTGTCGATGACGCCGAGCGGGCTCGACTTGGTGACCTGGCCCATTCGCGACGTCGGCGAGAACTGGCCCTTGGTCAGCCCGTAGATCTCGTTGTTGAACAACAGGATGTTCACGTCGACGTTGCGGCGCAGGATGTGGATCAGGTGGTTCCCGCCGATCGACAATCCGTCGCCGTCGCCGGTGACGATCCAGACCGACAGTTCCGGCCTCGCCAGCTTCAGGCCCGTCGCCACGGCCGGCGCGCGGCCGTGGATGCTGTGGAAGCCGTAGGTGTTCATGTAGTACGGGAAGCGGCTCGAGCAGCCGATGCCGGACACGAACACGATGTTCTCGCGCGCGATGCCGAGCTCCGGCATCACCTTCTGCACCTGCGACAGGATCGCGTAGTCGCCGCACCCGGGGCACCAGCGGACGTCCTGGTCGGTGGCGAAGTCCTTGCGGCTCGTCTTCGGGGCTTCTGCTGTGCTCACTGTTGCTGCTCCTTGGCCGGCTCCTGAGAGCCTTCGCCGGCCACGACGAGATCCCGGATCTGCTCGGTCAATTCCGCCGCCGTGAACGGCTGCCCCTTGATCTTGTTGATCGGCACCGCGTCGACGAGCAGCTGGTCCCGGAGCAGCCGCACGAGCTGCCCGAGGTTCATCTCGGGCACGATCACGAGCCGGAAGCGCTTGAGCACGCGCGCGAGGTCCCGCGGCAACGGGTTGACCCATCGCAGGTGCACGTGACCGACCGCGTGGCCCTCGGCGTTCAGCCGGGTGACCGCTTCCTCGATCGCACCGAACGTGGAGCCCCAGCCGACGACGACGGCCTCCCCGAGCTCGCTGCCGGTCACTTTCGTGGGAGGGAGCTTGTCGGCGATGCGAGCGACCTTTTCCGCGCGGACCCGGACCATGCGCTCGTGGTTCGCGGGCGAATAACTGATGTCGCCGCTGTCGTAGTCCTTCTCGATCCCGCCGATGCGGTGCTCGAGGGCCGGCGTGCCGGGGCGGACCCAGGGACGCGCCAGCGTATCCTCGTCGCGAAGGTACGGGTGGAAGCCGACCGTGTTCGTCCAGAAATGCGCCGGCCGGGCGGCGATCTCCGCGAACTCCGGCAGTCGCCACGGCTGCGAGCCGTTGGCGAGATAGCCGTCCGTCAGCAGGAACACGGGCGTCATGTGCTGGACGGCGACTTCGGCCGCCTCGATCGCCGCCTGGAAGCAGTCGGTCGGGGTCGACGCGGCGATCACGGGAACCGGGCACTCCCCGTTGCGGCCGTAAACCGCCTGCAGCAGGTCCGCCTGCTCGGTCTTGGTCGGAAGTCCCGTGCTCGGCCCGCCGCGCTGCACGTTGACGATGACGAGCGGGAGTTCCGTCATCACCGCCAGCCCGATCGCCTCCGTCTTCAGCGCGATCCCGGGACCGCTCGACGCCGTGACGCCGAGGGCGCCGCCGAACGCAGCGCCGATCGCCGCGCCGACCGCGGCGATCTCGTCCTCCGCCTGGAACGTGACGATGCCGAAGTGCTTCTGCGCCGCGAGTTCGTGAAGGATGTCGCTGGCCGGCGTGATCGGGTACGAGCCGTAGAACAGCTGCAACCCCTGGCGCGCCGCCGCCGTCATCAGTCCCCACGCCGTCGCCTGGTTCCCGGTGATGCTCGTGTACAGGCCCGGCGAAATGCGCGCGGGGCCGACTTCGTAGCGGGTCCCGAACAGCTCGGTCGTCTCGCCGAAGTTCCACCCGGCCTTGAACACGCGGGTGTTCGCCTCGACGAGCGCCGGGTTCTTGCGGAAGCGCGCGGCGATCCAGCGCAGCGTCTCCTCGGTCGGCCGCTGGTAGAGCCAGCTGCAGAGCCCGAGCGCGAAGAAGTTGCGGCAGCGGACCACCGAGCGCTGCGGCAGGTCCATGTCGGAAACCGCCTGCATCGTCAGCTTCGTCATCGGGATCTCGACGACGCGCCAGCGCGTGAGTTCAGCGGTCTTCCCCGGGTGGTCGCCGTAGCCGGCCTTGCTGAGGTTCGACTTGGTGAACGCGTCGCCGTCGAGGATCAGCGTTCCTCCGTCGCGCAGGTCGCCGACGTTCACCTTGAGCGCCGCCGGGTTCATCGCGACGAGCACGTCCGGCTGGTCGCCCGGCGTGAACACCCTTCGGCTCGAGAAGTGGAGCTGGAAGCCGCTGACGCCGGCCAGAGTGCCGGCAGGTGCCCGGATCTCGGCCGGGAAGTCCGGAAGAGTCGCGATATCGTTGCCCGCGAGCGCAGACTCGGTGCTGAACTTCGTTCCGGTCACCTGCATGCCGTCGCCCGAGTCTCCGGCGAAGCGGATGACGACGCGATCGACGGTTTCGACGGCCTTCGGCGGTGCGCTCGAGGCTTCAGACATCCTGACAAACTCCTTGCCCTGGTCTCCGCCTTTGGTCCCGGCCGTTCCGGTTGCGGAAGGACCCCGAATCTTACGCTTGGGAATGAGTCGGGACAATGATTCTCGGCGGCGTCGTGCAGATCGGCTTATTCTTCGGTTCGTCCACCCCCCGGGGCCGGGCGGGTCTTCCATCGGCGGTGCGCCCAGTTCCACTGGTGGGGAAACCGCCGCACCACCCGATCGACCTCGCCGGCGTAGTCCTCGGTCATCCGGCGGATGCAGGCCTCCCGTTCGGCGGGGGTCGGCCGCACCGCCGGGGGTCGGCGCAGCTCCCCGATCACAGGGGTCGTCCCCTCCCTGCCCCAGACGGCGAAGACCGGGAGCACCGGAGCGCCGCTCGCCAGGCTCAGCCGGGCCAGCACGGTCGACGTGCAGGCCGGGTGGCCGAGCACGTCGACGAAGATCCCGTGCCCCTCGCGCTGGTTCTGGTCCAGCGGGATCGCGACGCAGCCGCCGGCGGCCAGGATCCGCATCGCCTCGCGGACGGCCGCGCCGCGGCCGAGCGTGGCGACCCCGAACCGACGCCGCTCACCGACGAGAAACGCGTCGATCTCGGCGATCCCGAGCGGCCGGTGGAACACCGCCACCGGCGTGACCGCGGTCGCGAAGATCCTGGCGAGCAGTTCGAAGTTGCCGATGTGGGCCGTCAGCAGCAGCAGGCCGCGGCCTTCGGAGCGCCCCTCGGCGACGGCGGCGGCAAGCGCTTTCCAGGCTCCCCCTTCCCGGGCGCCGGCGACGATCGCGTCGCAGTGCACGAGCTCGGCCCCGATGCGGCCCCAGTTGCTGAACGACGCCGCCGCGACCTCGTCGCGCACGACCCGGTCCATCGCCGGAAACGCGATCTCGAGGTTCTCCTCGACGACCCTGCGGTGCCGCGCGTCGAATCGGGCGAAGGACGAGCCGACGACCTCGAGCGCGCGCCGGGCCGCCGGCAGGCCCGCCGTCGAAAGCGCGGCCCACACGCCGCGCAGCAGCGCGTAGGCGGCCTTGTCGCCCGCTCGTCGAAGCGCGCCTCGGGCATCGTCCGGGCGGCCGGCGGCGACCCCGCTCTGCCATTGTGCCACTGCCACTCTCTGCTATTTGTCACCGGCCATGGAAAAGCGCGACCAACCCTGGATCATCCGTACGTACTCCGGCTACAGCTCGGCGAAGGTTTCGAACGAGCTCTATCGCACGAACCTCGCCAAGGGCCAGACGGGCCTCAGCGTGGCCTTCGACCTGCCGACCCAGACCGGCTACGACAGCGACCATCCCCTGGCCCGCGGCGAGGTCGGCAAGGTCGGCGTGCCGATCTCGAACATCGGCGACATGCAAACGCTGTTCGAGGGCATCCCCCTCGACCGCATGAACACGTCGATGACGATCAACGCGACCGGCGCCTGGCTGCTCTCGCTCTACATCGCCGTCGCCGAACGCCAGGGCGTCAAGCCCGCCGTGCTGCAGGGCACGATCCAGAACGACATCATCAAGGAGTACCTGTCGCGCGGCACCTAC